>NZ_CP114908.1:4707500-5330730 GCF_027497315.1 Solwaraspora sp. WMMA2059 | reverse complement strand
CTCGCCACCACCGGACACGCCGCTGCGGCCCGGCCTGGCCGCCGCGCTGGTCTTCGTCTCCAGCGGCGCTGTACTGGTGCTGGAGATCGTCGCGCTGCGGCTGGTCGGGCCGTACATCGGAGTGACCCTGCAGACCAACAGCGCGGTGATCGGTGTAGCGCTGGCCGCGATCGCCTACGGCACCTGGATCGGTGGCCGGATCGCAGACCGGCGCGACCCCCGCCCGCTGCTGCCGGCCGCGCTGGTCCTCGCCGGGATCACCACCGCGATCACCCTCCCACTGGTGCGGTACGCCGGTGAACTGCTGCGCGGCAGCGCCGTGGTGGGCATCCTGCTGCTCACCATGGTGGCCATCGTGCTGCCGGCCGCGCTGCTGTCGGCGGTCACCCCACTGGTGATCAAACTGCAGCTCGGCGACCTGAACCGCACCGGCGAGGTGGTCGGCAAGCTGTCCAGCATCGGTACGCTCGGCGCGATCACCGCCACCCTCGGCACCGGCTTCTTCCTGGTCGCCACGCTACCCAGCAGCGTGATCATGATGACGCTGGCGCTGCTGCTCGGCGGCAGCGGTATCGCCCTCGGGGTATATCTGCACCGCACCCGGCCACCCACCGACGCCACCGCCACCGCCACCGGCGGTGGCGCGGACGGCGGCGCAGCGCCCGGCGGCCGGACCGGCACCGCCACGCGGTCCGCCGTCGCCGTGATCGGGCTGCTCGCCGTCGGCCTCGCCGTTGCCGCACCCGACCCGTGCGATGTGGAGACCGAGTACCACTGCGCCACCGTGCAGGCCGATCCGGACCGCGGCTCCGGCCGGCTGCTGCTGCTCAACTCGGCCCGCCACTCGTACGTGGACCTCGACGACCCCACCCACCTGGAGTTCGCCTACACCAGATGGATCGGTGCCGCCCTCGACGTGACCGCCCCACCCGGGGAACCGCTCGACGCGCTGCACCTCGGCGGCGGCGGCTTCACCATGCCCCGGTACCTCAGCGCCACCCGGCCGGGCACCCGCAACACCGTCTACGAGATCGACGGTGGACTGGTCGACCTGGGCGTGCGGGAGCTCGACGTGCAGCCGGGTCCCGACCTGGCCGTGGTGGTCGGCGACGCCCGGATCCTGGTCACCGACCTGCCCACGGACAGCGTCGACGTGGTCGTCGGGGACGCGTTCGGGCACCTGGTGGTGCCCTGGCACCTGGCCACCCGGGAGATGGCCGCCGAGATCCGCCGGGTGGTCCGACCAGGCGGCAGCTACCTGCAGAACGTGATCGACTACCCGCCGCTGCGGTTCATCCAGGCCGAGGTGGCCACCGTCGCGGCCGAGTTCCCCGAGGTGGCGCTGATCACCCGGCCGGGGGCGGCGACCCGGCTCAGCGGCAGCAACTTCGTCATCCTCGCCGCCGACCGGCCACTGCCGTTGGACGAGGTACGGGCCCGGTTGACCGCTTCGGTCGGTGCCGAGTTCGATCTGCTCGCCGGGGACGAGCTGACCGATTTCGTGGCCGGTGCGCAGCCGCTCACCGACGACTATGCCCCGGTCGACCAGCTGCTCGTCGCCCCCTGATGCGGTTCCGCAGGTGTAGCTCGGGCCAGATCGGGCAACTCGGGAGTCATGGGTGGGGTGGCGAACGACTGCGGGCAACTGCTCGGTGACCGGTACCGGCTGATCGAACGGCTCGGCACCGGCGGGACGTCGGTGGTCTGGCGTGGTTACGACGAGATCCTCGACCGGCAGGTCGCGATCAAGGTCCTCGCTCCGCAGTACGCCCCGGACCAGGTGTTCCGCCACCGGATCCGGGTGGAGGCGCAGGCCGCCGCCCGGCTGTGCCACCCGCACATCACCAACGTCTACGACTACGGCGAAGCCGTCCGGGACGCAGCCACCCTGCCGTACGTGGTGATGGAACTGGTGGACGGCGAGTCGCTGGCCGCCCGGCTGCGTCGGGAACACATTCTGTCCTGGCGGGACGCGGTGGTGGCCTGCGCCGAGGTCGCCTCGGCGCTGGCCGCCGCGCACGCCACCGGCGTCGTCCACCGCGATGTCACCCCGGCCAACGTCATGCTGACCAGCACGGGAGCAAAGGTCGTCGACTTCGGCATCTCCGCGTTGGCCGGCGAAAGCGACGTCGGCCCGGACGGCAACCTGCTCGGCACCCCGGCGTACCTGGCGCCGGAGCGCCTCAACGGCGGCCAGGTCTCACCGGCCACCGACGTGTACGCCGTCGGCCTGCTGCTCTACCGCTCACTCACCGGCCGGCTGCCCTGGCAGGCCGCGAGCGTCACCCAGATGCTGCGGGCACACCTGCACACCGTGCCCGACCCGATGCCACCGGTCGCCGGACTGCCGGCGGAGGTGGTCGACCTCACCCTGCGGTGCCTGGCCAAGTGCCCGGCGGACCGGCCGACCAGCGAGGAGGTGGCGAAGACGCTGGCCGCCGCCGTCGGGGTCGCCGCCGGGCTGTCGCCGTCGATGGTCGCGCCGCTGCCGAACCGGCCGGGCTCCGACACCGACATTGCCGCCGACGACGGCCCGCCCCCGGTCGGCGTCGATGTCACCTGCGGGCTCGAGGTCACCGGGCTGGATCTGCCGGTCCCGACCGGCATCGGCCGGCGTCGCCGGCTGCGGACCTCATGGGTGCAGCGCCGCGCGGAAGCCGTGGTGATCGGGGTCGGCCTGATGATGCTCAGCGCCCTGGTCTGGGCCGGAGCCGGTGCCACACCCGCCACCGACCGGTTCCGCGAGGCGGTGGCCGCGCCGCCGGACTTCGGGCTCGCCGCCCAGTCCTCGGCGCCCTGCCGGGTCGAATACACGGTGCGCGGCGACTCCGGACGGGAGTTTGTCGCTGCGGCCACCGTCACCAACACCGGTTCCGCCGAGCTGACCGACTGGTCTCTGCGCTTCGCCTTCCCCGGCACCCAACGGCTCACCGCGGTGCGGGGCGGGCAGTGGGAACAGCAGGGCGGCGACGTACGGCTGCGGCCTGCGGCCGACGCCACCACCCTGGCCCCGGGGGCGACCGCACAGCTCCAGCTGGCGGGTGACTACGACGGGGTCAACACGCTGCCGCTGGAGTTCCACCTCGACGAGCTGATCTGCGACGTGTCCGTCGCGGCGGTCGCCGGACAGGCGGCGGGCGCGACGACCGAACTGTTGGAAACGGCGACCGGTCAGCCTGCCACCGACACGTCCCCGGTCCGGTAGCACCCCGTCGGCGGTACGGCTCCGGTGCGGGTACGGGTCAGGTGGCGGCGGCGAACCGCTGAACCTGTTCGGTGGTGCCGGAGACGATCAGCAGGGCGCCGTCACGAAGTTCGGTCTCCCGGTCGGCGTAGGTGAACCGTTCCCCCGGCATCTTCACCCCGATCACGGTCACTCCGTACCGCGACCGGATGTCGGTCTCACCGAGCCGCCGGCCCGCCGTACCACTCGGCAGCCGGGTCTCGGCGATCGAGAAGCCGTCGTCGAACTCGATGAAATCGAGCATCTTGCTGGTGATCAGGTGCGCCACCCGGTCGCCCATCGCGGCCTCCGGGTAGATGACGTGCCGGGCGCCGACGGAACGCAGGATCTTGCCGTGCTTGCCGGAGACCGCCTTGGCCCAGACCTCGGTGACGCCGATCTCGGCGAGGCTGAGCACGGTCAACACGCTGGCCTCGACATCCGAGCCGATGCCGACCACCACCCGCTGGAAGTCCCGCAGACCCAGCTGACGCAGCGCCTCGGTGTCGGTCGAGTCGGCCTGCACCACGTAGGTGAGCCGGTCTGCCCACCGCTGAACCACCGCCGGATTGGAATCGACGCCGAGCACGTCGAAACCCATCCGCAGCATCGAGTCGGCGACCTGGCCGCCGAACCGGCCGAGCCCGATGATGACCACGGTCCGGGTGGACCTGGTGCCGGTACGGTCAGCCAACGATGGGTCGCTCCTCCGGGTAGTGGAACCGTCGCCGCCGGGTGTTCAACGCGATCGCCGAGCCCAACGTGACGCTGCCGATCCGGCCGACGAACATCAGCACGACGAGCAGCACCTGAGCAGGGTCGGGCAGGTCGCCGGTGATCCCGGTGGACAGCCCGGTCGTGCCGAACGCCGACGTCACCTCGTACAGCGCCTGTTCACCGCCGATGTCGTCGGTCAGGCTGATCAGGGCCAGGGTGCCGGCCCCGACCAACGCCACGCCGATCAGCGCGACGGTCAGCGCCTGACGCTGGCTGGCCGCCGCGATCCGGCGTCGGCCGATCACCACGTCGTGCTCGCCGCGCAGCTCCGACCAGATGACGAAGGCGAGCAGGAAGAAGGTGGTCACCTTGATCCCGCCGGCGGTGCTGGCGCTGCCACCGCCGATGAACATCATTCCGATGGAGGCCGCCGTCGTCTCCGGGTTGAACTCTCCCAGGTCGACCGTGTTGAACCCGCCGGACCGGGTCATCACGTCCTGGAACAGCGCGGCCAACAGCTTCTCCGGCAGGTCGAGCGGGCCCAGGGTACGCGGGTTGGCCCACTCGAAGGTGAGCATGCTGACGAAGCCGATGCCGATCAGCGCCAACGTGCCCCACACGGTCAGCCGGGTGTGCACCGACCAGCGCCGCGGCCGGCTGCGCTCGCGGGCCAGCTCGAACAGGGCCGGGAAGCCGAGCCCGCCGACCACCACGCCGACGATCAGCGGCAGGCAGATCCACCAGTCGCCGACGAACTGGACCAGCCCGTCGGAGTAGAGGGCGAAGCCGCCGTTGTTGAACGCCTGGACGGCGTGGAACAGCCCGTACCACAGGGCCCGGGGCGGCGGGTAGTCGTAGTGCAGCCACAGCCGGGCGGCCAGGACGAGGGCGATCGCTGTTTCGGCGCCGAGCATCGTCGCCGCGATCCGCAGCAGCACCCGCCGGATGTCGGACAGCGCGAGGCTGTTGGTCTCGGCCTGCGCCGTGAGTCGGCTGCGCAGCCCCAGCCGGCGGGACACCAGCAGGCCGAGCAGGGTGGCCAGCGACATGATCCCGAAGCCGCCGAGCTGGGTGAGCAGGGTGATCAGCACCAGGCCGAGCGGTGACCAGTAGGCCGGGGTGTCGGTGACGGCCAGCCCGGTCACGCAGACCGCCGAGGTGGCGGTGAACAGGGCTGTGACGAAGGGCGCCGCGTCGGGTCCCTGGCGGCTGGCCGGCACCATCATCAGTACGGTGCCCACGGCGATCGCCCCGAGGAACGCGATCGGCACGATCCGGGCGGGGTTTCGCAGCGGCCGGCGCATCAAAGATGTCATACCACTGCAAAAGCCGAAAATATCAGAGATTGATCGGCATTCATGTAGTGGTCAGCCGGTCACCGACCGCCCGTCGCCCACCGGTCTCCCGCCCGTCGCCCGGGGCGTCTTCACTGACGCCGACGACGCCCTGCGACACCCCTGTGAGGAGACGACGTTGTCGCGTACTCTGCCGATCATGCTGCTTGCCGGCACCCTGCTGGCCACCATGGCGATCCCGTCCGCCGCCACCGCGACCGACCCGGCGGCCCGCGGCAAGCCGCCGCAGGCCGAGCCGAAACCACTGGTCATCGCACACCGCGGGGCCAGCGGCTACCGGCCGGAACACACCCTGGAGGCGTACCGGCTGGCGATCCGTCAAGGCGCCGACTACATCGAACCCGACCTGGTGTCGACCGCCGACGGGGTGCTGGTCGCCCGGCACGAGAACGAGATCTCGGGCACCACCGACGTCGCCGACCGCGCCGAGTTCGCCGATCGGCGGGCAACCAAGACCATCGACGGGCGCTCCGTCACCGGGTGGTTCACCGAGGACTTCACCCTGGCCGAGCTGCGTACCCTGCGGGCCGTGGAGCGACTGCCGCAGGTCCGGCCGACCAACACGGCGTTCGACGGTGAGTTCACGGTGCCGACCCTGCAGGAGGTCATCGACCTGGCCCGGTCGGAGGGCCGGCGACTGGGCCGGACCATCGGCATCTACCCGGAGACCAAGCACCCCACCTACTTCCAGTCGATCGGGCTGCCGCTGGAGGAGCCACTGGTCGACACTCTGCGACGCAACAAGCTGACCCGGCGTACCGATGCGGTGTTCATCCAGTCCTTCGAGACCGCCAACCTGCGCAAGCTGAGCCGGATGACCAACGTGCGGCTGGTGCAGTTGCTCGGCGGCAGCGGCCGGCCGTACGACTTCGTCGTGGCCGGTGACCCGCGCGGCTACGCCGACCTGGCCACCCCGGACGGGCTCGCCTGGATCAGCCGGTACGCCGACGCCATCGGGCCCACCAAGGACCTGATCGTGCCGCGCGACGCCGACGGCGCGCTGCTGGCCCCGACCTCGCTGATCCGCGACGCCCACCGGGCCCGGCTGGCGGTGCACGCCTGGACGTTCCGGGCGGAGAACCAGTTCCTGCCGGCCGACCACCGCATCGGTGCCGACCCGGCTGCCCGGGGCGACATCACCGCAGAGTACGAACTGTTCTACGGACTCGGGCTGGACGGACTGTTCGCCGACCATCCGGACACCGCCGTGGCGGTCCGCGTCGCCACCCGCTGAACGGTCCTTGCTACGGTCCACGACATGACCGTGGACCGGGCCGAGTTGCGCGACCGCGCCGAGCAGACGCTGCACAGGCTGGCCGGGCCGGGCGCGACGTTGCGCGACGACCAGTGGCGGGCCATCGAGGCGCTGGTCGTCGACCGGCGGCGGGTGCTCTGCGTACAGCGCACCGGGTGGGGCAAGTCGGCGGTCTACTTCATCGCCACCGCGTTGCTGCGCGCCGGCACCGGTTCGTCCGGCACCGACCCGGCCACCCCGACCGGGTCGGTGCCGACCGCACCGGCCGGGCCGACGGTGATCGTCTCGCCGCTGCTGGCGTTGATGCGCAACCAGGTCGCCGCCGCCGAACGGGCCGGGATCCAGGCCCGCACGATCAACTCCGCCAACCTCGACGAGTGGGACACCGTCAGCGCGGAGATCCGGGCCGGCGCCGTCGACGTACTGCTGATCAGTCCGGAGCGGCTGAACAACCCGGACTTTCGGGACAACGTGCTGCCCAGCCTGGCCGCTACCACCGGCCTGCTGGTCATCGACGAGGCGCACTGCGTGTCGGACTGGGGGCACGACTTCCGCCCCGACTACCGGCGGATCCGGACCTTCCTGCGCGAGCTGCGCCCCGGCACGCCGGTGCTGGCCACCACCGCGACCGCCAACACCCGGGTCACCGACGACGTCGCCGAACAGCTCGGCGACACCGCAGACAGCCGGTCCGACGACGACCACGCCGCCTCCGACGGCAGGCTCGGCGACACGCTGGTGCTGCGCGGTCCGCTGGACCGCCGGTCGCTGCGGCTGGCCGTGCTCGACCTGCCCGGCACCGCGCACCGGCTCGGCTGGCTCGCCGACCACCTGGAAACGCTGCCCGGCTCCGGCATCGTCTACACGCTCACCGTCGCGGCCGCCGCCGAGACCGCCGAGTTCCTGCGCTCCCGGGGCTACGCCGTCGCCGCGTACAGCGGCCAGTCCGACGACGCGCAACGCCGCGCCGCCGAACAGGACCTGCTGGACAACAAGATCAAAGCCCTGGTGGCGACATCGGCGCTCGGCATGGGTTTCGACAAGCCGGACCTCGGTTTCGTGGTGCACCTCGGCGCGCCGCCGTCGCCGATCGCCTACTACCAGCAGGTGGGTCGGGCCGGCCGGGCCCTGGACGGTGACCGGTACGCCGACGTGGTGCTGCTGCCCGGCCCCGAGGATCAGGCGATCTGGCGGTACTTCGCGTCACTGGCCTTCCCCCGCGAGGAACAGGTGCGCTCGGTGCTCGCCGCCCTCGAAAACGCCGGTCGTCCGCTGTCCACCCAGGCCCTGGAGCCGATCGTCGATCTGCGGCGCACCCGGCTCGAACTGATGCTCAAGGTGCTAGACGTGGACGGCGCGGTGCGCCGGGTGCGCGGCGGCTGGGTCGCCACCGGCGAGCCGTGGCACTACGACGCCGCCCGGCTGCACCGGGTGGCCCAGGCCCGCACCGCCGAACAGCAGATCATGCAGGAGTACGCGGTACCGGCCGACACCGCCCCGCCGGCCGGCCGACCCGGCTGCCGGATGGAGTTTCTCCGCCACTGCCTGGACGACCCGCAGGCCCAGCCGTGCGGGCGCTGCGACCGCTGCGCCGGCGGGTGGCTGCCGTCCGAGGTGAGCCCGGACGCGCTGCGCGCCGCCGAGACCTTCCTCGGCCGGGCCGGAGTGGAGATCCCCCCGAAGAAGCTCTGGCCGACCGGGCTGGAGGCGGTCGGCGTACCGCTGCGCGGCAAGATCGGCCCCGACGAGCAGGCACTGCCCGGCCGGGCCGTCGGGCGGCTGTCCGACCTGGGGTGGGGTAGCCGGCTGCGGGACCTGCTCGCCGCCGGCCGGCCGGACACCGTGCTGCCGGCCGACGTCGCCGGTGCGGTGATCGACGTGCTCCGCGAGTGGGCGCGCGGCACCCAACCGTGGCCGGCCCGACCGGTCGGGGTGGTGGCGGTCGCCTCCCGGACCCACCCGGAGCTGGTGGCCAGCACCGCCCGACGGATCGCCGAGGTCGGTCGGCTGCCGCTGCTCGGCTCGGTCGAGCCGGCCTGGGCCGAGCCGCCGTCGGCTCAGGGCCGGGGCAACAGCGCGCAACGGGTCCGTACCGTCCACGACGCGTTCGCCGCGCCGCCGGAGCTGGCTGCGGCGCTGTCCGGGCTGACCGGCCCGGTGCTGCTGGTCGACGACCTGGTCGACACCGGCTGGACGTTGACCGCCGTGGCCCGGCTGCTGCGGCGCTCCGGCGCCCCGGCGGTGCTGCCGTTCGCCCTCGCCACCACGAACTGACCCGGTCCGAGCGGGACGGGGTCGCCCGGCCCGGTCAGCCTGATCCGAGTCAGCCCGGCCGGCCGTAGCCCTTGATCGGCATCCGGTCGATCTTGTCGACGCGGACCACTTCACCGTGCCGCGGCGCGTGGATCATCTGGGCGGCCCCGATGTAGATCCCGACGTGCTGCACGTTGCTGTAGAAGAAGACCAGGTCACCGGGGCGGAGCTGGGCGCGGCCGATGCGGGTGACGGTGCCGAACTGCCGGCGGGCGTTGTGTGGCAGCTGCACCCCGGCCGTCGCCCAGGCCGCCGAGGTCAGCCCGGAGCAGTCGTACGAGTGCGGCCCGGCCGACCCCCACCGGTACGGCTTGCCGAGCTGGGCGTGGGCGAAGGCGACGACGCTGGCCGCGCTGCCGGTCGCCGCCTCGGGCAGTGGGTCGGCCGGGCTGCGGTCGGCGGTGGCGGCGCCGGACCGGCTCAGCAGCGCCTGCTGGCGGTCCCGCAGCTCGGTCAGCGCCCGGATGTCCGACTCGATCTGCCGCTGCGTCGCGGACAGCTGCTCCTGCTGCAGCAACTGCTGCTCGATCAGCGCGTTCGCCGTCCGGCGCGCCGCTTCGCTGCGGTCGCGGGTGTCGCGCAGCTCGGCGATCGTCCGCTCGTTGTCGCGGTTGATCACGTCGGCGATGAGCAGCTGGTCGACGAAGTGTTCCGCCGACGCGGTGGACAGCAGGGTGGCGACGGGTCGGGCACCGTTCACCCGGTAGTTGCTGGCCGCGAGTTGACCGACCTGGTCGTGTCGGAACGCGAGCTGCCGGTCCAGTTCGGTGATCGTTTCGCTGAGTCCACCAGCGCGTTCCTGGTTGTGGCGCAGATCCAGCCGGATCTCGTTGTACTGCTCGACCACCGTCTCCAACTGGTGGGCCGCCTGGTCGATCCGCCGGTCCAACTCGGCGATCGAGGCCTGCGCCTGGGCCGGAGCCGGCAGCAACGTGGCGGTTACAGCGGTGACGAGGGCGGCTGCCCTACTTGCCAAGCTATTAACGGTCACGGATGGTACAACGACGGTGCGTTGCGGAAGCCACGGCTGACGACACAGCCGACAACCAGTCGACGACCAGTCGACGACCCGGCCGAGGCGTTGCCGGCCAGCAGCGACTACCGTCGGCGAGGTGGGAGAAACAGTGACCGGTGCCGGCGATCCGACGGGCCCGACAGACCCGGTGGGGCATGGGACGTCCACCGTGCGGCTGGCGACCGGGGTCGCCGCCGTCGTGCTCGCGATGCTCGCCGGGTTCGCCCTGGGTCGGGCGGTGACCGCCCCGACCAGCATCGGCACCCAGTACGCGGCCGGCGCCGCCGACCACACCCACCCGCCCGGGACCACACCGCATGTGCACGACGGCACCGACGGCACCGACGGCGGTGACCAGGTGTCCGGCCTGTCGGTCAGCGTCGGCGGCTACACCCTGGTGCCGGTGCGGCGGCAGCTGCCGGTCGGCGAGCAGGTCGACCTGCGCTTCCAGATCGTCGACGCCGATCAGCGGCCGGTCACCGCCTTCGACGTGGTGCACGACAAGCCGATGCACCTGATCATCGCCCGCCGGGATCTGACCGGGTACCAGCATCTGCACCCGACGATGGCACCGGACGGCACCTGGAGCGTCCCGGTCCGGCTGGCCGCCGCCGGCATCTGGCGGCTCTACACCGACTTCACCCTGCGCGACTCCGACGGTACGCCGGTCGCGTTGACGCTCGGCGTCGACCTCGTGGTGGCCGGCGAGTACCTGCCGACCGACCTGCCGGCCGCCGCCGACACCACCGAGGTGGACGACTTCACCGTACGGATGCGCGGGGTCGCACAGCGCGGGGTGGTGACGCCGCTGCTGTTCGAGGTGGGCCGGGCCGGCCAGTCTCCGACGCTGGAGCCCTACCTCGGCGCGTACGGGCATCTGGTCGCGCTGCGCGACGGCGACCTCGGCTATCTGCACGTGCATCCGGAGGCCGAGCTGGTCGACGGCGCGGTGAAGTTCTGGCTGACCGCCCCGAGCCCCGGTGACTACCGGATGTTCCTGGACTTCCAGGTGGCCGGCGAGGTGCACACCGCCGAGTTCACCGTCACGGTCGACTGACCACGGTCGCCCCGGCGGCGTCCGACACAGCGGACCCGGCGGTGTCCGGCGGCGCCGGCAGCAGGGTCTGCAGCCGGGGGGTCACCGCCCACTGGTCGACCAGCGCCCGGTAGGCCCGGTGCTGCTCGCGTCGGTCCGGTACGCCGCCACGCCGGGCCCGCAGCAGCAGGTTGCGCGGCGTGTGCTGGGAGTCGATGAACTCGACCACGTCCACCCGGTAGCCGTACGCCCGCAGCAGGGTCGCCCGCAGCGTGTCGGTGAGCACGTCGGCGAACCGTTCCCGCAGGATGCCGGCGGAGACCAGCGGCCCGTACGGCTGCGGTGCCGGCTGCCGGCGCAGCTGGGCGGCGATGTCGTGGTGGCAGCAGGGCGCGGCCAGCACCCACCGGGCCTGCCAGTCGACGGCCCGGGCCAGCGCCTCGTCGGTGGCGGTGTCGCAGGCGTGCAACGCCAGCACCAGGTCCGGCGCCGGCTCGACCGGTGCCTGCCGGATGGTGCCGGCGACGAACCGGACCTGCCCGGCGCAGCCGAGCTGGTCGGCCAGCGCGGTGTTGCGCCGCCGCTGGTCCTCGCGGACGTCGACGCCGGTCACCACCGGCTGCCCGCCGCGGGAGACCAGGTAGCGGTAGGCGGCGAAGGTCAGATAGGCGTTGCCGCAGCCCAGGTCGACGACGTGCAGCGGCCCGGCGGGTAGCGGGTCGGGCAGGGTGGCGGCGAGCGCCCGCAGGAACGCGTCGACCTGGCGGCGTTTCGCGGCGTTGGCACCGATCGCGGCGAACAGCGGGTCGTCCGGATCCAGCAGGTACCGCTTGGCCCGGTCGTGGTCGCCGGGGCCGGTGTCGGTCCGGTCGGCGGTCGACCGGTGCACCTGCGCGGTGCCCTTCTTGGTCACCCGCAGCTGCAGGGTGCTGGTGCTGGTCTCGACGTGCCAGTTGCCGAACGGCTCGGCGAGCAGCTGGTCGACTGCGGCTTCGGCGGGGGCACCCGGCGGCAGGTTACGGGTCACCGGACGGGTGCCGTCGTTGGTGACGATCTGCAGGTGGGTACCGGCCCGCAGGGCGACCGGCCGGAGTTCGGCCCGAACGACCGACGGGGCGGCGTTGCGCCGACGCCCGGCGGCGACCGCCCGGGTGAGCTGCGGGCTGAGCAGCAGCGCCCGGACGTCGTCGAGGGCGTCGGCGAGGGATCGAGTCAGTTTTCGCCGCCGCTGCCCTGCTCGGCCCGGCCGGCTCCGCCGACTTGCTCGGCCCGGCCGGCTCCGCCGGAGCCACCCCGGCGGCGTCGGCGGCGGCGCGTCGAACCGCCCGAGCCGCCGTCCGACGTGGCGGCGGCCGCGATCTCCGTACCGTCGGTGGACGCAGCTCCGGAGTCGGTGCCGGCACCGCCGTTGACGACCTGACCGCCGCGCCGTCGACGACGCGGCCGGCGGCTGGCCGGGGGACCGTCCTCACCGGCGGTCGTCGCGGTGGCGGTGGACCGGTCGGCGTCGTCCGGCGCGGCGGAGCGACGGGACCTCGACGACCGCCGGCCCCGGCTGTCACCGCGCGCTCCGCGCTCGGCGCGGCCGTCGCCGTCACCGCGCCGCCGCCGGCCGGCGCTGCGGCCGCCGAGGTCCTCCTCGACCTCGGCGGACAGCCCGGCGCGGGTACGGTCGGCGCTGGGCAGCGTGCCGGAGACGTCGCGGGAGATGTCCAGGTCTGCGTAGAGGTGCTCAGAGGTGTGGTACGTCTCCGGCGGCTCGGGCATCTCCAGCCCGAGGGTCTTGTCGATGATCCGCCACCGGGTGATGTCCTCCCAGTCGACGAAGGTCACCGCCACCCCGGTCGCGCCGGCCCGGCCGGTGCGACCGATCCGGTGGGTGTAGGTGTCCTGGTCCTCCGGGCAGTCGTAGTTGATCACGTGGGTGACGCCGGAGACGTCCAGACCGCGGGCGGCGACGTCGGTGGCCACCAGGATGTCGATCTTTCCGGTACGGAAGGCGCGCAGCGCCCGTTCCCGGGCGCCCTGGCCGAGGTCGCCGTGCACGGCGGCCACCGCGAAGCCACGGAAGTCCAGGTCCTCGGCGACCCGGTCGGCCGCCCGCTTGGTACGGGTGAAGATCATCGTCAGCCCGCGCTCCTCGGCCTGCAGGATCCGGGCGACGATCTCGATCTTGTTCATCGGGTGGGTGCGGTAGACCACCTGGCGGGTCAGCGGAGGGACGCCCGCCTCGGTGGTGTGCCCGGCGTGGATGGTCACCGGGTGGCGCAGGAACCGCCGGGACAGGGCCACGATCGGGTCGGGCATGGTGGCGGAGAACAGCATCGTCTGCCGGTCCTCCGGCAGCATCGCCAGGATCCGCTCGACGTCGTCGAGGAAGCCCAGATCGAGCATCCGGTCGGCCTCGTCCAGCACCAGCGCCCGGATCCGGTCCAGCCGCAGCTTCTTCTGCTTGGCCAGGTCCATCAACCGACCCGGCGTACCGACCAGGATCTCCACGCCGGAACGCAGCGTCTCGATCTGCGGCTCGTACGCGACGCCACCGTAGATCGGCAGCACCCGCACGCCGCGGGTGCTGCCGGCGGCGGCCAGGTCCTTGGCGACCTGCAGGCCGAGCTCGCGGGTCGGGACGACGACCAGCGCCTGCGGTACGCCGTCACCGCCCTCGGTCGGGGCGAGCACCCGGTCGATGAGCGGTACGCCGAAGCCGAGCGTCTTGCCGGTCCCGGTCGGTGCCTGGCCGATCAGGTCGCTGCCGCGCAGCGCGATCGGCAGGGCGTACTCCTGGATGGCGAAGGCGTGGACGATGCCGACCTGGGCGAGCGCGGTCACCGTCTCCGGGCGGGCACCCAGGTCGGCGAAGGTGGGGCTGTCGGGCCGTGCCGGTGGGCGTTTCGCCGGCTCGTCGCCGGCGTTGTGGTCGAAAATGTCAGTCATCAGGTGTCGGGGGTGCCTCTCGTGGTGCGCCCCGCCTGTTCCTGAGGGCGCGTGTCGGATGCGGCGCCGCGACGGCGCCGGTTGTGCGGCGCGCAGGGTGCGCGCCGGTTGTGGTCGGTGCCAGAAGGGCGCCGGTTGTGCGGCGCGCCGAGCCGGCGCGTCCGATGGTCGTCGGCACCGACGTCGTGTCGGTGCGGTGCGGGTGCTGCGAAGTGCCGCCGCGATGCCGGGGCGACGCGTTGTCTGCGGCGTGCCGCAGTGCGTCAGTTGACGGCGCTGGCCACACGCGATCGACAGGTCGCGGGCCGCACGCGCGCCGCGAACCCCGCTCGAGCATCCTCGACGGCCGCAGCATTGCTGACCATGGTAGCTGACGGTCCGCGCAGACGTGGAGATCCTCGGCGACGGCGGCCGGACCGACGACTCAGCTGTGGTTCTTGTCACGCCGCCGGGGTGGTGCGGGCACGGCGGCAGTGACGAACGGCACGGTCGTCAACGGTGTCGGTCGAAGGAGTCGCGACCGGGCCGCGGTCGCGACCGGCGCGGTGATCTGGCGGGTGATCCGGGCGGACCGATCCGGATCAGGCTGAACCGATCCGGATCGGTGCGGTCGGCCCTGGGAGCCGGCGGCCGACTCGGCAGCTTCGGGGCCGGTCCGGCCAGGTCAGCGGACGGTGAAGCCGACCGAACGGGGAGCGGCCTCGGCGATCTCGACGTACGCGATCTTGCTGACCGGGACGATGACCCGGCGGCCGCGCTCGTCGGTGAGTGACAGAGTCCCCTCGGTCGTGATTGCCTGGGTCACGATCTGCTCGATCTCAGCCGGTGACTGGGCACTGTCCAGAACGAGCTCGCGCGGCGCGTACTGCACGCCGATCTTGACCTCCACGGGTCCTCCTTGAGGTGGGCGAAAACAACGCCAACGCGAAGGTTAGCCGATGCGGACGCGCTGTGGTCAGGATGCCTCACCCTGCAGCGGGAACCCGGCGATGCCCCGCCAGGAGAGTGCGGCGAGCAACGACTCGGCTTCGTCCTTGGGCACCTGTCGACCGCCGGCCAGCCAGAACTGGGCGGCGGTCTCGGCCGCGCCGACCAGCCCGGAGGCGAGCAGCTCGGCCCGGGACCGGCTCACCCCGGTGTCCGAGATGATGGTGTCGGTGATCGACGCGATGCACTCCCGTTCGACGCGTTCCACCCGGGCCCGTACCAGCGGCTCGTTGCGCAGGTCGGAGTCGAAGACCAGCCGGAAGGCGCCGCTCTCCTCGTCGACGAAGTCGAAGTAGGCCTGCACCGCCCCGCTGACCCGTTCCTTGTTGTCGGTGGTCGCGGCCATCGCGGCGGCGACTTTGGCGATGATGGCGTCGCAGTGTGTGTCGAGCAGCGCCAGATACAACTCCAGCTTGCCCGGAAAATGCTGATAGAGCACCGGCTTCGACACGCCGGCCCGCTCCGCGATGTCGTCCATCGCCGCCGCGTGGTAACCCTGTGCGACGAACACCTCCTGGGCGGCGGCGAGCAGCTGCTTGCGGCGGGCGGACCGTGGCATCCGGGCCGGTCGGCCGCTTGTCTGTGCGTCGCTCGACGCAGCGGTCATGTCGAACCTCCGAGTCCGGTCGCGGCCATCTGGTCGGCGAAGAAACGAAACGATCAGTGCATATCACCTGGCCGGTCAATTGGCCCGACGTTGCAACTTATCGCCACTGTCAGCACACGGTAGCCTCAGCGGGGGCGACCGAGGAGCGCACGGTGGACGAATCAGGTGAACCCCGCGGGGCCGCACCGGGACCAGAGGACGGCGGAGCGGATCCGCGAGACCGTCGTGACCAGGGCATGGGCAGTTGGACGGGGTCGCCGACCCGGTGGTCGGACGGCTCCGGTGTCGGGCCGGACGCCGACCGCGCCGATGCCGGCTGGGGCGCCCGCGACGAACCGGTGAGCGGCCCGCACTGGGCTGACCCGCCGTCCCGGTACGCCGAGGTGCTGCCGTTCACCCGGACTCCGCGCGGCGGCTCAGTCACCCGTGGTTCCCGCAGCGCCGACAACGGCCGTGCCACAGCCGTCAACGGCCGGCCGGTCTCCGGGCCGGCCGAGACCGTGGTGCCGACCCCACGCCCCGCGCCGGCCGGTGAGTCGATCCAGCCGGGCGGCGTGGACACCGGACGGGCCGACAACGAGCCGACCGCCAGGATGGCCGGTGGACCTGCGGACGACCCCACCCCACCCGGTGGCTCGGCCGAGCGTCGTGGCGGTGACAACCCACGCCCGACCCCGACGCCGGTCAACCCGCCGCCGCGCTGGCAGGAGACGGCCCGGGTAGTGCCGACCGCGCCGCTGCGCGCGGTGCCGGTGGCCTCGGCGGCACCGGTGTCGCCGGCCCGGCCGGCCCGCCCCGGCACCCCACCGGGCTTCCAGCCGCCGCCGACCGGTCAGCCGGGCGCGCAACGATCCGAGCCCGACGACCGCCCAGTCGAGCCTGACCGGCAGCGTTCCGCGCAGTCCGACCTCCCGCCCGACCGGCCAGACCTCCCGCCCGACCGGTCCGGGATGTCGCCCGACCAGTCCGGCCTCCCGGGTACGCCGGCCGACCGGTCCGCTGCCGGCCCCGCCGGCCGTACGGCGGACGCAGCCGGACGTGACGAACCTGCCCGGCGCGACGACTTCGCCCCCACACCGCCGCAGCCCGCCGGGCAGCCGTCCAACGTTGGTCCGCTCCGGCAGCCGACCGGCGAACGGCCCGGTCCAGGTGCTGGCGGGCCGTGGTCCCGGCAGGTGACCGGCGAATGGCCCCGGCCCGGCACCGCCGACGAGTTGCGACGGCCGGTCCCGACCAGCGCCGCACCGGCCGCTGACCAGTGGCACCGACAGAGCGCCACCGGTGAATGGCCACGACCGACCAGCTCCGCCGCCTGGGACCGGCCCGCTGACGACGTGCCGGGCGATCGGACCCAGCGTGGCCAGGGGTCGCCATCCGGGCCGGCGTCCGGGCCCCCGGCCGGTGAGCCGGACTGGTCGTACGGGCAGCGCTGGCCGGCGCCGGAGCCGGGCTGGACGGACGGGCCGACCGATTCGAGCTGGGCGGCTACGGACTCTGGCGGTCAGGTGTGGGCGGCAGAAGCCGCCGGTGGGCCGAGCGGCCCGGTGGAACGGGACGACGCCGAGCCGTCGGGCTGGTCCGACGACCGGACCGCCCCGGCTGACAGCGGCTGGTCCGGTCCGCCACCACCGAGCTGGGGCGGCGACGACCGCAGTGGCTGGCCGGGCGCGGCGAGCGGTGAGTCGGGCTGGGCGATGCCGGATCCGCCGACCGTGCCGGAGGAGCTGCCGTGGCGTCCCGACCGCCCGGCCGACCTGGGCCAGGCCGCCGGGTACCGGCCGGTCAGTGGCCAGCCCCGGTACGAGCCGACGGCTCCCGCCGAGCAGTACGAGCCGACGGCTCCCGCCGGCGGGCAGTACGGACCGGGGCGGCCCGGCCAGGGTGACAGCGGCGGGGACGCCGACGGCCTGATGCCCCGCCGCCGGGCGGTTTCCCGCCGCGCCGACGACGAGCTTGGCGAGGCAACGGTGTCCGGGCCGACTGGTGCGTCGGTCCCCGCGGAGCCGCCTGGGGCACCGGCCACCGCCGAGCCGGCCGGTGGTGCGCTGCCGCCGGTCGAACACCCGGCGGATCTGTCCACCACCCCCATCGCGGCTGCCGCGCTGGACTCGTTGCCGCAGCGGGTTCCCGCCGACCCGGACGTGCCGACCGTGCCGCAGCAACTGCCGCCGGTCGAACACGCGGCGGAGACGCCGGAACTCGCGCGGATCGCGTCCCACCTGCGCCGCGGCGACGTCGTCGACCAGCCGCAGGAGCGGCCGGAAGGCTTCGACGTCGGAGCGATCCTGGCAGCGGTACGCGGCGTCGGCGGAGTCCGCGACGCCTCGCTGCGGACCACCGACGCCGGTGCCCACAGCCTCCGGCTCGACCTGTCCGAGGGTGCCGACCCGGCCGAGGTGAGCCGGTTGGTGGCGCGGCTGCTCCAGGAACGGATGGGCCTGGCGGCGGCCCCGCAGAACCTGCCGGGTGGCGAACCCGACCACGGGCTGCCGGCGTTGCCCGGCCGCGCCGATCTGCCGGCGCCGGGTCGGCCGCCGGGCTCGACAGCTCCGCCGTTGACGGCTCCGGGTGGCGTACCTGGCTGGGTCGCCCCGGAACCGGCGGACGTACCGCGCCGCCGCCGACAGCCGCTGGGTCCCCGCCCCGGCCAGGACGATCCGCCGCCCCGGCACGCGGGCGCGGGCGCGACCGCCGCGACATCCGCTGTGCCGTGCGTGGAGCCGGGCGGCACCGCGCCGGAGAGCGGGCCGCCCCGGCCGCTGAACCCGGGTGGTCGGCCCGGCCCCCGGGTCGTGCTGGACCATGTGCAGGTCAGCACGTTCGGCGTGGACGCCACCGTCGAGGTGCGACTGACCGCCGGCCAGCGGACCACGTCCGGTGTGGCGACCGGGCCGGCGGTCGACGGGTACGTGCTGCGGTTGTGCGCGGTGGCCGCCGCCTCGTCGATCGAGAAGCTGTTGACCGGCCCGGCCGGCGCGGCGGACCGGGGACGGTGCATCGTCGAGCACGCGGCCGTGGTGCCGATGGGCGGCTGCGAGGTGGCGGTGGTCGTCGTACTGCTCGCCTGTGGTGGCTGGGTGGAGCAGCTGGCCGGTTCGGCGGTCGTCTCGGGGGATCCGCGGCAGGCTGTGGTGAGAGCCACACTCGCCGCCGTCAACCGGCGACTGGACGCTCTGCTGGCCTGATCGGCACGGCCACCGCCCCTGCTCGGCACGCATCCGCGGCCTGCTCGGCACGGTCCTGCGGCCTGATCGGCACCGTCCGGCGGGCTGACTGGTCGCTCAGTGGCCCGGTCGGCGGGACGGGGTGCCCGGACCGACGCGCCGGTCCGGGGTGCCCGGACCGGCGTCGGCTGTGGCACGCTGGTCAGCGATGTCCGACCGCCGTACCCGCCCGACCCGCCGTGACCACCCGACCGGGGCACGGAGCCGGTCGGCGCACCGCCGGCAGCGGCGCGACGCGTCGCGTACCCGCCGACGGCGGCTGCGGTGGCCGGTGCTGGCGGCGGTGCTGGTGACCGTGCTCGGGCTGGCGGCGATCGGGTTCGCGTTGCCCCGGGTCGGAGTGGGCGGCGATCGGGACGCGGTGGCCGCGCCACCCGGCGACACCACGGCGGCGACGCCCAGCGCCGAACCGCCCCCGACGACCGGCCCGCCACCGACCACCGCGCCACCCGCGCCGGTGCTGCGGCTGTCCGGCACGGCACCGTCGGCCGGCAGCGGCGAGTTCGACTTCAGCACCAAGCAGGGGAAGATCGCTGGCCGGTCCGGCACCCTGCGCCGCTACCGGGTGGCCGTGGAGATCGGCGCCGAGGAGGACGTCGAGGCGTTCGGTGACGCGGTGGAGAAGCTGCTCTCCGACGAACGGAGCTGGATCGGCGGCGGTCAGCTGCGCCTGCAGCGGGTGCCCGACCAGGCCGGCCACGACTTCACCGTCTACCTGGCCACGGCGCAGACCGCCGCCCGGATGTGCCAGGCCGGCTGGGTGGACATCCGGATCGACGGCGAGCCGTACACCTCGTGTCGGGCGCAGGGCCAGGCAATCATCAACCTGGACCGCTGGCGGTTCTCGGTCGACCACTACGTCAGCGGTGAGGTCCCGCTCGACGTCTACCGGGCGTACGTGATCAATCATGAGGTCGGCCACGAGCTGGGCCACGGCCACGAGCGCTGCCCGGGGGAGGGCGAACCGGCCCCGGTGATGATGCAGCAGACGCTGTTCCTCAACGGATGTGTGGCCAACCCGTGGCCGTTCCTGGCTGGTGAGCGGTACGCCGGTCCCCCGCTGTGACCGGGGCGCTCAGCGGATCGGCGGAGGATACGGGGCGTACGGTCGGATTGAATCCCTGAACCGATGGTCCCCGCGCGTCGTTCGGGCCTTACCGACATGCCGTGACAATCTGGGCAGGTCAGGCCAGGGATTCGCGCCGGTTCGCCCCCTGTCGTGCACCAGTCCGACCGGCGCGGGTGGCGAAGCACGCCATGAGGGGCGGGCCACGATGCACGACCGACGACGAGTCACCGAGGAGCCGGACCGCCGGCCGGGCAACGGGCCGGACCGCCAGGGGCCGGACCGTCAGCGGGATCACCGGACGGAGCGTCGACGGACGGCGCGTCGCCGACGTCGCCGGGCCGGGGCACTCATCCTGGTGACGATGGCGGCGGCGCTGATCGTCACCGACGTCCTACGAGCCGGTTCCGGCGCCACCGGGCTGCTGGCGGCGGCGGTACGCGAGCCCGGCCCCGGCGGCGGGGTGGCACCCGCCGGCAGCGCACCGGCGGACGGCGCCGGTCTGCCACCGGCCCCGTCGCCAGCCAGCTACCCGCAGACCGGGCCGGGTACCTTCGGCTACCTCACCGGGACCGGCCCGCTGCTCGGCTGGGCCGGGGAACTCCGCCGGTTCCGGGTCGCCGTCGAGGACGGGACCGGCCAGCGCGCCGACGAGTTCGCGGCGATCGTCGACGCGACGCTCGGCGACGGACGCAGTTGGATCGCCTCCCGGCAGTTCCGGCTGCAGCGGGTGCCCCGGCTCGACGCCGCCGAGTTCACCATCTACCTGGCCACCCCGGGCACCTCGGAGCAGATGTGCGCGCTCGGAGGGCTGACCACCGAGAAGTACACGTCGTGCCGGCTGCCCGGTCAGGTGATCATCAATCTGGCGCGCTGGTTGGAGGCGGTACCGCACTACGACGGGACACTCGCCGAGTACCGCGCCTACGTGATCAACCACGAGGTCGGTCACCAGTTCGGCATGGGCCATGAACTCTGCCCGGCACCCGGCCGCCCCGCCCCGGTGATGCAGCAGCAGACGTACGGGATGCAGGGCTGTGTGGCCAACGGCTGGCCGTACCTGGACGGCGAGCGGTACACCGGACCGCCGATGACCTGACCGGGAGCGACCGGTCCACGGTGCCGGGTGGCGACCCGCACGGGGAACGGCTATTCCCGGATCCCGGATGGCGGGCGGTGTCGCTACTCATGGCCGAGTCGGCGCGGAGCGAGCAACAATAGCGCAGCCAGCATTGCCGATCCCGGGGAGTTCACCGTGTCGTTGCCCCCGCTCGTCGAACCCGCCGCCGAGCTGACCGTCGATGAGATCCGCCGCTACTCGCGGCACCTCATCATCCCGGATGTCGGGGTCGACGGCCAGAAACGCCTCAAGAACGCCAAGGTGCTCTGCGTGGGCGCCGGCGGGCTCGGCTCACCCGCCCTGATGTACCTGGCCGCGGCCGGTGTCGGGACGCTGGGCATCGTCGACTTCGACACCGTCGACGAGTCGAACCTGCAGCGTCAGATCATCCACGGCCAGTCGGACATCGGCCGGTCCAAGGCCGAGTCGGCCGCCTCGTCGGTGCGGGAGATCAACCCGTACGTCAACATCCAGATCCACGACGTGTCGCTGGACAACGACAACGTCTTCGACATCTTCGGCCAGTACGACCTGATCCTCGACGGCACCGACAACTTCGCCACCCGCTACCTGGTCAACGACGCCTGCGTACTGCTCGGCAAGCCGTACGTGTGGGGGTCGATCTACCGGTTCGACGGCCAGGTCAGCGTCTTCTGGGACCAGCACGGCCCGAACTACCGGGACCTCTACCCGGAGCCGCCGCCGCCCGGCATGGTGCCGTCCTGCGCCGAGGGCGGCGTGCTCGGCGTGCTCTGCGCCTCGATCGGGTCGATCATGGTCACCGAGGCGATCAAGCTGATCACCGGCATCGGTGATCCGCTGCTCGGTCGGCTGATGGTCTACGACGCCCTGGAGATGACCTACCGGGTCATCAAGATCCGCAAGGACCCGAACGGCGAGCCGATCACCGGCCTGATCGACTACGACGACTTCTGCGGCGCGGTGTCGACCGAGGCCGAGGAGGCGGTCGTCGACTCCACCATCACCGCCCGCGAGCTGAAGGACTGGCAGGACGCCGGCAAGGACTTCTTCCTGATCGACGTCCGGGAGCCGGCCGAGTACGAGATCGTCAAGATCCCCGGCTCGACGTTGATCCCCAAGGGCGAGTTCCTCAACGGCGAGGCCCTGGCGAAGCTGCCGCAGGGCCGGCAGATCGTGCTGCACTGCAAGTCCGGCGTACGGTCGGCCGAGGCCCTTGCCGCGGTCAAGGCCGCCGGCTTCGCCGACGCCGTGCACGTCCAGGGCGGGGTGCTCTCCTGGGTCAAGCAGATCGACCCGTCGCTGCCCAGCTACTGATCCAGCGTCCGGTGGCCGCCCGCCCTCCCGGGCCGGCGGTCACCGGTCACCGGCCGGCTAGTTGACCTTGACTGAGTTACCGAGGCGGACCGCCGGACCCGGCGGTAGCCTGTCGTCCGTGGTCGATATGGATGCCGCCATCGGGTTCGTCGTCGCGCACGGCGACACCGTGGACCGGGCCCGGCTGTCCTGGTTGCGGACCGGGACCGCCCCGCAGCCCGACGCACTCACCAGCGCCGAGGTCGGGCAGGCGCCGGACGGCGGCTGGCCCGCCTTCTGGGCCGGCGACGTCGCCTCGGTCGACGCCACCTGCTTCCGGCTCGCCGAACTGGACGACCTCGGTGCGCTCGACCGGCCACCGGCCCGCAAGGCGCTCGACTGGCTGGCCGGCCGGCAACGGGCCGACGGCAGCTGGGAAGAGGACGAGAGCCTGGCCGCCGAGGCACCCGACTGGGCACGGCCCGGCGACCCGGAAGCCACCTACTACCTGACCGCCAACGCCGGCTACTGGCTGAGCGTCGCCGACACCGACGGCGCCGGCGACCCCGGCCACCGCGCCGCCGCACAGCGCGCCGCCCACTACCTGGCTGCCCAGATGCGCCCGGACGGCACCTGGCCGTCGTACCTGCTGGCCGGCTGGCTGGCCGCCGCCACCCTCTACCGGCAGACCATGTTCTACGAGTCGGCCCGGATGCAGGTGGTGCTCAACGACCGGCTCGCCACCATGGCCCCCGGCGACGTCGCCCAGCTGGCCGCCGCGCTACGCCGGGCCGGCCTGGCCGACGACGACTGGCTGCTCACCAACGCCCGCCGTCGGCTGGCCGCCACCCAGCGCAGCGACGGAGGCTGGGACAGCGACGCGGGCGACCCGTTCGAGGTGCACGTCGTCCTGGCCGCGATCCGCGCCTGCCGCTGACCGGCCTCCCGGTGCGCGCCCGCCGTCGGGTGGGGTTACCCGCGCAGGTGGCCGTCGCCGGTGACCACGTACTTCGTCGAGGTCAGCTCCGGCAGCCCCATCGGCCCACGGGCGTGCAGCTTCTGCGTGGAGATGCCGATCTCCGCGCCGAAGCCGAACTGCCCGCCGTCGGTGAACCGGGTCGACGCGTTCACCATCACCGCGGCCGCGTCGACCCGGGCGACGAACTCACGGGCGGCGCTCGCCGAGTCGGTGACGATCGCCTCGGTGTGCCCGGTGCCGTACCGCTTGATGTGCGTCACCGCCGCGTCGAGTGAGTCGACGACGGCGACTGAGATGTCCGCCGACAGGTACTCGGTGGCGAAGTCGTCGTCGGTGGCCGGCACCACGTCGGCCGAGAACGCCGCGACCTCCGGGGTGCCGTGCACGGTCACATTCGCGTTACGCAGTTCCTTCAGCAGCTTCGGCAGGAACGCCGCCGCCACGTCCACGTGCACCAGCAGCGACTCGGCGGTGTTGCAGGTCGACAGCCGCTGCGTCTTCGAGTTGACCGCCACGGCGAGGGCCTTGTCCAGGTCGGCGGCGGCGTCGACGTACACGTGGCAGTTGCCGACACCGGTCTCGATCACCGGCACCGTCGACTCCTCGACCACGGTGCGGATCAGGTCCGCCCCGCCGCGCGGAATCAGCACGTCGACCAGGCCGCGCGCCCGCATCAGCTCCTTGACCGAGTCGCGCGACGAGGCGTCCAGCAGCTGCACCGCGTCGGCCGGCAGTCCGACGCCGGCCAGTGCGTCCCGCAGCACCTCGACGAGGATCGCGTTGGAGTGCGCCGCCGACGACGAGCCGCGCAGCAGCGCCGCGTTGCCCGACTTCAGGCAGATCCCGGCGGCGTCGACGGTCACGTTCGGCCGCGCCTCGTAGATGATGCCGACCACCCCGAACGGCACCCGCACCTGCCGCAGTTCCAGACCGTTCGGCAGCGTCGAACCGCGCACCACCTCGCCGACCGGGTCGGCCAGCCCGGCCATCTCCCGCAACGCCTGCGCCATGTCCTCAATGCGCTTCTCATTGAGCGCCAGTCGATCCAGGATCGCCGTCGACAGGCCGTTGGCCCGTCCGGCGTCCAGGTCGGCCGCGTTCGCGGCCACGATCTCGGCGGTACGGGCGACGAGCGCATCGGCCATCGCCAGCAACCCGGCGTCCTTGGCCGCCCGGGTCGCGGTGACCAGCTCGTCGGCGGCCACCCGCGCCCGCTTGGCCTGCTCGGTCACGCTCATGGTCAGCTTCTCCTCGAATGTCGTGTGGTCACTCGAATGTCGTGTGGTCATAGGAGCACCAGGTCGTCACGGTGCACGACCTCCCGCTCGTATCCTGGCCCCAGCGCCGCGGCCAGCTCGCCGGTGGACCGGCCCAGCAGCGTCGGCAACTCCACCGCGTCGTAGTTGACCAGCCCACGGGCCACCGGCGCACCCGCCGCGTCGACCAGGTCGACCGGGTCGCCAGCGGTGAAGGTGCCGTCGACGGCGGTGATCCCGGCCGGCAGCAGCGACTTGCGGCGGGCCACCACCGCCTGCACCGCGCCGGGGTCCAGGTGCAGTCGGCCACGGGGTGCGGTGGCGTGCGCCAGCCAGAACAGCCGGGCAGCGGGCCGGCGCTCCACCCGGTGGAACAGGGTGCCGACGGTGTCGCCGTTGAGCGCTTCGGCGGCGAGCGGGGCGGCGGTCAGCACCACCGGGATACCGAAGCCGGTGGCGATCCGGGCCGCCTCGACCTTGGTCACCATGCCGCCGGTGCCGACCCCGGCCCGCCCGGCCTTGCCGATCGCCACCCCGGCCAGGTCGGCGGCGTCGCGCACCTCGGTGATCCGTTCACTGGCCGGCTTCGCCGGGTCGCCGGTGTAGAGCGCGTCGACGTCGGAGAGCAGCACCAGCAGGTCGGCGTGGACCAGGGCGGCGACCAGGGCGGCCAGCCGGTCGTTGTCGCCGAACCGGATCTCGTCGGTGGCGACGGTGTCGTTCTCGTTGACGATCGGGATCGCGCCGAGGTCGAGCAGTTTGCGCAGCGTGCGGTACGCGTTGCGATAGTGCACCCGCCTCGTCACGTCGTCGACGGTGAGCAGCACCTGGCCCGTCGTCAGACCGTGCCGGGCCAGGCTGGCGGCGTACCGGCCGATCAGCAGCCCCTGCCCGACGCTGGCCGCCGCCTGCTGGGTGGCCAGGTCATTTGGGCGTCGGGTCAGCCCGAGCGGCGCGAGCCCGGCCGCGATCGCCCCGGAGGAGACGAGCACAACTTCCCGTCCGTCGTTCGTGAGGGAGGCGAGAACGTCGACGAGGGCGTCGACCCGGTCGCCGTCGAGGCCGCCCTCCGCTGTCGTGAGGGAGGAGGAGCCAATCTTGACGACGACCCGCTTCGCCTGGGTAACTGCGGCACGCACGATCCCCATTCTGCTTCCCTGCCCGGCGACGCCTGGCGCGAGATCTCATATCGTGGCGCGCGTGACCCCGCAGGAGTACGTGGAGGAAGTGCTGGCGCTCGTCGAACGCATCCCGCCTGGGAAGGTCATGTCGTACGGGGCGGTCGCTGATGCGCTCTCTGAGCTTTCCGGGCGTTGTTCTGCCCGCCTGGTCGGGAACATCATGGCGCGGTACGGCTCCGCCGTCCCCTGGCACAGGGTGGTTTCCTCGGCCGGCCGGCTGCCGCCGGGGCACGAAGCCCGGGCCAGGGCTTTGCTGCGCGCCGAGGGTTGCCCGTTGCGCGGCGACGGCGTCGACATGAAAGCCGCCGCCTGGTACCCGGACACATCAAGGTGAGGCTCAGGCACGTCGTTCCCGCCTAGCCCGCTCGTGGCGGATACGTCGTCAGCCCGAGCGCCGTCGCCAGCCGGGCGACGCCGGCGACCTGCGGCCCGCACCGGGCCACCCGCGCAGTGCCTGCCCCAGCGGCACCACCGCCGACGCCGCCAGCACCCCTCCTCTGGTCGGGTGGTGTGCGACCGCCGAGCGGCGTCCAGCAGCTCCGGCACCGTCCGCAGCAACCGGGGATAGTCGCCGTGGCGGTACGTCGACCACGCATCTTCGACCCGCCGCGTCACCTCCCCCGGCGGCGTCGGCGACGCACCGGCAGGTGAAGTGGTGAACACGTCGTAGCAGGCCAGCGCCGCCCGGACCGCGTCGACGCCGGCCGTCGCGTTGCCGGGCTGCGGCCGGCCGTTGTCGCCGAGCAGTTCCGCCGGGTCGACCCGCAGCACCTCGGCGACCTGCTTGATCAGCGAGAAGCGGTCAAGGGTTCGGACCCCGCGCTCGACCTTGTCCACCCAGCTTTTCGACCGGCCGATCCGGTCGGCGAACACCTGCTGGGTCATCCGCCGCCGCACCCGCCACTGCGCCACCCGCCGCCCGACCGCCACACTCACCGCCGGTCACCCGCCGCCGACCAGGCCCAGGACACGAACCGCTCGTACAACTCGGCCGGATCGGTGATGCCGGCCTCACCCGCCCCGATGGGCAGGGCCACGGCGTACCGATCCGTGCGCGTCGCCGGCCGTCCGAGGTGGCTCTCCACGTCAACCCCGCGCCGCCGCCCAGCCGGCCGACCCGACACGGAAGCAGTCGCTGCTCCAGCAGGCCGTATCCAGAACGCTACGAGCGGTCACAGATCGGAGGGAGACAATCTGTACCTGGGTACAGCTACCAGTCGATACCCATCGCCAATGCCAGTTCCCGGGCGTCTTCGCCTACCACCCCGGTACGCCCGGCAAGCTCCATCGCCATGCCTCGGGCGTACGGCTGATGCCGGACGGTCTCCACCGACTCGCGCAGCGCCCGCCCGAGCAGGTGGACCACTGCCACCTCGTCCCGTCGCATCAGGTGAGCCCGCGCGGCGTCAATCAGGCCACCGGCCCGCCGGGTCCGGGACGGAAGCGCCGAGTAGTCGACCGTCGTCGCCCGCCGCACCGCATCACCCGGACGCACCAGATCGATGCCAAGGGTCACCCCGAACGCATCGACAACCACGGACCCGAACATCAACCACGGATGTACGTAGCCGGGACCAAGTCGGCGGGCGGCGGCGTCCGCCGAGTCCCAATACCGCCAGGCCTGTCCCGCGCGGCCGGCGCGGGCATGCCCCAGGGCGAGGCCAAGTTGCAGCTGCCCCCGCCGCGCAAGCTGCTCGACGTCGCCGCTGTCACCGCCACCCACCCCCGCAACGCGTATCGACGGCGGCATTAGCGACATCGAGCGTAGAGTGCGAAGCGCCTGACCCACTCGACGTCATCGACTTCTCCGCCGTCACCGAGCTGACCGGCAACCCCGTACGCGGCGCCTACCAGGCCCATGGACGGCGACGGCCGGCGGACCTTGCCACCGGGGGACTCGGTGGTCATCGCGCCCGCGACGTACAACGCAGTGAACAAGCTCACCTGTGGAGCATCTTCGCAACGGGGTTGCCACAACCAACGTCGTCAAATTCTCTCAGACATCGATCGATCGCAACTCTCCGAAGTCATTCAAGTTCGGAAGGCGACGATCATGGAGCGACTGCGGCGAGGAACCGCCACAGTCGCCCTTCCGTCCTTCCCCGATAGCCGCCCTGTCCGGAAGGAGAGAAATGAGGACAAGGGGATTTCTAGCCGGTGCGTTAGCTGCGGCTTTCATCGCTCTCGGTCTGACGCCCACCGTGGCAGTAGCCGCGCCCAGTGGCGGCGCTGACGCGCCCACCCACGCCTCAGTCGCCACGCACGTTCCCGCATGGGACAACGATCTCCCGACCAGGGAAGCGCCAGTCCCACACACATCGACGAACACCAGCGGCTCCGGTGGGGTCGACACGCTGGCCGACTGGATCTGCACCGTCTACGCATCGGACATCGACCACAACGGCACCTACCTCTCGGGCAACGGGTGGCAGTCCTGCTCCGGCAGCGGGTACACGCCCCCCAAGGTCGATGTGAAAATTCAGCGAAGCCGGTGGTACGGATGGGAGACCAAGTCCTCCGCGTCGGGAAACTGGGAGTACGACCCGTGGCAGGAGCTGTGGGACTACTACGAGTGCGCTGGCACCGGAACACACGACTTCCGAGTGGTCACCACGGGCTATGCTCAGTTCGGCGCGTACAGCCAGTCCGTACAGTCGCTCAACTACCTACGCATCAACTGCGACTGAGTCGGATCGTCCGAAGGAGGCGTATGGCACGGTCGACCGCCTATCTAGCCTACGTGCTTCGTGGGCTTGGCGACTTCGTCGCGAGACTCGCTCGTCGGGCGCGTCGTGCTCCCGAGCCGGAAGATGCTCCGCGGCTCGTGCCCGCCTACGACCCTCGCCTTCCGAAGGGTATCGCCTCGTACCGGCCGAGCCGGCTACGGCGGCGGCCCCGCCGCCTTAATAAGTGACATTCACCGCAATGGGATGAGGGCGGGTTCCGCCTTATGTAGGCGTTGACCCGCCCTCCTCCCGAGATGGGGGATCAATCGTCCCGGTGCCAACTATCGCCGGGCGCCGAACCGGCGGCGTTCAGTCAGATGTCGGCAGTCACCGCGGTGACCGCTCCGTCGAGGGTGGCGGCGGTGGCGATCAGCTTCGTGTGGTGCGGG
Organism: Solwaraspora sp. WMMA2059; assembly: GCF_027497315.1. Taxonomy (GTDB): domain Bacteria; phylum Actinomycetota; class Actinomycetes; order Mycobacteriales; family Micromonosporaceae; genus Micromonospora_E. The sequence continues at coordinate 5,302,069 of NZ_CP114908.1, read as the reverse complement.
CCGTCGGGCAGATGGACTTCGCATCGCCGTGGGGTGAGCAGGACGGTGACGGCGGTGCCGGGGTGGTGGGTGGCGAGTACGGTGAGCGCCGGCACCGGGTCGGGCGTGCCGTTGTCGGGCCGGGCATCGCCTGCGCCGCCGGGCTCACCCGCGTGGTCGTCGAGGTTGGTCGGTGCGGGGACCGGGGTCGTCGGGTCGGTGGGCACGGTGATGTCGCTGGCGTTGCGGAGGAACTCCAGGGCTTGCGCGATCGCTTTCGGCAGGCTGGGCTGGTGTGCCCCGGGATCCCAGCGGCCGAGGTGGCGGGTGGTGTCGGGTGGGGCGAAGCGGATCCCCCAGCGCAGGCCCTGCACCTGGTACGGGATGCCGTCGTTGCGGCGGTGGTCGGCGACGGAGACGACCAGGGCCAGACCGAGGGCGTACGCCAGTTTGACCACTGTGGCCAGGGGCGGCACCTTCGGCGGGGTGGCGCGCAGCAGGATCCGGCCGCCGGGGTGCCCGTTGGTGACATTTTCGAGGTACGCCGTGACCGGGTCGCTGCCGGGCCGGTGCACGGTGGCGTAGCCGTGCAGCAGCTCGTGGTCGCGCAGGTGCATGGTCAGGCCGTCGAGGGTGGCCAGCTCGGTCGGGTCGAGGCCGAGCTCGGTGAGGTGGTGGGTGAGCTGGTACTCCGGCGGGAGCTGGTGGATGGCTTTGCCGCCCGGGTGGTAGCCGATCCACGGCGGTGCGGCTGGCGGCGTACCGCCGAGGGGTGGCCAGTTGAGGTGCCGGACCCGGCGGCGGCCGGCGGCGATGGTGACGGTCGCACCTTGATAGATGCGGTGGGCGCCGCCGCAGGTGCGGCAGCCGCCGATCCGTTCGCAGTCGCAGTCTTCCCAGTGGGGTAGGTGGGCGCAGTCGGGGCAGCGCCGGTGCGGGATCGGCGGTCCCTGCCACGATGGTGGGGGTGGCTGCCAGGAGCGGACCAGCCGGACGGCGGTATCGGTGTCGGGGCTGGTGTTGGTGCTGGTGGTGCGCAGGGTGGTGTGCCACCAGCGGCCGTCGCGCCAGATGGCGTGCGCGCCGGGGGTCGGTTCGCCGGTGAGCAGCGCGGTGCAGTCGGCGACGATGCGGCGTTCGAGCTGGTCGACGTCGACCGGTGGCGGGCCGAGGCTGATGCCGCTGGCCGGGCGCGGGGTCACGTAGTGGGCGGGGGCGTGCTGGCTGCGGTCGACCAGCTCGTAGCAGGCGCGGGCGACACTGACCCGGGTGGCGGCCTCGGCGAAGCTGCCGTAGCGGCCGGTGCCGGCGGGGACCGGGCTGCCGGGCAGTTCGAAGCGGACGTCCCAGCGGAAGCGGTCGCTGTCGGGGGCGAACGAGTCGCGGCGGGCTTCGACGACCAGGTCGAGGCAGAGCAGTTCGGCGGTTTCGCAGAGTTCGCCGAGGCGGCGGGCCGGGTCGGGCGGTGGTGGGGCGGCGGTGCGGCCGTACCAGATTCGCCATGGTTCGTAGCCTTCGCCGGCGATCGGCCCGGCTTCGAGGGCGTGCCGTTGGTGGTCGGGCAGGTCGGGCTGCCAGCCGGCGGGCAGCTCCGCCCACGGGGCGAAGATCGGTTCGCCGGGCAGTTCGGGGTCGTAGACGTGGGCGGCGCCAACCTGGGTGGCGAGGTCGTCGACGACGGGTGCCAGGTCGAGGCACCAGAAGCGGCCGTCGTCGGTGCGGGTCGGGGTGACCGCGCCGGGTACGACGTTCGCCGACGCGACGGTGGCGGTGTCGATGTTGGCGACGGTGAGCACGAACTGGGCGCGGCGTTTGCCCGCCCCGCCGCAGCGCGGGCACGCTGCGGCGGGGCTGCCGTCGCAGCGGGGGCAGCTGACGACGGTGACGGTGTGGTGCGGGGTCGGGTCGTGGGTCACGACTGCCCCGCGTACCTGGCGGTGGGGGTGCCGGCGCCGGTCCAGGCGGGCAGGTTGACGGTGGCCTGCGCGGCGCGGGCCTGGCTGGTCTGCCAGCGGCGGAGCGCGTCCTTGATCCGGTCGTTCTGCTCGTAGGTGCGGTCGAGCTCGGCGTAGACGACGCCGAGGTCGTGGGCGACCCGTTCGAGGAAGGCGGCGACTTCGCCGGGGTCCAGGCCGGGTCCGTGCGCCTTGCGGGTGACGGTCGGGAAGCGGTGGCTGCGGATCTGCCAGGGCCGGATCGGCCGGTACGCGGCGGGCCGCTGGTTGCGGCTGCGACCATCAGCGGGTACGCGGTAGACACCGCTGCCGTTGGGCCAGTCGCGTGGTGGCGCGCCGGCCATGGTGCGGCGTTGCCGGCGCAGCCGCCAGCGTCGCCAGAGCTCTCGCATCACGTGTTCCTCCCCAATTCCTTGACTGCTGGTGTTCGGGTCTGGCGGTGTCGTGGGTGTGCCTGGACTGGGGTGGCCCTGCCGCTTGCCGATCCCGGCGGGGCCACCCCCACCCCGATCGCCGCAGCCCTCCTTGGCAGTACGGCGACCAGGGCAAACCTTCGGGGGCCGGGACGCCCAACGGCATAACCCGCTGACCGCCCCGACCGGGTGGATCCACTCAGCGCCGACCGAGTAGTTCCGCCTAGAACCTACGTTACCGGGTACGCTGGCGCTACCCCGTAACGCTAGTTTCTTTGATCGATGTCACCCAAGCCTCATCGACCCAGGCGATGGGCGGAGGCGTCCGACAAGGGCTGCATGTGAGTGCGATGCCAGCCTGCGTTACCCAGTAACGATTCAGTACCCCGTAACGCATGTTCTCCCCGGTGTGTGGTTTCTTGGACTTGCCGACCGAGGGAGTGCCGATGGCTACGCCGCTCTACCAGCAAATCGCCGACGACATAGCGGAACAGATCCGTGCCGGGGTGCTCAAGCCGGGTGACCGCCTGCCGTCGACCCGGCAGCTGATGGCGAACTACGAGGTGAGCGAGACCGTCATCCGCTTCGTGATGATCCAGCTCAAGGCACAGAGTCTCGTCTATGGGCAGCCTGGACGTGGTGTCTACGTTCGCGGCCCGGCCGATGGCGACGAAGGTCCGCGCAAGCACGTGTCGCTACGGCCTGCCGAGGACCCCGAACCGGAGCAGTGAGATTGTTCGGCATCCTGGCTGCTGAGCACCGCTGAGCCACAACCGGCCATGGGGTCGCCTGTCCCCATCGTCTGTGGACCCTCAAACGTGGCTCGGTCGACGCTATGTCAGAATCCAACCTCGTTCAGTCATCGGAGGTGGCGCAGGTGCCAACGTGGACGGCAGAATTCCGGCTCAGCATCACCAAGGCGTTGGCTGACCAACTGGAAGCCACCCTGCGGCCGCTCACCCCCGCCACGCTTGACAAAGACCACCTGGAGCGAGTCCAGTCCCGTCCCGGCGTGTACTGCCTGTTCCATCAGGGCAGACGGGTGTATGTCGGCAAGGCCGCCAAGTCGTTGCAAGAGCGACTGAACCAGCACCAGCGGAAAGTGACCGGCCGCGCCGGGCTTGACCCGGCTGACATCCGTTTCGTGTGTGTCTACGTCGACGAGGACCTCGACGCCGCCGCGCCCGAAAAGCTCCTGATCAAGAACTATCGGACGCACGACAGCATCCCCTGGAATACGAACGGCTTCGGCAACAACGATCCTGGGCGGAACCGGGACGGCAGCAAGGTCAGGAGCGGACACTTCGACGCCCTGTACCCGATCGACTTGGACTTCAGCATCCTATGCGCTGAAGGCGTCAAGTCCGTTGATGAGCTGCTTGAGCAGGCGAGAACTGATTTCCCCTTCCGGATCCGCTGGGATAGCGGCGCTGCCGCGAAGGCCGCCTACCGGGCAAGCAACGTCCGCTTGGGCGACGAGGAGCTGACGGTGCGCGCTTGGGCCGCCAGGCTGGTCGCCGCTCTGCCGGAGGGCTGGCAGCTCACGGCGCTTCCGGGCTACCTCATCCTGTACCGCGAGGAGCGCCGTTACGAAAGCGGACTGGGATGGTGGCGTCGTAGCGCCGATGGTTCGGCGCAGTACACGAACGGTCCAAAGAACTTCGCTGCCGGACCTGCCGAGGATGACCCGGCTGAACCTGGCGATCTCGACCAGGGCCCGTAGCGTCAGGCTGACTGGCGCGTCGTGGCCAGCTGGCGAGTCACCTCCACTACCCGCTCGGCTGCCGCCGCCAGATCCTCGTGCTCCCAGATGCGAATCACCGTCCAGCCAGCCTCGGCCAGGACTCGGTCAGTCTTTCGATCGCGTACCCGGTTGCCCTCAATCTTGTCCCGCCAGAACTGGGCGTTTGTCTGCGATGCCCGGTGATGATCAGGACAGCCGTGCCAGAAGCATCCGTCGACAAATACCGCGACCCGGACCCGTGGAAACGCGATGTCGGCAGTGCGGCGGACAGCTGGAATAGGCCGGAAGTTGACCCGGTACCGCAGTCCGGCCTTGTGAAGGAGCGAGCGAACCTTGAGTTCCGGACGGGTGTCGCGCCCCTTGTTGGCCTGCATGCTTGCCCGGACAGCGGGGCTGGACGCCCAGGAAGTGTCGCTCGCAGTCTCCTTCACCGCCAGCAGCTCACGCGACCAGGCGAGTCGCCAACCCTCGGCGAGGTTTTCCGCCCTGGTGGCGTGACTGACCTCGCCCAGGTAGCGGGCGGGAGACTTGCCGCGGTCAGACCAACGGAGATACGCACGGATGCGCCTGGATTTGGGCAGCAGCTTGAGCTCCACCGACGCGCGGGCCCAGCGCCCGTCGCCAAGATCCACCCATCGCCGGTCGTGTCCGCCAGCGGCGCGGTCCTGCTCGGCGACGACCGACTGCCGACTCCGACCTTTTCGGCCCTTCCACGCACGTGCGCTCGGGAGCTTGTCGGCCCAACGATGATCAGACTGTTGGAGATCCTCGGTCATGGCTGCTGGTCGGCCTCGTCAAGCGCTTCGGCGATCTTGCGGGCGAAGAACTCGCCGAGAACCACGGGGACGGCGTTGCCGAGCTGCCGCATCTGCTCACCGCGAGGCCCGGCGAGCTTCCAGTCGTCGGGGAACGTCATCACCCGAGCTGTCTCCCGTACGGTCATGTATCGGTGTCGGTAGGCATCCGCCGAGGGGTCGAGATCGTCCGTGAGCATGACGGACTCCCCGCCTGGCACACCGTGCACGCCGGCCTTGACAGTCTTCGCCGGCCGGTCGAGCTCGTTCGGAGTGTGGCCGGCGTAGATCCGCGCACCGGGCCAGCCGATGTGGTCGGTGACCCCACCAAGCAGATACTCCTGTCGGTCGAGTCGATTCCATGGCACCGGAGGTAGGGGCGGCTGGCCATCGGTGCCAGCGATCGCGTCGCGTAGCGTGCGCCAGGGGAGAGTGCCGTCAGCGATGGTGATCGCGCCGGACAGCCGCGACATTACGCGCCGGCGGACATGGCTGGGCACTCTTGGATGCCGATCCCAGTAGGTCCCATCCAGCATCGTCCGCGCCAGGGCCGACTCCGAGTGCGTCGGCCTGACTGACTGCTCGAAGCGGTCAAGGTCGACCCCGAGATCAGTCCTGAAGGCCACCAGGATGATCCTGTTGCGAATCTGTGGCACTCCGTAATCGGCGGCGTTCACCGGAAAGGTCCGGACCTGGTAGCGCTGCTTCGGGTCGGATGGCGTCTCGCCGAGCCTGCGACGGAGGATCTCGTCGTGCTCCTGCCAGGACGCCGCCTCATCGCGCTCCTCGAAGGGGAGCTGTAGCTCTCGTTCGATGTAGTCGAAGTAGGGACGGAACGACGGACGGAGCAGGCCCCGCACGTTCTCGCAGATCACGGCCTTGGGCTGGATCTCCCGGATCGCGCGGAACATCTCCGGGAACATGTTGCGTTTGTCCTCGTCGCCCTTGGCGACGCCGCCCAGGCTGAAGGGCTGGCAGGGAGGACCTCCCGCGAGGAGGTCGACGCGATCCCACAGGTAGCTGAAGTCGACCTCGCGTACGTCACCCTCGACCAGCGGCCACTGGTCCTGGCGCGTCGGGAGCCACTCGACCTCACCGCGCGTCGTGGCGGCGTTGAGCTTCAACGTGTCACAGGCGTACCGGACCATCTCGTTGACCAGTAGGGGGCGGAAGCCCGCTCCGTGGACGGCCATGGCCAGACCGCCGCCGCCAGCGAAGAGCTCCACCGACGTGCGGTCCACGGTTGGCTCTTCTGCCAGATCAGACATAGCAAAACTATACCGCGGAGTTGTAGATCTTGGAAGTCCGGCTCGCCGGAGGGGTCGGTTGGACCAAGGCAGGCGCGTGCGGGGACACCTCTGCTTGGCCACCCACCGACATGTGGTTGGGTCTACATGCGTTCGAGGGAGAAACGATGGCGACCTGGCAGTTCGGTCCGTTCGACAACGACGAGGCGGTGGAGTGGTGCGCCGCCCTGGAGGAAGCCGATCCTGATCAGCGTGCCGAGCTGACCCGCGAGGCGCTCGCGAAGATGGCATCGCCTGCAGGCGTCGGTACTGCGGAGGACGCGGCTCGCGCTATCGCCGCTGCGGCCGTGGTCCTCCAGGCGCTCACCGGCAAGCCGGTCTCCGCGTCGGCGTACAGTCCCCATTTTTTGGCCGAGCGGAACGATATCCAGCTCGATTCAGGAGTCCGAGAGCTAGCTGTGCGGGCGATCGATGTCGTTCTCGCCGTCGGATCCGCTTGGCGAATTCATTGGCAGGCGGACGTCGAGGAGGAAGAGGCCATTACAGTGGTTGAAGGCTTGCGGAACTCCCTTGCTCACCACGGGTCGACAGATTGAACTTATGCTACTGCAAACATTCAGGTGGTGCGCGCTGGGATTCCGCGTGGTGGCATAGCGTGATGGCCGGTTGGTTGGTGGCCGCCGGCTGATGTTGACCTGGGTGGGGTGGGGGTCAGGTGGGTGCGGGTAGGTTCGGCATCCAGGGTCGTCCGAGGATGGCGTCGCGCAGGACGGCCATTTTGTCGAGGCCGTTCTTCGCCGCGCTGGAGACGTAGCCGAGGATCTTGTACCGATCCTTGGTGCGTTGCTCGCTGGTGAGCCGCCCGGAGATCTTCTGCTGGATCTTCGCCGGTCGCAGGTCCCGTTCGGCCTGGTTCGACGTCGGCGGCACCAACAGGTCGTCAACGAAGCGCAGCACGTCGGCACGTCGGTCCCGGAAGACTTCCAACAGCAGGCGGGCTTTACGCTCACCCGGCCGGTTGCCGATGGTGCTGGTGTCGGACAGTCCGACCAGCACGCCGTGGTGCAGCCGGTACAGCAACTCGGCCTTCACTGTGGGGTCGATGCCCGGCCGGTTCTGCTCACGGGCCGTGTTCGTCTCGTGGATCAGCGCGCGCAGCGCGTCGGAGATCTGCTTCGGCCAGACCGCGTCGGGGTACACCTCGGCCGCACCGTCAAGATCACGTAACAGGTGAGCGCAACACAGTTGGTGGACCAGCGTGCCCAACTCGGCCGAGTCGTAGTTCCGGTACCGGTCGTGCACGACCACCGAGCCGGTCAGGTCCTTGACCACGAACGCCGTGAACGTGGCCAGGTCCCGGTCACCGACCTGGTAGTGAGTCCACAACTCGGTACACGCCACGAGCAGGTACTTCTCGGCCTTCTTCCGGCCCGGCCTCGGTTTCTTTGGCCCGACCCGCAGCGGCGTCTCGTCACAGCACACCGCGTACGCCAGGGTGATCAACATGCGGATCCGTTTGTCGACCTCGCTGGTCAGCGCCGCGACCCGGGTCAGCACGCCGTGCACGAACCCCGGCGACGGTGTCGCACCGGTCAGCGACCGAAGCATCTGTACACACCGCTGCACCGGGATGAAATGCACGACCATCAGATAGACCGCCCACGCCTGCAGGTTCGGGCCGTACCCCACCGGACCGGCCCCCGCGCCTTCCGGCCGGGCCGCGGTGTGCAGCTTCCCGCACCCACACCGCACCGCATGCTGGTCGTACTGGGTCAGCGTCGCGGTCATCAACGGAACCTCGACCTGCTGATACCGGTCCACCACACCCAGATCCCGCGCGTCCACCAACTCCGCGCCGCACCCGCAACTACCCTCGGGGAACCGGTCCCGCCGCTGATCAGGAGCATCCGACCAGGCCAGGTTCGACCCCGGCGCACCCCGCTGCCTACCCCGCGTACCCGCCGGGGTGTCCCGCTTCTTCCTCGCCGCAGGTGGCGTACGCCCCGGATCATCATCCTTCGACGGCGGAGACGACGAGTTCGACGAGTTCCGCGACAACAGATGCTCGACCCGCGCCAGCCGCACCGCGAGCGCCTCGTACGCCGCCGTCAACTCCGCGATCTGCGCGTCCTGCTCAGCAATCCGAGCGTCCTGCGTCCGTGCCAGCGAGATCAACTCTTCACGAGACAGATCCTCCGACACCGACACGCCAAGATCAAACCACAACGGACAGAACGGCGTCGAGCCGGTCGAACCCCGTCACTCAACCCGCGCTGACCGTCACTCTTCGCGCACCACCTGAATGTTTACATGCTACTGTCTTACTATGGTGCGTTTCCGTCACTTGGGGATAGTGCTATCGTCTCGCTGCCACTGATGCGCAACAGAAATAATGAACCTGGAGTGCTCATCTCGGGAGATCTCGATATTTGATCTGACTGTGCAGATTAGGCCTGGGTAGACTCGTCTATTGGTCGGTCCCTTCCAATGTGCCTCGACTATCCATTTCACTGATTGTTAGCCCGATCCGCTGTGCGAGCAGACTAGGTACTGCGTTACCTACCTGCAGGGACCCTTTCTCGATGCCTCCATATAGGCGTGCAGTTTCATCGAAGGTCTGTAGAAGCATCGCCTCGCGTAGCGTTATTGCCCGATTTTGCTCCGGGTGTGCAAATCGACCTCGGGTGATGTTGGTGCAGCCGGATGTCAGGGTCGGTGCGACTTCATCCCAACGCATCCGACCGTAAATGTCATGGTGGCCATTGTGGCCTCTATGGCAGTCAAGGACAAGATGATCTGGAAGATCAGATCGTCCGCCGCCTTCGGGTATATGACTCAGGCGCTCTAGCGCCTTTGCGCTATGGCGGCGCGCCTTGTGAAACTCGTCAAGCGGATCCTGTTCGCCAGGCTCGAGGCGTGGCAGATGACCAATCGCGTCGCGTACAGAGACGAATTTGCTGCGTCCGTCGTAGCTGGAGCGATCCCTACTCTTTGTGTGCCAATGCGTCGGCTGTGGAAGTTCTGGCTCGGTCACCCTGCTACCGATCACTAGAACCCGACGCCGCCTCTGGGGTACGCCGAACTCCGCAGCGTCAACAATGCTCTGTTTGATCTTGTATCCCAAGCGAGCGAGAATCTGCTCGAAAGCATCGTAGTACGGACGCCAGCGCCCTTCAACGAGGCCAGGAACGTTCTCAAAGGCAATATGCCGCGGGTGAATCTCGTCGACAAGCCGAAGGTACTCGTATATTAGCTCCCTCCGCTGCTCGTCGTAGTCCAATGGCTTTGCGGCGCGACGCAGTACGCTGAAGCTTTGGCACGGCGGGCACCCAAAAAGTAGCGTCAACTCGCCGCGACGGAGTCCGGTAGGCGCCAGAAGATCTTCTCCGCGCACGTCCCGAATATCCTTGATGATGGGCGCAACGCCTGTGTTCATCGTGAAAGCCGCAGCTGCGTCAGAGTCAATCTCGACGGCTCCGACGGTACGGAAACCTGCACGGTGGAAGCCCATCGTTCCGCCGCCGCATCCGGAGAAGAGGTCCACGACGGTTCGCACGCATCCCCCTGTCACAGTAGCCCTTACGGGTGTAGATCAAGACACTACCGTCCCGAAGCTCGCACCGTACAGACAGAGCCTGATGCTAGCTAGGTCGACATGCGGTTCGCACCTCCTCCCAGGGTGGGCTGGCCGATCATCCTTGCCGACGAGGCGACGAGGAGGGCCACAAGGAAGCCGGGTTCCTCGCCGAGCATGGACTCGTGGATCTCTCAGAGTAGGTCTGAAGGTGGAGCCCATCTCTGCGGATAACCAAGGTAGCCCCCTCCAAGCCGCTGCCCTGGTCTGGCGCAGCCTACGTCCCTGCCTGCCTGCGGTTAGCCACGTCTACTTAGCGGATAGGCGCTCAGCCGGCTGGTCCACCCTGGTGTTGCCAGCACACGATCGCATAGGGTGATTGATCAAAGGATGCGAAGTCCGGCTACATGTGCACCGTGCGAGCTTGCCGTTACGTTGCGTGTGGTCGTGCTTCGGCAGGTACTACAGACATCGGACATAGTGGCCGTGGCTGCGTGTCGCGGTCGCCATGGGCGGCTGACGATGGTCCCCGTTGCGCTGAGAGGATGAGCAAAGTGAGCGACGGCCGTGACATCCTCGAACGACGGATCCTGGAACCTGATCCAGGGCTGGTTAAGAGTCTCGGAATGCATCACACGCTCGAGTCTGCGATCGCCGACCTGGTCGATAATAGTATCGACGCTAATGCCTCTCGGATCCTAATACAATTTGAGACCTCTAATCGTAGCCCGGTGGGGCTTGTGGTAATTGACAACGGCGAAGGGATGAACGACGAGCAAGTCGATGAGGCTATGCGCCTTGGGCGTCAGCGTAAATATAATCGGCGTGACCAGGGGCATTTCGGAATCGGACTCAAGGCTGCATCATTCAGTCATGCTAGCACCCTCGCATTGTACACAACTACAGACCGACTAACCTATCATGGTCGTCGTTTGCGTCAGCAAGACGTACAGCGAGACTATGGGTGCGATGTTCTCCTGCCAGACTCATTTCGGGATGACGCAATAAGGCGCCTCGACCGGATAGGCGCTAAATCCGGCACTATCGTGAAGTGGTCCCATACGCGCTTTCCGAAATTTACCGCCTTGGCGAGTGATGACTGGATGGAGGGTGCCAGGACGCGAACTCGAATGCACCTGGGTCTGATATATCATCGACTCATCAAGTCCGGACGCCTACGGATCGAGGTCGAGATACTAGACACCGATCGCGGCGAAGCCGGATGGCCCGAACCGGTCGTTGCGGTTGACCCACTAGAATTTGGAGCCTCAGCTGTCTCGGGCTATCCGAAGGTTATCGACGCCAAAATTGCAGGCGAGAAAATTCGGCTCGTCTGTCACATAATTCCACCAAAATCGAGCGGCCCTTCATTCCGGCTCTACGGGCGAGACGGCGCAGAGTTTCAAGGTTTCTATATCTATAGGAACGACAGGTTGTTGCAAGCCGGCGGATGGAATGACGTAATCGTTGGTGATCGGAAGAGATCCCTTGCTCGAGTGGTGATTGATGACTTTGATGTGCTAAGCAAGCATGTCCGGATGAATCCAGAAAAAAGTGGGATAACGTTCTCGCACGAACTCGGGGTCGGTATCGCTAAAGCTGCGGCGTCGGCTCGTGCTGACGTCCGAGTGTCATTCGCCGACTACATAGCGAGGGCTGAAGACGTCCTGGTTGAATCACGACGCCGCACTCGGCGTGCACGTTCCCCTGTTGCTGAGCCTTCGAAAGGTCTCCACGAAGATATTCGACGGGTGATCCGATCCGAGATACCGATTCGCCGACACGAAGAACCCGTCGAGGTCCGCTGGCGGCAACTGCCAAAAGGTCGCTTCATCGAACTTGACCCTGTTCAACGCGTAATCTACCTCAATAAGTATTACCGGACGATGCTCACTGGAGGGCGAACAGGGCTGAGCGACGCGCCGTTGCTTAAGACCCTAGTCTTCCTTCTTACCGAAAAGGTCTTCGGAGGCCACTATTGGGGACCGCGTGACAAGGACTTAGTTGAGATGTGGGATGCTGTACTCGGCGCTGCCGTGCAGGTCGAGCTTGATTATCGAAATGGGGCGCGCTAGCTTGAGAAGTCAGGAGAGCCGACACCTCTCGCGCGCGGCGCTGGAGGAGTATCTTGTTCGCTCCGCCCCGGCGGTGATTGTTATACCAGGCCAACCGGTATGCCTCGTTACCTTCGACCCATTGAACTGCGAAATGTCACTACGAACACTTCGTGCTTTTGAGGATCTGCCGGATGTATCTAGCTATACACACGTGGAGTGCAGGTTCGTTATAGCTGGCGGAGAGGAATGGTCGGAGATCTCCATCAGCTACGGGGTGAATGGTCGTGAGGCATATTTGCTGATGAGTGACGTTGCCGATCTAATTCAGCTAAACAATCTTTCGTTCTCGGCCGCAACCCTATCGGCGTTAAATACATTTGAGGATCTATTTGCTCGGAACGGCATTCTCGGATTGGAGAAGCAAGTCGGGCTCTTCGGCGAGCTACTTTTCCTAGAGTCGTGTTTGAAAACCATAACGCCCGATGCCGCAATTGCCGCGTGGAAGGGGTGTGATGGAAATGAGCATGACTTCGTCATCGCTGGAGCATGTTTTGAAATCAAGTCGACCACTTCAGAAAAACGTCGTCATCAGATTACCAGCCTGGAGCAGCTGAATCCATCACCAGGATTGCCTTTGTGGCTGATATCGGTTCAACTTACATCGGCAAGCCCAAGTCATGGCCGTACGCTCACGCAGCTTATCGAAGATGTCCGCGATGCTAGCGGTGGCGTGGGCGGAAAACTCGAACGAATGCTAGTCCGCGCAGGATGGCGCGAGCGGGACCGTTCGGCCTACCAGGAGCACTTCACGCTTCGATCCGTACCGGCGGCCTACCTCGTGGATCACGATTTTCCTGCACTCAACCGTAGAATAATTCAGCTTAGTTGCGCGAACCCGAGTATGTTGCTCGATGCGACGTATGCGGTTGACATCACAAGTTTAAAGCCAGCCGAACCGCCCGCGCCTGCCAATCATTTTGTGAGTGGGAGTATCTAAGAGTATGCCGAAGTCGCCTAGCCTCTGGGAGACCGACCTGGTCTCGGCCGTGTCCGCTCTTAAGATGAAAGGTCCGGCATCGCTTTTGAAGTACGTGAACATCGATCGTGAGGGCGATGATGCCGTGACGATCGATGATCTTCAGGAGCTCCTCGATAACTATAACCAGCAGCAGAGCTGGGGTGTGTGCCAACTAGCGCTCGCTCTGGCAGAGTGGGATTTCGCTGTAAGCCCAACATGGGACTCCGGCGATGAGTGTACGACGCCAAGAACTAGCGACCGGCGAAGGTTGATTTATCGTTTGCTGGGTATGCCGAGTGCTGCGGCGAGTAGGCTAGACGATATTGCGCCGGTGGCGACAATGCGCTCTGCGGTTATCAGCACCAAATGGGTGCCGTGGTATGATCACGTCAGACGGTCGGAATCCGCGTTCTACTGGCCACATTATCGCGACTATTTAATGCAGCACCGCAGTTGGTCCGGCGAATCAGTCGCGGCCCTCGATAAGTCGACCAACGATGTAATCGAACGCATTTCCGATCCGAGTTCTGAGAACACTTACCAGTCCAAAGGATTGGTAGTAGGTTATGTTCAGAGTGGCAAGACCGCAAATTTTACCGGAGTGATCGCCAAGGCTATCGACGCTGGCTACCGCTTAATAATTGTGATGACTGGGACTGTTGAACTCCTGCGTTCTCAGACTCAACGGCGACTAGATCGTGAGCTGGTCGGTGTGGAGAATCTAATCCGAGGCCTGGATGATAGTGAAGGCGCCGAGGAGTTCGACTACGCTGGCGATGACGACTGGATCGATCGAAAGTTCATCAGTCATGGTGACAACTTCATTACAAGAGGATATCCTGGAATCGAGCGGATGACACTCTTGCATGATGACTACAAGCGGCTGAAGCAGGGTCTTAGTCGCATGCAGTTCCATCTTCGTGATCGTTCGAAGCCATTTTGGGATCCTGATAATCTGATGCCTGCGGACGCACGATTGGTCGTTGTGAAGAAGAACGCAGGAGTTCTTAAGAAACTGGCCCAGGATCTGAAGCCGCTAAAGCACAAGTTGGCGGAAATACCGGCCCTTATCATAGATGACGAATCGGATTTGGCATCGATCAACACAAAAGATCCAAAAAAAAGTCGCGACCGTACCGCTATAAATCTTGCAATCACTGATCTGCTTAGTCATCTGAAGCGCGGTCAGTTGGTGATGTATACGGCAACGCCGTTTGCCAACTTTTTTGTAGATCCTGATGATGCGTCTAACATCTTCCCCAAGAATTTCATCCTCGCGCTTGACCGGCCCCCTGGATACATGGGCGTCGAAGACTTCCATGACGTCCACTGGAGTAGTGAGGACGACAAAACGGATCCAGCTACCTCGAACGAGCGCGCGTTCGTCCGGGCAGTTGGCCCTCCACCGGAATATGTTGGCGACAGTCAGTACTCGCAGCGCAAGGCGGAGATGCAGATTGCGCTAGATTCCTTTGTGCTTTCGGGTGCAATAAAGGTTTATCGTGAGCTGAACGGTACGCGCTGTTTTCGACACCACACGATGCTGATTCATGAGACGACAAATACTAGGGGTCACCGTGAGCAGGCGGACCTTGTGCGTGAAGTGTGGGCGGAGGCAGAATACGGTACACCGGCGGCGTTGGTTCGTTTGCGTCAACTCTGGGTATCTGACTATAAATTGGTTTGTGCTGCTCGGGCAAAAGGGCTTCCTGTTCCTGCATCCTTCGATGAACTGATAAGTCCTCTTGGTGAGGCATTTCATAGGATCAAGGAAGTTGCGGACCCGATCCTGATCGTTAACAGCGATGCGGATATTCAGAAGAACCAGCAGGCGCTTGACTTCGATCGAAATAGTGTCTGGCGTATCCTCATTGGTGGAACCAAGTTAAGTCGTGGGTTTACAGTTGAGGGCCTGACTATTTCCTTTTATACTCGCAAAGCTCTCCAGGGTGATACTCTGATGCAGGCTGGCCGCTGGTTCGGATTCAGAGACGGTTACGGAGACCTTGTTCGGCTATTTATCAGGCGAGACCCGTTTGATGCCATTAGGCGTGTTGATCTCTACGAAGCGTTCGAGGGTCTAATGCGTGACGAGATGGCGATGCGTGAGCGGCTATTTGACTATGAAGGATTCAACGATGATGGTACTCCAACCTTGGAGCCGTGGCAGGTTCCTCCGGTTGTTAGCCAGCATCTGCCTTATTTGAAGCCAACCGGACGCACCAAAATGTTCAACGCAAAGATAGATAGCTCCGGTGATGCTGGTCGGCTTAAGGACTATTACGGACTTCCCGTTCGCAAGGATGCCGACGCCAAGGCTGCGAATTTCAAAGCCGCCCTCCCGCTCCTATTAGCGACTGTGGAACGTAAGGTGTTCATGGCCAGTAGGAGGAAGCCGGAGGATCCGTCTACGGCCTTCGAGGCGCTCGTTGGCGTCGTTCCGGCTGAGGAGTTCCTGCGCGTGCTGAAGACGCTTGTGTGGCACGAGGACTACAAAACAAAGGTTGTCGACCCAACGGTCCGATTCTATCAGAACCTTGTCGATGGCGGTCGCCTCCAACGCGCCGTTGTGATCTGGCCGCAGCTTGTCAAATCTGTTGAGAGTCGGATGATTCCAGGGCTGGGTCAAGCTCAGATCATCACCAGAAGTAGAAGGTCTTCGCCGCGAATTGACTTTGTTGGCAGCGACTCTAAGCATCGGGATGCTCCAGAGCGGATCGCAGGCGCGTCGAAAGGTTCGGTCGATGCTGTGGCCGATGCTCTGCGAGATCAGACGGGTCGGACGGCTGCGGTGCTTGTCTATTTGGCCGCCGACATTGCGTCGTATGACAGTGACAGGCCATGTCGCGTGTCTGAAATTTCTGATCCCGTAAGTCTCGGAGATCTTGCGACACTGATTTCGATTGCGGCGCCCGCTACCGCGACTCCGCACGGTCGTTCCGTCATCCAGTGGACCGTGCGCCGTGGGGGTCATGAGGGTGATCCAACGATATCGCAGACGTAACTAGAGTCCTAGTGCCCGTTTTGGATATTATTGTTCGGCGGCTATCGGCGCTAGCCACCGCGAACTGTGGTTGACTGGGTGGCACGGACGTGTGGGAGCAGGGGCCGGAGGAGGTGGTGGCGGAGTGGTGCAGGTGCCGGCGGTGCTCGGTGAGCCGATCCGGTTCGTGCTGAACTGGGGTCGCCGCTACTCGCTGTGGGTGTTCAACTTCGGCCTGGCCTGCTGCGCGATCGAGTTCATCGCCACCAGCATGGGCCGGCACGACTTCATCCGGCTCGGGGTCATCCCGTTCGCCCACGGGCCGCGCCAGGCCGACCTGATGGTGGTCTCCGGCACGGTCACCGACAAGATGGCGCCGGCGATCAAGCGGCTCTACGACCAGATGCCCGAGCCCAAGTACGTCATCTCGTTCGGTGCCTGCTCCAACTGCGGCGGCCCGTACTGGGACTCGTACTCGGTGACCAAGGGTGTCGACCAGCTGATCCCGGTCGACGTGTACGTGCCCGGCTGCCCGCCCCGGCCCGAAGCCCTGCTGCACGGCATCCTGCGGCTGCAGGACAAGATCGCCGCCGAGCGCTCCGGCATCGGCGGCGTGCACCGGCCCGACCCGCTCGCCTCGCCGGTCGACCGGCTCACCGCACCGGTCGTCAAGCCGCCGAGCTGAGCCGGCCCGCCAGCCAGAACCAGACCGACCGGCGAGCTGACCCGGCGTACCGCCGGGATCTGACCCGGCGCTCAGTGGCGCGGTTGCTGAAACGCGGTAGCCTGCGCGAACGTGAGTGATTCTCAGCGCGCGACGCAGATCGTCGACACCCTGACCGCCGAGTTCGGCGAGCTGATGGCGGTGGACCCGGCCGCCTTCCGCCGCAAGTTCCGCAAGATGGCCGCCAGCCCGTTCGCGTTCTACCGGGGCACCGCCTGCCTGTTCTACGCCGACCAGACCGAGCCCGACGGGCCGTTCAACGACGACAGCTTCTGCGACAAGCAGACCAGCCGGGTCTGGATCCACGGCGACCTGCACGCAGAGAACTTCGGCACCTACATGAACGGCTCCGGCGAGCTGGTCTTCAACGTCAACGACTTCGACGAGGCGTACGTCGGCCCGTTCATCTGGGACCTGCGCCGATTCGCCGCCAGCCTCGCCCTGATCGGCTACGCCAAGGCGCTCTCCGACGAGATCATCGGCACCCTGGTACGCGAGTTCGCCACCGCCTACCTGGCCGAGCTGCGGGCCATCGTCGCCGGCGGCGAAGAGGCCATCGGCTCGATCACCCTGGCCAACGCCACCGGCGTGCTGCGCCACGTGCTGCAGGAGGCCCGGCTCAACACCCGCGTCGGTCTGCTGGAGAACCTCACCACCATCAACGACTACGAGCGGCGGTTCATCATCCGCGACGGGGTGTACGAGGTCGACGACGACACCCGGGCCGCGGTCACCGCCGCCTTCGCCGACTACCTGGCCACGCTGCCGCACCGGGCCGGCGGCGGTCGCGCCGTCGCCGCCCAGATCAAGGACATCGTGCTGCGCAAAGGCGTCGGCATCGGCTCGGCCGGGCTGCCGTCATACAGCATCCTGCTCGAAGGCCACACCCAGGCGTTGGAGAACGACGTCGTCGTCTACATGAAGCAGGCCCAGGTGCCGGCCGTCGCCCGGCACGTCCACGACGAAGGTGTCCGGTCGTACTTCCGGCACCAGGGCCACCGGACCGCCGAGTCGCAGCGGGCGCTGCAGGCCCACGCCGACCCGTGGCTCGGCTACACCGAGCTGGCCGGCGTCGGCCAGCTCGTCGCCGAAGTCTCGCCGTACGCCGCCGACCTGGACTGGTCCGACGTCAACGAGCAGGCCGAGCTGACCGGCATCGTCACCGACCTGGCCCACTCGGTGGCCCGGATGCACTCGGTCGCCGACGACGAGTCCAGCCACGACCTGGTCGACTACTCCACCGAGGAGGCGATCGTCGCGGCGATCGACGCCGACGAGGCCGGCTTCGTCGCGGGCCTGGTCGACTTCGCCCACCGGTACGGTGCCCGCGCCCGCACCGACCACCGGATCTTCGTCGACCTGTTCCGCAACGGCCAGCTGCCCTGGGTCTGAGGGGTCGAAACGGTCAGAACTCGATGACCGTCTTGATGCCTTCCTCCTCGGCGTACGCCCGCTGGTAGTCGTCCAGACCGTACCGGTGGGTGATCATGCTCGTCAGCCAGTCGTTGTCGGCGCGGGCCAGCGCGTCGGCGGCCTGCTGCCAGTGCCGGCGGTTGGCGTTGACCGTGCCGAAGATGACGTTGTTCTTCAACACCAGGCACCGGTTCAACTCGTTGAGGTCCAGTTCGGTGTGGTGGGCGTGGGTGTTGATCCCGGTCAGACAGCCGATGCCGTTCGGCGCCAACCTGTTGAACACCTCACGCACCACCGGCGGCGCGCCGGTGCACTCGATGATGACGTCCGGGTCGAAGTCCAGCTCATCCACCGGCACCGCGTGGTACGTCGCACCCAGCCGGCGGGCCAGCTCCGGCTTCGGCCCCGACGTGCCCCGGGCCAGCACATGCGTCTCCAGACCACGCTGCACGCCCAGCAGCGCCGCCAGCAGCCCGATCGGGCCGGCCCCGGTGACCAGCACCCGCCGCGGCGCCCAGAAACCACGCGCGCCGATCCGGTCGACGTGGTCCCAGGCCTTCGCGACCACACTGGTCGGCTCCAGCAGCACCCCGGCCAGCCCCAGCTCCGGCCGCAGCGGTACGGCGTACTCGGCCGGCACCCGCCACCGCTGCCGGGCGAACCCGTCGATGCCCTTGATCCCGCACTCGGTGTACCGCCCGTTGGTGCACATGTCCCACTCGCCGGCCGCGCAGTACCGGCAGGGCACCGGATCCCGGTGCCGGACGATCCCGGCGACCAGGTCACCCGGCCGCGTCGTCCCGCTCGGATCCTCGATCACCCGGCCCAGCGACTCGTGGCCGAGGACCAGCGTGTCCCGGCCCGGCGGCGGTTCGCCGTAGTCACCGGCGAGGATCTCCCCGTCGGTGCCGCAGATGCCGACCGCGACCGCCTCGACCAGCATCTCACCCTCGTCGGGTGACGGCTCCGGCGCGTCGTCGACGAGCCGCAGCGAGTCGGCCTTGCCAGGGGTGACAGTCAGCGCACGCATGCCGGCGGGTTGCCCCGTACGGCGGGGAGCTACACCGCGAAGCCGGGCTGAGTTTCGATCGCGGCACGGGCGTCGTGTCGGATCGCGGCCCTCGCGCGCGTAATGAGGATGGGGCAGCCTCCGGAGGGCGGCCACCTGAAGACAGCTGCAGACAGGAGACGACCATGACGCAGTACCTGATCTCCGTGCTGGACGAGGCGACCGGTAGCGCTACGCCCACCGAGATGGCCGCGATCGACGCCTTCAACGAGCAGCTTGTGGCCGACGGTCACTGGGTGTTCGCCGGTGGCCTCGCCGCACCGTCCACCGCCACCGTCGTCGACGGCCGCGCCGAGGAGGCGGTGATCACCGATGGACCGTACCTGGAGTCGAAGGAGTACATCGCCGGCTTCTGGGTGATCACCGCACCACATCTCGACGTCGCGCTGCGGCTCGCAGCCCTCGGCTCGAAGCATTGCAACCGCCGAGTCGAGCTGCGGCCGTTCCTGGCCGCATGACCGACGTGGACGAGGCCGTCGCCGGGGCCTACCGAGCCCACTGGGCCCGGCTGGTCGCGACCCTGACCAGGCGCTTCGGCGACCTCGATCTCGCCGAGGAGATGGCCGCCGAGGCGTTCGCGGCCGCCGTGCACCGCTGGCCGGTCGATGGTGTCCCAGCGAACCCCAACGGTTGGCTCACCACGACCGCCCAGCGCAAGGCCGTCGACCGCATCCGGCGGGACATTCGGCGCGGAGACAAGCACCGGGAGGCGCTGATGCTGTCCGGCCCCGCCGAGCAGCTCGGCGCGATCGACGACGACCGGCTCCGCCTCGTCTTCACCTGCTGCCATCCGGCACTCGCCGTACCGGCGCGGGTCGCGTTGACGCTCCGGCTGGTCGGCGGGCTGACCGTCGCCGAGATCGCCCGCGCCTTCCTGGTCCAGGAGAGCACCATGGGCCAGCGGATCACCCGCGCCAAGGCGAAGATCAAGGCCGCGAGGATCCCGTACGGTGTGCCGCTGCGCGCGGATGTCCCGGCCCGGGTCACTGGCGTGCTCGCCGTCCTCTACCTCATTTTCAACGAGGGTTACCTGACCTCGGACCCGGACCGGGAGGCGGTCCGCACCGACCTGACCGGCGAGGCGATCCGGCTCGCCCGGCTGGTTCACGCGCTCCTACCGGCCGACGGCGAGGCGGTCGGACTCCTGGCGCTGATGCTGCTGACCGAGGCACGCCGACCCGCCCGGGTGTCGGCAACCGGTGTCCTCGTCCCCCTCGCCGAGCAGGACCGGGGCGCCTGGGACTGGGACCTGATCGCCGAAGGTCACGGCTTGGTCCGGGCACGCCTGGCCACCGGCCAGGCACCGGGGCGTTACCAGCTCCTGGCCGCGATCAACGCGGTCCACACCGATGCCCGCGACATCCGCGACACCGACTGGTCGCAGATCGTCGCGCTCTACGACCAGCTGGTACGGCTCGACCCCGTACCGATCGTGCGGCTCAACCGGGCGATCGCGCTCGCCGAGATCGACGGCCCGCAGGTCGCCCTGGCCGAGGTGGACGCGTTGCCGCTGGACGGCTACCACGCCTTCCACGCCACCCGGGCGGAGCTGCTGCGTCGGCTGGGCCGCAGCGGACCGTCCCGGGCGGCGTACGGAAGGGCCATCGAGCTGTCCCGCAACACTGCTGAGACCGCTTACCTCGTCCGTCGCCGCGACCAGCTGACCGGTCGTGTGGTTCGTCCTGCCCCGGCTGCGCCTGCTCCGGGTGAGGCAGACCTGCCCGGCGCGTTCGCGCCCTGACCTTCGCCATGGTCCGCAGGGGGCGGTCTCCGGCGCACCGCGCCCTTAGGATCAGACCCATGACCCCCGACGAGATCGGCGCGCACCTGGTCAGCCTGCTCGACCAGCCGGCGGCTGCGTCGGAGGCAGCGCAGGTCACCGCGCAGGTCACCGCCACGGTCTCCGGCGGCGGCGACCGGTACGCCCGCGCCACCGTCGACGTACCCGCCGACAGCTGGCCGGCCGCGCTCGCCGCCGCCCGCGACGACGCCGACCTGGCCTGCGACTTCTTCGACTGGCTCTCCGCGGTCGACGAGCTCGACGACGGCTTCGCGATCGTCGCCCACCTGTGGTCCACCCGGCACCGGCACGGCCTGCTGCTGCGCACCCGGGTGCCGCGCGAACGCCCCGAGCTGCTGTCCGTGGTCGACGTGTTCCCCGGCGCCGACTGGCACGAGCGGGAAACCTACGAGATGTTCGGTGTCCACTTCGTCGGCCACCCGGCCCTCACCCCGCTGCTGCTGCCCCCCGAGTTCGAAGGCCACCCGCTGCGCAAGGAGTTCGTCCTCGCCGCCCGGGTCGCCAAGCCGTGGCCGGGTGCGAAGGAACCGGGCGAACCGGCCGGCGGCGGCGGGGGAGCCCGGCGGGCCCCGATGCGGCCACCGGGCGTACCGCTGCCGACCGAATGGGGTCCGCAGGCCGCCAGGTCCGCGCCCGACGCCGACCCCGACGCGGCCGGCAGGCCCGACCCCGACCGACCCCGACCCGGCGGGGGTACGGACTGATGCCGCTCTGGCTGGAGTTGACGATCCGGGTCGGTGCCGTCGTCGTCGCGTTCCTCACCCTGCCGCTGCTCGTCGGGCAGCTGGAACACAAGGCGATGGCGCACATGCAGGGCCGGCTCGGCCCGATGTACGCCGGTGGCTTCCACGGCTGGGCGCAACTCATCGCCGACGGCGTCAAGTTCGTGCAGAAGGAGGACATCACCCCGCGTGAAGCCGACCGGCCGGTGTTCCGGCTCGCCCCGGCGATCGCCCTGGTGCCGTACCTGCTGGTCCTGCTCGTCATCCCACTCGGGCCGGGTGACCTCGTCGGCCAGCCGCTCGACGTCGGCCTGTTCTTCGTCCTGGCCGTGATGGGTGTCGGCGTCGTCGCCGTGCTGATGGCCGCCTGGGCGTCGGCCAACAAGTACAGCCTGCTCGGCGGGCTGCGCGGCGCCGCCCAGCTGCTCGCCTACGAACTGCCGCTGGTGCTCGCCGCCGCCAGCGTCGCGATGGCCGCCGGCACCCTGTCGCTGTCCGGCATCGTCGAAGCGTGGCGGCCCTGGTGGCTGCTCTGGCAGGCACCCGCCCTGATCGTGTTCTTCCTCGCCGGCATGGCCGAGATCCGCCGCCCACCGTTCGACATGCCGATCGCCGACTCCGAGCTGGTCTTCGGCTACCTGACCGAGTACACCGGGCTGCGGTTCGCGTTCTTCCTGCTCGCCGAGTACGCCGGCATCGTCGTCATCGCCGCGCTGACCACCGTGCTGTTCCTCGGCGGCTGGCAGGGGCCGTTCGGCGTCGAACAGCTCGGCTGGCTGTGGACGCTGCTGAAGGTCTTCGCCGTCGCGTTCGTGATCATCTGGGTGCGGGTGTCGTTCCCCCGGCTGCGCGAGGACCAGCTGCAACGGTTGTGCTGGCTGGTGCTGGTGCCGCTCGCCCTGGCCCAGCTGGTGCTCACGGCAGGGGTGAAGGTGGCCATCGGATGACCGGTGCCACGTCCACCCAGGAGCGTGTGGACGGTCCGGCCGACCGGCCCGACGAGCCGCCGCCGGCCGGCAGCGGTGGGCCGTCGGGGGACCGGCTACGCCAGCCGCCCCGGGACCGGCTGCGCTGGCCGGCCCGGATCGCCCTCGCCGTGACCCTGGCCGTCGGCGCCGCCGGGCAGATCGCGGTCTGGGCCGCCGGCAACTGGCTGTGGAACGACGAGACAGCCATCGCCATCAACCTGCGCCGCACCTTCCTGGAACTGACCCGGGGGATGGAGTTCCAGCAGGTCGCCCCGGTCGGCTGGCTGTGGCTGGAGAAGACCCTGTGGTTGGCGTTCGGCGACGGCGAACGGGTGCTGCGGCTGCCGTCGCTGGCCGGCATGCTGGCCGTCCTGGTGTTGACCGCGATCATCACCCGCCGGGTGGTCGGGCGGTGGGCGGCGGTCGCCGCGACCGCGCTGATCGCCGCCGCGCCGATGATCCTGACCTACGTCGGCGAGCTCAAGCAGTACGCCGTCGAATCGGCGGTCGCCCTGGCGGTGCTGCTGCTCGGCGACCGGTACCTGGCCTCGGTCGGGCACCGCCGGGGCCGGTCCCGTTGGCTGCTCCCGGTCGGCTGGGCGGCGGCCACCTTGGTCGCCGTCTTCGTCAGCCTGACCGCGGTGCTGGTGCTCGCCGCCGCCGTCGCCGGCATGACCCTGCTGCTGGCCCTGCGCCGACGCTGGACCGACGTGGCGGTCCTGCTCGCCGGCTCCGCGCCGGCGGTCGCCTTCGCCGGCTACCTGATCGACCGCCGTCGCCGGTTCCCGTTCATGCCCGGCCAGTCCGACTACTTCGCCGACGGCACCCCGCCGGCCGGCTCCGGGCCGGTGGACATCCTCGCCTGGCTGCCCCGGATGTGGTCCAGCTTCGTCACGGTGACCCTGGACTGGCGTCAACCGCTGCTGGTCCTGCTGCTGGCCGTGGCCGGCGTCGCCGTGCTGATCTGGCGTCGCCGGTCGCTGTGGGCGGCGATGCTCGGCGGGACCCTGCTGGTGGCAGTGGCCGCTGCGGCGGCCCGTGGTCTGCCGCTCGCCGACCGGGTGGCGACCTGGCTGATCGCCCCGACGGTGATCCTGGTGGTCGCCGGCCTCGACGGCGGCGTACGGCTGGCTCTGCACGCCGGCACTCGGCTGACCTCCCGGGTCGGCACCGGGCTGACCTCGCGCGTTGGTACCGGGGCCCGGCGAGCCGGCCGGGTGGCGGTGGCGTCCGTGGTGCTGATGCTGGCCGTCGCCGTGCTGCCGGTGATCGCCCACCCGGCGGCCGTCGCGGCGTACCGGCAGGTGGTCGACCCACAGATGAAGGACGCCGGCCCCGCCGCGCTCGCCGACGTGGCCGCCCGTGCCCAACCCGGCGACCTCGTGCTGTTCTACTGGTTCAGCTACCGGATGGTCGTCTGGTACGGACCACGGCACGACCTGGCACCACACACCGTGCGGCTGTACCCGTCCGATCACGGCAAATGCGACCCGCAGGCGTTCGGCGAGTGGCTCGGTGACGTCGACCGCGTCTGGTACGTGCACGGCCGCAGCCTCAGCAGCGCGCCGGACGACTACCCGACCCGGGTCGCCGCCGAGTTCGCCGACTACGGCACCATCGTGGAGATCCGCGACTTCCCCGCCGACCGCTGGTCGACGGCGGCCTGGGCGCTGGTCGACCTGACCGCCGGCCCGGACCCGCAGCCGCCGGTCGTCGAACCGGATCCGGAACACGCCTGCCTCGGCCGCTGGTGACGGCGTGGCAATCGGCGACGGAGACCGCAGACAGCGGAGATCGACGGCAACGGAGATCAGATGCTCGCGTGCCCGGCACGGATTCGGCAGGATGAGGCGCATGGACCGACGCGGCGGACGACCGGCATGAGCGGCGAGGAGCACGACACCGGACACGGCGGCACCGGACACGGCGGTGCCGGGCGCAGCGAGGGCGGGCACCGCGGCGGGCACGGCGAAGGGCTGCTGAAAGGTCTGGCGACGACCTTCAAGACGATGGTCTCCCCGGCCCACACCCAGCAGTACCCGGACGTCGCCCCCGATCTGCCGCCCCGCTCCCGTGGGGTCATCGCGCTGCTGGCCGAGAACTGCACGGTCTGCATGCTCTGCGCCCGCGAATGCCCCGACTGGTGCATCTACATCGACTCGCACAAGGAGGAAGTGCAGGTGCCGGGTGCGGCACGGGCCCGGCAGCGCAACGTCCTCGACCGGTTCGACATCGACTTCTCGCTCTGCATGTACTGCGGCATCTGCGTCGAGGTCTGCCCGTTCGACGCGCTCTACTGGTCGCCCGAGTTCGAGTACGCCGAGTACGACATCCGGGACCTGCTGCACGACAAGGAACACCTCGGCGAGTGGATGGCGAGCGTACCGCCGCCACCGGCGCACGACCCGAACGGCGAACCGGCCAAAGAGGAGACCGCCGCCGCACGCAAGGCCGCCGCGCCCGGTCGGCCTGCCCGTGGGGCGACCACGTGACCGGTACGGACGTGCTGCTGCTCGCCCTCGGCGCGGTCGCCGTCGGTGCCGCCGCCCTGGTGGTGAGCACCCGGCACATCGTCCGCGCCGGGCTGTACCTGGTCGGCTGCCTCGGCGCCGTCGCCGGCCTGTACCTGGTGCTGACCGCCGAACTGGTCGCCTGGGTGCAGGTGCTGATCTACGTCGGCGCGGTCGTGGTGCTGCTGCTGTTCGCGGTGATGCTCACCCGCGCGCCGATCGGCGCCGCCACCGACCTGGACCGGCCCGGCTGGCCGGCCGCGTTGATCGGCGGCGGGGCCGGGCTGGGGCTGGCCGCGCTGTTCGTCGACGCGTACCGCTGGTCGCGGGTCGAGCTGCCCGACGCCGGCACCGCCGACCGGCTCGGCGCGGCCGTCTTTGGCAGCTGGGTGCTGCCCTTCGAGGTGCTGTCGGTGCTGCTGCTGTCCGCGCTGATCGGGGCGATCGTGCTGTCCCGCCCCGACGTCGGCGCGCAGCCCGAGCGGGCTGGGCGGGCCGGGCCGGGCGAGCCGGCTGGGCAGGCCGGGCCGGGCGGGCGCGGCTGATGCGCCCGGTCATCCCGTACCTCGTCGCCGCCGCGCTGTTCGGGCTCGGCGTCTACGGCGTGCTGCGCCGCCGCAACGCCGTCCTGCTGCTGATGTCGGTCGAGCTGATGCTCAACGCCGTCAACCTGGTCCTGGTCACCGCCGACACCACGGTGCGCGCCGCACTGCCGTACACCGGGCAGACGTTCGCCCTGTTCATCATCGTGATCGCCGCCGCCGAGGTGGGTGTCGGGCTGGCCATCGTGCTGCACCTGTACCGGCTGCGGTCCAGCGTGGTCGTCGACGACGTGCCACTCGACGGTGACGCGGACGGGCGGGCCGACGCAGACCCGCCGGCCGACACCGCTGCCGTGCAGGTTGGCAGCGTCGCCGAGCGGCAGGAGGTGACCCGGTGACCGGGTCGACCCTGGGCCACCTGCTACCCGCCGTACCGTTCGCGGCCGCCCTGGCCGGCCTGCTGGTCAGCCTGCGACCCGACCCGCTGACCGCCACCCGACGGCGGGTCGCCGCCGGGCTCGGCGTCGGCGGTGCCACCGCCGCGCTGGCCGTCGCCGTCGCGCTGCTGGCCAGTGGGGCACCGACCGTCGAGCAGTCCCGGTCGTGGGTCGACGTCGGCGGGCTGGCGGTCACCTTCGGCGTCCGGCTGGACGGCCCCGCCGCCCTGGTCGCCGTCGCGGTCGGCGCGGTCGCGCTCGCGGTACAGCTGTACTCCGTCGCGTACCTGGCCGGCGACGACCGCTATCCGGCGTACGCCGCCCAGGTGAGTCTGTTCACCGCCGCGATGCTGCTGGTCGTCGTCGCCGGTGACCTGATCATGCTGCTGGTCGGCTGGGAGGTGATGGGCGCCTGCTCGTACCTGCTGATCGCGCACGACCGGCGGCTGCCCGAGGCGCCGGCGGCGGCGATGAAGGCGTTCCTGGTGACCCGGGTCGGTGACGTCGGATTCCTGCTCGGCATCGCGGTGCTCGGCATCGGTGCCGGCAGCTTCCGCATCGCCGAGGTGCTCGCCCACGACTACCCGCCGGCCACGGTCACCACGGCGGCGCTGCTGCTGCTCGCCGGGGTGGCCGGCAAGAGCGCCCAGTTCCCGCTGCACACCTGGCTGCCCGACGCGATGGCCGGCCCGACGCCGATCTCCGCGCTGATCCACGCCGCCACCATGGTCGCCGCCGGGGTGTACGTGGTGATCCGGCTCTACCCGATCTTCGTCGCCGCCCCGGCCGCGCTGATCCTGCTCGGCGTGCTCGGCGTCGTCACCCTGCTGCTCGGCGCGTTCGCGGCGACCGCCGCCGACGACATCAAACGGGTGCTCGCCTGGTCGACCGTCTCCCAGCTGGGCTACATGACCGGCGCGTTGGCCGTCGGCTCCCCACCGGCCGCCCTGTTCCACCTGCTCACCCACGCCGCGTTCAAGGCGCTGCTGTTCCTCGCCGCCGGCTGCGTGATCCACGCCGTCGGCAGCAACCTGATGTCGGCGATGGGCGGGCTGCGCCGGCCGATGCCGGTCACCTTCGCCGCCACCGCCGTCGGGCTCGGCGCGCTCGCCGGGCTGCCGCCGCTGGCCGGCTTCTGGAGCAAGGAGAGCGTGCTGTACGCGGCCGCCGAAGCCGCCCGGCACCCCGGCGACGGGCCGGTGCCGGCGTGGCTGGGCTGGCTGGTCTGGACGGCCGGTCTCGTCGGGGTGGCGGTCACCGCCTGGTACGCCACCCGGCTGCTGCTGCGTACCTTCCTCGGGCCGTCCCGGGTGCCCGCCGGCACCCACCCGCACGACCCGCCGGCGCTGATGCGCTGGCCGGTGCTGGCCCTGGCCGTGCCGGCCGGGCTGCTCGGCCTGGCCGCGTTCAGCCCCACCTTCACCGGCTGGCTCGGTGCCCCGCCGGACGGGCTGGTCCACTTCGGTTCCGACCTGGTGCTGCCGGTGCTGCTGCTGGCCGTCGGCGTCGGCGCGGCGGTGTGGCTGCACCGACGTGACCCGGCCGCCGACCCGGCGCGGGCGCTCGGCCCGCTGCGGCCGGCGTTCGCGGCGGCGTTCTGGCTCGACGCGGTGCAGCGGGCCGTCGTGGTACGCCCGGTGACGGCGCTCGCCGCTGCGGCCCGGGTCGGCGACGAGTCCGGCGTCGACGGCGCGGTCACCGGCACCGGCCGGGCAGTGACCGGGCTGGGTGACTGGTTGCGCCGCCGGCACACCGCCCCGCTGCCCCGGGCGGTCACCATGGTCCTCGCCGGCGTACTGCTGATCGGGTTGGCGACCGCGGCCGCCGCCGCACTGGGGAGCGCGGGATGAGCGAGGGCCGCCGATGATGCCGTACGCCGACGACGGCTGGACCGTCGGGCAGCTCGCCCTGCTGGCCGTGCTGGTCGTGCCGGCGCTCGGCGCGCTGCTGCTCGCCCTGCCGGTCGGCGGGGACCGGGCCGGCCGGATCACCGGCACCGTCTTCGCGGCGGTGACCTTCCTGGTCAGCCTGCCGTTGCTGCGCGACCCGACCGGGGCCGGCTGGTTCGCCTACGGTCCACCGCTGGACGGCCCACCCGGGGTGCTGCCCTGGCATCAGCTCGACCTGCCCTGGGTGCCCGCCCTGGACCTGCGGTTGCACCTCGGTGTCGACGGCATCTCGTACCCGCTGGTGCTGCTCACCACCGGACTGACCCTGCTGTGCTGCGCGTACACCGTCTGGCGCGCCCCACACGGCCGCAACGGGCGGGCGTTGGTCGCGTTGCTGCTGGTCGTCGAGGTCGGCATCGTCGGCACCTTCCTCGCTCTCGACCTGGTGCTGTTCTTCGTCTTCTTCGAGGTCGTGCTGCTGCCGATGTACGCGATCATCGCCGGCTGGGGCGGCAGCGACCGTACCGCCGGTGGCGGCGACCGGGCCGATGGCGCGCACCGGCGGGCGGCGACCAGGTTCGCCGTCTACACCCTGGCCGGGTCGGTGCTGCTGCTGGTCGGCGTGGTGACCGTGACGACCGCCGCCGGCACCGCCGACCTGACCGTGCTCACCGGCGGCGACGGACTCGGCCGGGGCACCCAGCTATTCGCGTTCACGCTGCTGGCGCTGGCCTTCGCGGTCAAGGCACCGCTGTGGCCGCTGCACAGCTGGCTGCCCGACGCGCACAGCCAGGCACCCACCGTCGGCAGCGTGATCCTCGCCGGGGTGCTGCTCAAAATGGGCACGTACGGGCTGATCCGGGTCGCCGTCGGCGTCGCCCCCGAAGGAGCCCGCTGGGCCGCCCCGGTGCTCGGCGCCCTCGCCGTCGCCGCGATCATCGTCGGCTCCCTGGTGTGCCTGGCGCAGACCGAACTGAAACGGCTGATCGCCTACTCCAGTGTCGGACACATGGGGTTCGTGCTGCTGGGCATCGCCACGCTGAGCGCCACCGGCATCCAGGCCGCGCTGATCGGCAACGTCGCCCACGGCGTCATCACCGGCCTGCTGTTCTTCCTCGCCGGCGCGGTCAAGGACCGCTACCACACCGGCGAGCTGGCGGATCTCGGCGGGCTGCGGGAACGCTCCCCGGCGCTGTCCGGGCTGCTCGGCTACGCGGCGATCGCCTCCCTCGGCCTGCCCGGCCTGGCCGGCTTCTGGGGTGAGGCGTTCGCCGTCGTCGCCGCCTGGCAGCGCGGCGGGCCGCTGTGGACGACGCTGGCCGTGGCGGCGGCGGTCGGCGCGGCACTGACCGCCGCGTACCTGCTGCGGATGCTGCGCCGGGTCACCCACGGCCCGGCCGGGCCGGCGGTCCGGGACACACCCGTCTTCGCGATCAGCCGCCCCGAGGCGCTGGCCTGGGCGCCGCTGGTGCTGCTGGCGTTGGCCATCGGGCTGGTGCCGGCGCTGGTGCTCGGCGTCGCCGAGTCGCCGGTCACGATCCTGCTGGAGGTGATCCGGTGACCGACGGGACCGCCGCACAGACGATCGACCACCTGGCGCTGCTGCCGGCGTACCTGGCGGCGGCGACGGCGGTCGCGGTGCTGCTGGCCGACCTGTTCATCGGCCGGCGGGCGGTCACCGGGGCGGCCGCTGTCGCCGGCGCCGCCGGGGTCGGCCTCGCCGCGCTGGTGGCGCTGGCGCATCCGGCGCGGGCCACGTTCTGCGGTACGCCGTCCGGCGTACCCGCCGGGGGCGGGCTGCCCGACGGCGGGCTGCCCGACGGCGGACTGCCCGTCGGTGGGCTGGCCTGCTCGTACGTCGCCGACAGCCGGGCCGCCCTGGTCGCGCTGCTGTTCGCGGCGCTCACCGCCGGCGTGCTCGCGCTGTCCGCGCCGCTGCTGAACTCCGGTGCGGTGCCGGCCGGCGAGTACTGCTTCCTGCTGGCCTGCTCGATGACCGGCGGGGTGGTGCTCGGCGCCGCCGGGGACCTGATCACCCTGGTCGTGGCGGTGGAGACGCTCACCCTACCGCTGTACATCCTGGTCGGGCTGCGCCGGCAGCGGGCCGCCTCAGCCGAGTCGGCAGTGAGCTTCTTCGTGGTCAGCGTGGTGTCCACGGCGGTGGCGCTGCTCGGCGTGGCGCTGCTGTACGCCGCGTACGGCGCGGTGCACCTCGACCTGCTCGCCGGAGCCAGCGGCCTGGCCGAACCGGCCGGTACGGTCGTCGGCGGCTCGGCCGACGGGCAGGCCCGGCTGGCCCGGGTCGGCGTGGTGCTGCTGCTGACCGGCCTGGCGTTCAAGGTGGCGGCGGTGCCGCTGCACGCCTGGGCGCCGAAGACCTACGACGGTGCGCCGCTGCCGGTCGCCGCGTACCTGTCGACCGCGTCGAAGCTCGGCGGCGTGGTGGCGATCGTCGCGGTGGTGACCGAAGGGCTCACCCCGCAGTTGGCCGCGTCCGGGCCGGTGCTGGCGGTGCTGGCGGTGGCGACCATGACGGTCGGCAACCTGGTCGCGTTGCGGCAGCGGCGGATGGTGCGGCTGTTGGCCTGGTCGTCGATCGCGCAGGCCGGCTACATCCTGGTGCCGCTGGCGGCGGCCGCCGGGGTGGCCGGGCGGGGCGCCGAGGAGCAGGCGGTGGCCGTCGCGGCGGTCTTCGCGTACACCGTCTTCTTTGTGTTGTTGGAGCTTGCCGCCTTCGCTGCGGTGGTGGCGTTGCGACCGGCGGCCGGCGACGGCGGTCGGATCGCCGCGTATGCGGGCGCGGCCCGCCGCCGCCCGTGGGTCGGTGCCGCGCTGACGCTGGCGTTGATCGGGCTGGCCGGTCTGCCACCGGGCCTGGCCGGGTTGTTCGCCAAGGTGGCGGTGGTCCGGTCGCTGCTGGTCGGCGGGGCCGGCTGGCTGGCGTTGGTGGTTGCGGCCAACGCGGTCCTCGGCCTGGTCTACTACCTGCGGGTCAGTGCCACGCTGTACGCCCGGGTGCCGGAGCCGACGCCGCCCTCGGGTCGTGGCGTGCCGGCACCTGGTGGCGCGGTGGCGTGGCCAGTGGTGGCGACGCTCGCCGTCGCGACCGTTCTGGCGGTTTTGCTCGGGTTTGCACCACAGGTGGTCTTTGACGTCGTTGCGGGCTGAGTGCGAGTTCCTGCCTGAGTGAAACATGCCCGCCAGGTCTTGATTGACAGCCAACTCTCAGCTATTGCGGGATGTGCAGTGGGTACGTGGGCGTTGCACCTGCCGTGGGGTCCTCCAGATGACCCGGTGGAGAGGGAGTGAACGTGCACAGCCACCACAACGGTCTCAAGACGGCAGCCCTGCTCGGCCTGCTCACCGCCATGATCCTCGGCGTTGGCTACTGGTTCGGCGGCAGCGGCGGCTTGATGATCGCCGTAGGAGTCTCGCTGGCGATGAACGCCGGCACCTACTTCTGGTCCGACAAGATCGCGCTGCGCTCGATGCGGGCCCAGCCGGTCAGCGACGCGCAGTTCCCGGCGCTGCATCAGATGGTCCGGGAGTTGGCCGCCGAGGCCGGGCAGCCGATGCCCCGGCTCTACGTCAGCCCGACCATGCAGCCCAACGCGTTCGCGACCGGGCGTAACCCGGCCAACGCGGCGGTCTGCGTCACCCAGGGGATCGTGCAGATCCTCGACTACCGCGAGCTGCGCGGGGTGATCGGGCACGAACTGTCCCACGTCTACAACCGGGACATCCTGATCTCCAGCGTCGCGGCGTCGCTCGCCGGCATCGTCACCATGCTGGCCCACCTCGCCTGGTTCCTGCCGTTCGGCGGCGGGGACGACGACGAGGGCGCCAACCCGGCCGCGCTGCTCGCCATGCTGATCCTCGGGCCGCTGGCCGCGTCGATCATCCAGCTGGCGATCAGCCGTAACCGCGAGTACCAGGCGGACGCGTCCGGCGCCGCACTGACCCGCGACCCGCTCGCGCTGGCCAGCGCGCTCCGCAAGATCCACATGGGTACGCAGCGCATGCCGCTGCCGGCCGAGGGTCAGCTGGCCAGCTCGGCCCACCTGATGATCGACAACCCGCTGCGCAAGGGCGGGTTCGCCGCGCTGTTCTCCACCCACCCGCCGATGGAGCAGCGGGTGGCCCGGCTGGAGCAGTTGGCGTACGCCGGTGCCGGCGGCCCGGTGCAGCGCCGGTTGTGAATCCGCCTGTGTGAGCGGCCTCGCACCCCGTACCGGACCGAATCCGGTGGGGTGCGGGGCCGTCAGCGGGTTAGGGTCGGCAGGCCGAGTGGTCGTTACCGCCGCCGGCCCATCGGCCGGTCCGCAGCACGTCGGCCGCCGGTGCCACCAGCCGGTGAAGGGAACGGAACAGTGTCCGGATTGCGGAAATACGTCGCCGTCTGGCGCATCCCCGGCGGACCCACCCTGCTGATCCCGGGCGTCATCGGCCGGCTCAGCATCGGCATGACCCCGCTCGCCCTGCTGCTGGTGATCAGCGACTCCACCGGCCGGTACTCACTCGCCGCGATCGCCGGCGGCGTCTACGCCCTCGCCGGTGCGGCCCTCAGCCCGGTCGCCGGGCGGATCGCCGACCGGCTCGGCCCGAGCCCGGTGCTGCTGGTCACCGGGGTCGCCCACCCGGTCGCCCTGATCGCCCTGCTGTTCGCGACCCGCAGCGGCGGCTCGATCCTGGCCGTGTTCCTGGTGTCCGGCCTCGCCGGTGCCAGCTATCCGCCGCTCAGCGCCGCGATCCGGGGCGCCTGGAACAACCTGACCAGCCCGGCCAGTGGCCGCTACCCGCTGCGCAACACCGCGCTCGCCGCCGAGACCACCATCTTCGAGGTGGTGTTCGTAATCGGCCCGCTGCTCGTCGCCGGGCTCATCGTGCTCGCCGACGCCGCAGCCGCACTGGTCGCCGCAGCCGTACTCACCCTGGCTGGCACCACCATGGTGGCGCTCGGCCGGGCGATGCGTGGCTGGCGACCCCACTCACGGGAAGGCCACGCCCGGGGCCTCGGCCCGCTGCGGGTGCCCGGCTTCCCGGCGTTGCTGGCCTGTGTCGGCGGTCTGGGCATCGGCTTCGGTACGGCCGGCGTGGCGGTGCCCGCGTACGCCTCCAACTACCTGGGCACCAACGACGACGGCGGCAGCCTCGCCGGCGTACTGCTGGCCGTCTGGGCCGTCGGTAGCGCCACCGGCGGGATCTACTTCGGTATCCGCCGACCGGCGGTGGACGCCTCCCGTCAGTTCGCCTGGCTGCTCGCCGGGGTCGCCGCCAGCTTCGTCGTGTACGCGGTGATGCCGCACCCGCTGGCCCTGGGCGTGGCACTGACGCTCGGCGGTGCCGTGATCGCCCCGGCGCTGACCGTCGAGAACACCATGGTCGGCCGGATCGCCCCGGTCAGCATGCTGAACGAGGCGTACACCTGGGTTACCACCATGGCGGTCGGTGCCAGCGCGGCCGGCGGCGCGGTCGCCGGCGTGCTCGTGGACCGCGCCGGTGGCCCGGCGGCGGCCTTCCTGTTCGCCGCCGCCGCGCTCGCCCTGGCTGCGCTGCTGGCCGGCTGGCCGGCCGGTCCGATCAGCCGCGCCGAAGCCCGCGCGGCGGTCGACCTGGACCGGGCCCTGCTCGGCGGTCCGGCCTGAGCTGAGTCAGCGGTAGTTGGTGAACTGCAGGGCGATGCCGAAGTCCTCCTGCTTGAGCAGCGCGATGACCGCCTGCAGGTCGTCCTTCTTCTTGGCGGTGACGCGCAGCTGGTCGCCCTGGATCTGCGCCTGGACACCCTTGGGGCCGTCGTCGCGGATCTTCTTGCTGATCGCCTTCGCCTTGTCCGACTCGATGCCCTGGATGACCTTGCAGTCGATCTTGTAGGTCTTGCCCGACGAGCGTGGGTCACCGGCGTCCAGCGACTTGAGCGAGATGTTCCGCTTGACCAGCTTCTCCTTGAACACGTCCAGGCTGGCCTTGACCCGCTCCTCGGTCTCCGCCTGCAACGTCACGGCCTCCTCGCCGGACCAGGCGATCTCGGCGCCGGTGCCGCGGAAGTCGAAGCGGGTGGACAGCTCCTTCTCGGTCTGCCGGAGGGCGTTGTCGATCTCCTGCCGGTCGACCTTGCTCACGATGTCGAACGACGGGTTGGCTGCCATGGTCTGCTCCCTGCCAGTGCGGGTCTCGGACGGTGCGCGGGTCTCGGACGGTGTATCGGACGTTGCCGGACAGTTGACTCCCGCTGACGGTACCCGGTTGCGGGAGAGCCCCGTCATGCCGCTATCCTTTCCTGCGTCGCCTCGCGTGACGAGGCGGCACGCCCTGGCGGGTTGCCCGAGCGGCCAATGGGAGCGGACTGTAAATCCGTCGCGAAAGCTACAGAGGTTCGAATCCTCTACCCGCCACCAGGCGCACCAACAGCCCTTGACCTGCACCAACAGGTCAAGGGCTGTTGTCGTACGGGCCGGCGTGCCGTCCCGCCCGGTCCGGCCAGGTCCAGCCGTCCCCGGTTTCCGGGACCAAGGCTCCGGACCCAAGGTGCTCTGCGGACCCAAGGTGCTTCTGCGGACCTGATGCCACAGGTGCATCCTGATGCACCTGTGGCATCAGGCTCGACTGGTGCAGCCGACCCTGGGACTGTGACGCTGCGTCAACTAGTCGGCACTCATCGTTGCCAGCGGGTCTGGGGGCACGACAGGCCCGCGTGCCCGCCGGCTGGTGGGCACGCGGTGTGTGAACGGGCCATTGAGCGTTCGGCGAGTCGTCGACCCGCACCCCGGGTAGCGTTCTCGGTGGCAGTACACCGTTTGGGCTGCGTTTTCCGAACTGGCGAGTAGCCGCCGACACCGAGCCGTGACCGAAAAGGGTGCCATCGAGTGGTCGGCAGGGCTTAGCGTCGAGACCCGGCGACGGCCGTCGCCGGCTGATGACTCGGTTAGTTGACCCTTATCCCGAATTTTAGTTGCATAAAAGAGCAACAAATCACTTCCTTCGTTGATTCGTAATAAATCCGGCATGTCGGTCATGATATTAGCCCAGTAGCTTCGCTCAGTGCGGGGTTTGCCTAGTGTTCGTGCCTGCCAATCCTCTTCGCGGCGCCACCGGCTGTCGTCGAGCCGGATCACCAGCCGGAGCAGCAGCGGGACGAAAGCCGCAGGGCAAAGCCGCCGCTAAGGTTCTCCTCGTCCGATTGGCTAGGATGGGCGGTGCCGAAGGTGCAGGCCGGCCGCGTCAACCTACCGTTGGTGCGGTCCGGTGTGGCACCATCAGGACTCTGCCCCTCATTCGCGTAACTCATTCGCCTCCTTGGACGGGAGTCTGTAACATGCGTGGACACACGATGGGCCGCCGGCTCGGCAGGGTCGTCGCGGTCGCCGCACTCGGGATTGCTGTCTCGTTCACCGCTGGGACCGCCGCCCAGGCTGCCCAAGCCTGGGTTACGGTCGGTGACGAGGTGCCTGTGGTTTCCCCGGTGGACAAGTACGGCTTCGACGCCATGGTGGATTCGCAGGTCTCGCTCTACGACTTCAGCTGGACCTGATCGCCGCAGCCGACACCAAGGGGATCGAGTGCCAAGGCCACAGGCGATCTCACGGCATTCTTCCAGGCGGGCCTGGTTCGTAACCGGGCCACTCGCTCTGATAGCCGTACTCATCTCTGTGGCCTTGGCCATCAGCCACCCCAATCCGACCGGAGATTGGCCGCTGGGCCTGCTGTTCTTCGGGCTGTTCCTCGCCGCGCACGCGGCAATCTTGCTGTTCGAGGTGCGCCGGCAGTCGTTTACCCTGAACATCGGCGAGATCCCGTTTTTGCTCGGTCTGTTCTTCCTGCCGCCACTTACTCTGATCATCGGTCGGGTGCTGGCAGCCGTGGTCGGTCATCTGAGCCGGCGGCAGCCGCCCGTCAAGTTGTGGTTCAACGTGGCGAACGTGGCCGCCAGCACGTCCATCGCCACCGCGATCGTCGTCAACGCCGACGTGCTCGACGCCGCCGAGCCGCGTACCTGGTTGACGCTGGTCGGGGCGATGATCGCCTGCCAGATCATCACGCTGGTCGCCGTGCTCGTGGTGATCACCCTTGCCCAGGGCCGGTTGTCCACCAAGGAACTCACCACCACGACGGTCCCTGCCCTGGTCGTCGCCTCCATCAACATCACCTTCGGTCTGGTGGTGCTGATCCTGCTGGCGCAGAGCGACTGGGCGCTGATCCTGTTGGTCGCGCTGATCACCTTCTTCGTGCTGGCCTACCGGTCGTACGCGAAATCACTGCGGCAGAACCGCACGCTCTCCGAGATCTACGCGTTGACCCGGGCGATCGCCGACACGCCGCACGACGGGACGATCGTCGACGTACTGCTCAAGCGGGTCCGCGAGGTGCTGCAGTCCGAGTACGCGACACTCTGGCTGCCGAAACAGGGGCGGTATCCCGAGGTGCTGCTGTCCGCGACCGCCGACGGGCAGGGGCTGGTAGACACGGTCGGCGCCCCGGAATCGATCCGTGAACACGTCTTCGAGACCGGAAGTTCCCTGGCCGTCGGCGCGAAGTTCGGCGACGGCCCGTTCGACACCGCACTTCGGAAGTGGGGTGCCAAGGACGCCGTCGTAGTGCCGCTACGAGCCGGTTCCCTGGTGATCGGCTGCCTGGAGGTGTCCGGCCGGCTCGGGGACATCTCCCACTTCGGGCCGGGTGACCTACGGCTGCTGGAGGCGATCGCCGTGCACGCCGCGGTCGCCGTGGAGAACTCGCGCCTGGTCGACCGGCTGCGCTACGACGCGGCCCACGACGGCCTGACCCGGCTGGCCAACCGCCGCCGGCTGACCGCAGCGCTCGACGAGTCGGTGGCCATCCGGACCCCGGGTGAGGTGGTCGCGGTTCTGCTCTTCGACGTCGCCGGGCTGCGACAGGTCAACGAGTCCCTCGGCCACGCGGCCGGGGACAAGGTCCTGGCCGAGGTCGCCCGGCGGCTGCGGGACCGCGCCCCGTCGGCCGCGCTGGTCGGCCGCAGCGGCGGAGACGAGTTCGTGGTCACCCTGCGGATGGAGGCTGCGGAGTACGCCGTACAGCTCGCGGTCGAGCTCCGTGACCAGATTCGCGACCAGATGGTCTTCGGCGCGTTGACCCTGGACGTCGACACCGTGGCCGGTGTCGCGGTACACCCCGACCACGGCAGCGACGCCGCGACACTGCTGCAGCGGGCGGACCTGGCCGCGACGGCGGCGAAGTCGGTGCCCGGCGGCGTCCAGCTGTTCAATCCGGCGTTGGAGTCCCGCTCGGTACGCCGGCTCGGTCTCGCCGGTGACCTGCGGGTCGCGCTCGATGAGATGCAGCTGGAGGTCTACTACCAGCCGAAGGTGACGCTGCACGGCCGCCGGCTGGTCGGGGTCGAGTGCCTGACCCGGTGGGAGCATCCGACGCACGGTTCGGTCTCGCCGGAGGACTTCGTCGCGGTCGCCGAACACACCGGCCAGCTCGGTCGGCTGACCGAGTTCGTGCTGCGCGAAGGGCTGCGCCGCAGCCGGGAGTGGAGCGTCGGTCAGCAGCCGTTGCCGGTGGCCGTCAACCTGTCCGCCCGTACCCTGACCGATCCGGAGTTTCCCGAGCTGGTCCGGACCCTGCTGGATGACGCGCAGGTCGCTCCGGAGCTGCTCACCCTGGAGATCGCCGAGGCCGGTGTGCTGGACGGCACGGACCGGCCGATGCCGACCCTACGGCGGCTGCGTGACCTCGGGGTACGGCTGTCCGTCGACGACTTCGGCACCGGCTACACCTCGCTGGCGCACCTGCGCCGGCTGCCGGTGCACGAGGTGAAGGTCGACCGGTCGTTCGTGCAGGGGATGGCGACCGATCCGGGGGACCTGGCGATCGTCAACGCCGTCGTGACGCTGTCCCAGCAGTTCGGCCTGACCGTGGTGGCCGAAGGGGTGGAGAGCGAACTGACCCTGGAACTGCTGCAGGACATCGGCTGCCAGGTCGGGCAGGGCTTCCTGTTCAGCCGTCCGTTGCCGTACGAGCGGCTGGCCGCCTGGTACGAGGCGCAAACCGACCCGGAGAGCCTGCAGTCCAGCGAGGTTCGTCGGCTGCGGGCAGTGCCCTGATCCCCGACCGGAAGGGCCCTGACCTGCGGCGGCGCAGACGGGCCAAGCTGATTTCACCTCGCGGGCGGGGCCGTGTACTCTTACCCGTGCGCATCCGCCCAGGCGGGTGGGTGTTCGGCCCCCTTAGCTCAGTCGGCAGAGCGTCTCCATGGTAAGGAGAAGGTCTACGGTTCGATTCCGTAAGGGGGCTCAGTGGGTTCCACTGGACCCGTCACGGCGGTGTAGCTCAGGTGGTAGAGCAAACGGCTCATAATCGTTGTGTCGCCGGTTCAAGTCCGGCCACCGCTACGGTCGGCTTCGCGGGTGAGGCCGGTGGTACGAAGTACGGGTGGGCGCCGCAGGCGCCCGCTTTGCATGTCCGCGCTGCCGCAGGCTACGCTGGCACGCTGTAGTTGTTCCGATAGCGAGGAAGGCACCCCGCCGTGGCCAAGGCGACCGACGTCCGTCCAAAGATCACTTTGGCGTGTGTGGAGTGCAAGGAGCGCAACTACATCACGCGGAAGAACCGCCGTAACGACCCGGACCGCATCGAGCTGAAGAAGTTCTGCCCCCGGGACGGCAAGCACACGCTGCACCGCGAGACCCGCTGACCATCGCCGTTCCGGGCGGCCCGCACGTCGTCCGGGTGCCGGCCAGCGGGTAGGTTGCTGCGCATGCCCATGGATCCGTCCTTAGTCGGTCGCAGTTACCCGCCCGGCGGTACGTACCTGGTGGGGCGGGAGAAGATCCGCGAGTTCGCCGTCGCCATCGGGGCCAGCGATGCCGTTCACCACGATCCGGACGTCGCCCGCAAAGCGGGCTATCCGGACGTGGTCGCGCCACCGACCTTCCCGGTAGCGGTCACCATGTCCTCGTCCGAGCGGGTGATCTCCGATCCCGATCTCGCGATCGACTACAGCCGGGTGGTGCACGGCGACCAGCGGTTCCGGTACGTCCGCCCAGTGGTCGCCGGCGACGAACTGGTGTGCACCGACACCATCGAGGAGATCATGTCCCGTGGCGGACACGACTTCCTGACCGTCCGTACCGAGATCGCCACTGCGGCCACCGGTGAGCCGGTGGTCACCGTCTGGATGAAGCTGGTCGTCCGGGGGGAGGACTGAGATGGAGCTGACTCCGCAACGGTTCCGGGTCACCCGGTCCGACCTCGTCCGCTACGCCGGGGCCTCCGGCGACTTCAACCCCATCCACTGGAGCGACCGGTTCGCCACCGGGGTCGGCCTGCCAGGTGTCATCGCCCACGGCATGCTCACCATGGCGTTGGCCGGGCGCGCGGTGACGCAGTGGGCCGGATCGGCGGACGCGGTGGTCGAGTACTCGGTCCGGTTCACCCGCCCGGTGGTGGTGCCGGACGACGACGAGGGCACCGAGGTCGAGGTGACCGGCGTGGTCAAGGGCACCACCGAGGACGGGTTGACCCGCATCGACGTGACGGCCGTCTGCGCCGGCGAAAAGGTGCTCAGCCAGGCCCGGGCACTGGTCCGTACCCCGCGCTGACGGCCGGTGGTACCGGCCCGGGTACGCGCGGTGCCGGTACCGGTTGGGAAAGTGGTGGCTCTACCCGTACACTGGTCCGCCGTGGGGCCTGTGACCCCTGTTCAGTCCTGCGTGGCCGTGCGCCCCGCGGGGTTGGGTGGGGTTGCCGACCCGCACAGGGGTGTAGCTCAATTGGCAGAGCAGCGGTCTCCAAAACCGCAGGCTGCAGGTTCAAGTCCTGTCACCCCTGCGCCCAAGGCCTGACCGACCCGGTGGGTCGGCTGCCGTCCCCGTTGGCGGCCGTCCCGCAAGGGGAATGGCCGACGTGCACGACGCAGCGCGTCTGACCTGGCGCGCGACCCGACCACCGCGACGGAGGGCGAGATGGCCGAGAGGAACCGGCGTGGCGATGACGCCGCGGACGACCGCCCCGAGGACGAGTCGATCGACGAGACGTCGGTCGAGGACGAGGTCGACGACGACGAGCCGGCGGCACGGGGTGGCACGGCCACCCGGAGCAGGGCCAAGGCGGAGTCGTCCGAGGGGCGACCTAAGGCGAAGGCCGAGGCCGGGGTGGGGTTTTTCGGGCGGATCATCCGGTTCGTCCGCGAAGTGGTCGCCGAGCTGCGTAAGGTCATCTGGCCGACTCGTAAGGAGTTGCTGACCTACACCGCCGTGGTGGTCGTGTTCATCGCGGTCATGCTGACCATCGTGGCCGGGCTGGACTTCGTGTTCGCCAAAGGTGTGCTGTGGGTATTCGGCAACCCCAGCTGATTTTGTGACGGAAGTGAGCAAGCGTGCCTGAGTACGACGAGACCGCCAGCGTCACCGACGACCAGTCGACGGTGGCCACGGCGGCGGCTGATGAGTCGGTTGAGGCCGCCAGCGCACCACCGGTCCCCGCTGCCGGGGCGGACGAGCCCCCGGCCGACGCCAACGGCTCCGCCGTCGGGCCAGACAGTCCGGACAGTCCGGACAGTTCTGCGGCCGACGTCGCCGAACCCGTCGCCGTGGCCGACGACGAGGAGTTCGACCCGGTCGCCGAGCTGCGGCAGAAGCTGCGCTACGCGCCAGGTGACTGGTACGTGGTGCACTCGTACGCCGGCTACGAGAACAAGGTCAAGACCAACCTCGAGACCCGGATCACCAGCCTCGACATGGAGGAGTACATCTTCCAGGTCGAGGTGCCGACCCGGGAGGAGGTCGAGGTCAAGAACGGCAAGCGGCTCCAGGTGCAGAACAAGGTCTTCCCCGGCTACATCCTGGTCCGGATGGACCTCACCCCGGAGTCGTACTCCTGCGTGCGTAACACCCCGGGCGTCACCGGCTTCGTCGGGGCGACCGACCGGGCCGACCGGCCGGCGCCGTTGTCGCTCAACGAGGTGCTCAAGTGGCTCGTCCCGGCGGTGACGGCCGAGCCCAAGAAGGCCAAGCCCGAGGTCAAGGTGCTGGACTTCGAGGTCGGCGACTCGGTCACCGTTACCGACGGCGCGTTCGCCTCGTTGCCGGCCACGATCAGCGAGATCAACGCCGACCAGCAGAAGCTGAAGGTGCTGGTGTCGATCTTCGGCCGGGAGACCCCGGTGGAGCTGAACTTCAACCAGGTCGCCAAGATCTGACTCCGGCACAGCCGGGCCTGCGGTTCTCCGCGCCTGCGTAACCCCTGCGGCACACCGACGGCGGCAACCCCAGCTGGGCTGCCGCCGTCAGCTGCGCTAACCTAGAACGTCGGCCCTGGGCCGCGCCTGACCGTGCGCGCGTGTCGAGGGCTCGCCAGCCCGTGCCGGACGACGGCCAGTCGCCGGTGACGTCCCGCAGATCCGGTGCGGAACACCAGATCAAGCCCCAGGAAGTGACATGCCTCCGAAGAAGAAGCTCGTCAAGACGTTCACGCTGCAGTTGCCGGCGGGTCAGGCCACCCCGGCACCGCCGGTCGGTCCGGCGCTGGGTCAGCACGGCGTGAACATCATGGAGTTCTGCAAGACGTACAACGCGCAGACCGAATCCCAGCGGGGCGACATCGTGCCCGCTGAGATCAGCGTGTACGAGGACCGGTCCTTCACCTTCGTGCTGAAGACCCCGCCCGCTGCCCGGCTGCTGCTCAAGGCCGCCGGGATCCAGAAGGGCTCGGGTGTGCCGCACACCACCAAGGTCGGCCAGGTGACCACCGCCCAGCTGCGGGAGATCGCCGAGAAGAAGATGGCCGACCTCAACGCGAACAGCATCGAGCAGGCGGAGAAGATCATCACCGGGACCGCCCGGTCGATGGGCATCACCGTCAAGGAGTGACCGTCCCGACCCGCGACTGCGGGTCGGAGCCGACCGACGTGGGAGGGCGCGCGCACGGCGTCGCCCGCCAGTGACCACAGGAGCCAGAGACAATGCAGCGCAGCAAGAACTACCGCAAGGCCACCGAGCAGATCGACCGGACGAAGCTGTACGCCCCGGCCGAGGCGGTGAAGTTGGCCAAGGAGACGAGCTCGTCGAAGTTCGACGCCACGGTCGAGGTCGCGATGCGCCTCGGCATCGACCC
The DNA here is from genome assembly GCF_027497315.1 of Solwaraspora sp. WMMA2059. Classification (GTDB taxonomy): domain Bacteria; phylum Actinomycetota; class Actinomycetes; order Mycobacteriales; family Micromonosporaceae; genus Micromonospora_E. The sequence continues at coordinate 5,260,139 of NZ_CP114908.1, read as the reverse complement.
GCGCAAGGCGGACCAGATGGTCCGCGGCACGGTCAACCTGCCGCACGGTACGGGCAAGACGGCCCGAGTGATCGTCTTCGCCGCTGGGGCGAAGGCGGAGGAGGCCGTCGCCGCCGGCGCGGACGAGGTCGGCACCGATGAGCTGGTTGCCCGGATTCAGGGCGGCTGGCTGGACTTCGACGCGGCGATCGCCACCCCGGACCAGATGGCGAAGATCGGCCGGATCGCGCGGATCCTGGGCCCGCGCGGCCTGATGCCGAACCCGAAGACCGGTACGGTCACCATGGACGTGACCAAGGCCGTCTCGGACATCAAGGGCGGCAAGATCGCCTTCCGGGTGGACAAGCACTCCAACCTGCACCTGATCATCGGGAAGGCCTCGTTCGGCGAGGCCCAGCTGATCGACAACTACGCGGCCGTACTCGACGAGGTGCTGCGGGCCAAGCCGTCCGCGGCCAAGGGCAAGTACCTCAGGAAGGTCGTGCTGACCACCACCATGGGGCCGGGCGTACCGGTGGACCCGAACGTGGTCAAGGACCTGCACGAGGCGACCAGCGAAGGCTGAGCGGTCCAGATCGACTGACGGTGGGGGCGGGGTCCGGCGGACCCCGCCCCCACCGCCGTGCCGGGCGAATTTGGTGCCTGCCGCTGTGGTGCCGTACGCTTGCCCTATCCACACCCAAAGACCGCTGGTCACCGTGCCTCGGCACGGTTGAAGGTCCCGTTTTCACGGGCGGCCCGCGCAGGGGCGGAACGGACGATGAGTCATCGCCGTCGGCTGACGGCTGTCTCGCCCCGTGCGCCCTGCGCCCGGGGCGTTTTTCGTGGGCGCGGGATCTTCCCGGCCGGCCGGCCATCCGCCGGCCGACCGCCAGCCTGGAGCACCAGAGAGGAGGGACATGGCGGACAAGCCGGTTCGTGCCGACAAGGCGACTGCGGTCGCCGACCTGACCGAACGGTTCCGTGAATCGGGTGCCACGGTGCTCACCGAGTACCGGGGTCTCACCGTCGCCCAGCTGACCCAGCTGCGCCGTTCGCTGGGGCAGAGCGCGACCTACTCGGTGGCGAAGAACACCCTGGCCAAGCGGGCCGCGTCGGACGCGGGTATCGACGGACTCGACGCGCTGTTCACCGGTCCTACCGCGCTCACCTTCGTCTCCGGCGACGTGGTCGAGGCCGCGAAGGGCCTGCGCGACTTCGCCAAGGCCAACCCGATGCTGGTCATCAAGGGCGGGGTCTTCGAGGGGCGCGCGATCACCGCGACCGAGGTCAACAAGTTGGCCGACCTCGAGTCCCGCGAGGTGCTGCTGGCCAAGCTGGCCGGTGGCATGAAGGCGAACCTGAGCAAGGCCGCGGCCGTGCTGCAGGCCCCGCTGTCGAAGACCGCCCGCCTGGCGGCAGCGCTGCAGGACAAGCGCGAATCCGAGGGTACGCAGGCCTGACCCGCCAGCGCCCCGTCAACGTACTCAATTCGAAAGGAAGCCGACCATGGCGAAGCTCAGCACCGACGAGCTGCTCGACGCGTTCAAGGAGATGACGCTGATCGAGCTCTCGGAGTTCGTGAAGCAGTTCGAGGAGACCTTCGACGTGACCGCCGCCGCGCCGGTGGCCGTCGCGGCCGCTGGTGGCCCGGCCGCCGCACCGGCCGAGGCCGAGCCGGAGAAGGACGAGTTCGACGTCATCCTCGACGCGGACGGTGGCAAGAAGATTCAGGTCATCAAGGTGGTCCGGGAGCTGACCGGCCTCGGCCTCAAGGAGGCCAAGGACCTGGTCGAGGCCGCGCCGAAGGCGGTCCTGGAGAAGGCCAACAAGGAGACCGCCGACAAGGCCAAGGCCAAGCTGGAGGCGGAGGGCGCCAAGGTCACCCTCAAGTGACCTGACCCACACCGAGGTTGGTTGCGGGCGGCGATCCCCCACGGGGGTTGCCGCCCGTTTCCGTTCGCACACCCGGTGCGACTGCCCGATGATCAGGGCATTTCGCCCTTGGCCGGGTCGACGGGCTGCCCGGTCGGCCGGCAACCGGCTGACGTAGTGGGCGATCTCCCCGTACGACAGGCCTTGACGCGGCACGGACCGGCAGGCACGCTGACTACAGCAAGCTGTTTCATGGGCTTGCGACGGCCAAAGCTGGGTAATGGCACCAGCAGCGGGTCGCCGGATCGGGAGACCGGTCAGGGTCCCGGTGTTCGCCAGCCCCCACCAGGCTCCGTGGGAACGCCGCGTTCCGAGCGGTACGGAGGCACCGGTCCCGGTCGCCCCGACCAGCTCCGCGACGTCCTTCGGCGTCGGGCTGGACAGCGGTTAGCCGCTCGGCTACACTGCTAGTTTGCGCTGCCTTCCGACTTGCCTCGCGCCCGGAATGTCCGATCCTGGATATTTTGACCGAGGTTCTTTGGAGTGCGCGCGAAACAGCCGTCTGCAGCACCGGTCCTCGGAAGGACGCATCTTGGCAGCTTCCCGCCCTGCGAAGACCAGTCGTACGTCGAGCGCTTTCGCTCCTCGCCGAATCTCATTCGGCCGGATCACCGAACACCTCGAGGTCCCCAACCTTCTCTCCATCCAGACCGAGTCGTTCGACTGGCTGGTGGGCAACGAGGCTTGGCAGGGCCGGTCGGCTGACGACCCGCACGCACGATCCGGCCTCGCGGAGATCCTCGACGAGATCAGTCCCATTGAGGACTTTTCCGGCACCATGTCGCTCTCCTTCTCCAGCCCGCGCTTCGACGAGGTCAAGGCCTCGATCGAGGAGTGCAAGGAGAAGGACCTGACCTACTGCGCGCCGCTCTTCGTCACTGCGGAATTCACCAACAACACCACCGGCGAGATCAAGAGCCAGACGGTGTTCATGGGTGACTTCCCGATGATGACGCCCAAGGGCACCTTCATCATCAACGGCACCGAGCGCGTGGTGGTCAGCCAGCTCGTCCGGTCCCCGGGCGTGTACTTCGACAAGCAGCCGGACAAGACCTCCGACCGCGACCTGTCCAGCGTCAAGGTGATCCCTAGCCGGGGTGCCTGGCTGGAGTTCGACATCGACAAGCGCGACACCGTCGGTGTCCGCATCGACCGTAAGCGGCGTCAGGCCGTCACCGTCCTGCTCAAGGCCATCGGTTGGTCCGCCGACCGAATCCGGGAGCGGTTCGGCTGGTCCGAGCTGATGATGACCACCCTGGAGAAGGACCACATCGCCGGGGTGGACGAGGCGCTGCTCGACATCTACCGCAAGCTCCGTCCCGGTGAGCCGCCGACCCGCGAGAACGCGCAGACGCTGCTCGACAACCTGTTCTTCAACCCCAAGCGGTACGACGTCGCCAAGGTCGGCCGGTACAAGTTCAACAAGAAGCTCAACCTCGACGTCCCGATCAACTCCGGGACGCTCACCGAGGACGACATCGTCGCCACCGTCGAGTACCTCTGCCGGCTGCACGCCGGTGAGGAGGGCTACGAAGCCGACGACATCGACCACTTCGGCAACCGGCGGCTGCGTACCGTCGGCGAGCTGATCCAGAACCAGGTACGGGTCGGCCTGTCCCGGATGGAGCGGGTCGTCCGTGAGCGGATGACCACGCAGGATGTCGAGGCCATCACGCCGCAGACCCTGATCAACATCCGCCCGGTGGTGGCGGCGATCAAGGAGTTCTTCGGCACCTCTCAGCTGTCCCAGTTCATGGACCAGACCAACCCGCTGGCCGGGTTGACCCACCGCCGGCGGCTCAGCGCGCTCGGCCCGGGTGGTCTGTCCCGGGAGCGGGCCGGCTTCGAGGTCCGTGACGTGCACCCGTCGCACTACGGCCGGATGTGCCCGATCGAGACCCCGGAAGGCCCGAACATCGGTCTGATCGGGGCGTTGTCCACCTTCGGGCGGGTCAACCCGTTCGGCTTCATCGAGACCCCGTACCGCAAGGTCATCGACGGCCGGGTCACCGACCAGATCGACTACCTGACCGCGGACGAGGAGGACCGGTTCGTCAAGGCGCAGGCCAACGCGCCGCTGATGGCCGACGGCACCTTCGCCGAGGACCGGGTCCTGGTCCGACGCAAGGGCGGTGAGGTCGACTTCGTCCCGCCGGCCGCCGTCGACTACATGGACGTCTCACCGCGGCAGATGGTCTCCGTCGCCACCGCGATGATTCCGTTCCTGGAGCACGACGACGCCAACCGGGCGCTGATGGGCGCCAACATGCAGCGCCAGGCGGTGCCGCTGGTCAAGGCGGAGTCCCCGCTGGTCGGCACCGGCATGGAGTACCGTGCTGCGGTCGACGCCGGCGACGTGGTGATCGCCGAGTCCGGCGGCGTGGTCGAGGACCTGTGCGCCGACTACGTCACCGTGCACCAGGACGACGGCCACCGTCGGACGTACCTGCTGCACAAGTTCCGTCGCTCCAACGCCGGCTCCTGCGTCAACCAGAAGCCGACCGTCTTCGAGGGCGACCGGGTCGAGGCCGGCCAGGTCATCGCGGACGGCCCGTGCACCGACGACGGCGAGATGGCCCTCGGCCGCAACCTGCTCGTGGCGTTCATGCCGTGGGAGGGTTACAACTACGAGGACGCCATCATCCTGTCCCAGCGGCTGGTGCAGCAGGACGTGCTCACCTCGATCCACATCGAGGAGCACGAGGTCGACGCCCGGGACACCAAGCTCGGCCCGGAGGAGATCACCCGCGACATCCCGAACGTCAGCGAGGAGATGCTCGCCGACCTCGACGAGCGCGGCATCATCCGGATCGGCGCCGAGGTGGTTCCCGGTGACATCCTGGTCGGTAAGGTCACCCCGAAGGGTGAGACCGAGCTGACCCCGGAGGAGCGGCTGCTGCGGGCGATCTTCGGCGAGAAGGCCCGGGAGGTCCGGGACACCTCGCTGAAGGTGCCGCACGGCGAGACCGGCACGGTGATCGGCGTACGGACCTTCTCCCGCGACGACGGCGACGAGTTGCCGCCCGGCGTCAACGAGCTGGTCCGGGTCTACGTCGCGCAGAAGCGGAAGATCCAGGACGGTGACAAGCTCGCCGGCCGGCACGGCAACAAGGGCGTCATCTCCAAGATCCTGCCGGTCGAGGACATGCCGTTCCTCTCCGACGGCACCCCGGTCGACATCGTGCTCAACCCGCTCGGTGTGCCGGGCCGGATGAACATCGGCCAGATCCTGGAGACCCACCTCGGGTGGGTGGCCAAGACCGGGTGGAAGGTCGAGGGCGACGACGCCGAGTGGAAGGCCGCGCTGCGTGCCATCGGCTCGGACGACGCCGAGCCGGACACCAACGTCGCGACCCCGGTCTTCGACGGTGTCCGCGAGGAGGAGATCACCGGCCTACTGGGCAGCACCCTGCCCAACCGGGACGGCGTGCAGCTGATCGGCAGCTCGGGCAAGGCCCAGCTGTTCGACGGGCGCTCCGGTGAGCCGTTGCCGGACGCGATCGCGGTCGGCTACATCTACATCCTCAAGCTCAACCACCTGGTGGACGACAAGATCCACGCGCGGTCGACCGGCCCGTACTCCATGATCACCCAGCAGCCGCTCGGCGGTAAGGCGCAGTTCGGCGGCCAGCGCTTCGGTGAGATGGAGTGCTGGGCGATGCAGGCCTACGGCGCCGCCTACGCCCTGCAGGAGCTGCTCACCATCAAGTCGGACGACGTCCTGGGCCGGGTCAAGGTCTACGAGGCGATCGTCAAGGGCGAGAACATCCCCGAGCCGGGCATCCCGGAGTCGTTCAAGGTGCTGCTCAAGGAGCTGCAGTCGCTGTGCCTCAACGTCGAGGTGCTGTCCAGCGACGGCGTGGCCCTGGAGATGCGCGAGACCGACGACGAGGTGTTCCGGGCCGCGGAGGAACTCGGTATCGACCTGTCCCGGCGGGAGCCGAGCTCGGTCGAGGAAGTGTGAGGCGCGGTCGGCGGCCCTGACCCCAGGGCCGCCGACCGGGGCCCCGTGAACCAGCAGTAGCGACGACGACATAGGGGACACGAAACGTGCTCGACGTCAACTTCTTCGACGAGTTGCGCATCGGTCTCGCCACCGCCGACGACATTCGTCAGTGGTCCCACGGCGAGGTCAAGAAGCCCGAGACGATCAACTACCGCACCCTCAAGCCGGAGAAGGACGGGCTCTTCTGCGAGAAGATCTTCGGCCCGCAGCGGGACTGGGAGTGCTACTGCGGCAAGTACAAGCGCGTCCGCTTCAAGGGCATCATCTGTGAGCGGTGCGGCGTCGAGGTGACCCGATCCAAGGTCCGTCGTGAGCGGATGGGGCACATCGAGCTCGCCGCCCCGGTCACCCACATCTGGTACTTCAAGGGCGTCCCGAGCCGGCTCGGCTACCTGCTCGACCTGGCGCCGAAGGACCTGGAAAAGATCATCTACTTCGCGTCGTACGTTGTGACCGGGGTCGACGCCGAGGCGCGCCACCGCGACATGTCGACGATCGAGAACGAGATCTTCGCGGAGAAGCGCCAGTCGGAGAACAGCCGCGACTCGGAGATCGAGAAGCGGGCCGCCAAGCTGGAGGCCGACCTGGCCGAGCTGGAGGCCGAGGGCGCCAAGGCCGACGTACGCCGCAAGGTCAAGGAGTCCGGCGAGCGGGAGATGCGCCAGATCCGCGACCGGGCGCAGCGGGAGATCGACCGGCTCGACGAGGTGCTGGACACCTTCCGCAAGCTGGAGCCGAAGCAGCTGGTCACCGACGAGCTGCTGTACCGGGAGCTGCGCGACCGGTTCGGTGAGTACTTCACCGGCGGGATGGGCGCCGAGGCGATCAAGACCCTGCTGCAGCACATGGACCTGGACGCCGAGGCGGACAACCTGCGGGAGATCATCCGCAGCGGCAAGGGCCAGCGCAAGATCCGGGCCTTGAAGCGGCTCAAGGTGGTCGCCGCGTTCCTCAGCACCCGGAACTCGCCCGGGGGCATGGTCCTGGACTGCGTACCGGTGATCCCGCCGGACCTGCGCCCGATGGTGCAGCTCGACGGTGGCCGGTTCGCCACCAGCGACCTCAACGACCTGTACCGCCGGGTGATCAACCGGAACAACCGGCTCAAGCGGCTGATCGACCTGGGCGCACCCGAGATCATCGTCAACAACGAGAAGCGGATGCTGCAGGAGGCCGTCGACGCGTTGTTCGACAACGGTCGTCGCGGCCGGCCGGTCACCGGCCCGGGTAACCGTCCGCTGAAGTCGCTGTCCGACATGCTCAAGGGCAAGCAGGGCCGGTTCCGGCAGAACCTGCTCGGCAAGCGGGTCGACTACTCCGGCCGGTCGGTCATCGTCGTCGGTCCCAAGCTGAAGCTGCACCAGTGCGGTCTGCCCAAGCAGATGGCGCTCGAGCTGTTCAAGCCGTTCGTCATGAAGCGGCTGGTCGACCTCAACCACGCGCAGAACATCAAGTCCGCCAAGCGGATGGTCGAGCGGCAGCGGCCGGTGGTGTGGGACGTGCTCGAAGAGGTCATCTCCGAGCACCCGGTGCTGCTCAACCGGGCACCGACCCTGCACCGGCTGGGCATCCAGGCGTTCGAGCCGCAGCTGGTCGAGGGCAAGGCGATCCAGATCCACCCGTTGGTCTGCACCGCCTTCAACGCCGACTTCGACGGTGACCAGATGGCGGTGCACGTACCGCTGTCGGCCGAGGCGCAGGCCGAGGCCCGGATCCTGATGCTGTCGTCGAACAACATTCTCAAGCCGTCCGACGGCAAGCCGGTGACCATGCCGACCCAGGACATGATCATCGGGCTGTACCACCTCACCCACCGGACCGAGGGCCTGATCGGGGAGGGCCGGGTGTTCAGCTCGGACGCCGAGGCCCGGATGGCGTTCGACAACGGCGAACTGCACCTGCAGTCGCCGGTCCGGATCCGGCTGCACGGCGTGGTCGAGGTCGACAACGGCGCCGGCGCGTCGCGTTGGGTAGCACCCGAGGAGTGGCAGCCGGGTACGCCGCTGATCGTCGACACCACCCTCGGTCGGGTGCTGTTCAACGAGGTCATGCCGGTCGGCTACCGGTTCGTCAACTACGAGGTCCGCAAGAGCCAGCTGTCGGCGATCGTCAACGACCTGGCCGAGCGGTTCCCGAAGGTGGCCCTCGCCGCGACCCTGGACGGGCTCAAGGAGGCCGGCTACCACTGGGCCACCTGGTCCGGTGTGACCATCGGCATGCAGGACGTCGTCGCACCGCCGCACAAGCAGGAGACCCTGGAGCGGTACGAGGCGGAGGCCGCCCGGATCGACAAGCAGTACCAGCGTGGTCTGATGACCGGCGAAGAGCGGCGCGGCGAGCTGATCGAGATCTGGACCAAGGCGACCAACGAGATCGCCAAGGACCTGGAGACCTCGCTGCCGCACGAGAACCCGCTGTGGAAGATGATCCACTCGGGTGCTCGAGGCAACCTGCTGCAGCTGCGCCAGATCGCGGCGATCCGTGGCCTGGTGGCCAACCCGAAGGGCGAGATCATTCCGCGGCCGATCAAGTCGAGCTACCGGGAGGGTCTGTCGGTACTGGAGTACTTCATCTCCACCCACGGTGCCCGTAAGGGTCTCGCCGACACCGCCCTGCGGACCGCCGACTCCGGTTACCTGACCCGTCGACTGGTCGACGTGTCGCAGGACGTCATCATCCGCGAGGAGGACTGCGGCACCGACCGGGCGATCACCATGCAGGTCGGTGAGCGGCTCGACGGCAAGCTGGTGGTGCACGAATTCGCCGAGACCGGCGTGCACGCCCGGACCCTCGCCGAGGACATCAAGGGCGCCGACGGCGAGGTCGTGGTCGAGCGCGGCGCGGACCTCAACTCGATCCTGGTGGACAAGCTGGTCGCCGCCGGGGTGGAGAACGTGCGGGTACGCAGCGTGCTCACCTGCGAGTCCAAGCTGGGCGTCTGCGGTGCCTGCTACGGGCGTTCCCTGCCCACCGGCAAGACGGTGGACATCGGCGAGGCGGTCGGCATCATCGCCGCCCAGTCGATCGGTGAGCCGGGCACCCAGCTGACGATGCGGACCTTCCACACCGGTGGTGTCGCCGGTGAGGACATCACCCAGGGTCTGCCCCGGGTGCAGGAGATCTTTGAAGCCCGGGTGCCGAAGGGCAAGGCGCCGATCGCCGACACCCCGGGCCGGGTGCGGATCGAGGACGGCGAACGGTCCCGGAAGATCGTCGTCATCCCGGACGACGGCAGCGACGAGATCGTCCACGACAAGGTCTCCAAGCGGGTCCGGCTGCGGGTGCACGACGGTGACCACGTCACCGTCGGCGAGAAGCTCACCGAGGGCACCATCGATCCGCACGAACTGCTGCGGATCCTCGGCCCGCGGGCGGTCCAGGTCCACCTGACCCAGGAGGTCCAGGAGGTCTACCGCTCGCAGGGTGTGCTGATCCACGACAAGCACATCGAGATCATCATCCGGCAGATGCTCAAGCGGGTGACGGTCATCGACTCCGGCGGCACCGAACTGCTGCCCGGTGTGCTCGTCGACCGCGCGGTCTTCGAGTCGGAGAACCGCCGGCTCGTCTCCGAAGGCGGCGAGCCCGCCGCCGGTCGGCCGATGCTCATGGGTATCACCAAGGCGTCGCTGGCCACCGACTCCTGGCTCTCGGCGGCCTCCTTCCAGGAGACCACCCGGGTGCTGACCGACGCGGCGATCAACGCCCGCAGCGACTCGCTGATCGGCCTCAAGGAGAACGTGATCATCGGTAAGCTCATCCCGGCCGGTACCGGCATCAGCAAGTACCGCAACATCCGGGTCGAGCCAACCGAGGAAGCGAAGGCGAAGGTCTACTCGATGACCGGCTACCCGGAGACCGACTACGGGTTCGGGCCGGCCAGCGGGCAGGCCGTACCGCTGGACGACTTCGATTTCGGTTCCTACCGCTGATCAGCGGCAGGTACGACTGTCCGGGCGCCTGTCCCACCGCGACCGCGGTGGGACAGGCGCCTTCAGCTTGTAGGCTGGCACCGTGCAGGTGACCCCGGTGCCCCAGGCCGCGCACCCGACGCCACGGCATCCGGCGGACCCCGACCCGGTGCGGTCCACCAAGGCCGGAGCCGTCTTCGCGCTCGGGTTGGTCGCGGCGCTCACCGGGCTGCTGGTCGGCGGCGTGGTGCCGGCCGTGGTGGCGCTGCTGCTGGCCAACCAGGCACGCCGGGAGGCGTACTCGTCGCGGGGTTACCTGACCGGGACGGGCTGGCTGCGCCGCGGCGAACGGCTGGCCTGGACGGGCCTGCTCCTCGCCGTCGTGACGCTGACCCTGGCGCTGGTACTCGGCATCTTCGACTGGGCCACCGGTCCGGTCGGACAGGACTTCGACCCCGGCATCGACTGACCGCTGCGGCACCCGGTCGGCCCGGGCGACCGGGTCGAGTCACCGGCTGGTCACGGACGACCGGCTGGGCCGGTCGCAGGACGAGGAGGAGCGCAGGTGACCCAGTTCCCGGGGTACGGGACCGCAACGTCGCCGGCCGGGCCGCCGCCCGGTGCCCGACCGGTGGCCCCGCCACCGCCGGAGGGACGGCTGTCGCCACGGCGGGTGGAGCCGGTGCCCGGCACGAGTTTCGGGCTGGTGCACCTGGAGGTACCGCCGGTGGTGTCCGGCCTGGCGGTGACGTCGTTGATCGCCGGGGTCATCTCGGTGCTGGTGTCGTTCACCGTCGGCTGCCTGGGCATGGCCGGCGCAGACGGCGGCTGGGGCGGTTGGGCTGCCGGGGCGTTCACCCTGCTCGGTGTCGCCTTCGGGGCCGCAGCCGTCGGTCTGGGCCTGCTCGGGCTGCGCCAGGTCCGGCAGACCGCGCCACCGCCGGCGGTGCGGTTCACCGGCCGCGGTCTGGCGATCGCCGGGATCAGTTGCGGCGGGGTGGGGCTGGCGGTGACCCTGTTCAGCTTCGCCGTCGCGCTCCTGCTGGTCGCCGCCTGACCATCGGTAGGAGCATCCGGCTGGGGCCAGTACGCCGCCCGCCGGGCCGGCACCCGGGCGAACCGGTACACTTGGTGATCGGAGCGGTCCGCTGCGGGCGGAGCAGACAGACGGCCGATCCGAGTCCGGGGTTCGGGTTCCGAGATTGCGAAGCCGGGGTCAGGAGTTCGGTGCCGCCGTTTTGACCTGCGCGCGCGTGGTGGGTACTCTACCCTCTTGTGCCCGGCCTGCCCGGGCAAGTCGTGCGTGCGCCCGATCCGGGCCGGCGGCCCGATCTGGGTCGATGGTCAACGGGCAGCGCAACGGCGAAGTGCAGATTCCGGTGGTTGACAGCTGACGGCCGGGTCCGCGTGCGGGCGACACGCCCGACCGCGGGTGTCGGTGCCCTGTCGGGTGGCCGGTCGGAGTGTAGGAGAGTCGGCCTGCGGGGCGGCTGAGGAAAAGTGCGGCCGCCCGTGCGGCCGGAGGGAGCAAAGGAACCCGGTGCCAACGATCCAGCAGCTGGTCCGCAAGGGCCGCCAGGACAAGACGAGCAAGACCAAGACGCCGGCGCTCAAGGGCAGCCCGCAGCGTCGTGGCGTGTGCACCCGTGTGTACACCACCACCCCCAAGAAGCCGAACTCCGCGCTGCGCAAGGTCGCTCGGGTGAAGCTGAGCAGCCAGATCGAGGTGACCGCCTACATCCCCGGCGTCGGCCACAACCTGCAGGAGCACTCCATCGTGCTGGTGCGCGGCGGCCGGGTAAAGGACCTCCCGGGCGTCCGCTACAAGATCGTCCGCGGTTCGCTGGACACCCAGGGTGTCCGCAACCGCAAGCAGGCTCGCAGCCGCTACGGCGCGAAGAAGGAGAAGAGCTGAGATGCCGCGTAAGGGCCCTGCTCCGCGTCGTCCCCTGGTCGCGGACCCGGTGTACAACTCCCCGCTGGTGACCCAGCTGGTCAACAAGATCCTGCTGCGGGGCAAGCGTCAGCTCGCCGAGCGGATCGTCTACGGCGCCCTGGAGGGCTGCCGGGAGAAGTCCGGCACCGACCCGGTCGTCACCCTCAAGCGCGCCATGGACAACGTGAAGCCGACCCTGGAGGTCCGCAGCCGCCGGGTCGGTGGCGCGACGTACCAGGTGCCGGTCGAGGTCCGCCCGTCCCGGGCGACCACCCTCGGGCTGCGCTGGCTGGTCCAGTACTCCAAGGCCCGCCGGGAGAAGACGATGATCGAGCGGCTGATGAACGAGCTGCTGGACGCGAGCAACGGTCTCGGCGCGGCGGTCAAGCGCCGCGAGGACACCCACAAGATGGCGGAGTCCAACAAGGCCTTCGCTCACTACCGCTGGTAGGCCGCTGTCATGCCCGCCGGCATAGCCGCGCAGACACAGTCGACGACGAGACGAAGTAGGGATTGAAGTGGCCGCCGTAGACGCGCTCGCCAAGGTACGCAACATCGGCATCATGGCGCACATCGATGCCGGTAAGACCACGACCACTGAGCGGATCCTGTTCTACACCGGTATCACGTACAAGATCGGTGAGGTCCACGAGGGCGCTGCCGTCATGGACTGGATGGAACAGGAGCAGGAGCGGGGCATCACCATCACCTCCGCCGCCACCAAGTGTGAGTGGAAGGGCCACACGATCCAGATCATCGACACGCCGGGCCACGTCGACTTCACGGTAGAGGTCGAGCGGTCGTTGCGGGTGCTCGATGGGGCGGTCGCAGTCTACGACGGCGTGGCCGGCGTGGAGCCGCAGACCGAGAACGTGTGGCGGCAGGCGGACAAGTACAAGGTCCCCCGGATGTGCTTCGTCAACAAGCTCGACCGGACCGGGGCCGACTTCTTCCGCTGCGTGCAGATGATGGTCGACCGGCTCAACGCCACCCCGCTGGTGCTGCAGATCCCGATCGGCCTCGAGAGCGGCCACATCGGTGTCGTCGACCTGGTCGAGATGCGGGCGCTCACCTGGCGTGGCGAGACGATGAAGGGTGAGGACTACGCGGTCGAGGAGATCCCGGCCGACCTCACCGACTCGGCCGCCGAGTGGCGGGAGAAGCTGCTGGAGACCCTCGCCGACGTGGACGACTCCATCATGGAGAAGTACCTCGAGGGTGAGGAGTTGTCGGTCGAGGAGATCAAGGCGGCGATCCGCCGGGCCACCCTCGCCGACAAGGGCAACCCGGTGCTGTGCGGTTCGGCGTTCAAGAACAAGGGCGTCCAGCCGATGCTGGACGCGGTGGTCGACTACCTGCCGTCGCCGCTGGACGTGCCGGCGATCGAGGGCACCGCGACGGACGGCGAGACCCCGATGCTGCGGAAGCCGTCGACGACGGAGCCGTTCTCCGGCCTCGCGTTCAAGATCCAGACCGACCGGCACCTCGGTAAGTTGACCTACGTACGGGTCTACTCCGGCACGCTGGACTCCGGGTCCCAGGTGATCAACTCCACCAAGGACCGCAAGGAGCGGATCGGCAAGATCTACCAGATGCACGCGAACAAGCGTGAGGAGCGGGCGACCGCGATCGCCGGCGACATCATCGCCGTCCAGGGCCTGAAGCAGACCACCACCGGCGACACCCTGTCCGACCCGGCGAACCCGGTCATCCTGGAGTCGATGACGTTCCCGGAGCCGGTCATCGAGGTGGCGATCGAGCCCAAGACAAAGGCCGACCAGGAGAAGCTCTCCACCGCTATCCAGCGGCTGGCCGAGGAGGACCCGACCTTCCGCGTCAAGAACGACGAGGAGACCGGGCAGACGGTCATCGCCGGCATGGGCGAGCTGCACCTGGACATCCTGGTCGACCGGATGCGCCGCGAGTTCAACGTCGAGGCCAACATCGGCAAGCCGCAGGTGGCGTACCGGGAGACCATCCGCCGGAAGGTGGAGAAGGTCGAGTACACCCACAAGAAGCAGACCGGTGGGTCCGGCCAGTACGCCCGGGTGATCATCAGTCTCGAGCCGCTGCCGCTGGACAACGAGGCGCCGACCTACGAGTTCGCCAACGCGGTGACCGGTGGCCGGGTGCCGCGGGAGTTCATCCCGTCGGTCGACGCCGGTGCCCAGGACGCCATGCAGTACGGCATCCTCGCCGGCTTCCCGCTGGTCGGGGTCAAGCTGACCCTGGTCGACGGGCAGTACCACGAGGTCGACTCGTCCGAGATGGCGTTCAAGATCGCCGGCTCGATGGCGCTCAAGGAGGCCGCCCGTCGGGCGGACCCTGCGCTGCTCGAGCCGATGATGGCCGTTGAGGTCACCTCTCCCGAGGAGAACATGGGTGACGTCATCGGCGACCTCAACTCCCGGCGTGGCATCATCCAGGCGATGGAGGAGCGCGGCGGAGCCCGCGTCGTCCGTGCCCTGGTGCCACTGTCGGAGATGTTCGGCTACGTCGGCGACCTGCGGTCGAAGACCCAGGGCCGGGCGAGCTACAGCATGCAGTTCGACTCCTACGCCGAAGTGCCGCAGAGCGTGGCGAAGGAGATCATCGCGAAGGCGACGGGCGAGTAACGGGTCGGGGAGCTGACCCTCCCCGGCCCGTCTCGGGCGAGCTGCATACCGGGCCTGAAGGCGTGACCGCCGCAAGACCCGAGCACTTCCCGGTCGCCGACACCGGACCGGAAAGGCTGTCGACAGAGTCCTAAGCGCCGAACGGCGCGCCGGGCGTACGAACCAAGAAGTCCACAGGAGGACACCAGTGGCGAAGGCGAAGTTCGAGCGGACTAAGCCGCACGTCAACATCGGCACCATTGGTCACATCGACCACGGTAAGACGACGCTGACGGCGGCCATCACCAAGGTCCTGCACGACAGGATGCCGGACCTCAACCCGTACACGCCGTTCGACGAGATCGACAAGGCGCCGGAGGAGAAGGCCCGCGGCATCACGATCTCGATCGCGCACGTCGAGTACCAGACCGAGGCGCGGCACTACGCGCACGTCGACTGCCCCGGGCACGCCGACTACATCAAGAACATGATCACCGGTGCCGCGCAGATGGACGGCGCGATCCTGGTGGTCGCGGCGACCGACGGCCCGATGCCGCAGACCCGCGAGCACGTGCTGCTGGCCCGTCAGGTCGGCGTCCCGTACATCGTCGTGGCGCTCAACAAGAGCGACATGGTCGACGACGAGGAGCTGCTCGAGCTGGTCGAGCTCGAGGTCCGTGAGTTGCTGTCGGCCCAGGAGTACCCGGGCGACGACCTGCCGGTGGTTCGGGTCTCCGCGCTGAAGGCGCTGGAGGGCGACGAGGAGTGGTCCGACAAGCTCATGGAGCTGATGAACGCGGTCGACACCGCGATCCCGCAGCCCGAGCGGGAGACCGAGAAGCCGTTCCTGATGCCGATCGAGGACGTCTTCACGATCACCGGTCGGGGCACCGTGGTGACCGGTCGCGCCGAGCGTGGCGTGCTCAAGCCGAACGAGGAGGTGGAGATCGTCGGCATCCGCGAGAAGTCGATGAAGACCACCTGCACCGGTATCGAGATGTTCCGCAAGCTGCTCGACGAGGCGCGGGCCGGTGAGAACGTCGGTCTGCTGCTGCGTGGTATCAAGCGCGAGGACGTCGAGCGCGGCATGGTGGTCATCAAGCCGGGTACCACCACCCCGCACACGGAGTTCGAGGCGACGGTCTACATCCTCTCCAAGGAGGAGGGTGGCCGGCACACCCCGTTCTTCCAGAACTACCGTCCGCAGTTCTACTTCCGGACCACCGACGTGACCGGTGTGGTCACGCTGCCGGAGGGCACCGAGATGGTCATGCCCGGTGACAACACCTCGATGAGCGTGAAGCTGATCCAGCCGATCGCCATGGAGGAGAACCTGAAGTTCGCGATTCGGGAGGGTGGCCGCACCGTCGGCGCCGGCCGGGTCACCAAGATCATCAAGTGAACTGGTAGCCCGATTGGCCTTGCCGTACCTCGGTACGGCATACTAGTCAGGTTGCGTCCGCGTAGGGTGGCTGGCTGCCCGGCAGTCAGCCACCCTCGCACGGCGTCCGGGGCAGATCTGCCGCGGCACCCGCACTGTTCGGCAGCGCACGGCTTTCGCCGTGTCGTCGACCGGGGTGCCGCCGGCCTGGCCCGGTGCCCAAGACCTCAGCGGTGGGGATCGTCTCCGCGTGGGGCCAGATCGCTCCGGAGTCCCGGGGCGGAGCCTGGTCAGCGGTTGCGACACGCCCGACCGCGGGGGTCGGACACCGAAATGAAACGGCAGCGCCGGGGTCCGACCGGCGGCATCCGCTCCGGCGAGCGGGCTCCATTGCGGGCGGAGAGAGAAGGAACAGAAGCCACCATGGCGGGACAAAAGATCCGCATCCGGCTCAAGGCCTATGACCACGAGGTCGTGGACTCCTCGGCGCGGAAGATCGTCGAGACGGTGACGCGCACCGGCGCTCAGGTCGCAGGCCCGGTGCCGCTGCCCACTGAGATCAACCGTTTCTGCGTCATCCGTTCGCCGCACAAGTACAAGGACTCGCGCGAGCACTTCGAGATGCGCACGCACAAGCGTCTGATCGACATCATCGACCCGACTCCGAAGACGGTCGATTCGCTGATGCGCCTCGACCTGCCGGCTGGCGTCGACATCGAGATCAAGCTGTAGGGACCGGACAATGGACAGGCAAGTGAAGGGCATCCTGGGCGCCAAGCTCGGCATGACCCAGGTCTGGGACAACAACCGGGTCGTCCCGGTGACGGTGGTGCAGGCCGGCCCGTGCGTGGTGACCCAGGTGCGGACCGCCGACAAGGACGGTTACTCCGCGGTCCAGCTCGCGTTCGGCGCGGTCGACCCGCGCAAGGTGAACAAGCCGGAATCCGGTCACTTCGCCAAGTCCGGCGTGGCGCCGCGGCGGCACCTGGTCGAGCTGCGCACCACGGACGCCAGCGAGTACGAGCTGGGTCAGGAGATCACCGTCGAGGCCTTCGAGCCGGGTGCCCGGATCGACGTCACCGGCCGGACCAAGGGCAAGGGATTCGCCGGTGTCATGAAGCGGCACGGCTTCCACGGCCTGCGGGCCAGCCACGGTGTCGAGCGTAAGCACCGCTCGCCCGGCTCGATCGGCGCCTGCGCGACCCCGGGACGCGTCTTCAAGGGCGTCAAGATGGCCGGCCGCATGGGCAGCGTGCGCTACACCGTGCAGAACCTCACCGTGCAGGCGGTCGACCCGGACAGCAACCTGCTGCTCGTCAAGGGCGCCATCCCGGGTCCGGCCGGCGCGCTGATCCTGGTCCGCAGCGCGGCGAAGGCGCAGGCGAAGAAGGGCGGTGCCGCCAAATGACGACCGTTGACGTCATCAACCCCGAGGGTGCCAAGAGCGGCACCGTCGACCTGCCGGGCGAGGTCTTCGACGTACAGGCCAACATCGCCCTGATGCACCAGGTCGTGGTCGCCCAGCTCGCCGCCGCGCGGCAGGGCACCCACAAGACCAAGACCCGTGGCGAGGTCGCCGGCGGCGGCAAGAAGCCGTACAAGCAGAAGGGCACCGGCCGCGCCCGGCAGGGCTCGATCCGCGCGCCGCAGTTCGCCGGCGGTGGCGTGGTGCACGGCCCGGTCCCGCGCGACTACAGCCAGCGGACCCCCAAGAAGATGAAGGCCGCCGCGCTGCGCGGTGCCCTCTCCGACCGGGCGCGCTCCGGGCAGCTGCACGTCGTGGAGGCGTTCGTCACCGGTGAGCAGCCGTCGACCAAGAGTGCGCTGGCCACGCTGCGCAAGGTCAGCTCCGCCAAGCGGGTGCTGGTCGTGCTCAGCGCGACCGACGAGCTCAACTGGCTGTCGCTGCGCAACCTGCGCAACAGCACGCCGCTGGTGCACCTCATCGAAGTGGGTCAGCTCAACACGTACGACGTGCTGGTCGCCGACGACGTGGTCTTCACCAAGGGAGCTCTCGACGAGTTCCTCGGTGTTCCGGCGCAGACCGAGGAGGGCGACAAGTGAGCACGATTGCCGACCCGCGCGACATCATCGTGGCGCCGGTGGTCTCGGAGAAGAGCTACGCCGAGCTCAACCGGAACTGGTACACGTTCCTGGTCCACCCGGACGCCAACAAGACCCAGATCAAGATCGCGATCCAGCAGATCTTCGACGTCCGCGTGCTGACCGTGAACACGCTCAACCGCGAGGGCAAGCGCAAGCGCACCCGGACCGGCTTCGGTCAGCGTAAGGCGACCAAGCGGGCGATGGTGAAGCTGGCCGACGGTGACCGTATCGAGGCCTTCGGCGGCCCGGTCAGCTGAGGGGTGTAGACAATGCCAATCCGTAAGTACAAGCCGACGACGCCGGGCCGCCGTGGTTCGTCCGTCGCCGACTTCGCCGAGATCACCCGGTCCACACCGGAGAAGTCGTTGCTGGTGCCGCTGCCCAAGAAGGGCGGTCGGAACACGCACGGCCGGATCACCGCCCGGCACCACGGCGGTGGACACAAGCGCCAGTACCGGCTGATCGACTTCAAGCGGGTCGACAAGGACGGCGTACCGGCCAAGGTCGCGCACATCGAGTACGACCCGAACCGGACCGCCCGGATCGCGCTGCTGCACTACGCCGACGGCGAGAAGCGCTACATCATCGCGCCGAAGGACCTGAAGCAGGGCGACGCCGTTGAGTCCGGCCCCGGCGCCGACATCAAGCCCGGCAACAACCTGCCGCTGCGCAACATCCCGGTCGGTTCCACCATCCATGGTGTGGAGCTGCGACCGGGTGGCGGTGCCAAGCTGGCCCGCTCGGCCGGCACCGGCATCCAGCTGCTCGGCCGGGAGGGTGCCTACGCGACGCTGCGGATGCCCTCCGGCGAGATCCGCCGGGTCGACGTGCGCTGCCGGGCCACCATCGGTGAGATCGGCAACGCCGACCAGTCAAACATCAACTGGGGCAAGGCGGGCCGCATGCGGTGGAAGGGCAAGCGCCCGACCGTCCGTGGCGTCGCGATGAACCCGGTCGACCACCCGCACGGTGGTGGTGAGGGCAAGACCTCCGGTGGTCGCCACCCGGTGAACCCGAAGGGCAAGCCGGAGGGCCGGACCCGTCGTAAGGGCCAGCCGAGTGACCGGCTGATCGTCCGCCGCCGCTACGCCACCCGCAAGCGCGGCTAGAAGGAGTCTGGTAGCACATGCCTCGCAGCCTGAAGAAGGGCCCGTTCGTCGACGACCACCTGATGAAGAAGGTGGAGACGCAGAACGACAAGGGCTCCAAGAACGTCATCAAGACCTGGTCGCGGCGCTCGACGATCACCCCGGAGATGCTCGGGCACACGATCGCCGTGCACGACGGGCGCAAGCACGTCCCGGTGTTCATCACCGAGTCGATGGTCGGGCACAAGCTCGGCGAGTTTGCCCTGACCCGCACCTTCAAGGGTCACGAGAAGGACGACCGCAAGAGCCGTCGGCGCTGAGTCGCGGGCACGGATAGAGGATCAAGGGGTTACAGCGATGCCAGTGAAGGGCGACGCTCCGGTGCTTCCGGGCGCGCGGGCGGTTGCGCGGTACGTGCGCATCTCGCCGATGAAGGCGCGTCGGGTGGTCGACCTCGTCCGCGGTCTGCCCGCGAAGGAGGCACTCACCGTCCTGCAGTTCGCGCCGCAGGCCGCCAGTGAGCAGGTGTACAAGGTCCTGGCCAGCGCGATCGCCAACGCCGAGAACAACGAGCAGCTGGACCCCGACGCGCTGCTGGTCAGCGAGGCGTTCGTGGACGAGGGTCCGACGCTGAAGCGGTTCCGGCCGCGGGCGCAGGGCCGGGCGTACCGGATTCGCAAGCGGACCTGCCACATCACCATCGCGGTGGAGGCCGTCGCCGCGGCGAAGCCGACGCGGCGGGCGACCAAGGCGCAGCCGGCGAAGGCCGCGAAGCAGGCCCAGCCGGCCGAGGCGGCGACGACCGACGCGCAGCCGGCGGCCGTGGAGCAGACCGAGAGCACGGCGCAGGGCGGCGCGACCGCGAACGAGCCGGCCGGCGGCAAGCAGAGCAGCACGGAGGGTGCCGAGTAATGGGTCAGAAAGTTCACCCGCACGGGTTCCGGCTCGGCATCTCGACCGACTGGAAGTCGCGCTGGTACGCGGAGAAGCTGTACAAGGACTACATCGCCGAGGACGTCAAGATCCGCCGGATGATGTCCAGCGGCCTCGAGCGGGCCGGTATCTCCAAGGTCGACATCGAGCGGACCCGCGACCGGGTCCGGGTCGACATCCACACCGCCCGCCCGGGCATCGTCATCGGCCGTAAGGGCGCCGAGGCGGACCGGATCCGGGGCAAGCTGGAGAAGCTCACCGGCAAGCAGGTGCAGCTCAACATCCTCGAGGTGAAGAGCCCCGAGTCGGACGCACAGCTGGTCGCGCAGGGCGTCGCCGAGCAGTTGGCCAGCCGGGTCAGCTTCCGGCGGGCGATGCGTAAGGCCATGCAGTCGGCGATGAAGAACCCGATCGTCAAGGGCATCCGGGTGCAGGTCTCCGGCCGGCTCGGCGGTGCGGAGATGAGCCGTACCGAGTTCTACCGCGAGGGTCGGGTGCCGCTGCACACGCTGCGGGCCAACATCGAGTACGGCTTCTTCGAGGCCCGGACCACCTTTGGCCGGATCGGCGTCAAGGTGTGGATCTACAAGGGCGACGCGGTCCCGGGGCGGGAGGCTCCGGCCGAGGCGCCCAGCCGTCCCCGCCGGGAGCGGCCGGACCGGCCCCGTCGCGGGCGTTCCGGCTCCAGCGGGACGACCGCCGGTGGTACCGAGGCTGGCCGGGCGGCCGCCGCGGAGATCTCCGGTGGCCCGTCGACCACGACCAGCAGTGCCGCGCCGGCTGATGCCGCGCCGGCCACTCCGGCCGCTTCGGCCGGAGCGGACAGCTCAGCGCAGGAGGGCTGACAGATGCTGATCCCGCGCAAGCCCCCGAAGGGCTTCCGCAAGCCGCATCACCCGAGCCGTACTGGCGCCGCCAAGGGCGGCACCCGGGTGGTGTTCGGCGAGTTCGGTATCCAGGCGCTCGAGCCGGCGTATGTGACCAACCGTCAGATCGAGTCGGCCCGTATCGCCATGACCCGCCACATCAAGCGTGGTGGCAAGGTCTGGATCACGGTCTTCCCCGACCAGGCGTTGACCAAGAAGCCGGCCGAGACCCGGATGGGGTCCGGTAAGGGCTCGCCCGAGTGGTGGGTCGCCAACATCAAGCCGGGACGGGTGCTCTTCGAGATGTCCTTCCCGAACGAGCAGATCGCGCGTGAGGCGATGCGTCGTGCGATCCACAAGCTCCCGATGAAGTGCCGCATCGTGACGCGCGAAGTGGGTGAAAGCTGATGGCAGCGGGCGTTTCGGCCGCCGAGCTGCGTGACCTCTCCGAAGAGGAGCTGGTCACGAAGCTGCGGGAGGCCAAGGCGGAGCTGTTCAACCTCCGCGTGCAGGCCGCGACCGGTCAGCTGGACAACAACCGCCGGCTGCAGGTCATCCGTCGGGAGATCGCCCGGATCTACACGATCATGCGTGAGCGTGAGTTGGGACTCTCCGCCGCGCCGACTGAGGTGGCTGCATCATGAGTGAGAACACCGCCCCCGAGCAGGGCGCAACGGTCGTCCGGGCCCGCCGCAAGGTTCGCGAAGGGCTCGTGGTCAGCGACAAGATGGAGAAGACCGTCGTCGTCGAGGTCGAGGACCGGGTCAAGCACCGGCTGTACGGCAAGGTCATGCGCCGTACCAGCAAGCTGAAGGCACACGACGAGCAGAACGCGTGCGGGGTCGGTGACCGGGTGCTGCTGATGGAGACCCGGCCGCTGTCCGCCACCAAGCGGTGGCGGGTCGTCGAGATCCTCGAGAAGGCGAAGTAGCCGGGCGACCCGTCCGCCGCCGTCGCGCGGCGTTCGGGTCGGTCGGGTCCGGATGGCAGCCCGCGCGTAGCGCGGACCAGGTTCTTCCAAGCTCCGGGTGACCGGAGGACTGGCAGACATAGGAGATAGACGTGATCCAGCAGGAGTCGCGACTGCGTGTCGCCGACAACACGGGTGCCCGGGAGATCCTGTGCATCCGGGTGCTCGGTGGCTCCGGTCGGCGCTACGCAGGCATCGGCGACGTGATCGTCGGGACGGTCAAGGACGCGATTCCCGGCGCCGGCGTGAAAAAGGGCGACGTGGTGAAGGCCGTCGTGGTCCGGACCGCGAAGGAGAAGCGGCGGCCGGACGGGTCGTACATCCGCTTCGACGAGAACGCTGCCGTCATCATCAAGGACGGTGGGGACCCGCGCGGTACCCGCATCTTCGGCCCGGTCGGGCGTGAGCTGCGGGACAAGCGGTTCATGAAGATCATTTCTTTGGCGCCGGAGGTGCTGTGACCGTGAAGGTGAAGAAGGGCGACACGGTCGTCGTCATCGCCGGTAAGGACAAGGGTGCCAAGGGCAAGGTCATCGCGGCCTACCCGCGGCAGGACAAGGTCCTCGTCGAAGGCGTGAACCGGATCAAGAAGCACACCCGCATCCAGACCACCCAGCGCGGCGGGCAGACCGGTGGCATCGTCACCCAGGAAGCTCCGATCCACGTCTCGAACGTGCAGGTGCTCGACTCCGACGGCAAGCCGACCCGGGTCGGTTACCGGTTCGACGACAGCGGCCAGAAGGTGCGGATCGCGCGTAGCAACGGTAAGGACCTGTGATGACCACCGCTACCCAGACCAGGCCGGCGCCGCGCCTCAAGCAGCGGTACCGCGAGGAGACCATCGCGCAACTGCGTGAGCAGTTCCAGTACGCGAACCCGATGCAGGTTCCGGGGCTCGTCAAGATCGTCGTGAACATGGGTGTCGGCGAGGCCGCTCGGGACGCCAAGCTGATCGACGGTGCCATGCGTGACCTGGCCACCATTACCGGCCAGAAGCCGCAGGTGCGGCGGGCAACCAAGTCGATCGCGCAGTTCAAGCTCCGTGAGGGGATGCCGATCGGCGCGAAGGTCACCCTGCGCGGTGACCGGATGTGGGAGTTCCTGGACCGGCTGCTGTCCATCGCGCTGCCCCGAATCCGGGACTTCCGCGGGCTGGACGGTCGCAAGCTCGACGGCAACGGCAACTACACGTTCGGGCTTACCGAGCAGTCGGTGTTCCACGAGATCGACCAGGACCGGATCGACCGCACCCGGGGCATGGACATCACGGTGGTCACCACCGCCAAGACCGACGACGAGGGCCGGGCGCTGCTCAAGCTCCTGGGCTTCCCGTTCAAGGAGAACTGAGCTATGGCCAAGAAGGCGCTGATCATCAAGGCCGCCGCGAAGCCGAAGTTCTCGGTGCGCGCGTACACCCGTTGCCAGCGGTGCGGGCGGCCCAAGGCGGTCTACCGCAAGTTCGGCCTCTGCCGGGTCTGCATCCGGGAGATGGCGCACCGCGGTGAGCTGCCCGGTGTGTCGAAGGCTTCCTGGTAACCCCACCTTGACAGGTCTTCGCCGTAGGCCCGGTGGTACAGCCACCGGGAACCCCGGCGAGAAAGGTTGACGAGACCCATGACGATGACCGACCCGATCGCAGACATGCTGACCCGTCTGCGCAACGCCAACCAGGCGTACCACGACCGGGTGACGATGCCGTACTCGAAGGTCAAGGCGAACATCGCCGAGGTCCTCAAGGCCGAGGGATACATCTCGACCTGGCAGGTCGAGGACCCTGCGGAGGGTGCCGTCGGCCGGCGGCTGGTGGTCGATTTGAAGTACGGCCAGAACCGGGAGCGCAGCCTCGCCGGGATCAAGCGCGTGTCCAAGCCGGGTCTGCGGGTGTACGCCAAGTCGGATGAGCTGCCCCGAGTGCTCGGCGGCCTGGGCGTGGCGATCATTTCGACGTCCCAGGGGCTGCTCACCGACCGGCAGGCCCGTAAGCGGAGCGTGGGCGGGGAAGTCCTCGCCTTCGTCTGGTAATCGGGAGACTGGTAACAATGTCGCGTATTGGACGTAAGTCGATCCCGGTACCGGCCGGCGTCGATGTCAAGATCGATGGCCAGACCGTCACGGTCAAGGGCCCCAAGGGCGAGCTGTCGCACGTCCTGCCCGAGTCGATCACCGTTGAGCGGACCGAGGACGGTCAGCTCCAGATCAACCGGGCCAACGACGAGCGCCAGGCCAAGGAACTGCACGGGCTGAGCCGTACCCTGGTGTCGAACATGGTCATCGGGGTGACCGACGGTTACCGCAAGACCCTGGAGATCGCGGGTACGGGTTACCGGGTCACCGCCAAGGGCAAGGACCTGGAGTTCGCTCTCGGGTTCTCGCACCCGGTGCTGGTGCCGGCCCCGGAGGGGATCACCTTCACCGTGGAGCGGCCGACGCTGTTCCACGTGGCCGGGATCAACAAGTGGCAGGTCGGTGAGGTCGCCGCCAACATCCGGAAGATCCGCCCGCCGGAGCCGTACAAGGGCAAGGGCGTGAAATACCAGGGCGAGGTCATCCGCCGCAAGGCCGGAAAGGCAGGTAAGAAGTGAGCGCGAGGAGCGAGCTTGCGAGCCCCGCAGTCGCGAACGGAGGCGGGTTCCGATGAGCGCCACACTGTTGAAGCGTCGGGCGGGCGGCAGCGTCTCCGCGCGGCGTGCCATCGGGCGGGCGCGCCGGCACTTCCGGGTGCGCAAGAACCTCAGTGGGACCGCGCAGCGGCCGCGCCTGGTGGTCACCCGTTCCCTGAAGCACATGGTCGCCCAGATCGTCGACGACACCAAGGGTCACACCCTGGCGTCCGCGTCGACCATGGACGCGTCGCTGCGGGGTACCGCGGGTGCCAAGAGCGAACTGGCCGGCAAGGTGGGCGAGCTGCTCGCCGAGCGGGCCAAGGCGGCAGGTATCTCCAAGGTCGTGTTCGACCGTGGGGGCAACCGGTACGCGGGGCGGATCGCCGCGCTGGCCGACGCTGCCCGCGAAGCCGGACTCGAGTTCTAGCGGCCGTCTGATGCCTGTCCAGACGCAAATCGAAGCAAACCCCGTCACGAGTAGGAAGGAAGGCTGCTGATGCCAGGTCAACAGCGTCGTGGCGGCGGGTCCGGTGGCAACGAAGGTGGTCGCCGCGACAACCGCCGTGAGGGCGGTCGCGGCAACGCGCCCGTCGAGAAGACCCCACACCTGGAGCGCGTCGTCGCGATCAACCGGGTCGCCAAGGTCGTGAAGGGCGGTCGGCGTTTCAGCTTCACCGCCCTGGTGATCGTGGGCGACGGCGACGGCACGGTCGGCGTGGGTTACGGCAAGGCCAAGGAGGTGCCGGCGGCGATCGCCAAGGGCGTCGAGGAGGCCAAGAAGCACTTCTTCAAGGTGCCCCGGATCGCCGCGTCGATCCCGCACCCGGTGCAGGGCGAGGACGCCGCCGGCGTGGTCCTGTTGAAGCCGGCGAGTGCCGGTACGGGTGTGATCGCCGGTGGCCCGGTGCGTGCGGTGCTGGAGTGCGCGGGCATCCACGACGTGCTCTCCAAGAGCCTCGGCTCGTCGAACCCGATCAACATCGTGCACGCCACGGTCGCCGCGCTGAAGAGCCTGGAGTCGCCGGAGGCGGTCGCCACCCGGCGTGGCCTGCCGGTCGAGGACGTGGCCCCAGCCGCGATGCTCGCGTCCCGCGCGGGCGCAGGGGCGTGACAGCGAAGATGAACGGAGGGCGGCTGTGATGGCACGTCTGAAGGTGACCCAGGTCCGGTCCGGGATCGGGACCAAGCGCAACCAGCGGGAGTCGCTGCGGTCGCTCGGTCTCAAGCGGATCAACGACGTGGTGGTCAAGGAGGACCGGCCCGAGATTCGGGGCATGATCTTCACCGTGAACCACCTCGTGAAGGTCGAGGAGGTCGAGTAATGGCGATCAAGGTCCACCACCTCCGGCCGGCGCCGGGGGCCAAGACCGCGAAGACCCGGGTGGGCCGCGGTGAGGGCTCCAAGGGCAAGACCGCCGGTCGGGGCACCAAGGGCTCCAAGGCCCGCAAGAACATCCCGGCGGCGTTCGAGGGTGGGCAGATGCCCATCCACATGCGTCTGCCGAAGCTGAAGGGCTTCAAGAACCGGTTCAAGGTCGTCTACCAGGTGGTCAACCTGGACCGGTTGGCGGAGCTCTTCCCGAACGGTGGTGAGGTCGGTCCGCAGCAGTTGGCCGAGTCCGGCGCGGTCCGTAAGGGCCAGCCGGTCAAGGTGCTGGGCAGCGGCGACCTCGGTGGTGTGTCTCTCCAGGTGTCGGCGCACGCGTTCAGCGGGTCGGCCAAGGAGAAGATCACCGCAGCTGGCGGCTCGGTCACCGAGCTCTGAACACCCAGCTTGGACGTGGCGCTCGCTCAGTTGTCCGCGACTGACGGGCGCCACGGCCTACTGGTGAAGCCTCCGTCCCGTTAATATCGGGACCGGTGTATGTTCTAGGGCACGCCTGCCCAGACCGACGCCGGACTGTTAGAGTCCGATGCCAGCCATGGATATCGGGCGCTCCGCACCCACCCGACCCGCCAGAACATCCGGCGGCCGCCTCGCGCAGGAGGAAGAAGTTGCTCTCCGCCTTTCTCAGTGCGTTCCGCACGCCTGACCTGCGCAAGAAGCTGCTGTTCACGGTCTTCATCGTCGCGATCTACCGGCTCGGCGCCACGCTGCCGAGCCCAGGCGTGTCGTACGGCAACGTGCAGCAGTGCATCACCGCCATGGAGTCCGGGGACTCCAGCGGGGTCTTCACCCTGCTGAACCTCTTCTCCGGCGGTGCGTTGCTGTCCCTGTCCGTCTTCGCGCTGGGCATCATGCCCTACATCACCGCGTCGATCATCCTGCAGCTGCTCACCGTGGTGATTCCACGGTTGGAGCAGCTCCGCAAGGAGGGGCAGTCCGGCCAGGCCAAGATCACCCAGTACACCCGTTACCTGACCCTGGGCCTGGGCATCCTGCAGGCCTCGGCGTTCGTTGCGCTGGCCCGATCCGGGCAGCTGTTCAACAACATGTGCGACCAGTGGCCGATCATCCCCGACGGGACCGGCCTACCGACCTGGCTGACGCTCAGCGTGCTGGTCATCACGATGACCGCCGGCACCGGCATGGTGATGTGGCTCGGCGAGCTGATCACCGACCGGGGCGTCGGCAACGGCATGTCGGTGCTGATCTTCACCTCGATCGCGGCGCGACTGCCCAGCGAGGGGTGGGCGATCAAGAACACCCACGGCTGGGGCATGTTCGGCCTGGTGATCGTGCTGGTTCTGGTGGTCATCACCGCGGTGGTCTTCATCGAGCAGGCGCAGCGCCGGATCCCGGTGCAGTACGCCAAGCGGATGATCGGCCGGCGGATGTACGGCGGCACCTCGACCTACATCCCGTTGAAGGTCAACCAGGCCGGTGTCATCCCGGTGATCTTCGCCTCGTCGGTGCTCTACCTGCCGCAGCTCGGGCTGCAGTTCTTCGATCCGAACGACCCTGGTCAGGTCCAGGCGTGGATCCAGAACAACCTGGCGAACCCGACCAGCCCGATCTACATCGTCACGTACTTCTTTATGATCATCTTCTTCACGTACTTCTACGTGTCGATCACGTTCAACCCGACCGAGGTCGCGGAGAACATGAAGAAGTACGGTGGCTTCGTGCCCGGCATCCGGCCGGGCCGGCCCACGGCCGAGTACCTCGACTTCATCCTCAGCCGGATCACCCTCCCCGGTGCGCTCTACCTCGGCCTCATCTCCGTCCTGCCGAACTTCTTCTTCATCTGGCTGGACAGCGACCAGTACGTGAACTTCCCGTTCGGTGGCACCGCCGTGCTCATCATGGTCGGTGTCGGTCTGGAAACCGTGAAGCAGATCGAGAGCCAACTCATGCAGCGCAACTACGAAGGGTTCCTCCGGTAGATGAGGCTGGTACTGGTCGGTCCCCCCGGGGCGGGGAAGGGGACCCAGGCCGAGTTCATCGCCGCTCACCTGGTCGTGCCCAAAATCTCGACCGGGGACATCTTCCGGGCCAACGTCTCCCAGGGCACGCCACTGGGTGTCGAGGCCAGGCGATACATGGACGCCGGCAAGCTGGTTCCGGACGAGGTGACCATCAACATGGTCCGGGACCGGCTGGCCGAGCCGGACGCCGCCGAAGGCTTCCTGCTCGACGGCTTCCCGCGAACCACTCCGCAGGCAGCCGCGCTGGACAAGCTGCTGGCCGACCTCGGCACCGCGCTTGATCTGGTGCTGGAGCTGGTCGTCGACGACGACGAGGTGATCCGGCGGCTGTCCGGCCGGCGTACCTGTCGGGGCTGTGGCAAGATCTGGCACGTCGAGTTCGACGCGCCGGCGACCGAGGGCCGCTGTGACCGGTGCGGTGCCGAGCTGTTCCAGCGCGACGACGACAAGCCGGAGACCATTGCCCAGCGCCTGGTGGAGTACGCCGACAAGACCGCGCCGCTGGTCGACTTCTACGGGGCCCAGGGCAAGCTGGTCGGGATCGACGCCACCGGGCCGGTCGAGGACGTCACCGTACGCGCGATCGACGCCCTGCGTTCGTACGGCGGGTAGCGCCCGATGCGCCGCCAGCAGCTGGACATCCAGCTGAAGACTCCGGAGCAGATCGACCGGATGCGGGCCGCCGGTCTGGTGGTCGCTGACGCACTGGCCCGGATGCGGGCGGCGATCGCCCCCGGCGTCTCCACCGCCGATCTGGACGCCATCGCCGCTGCGACGATCCGCGACGCCGGTGCGGTTCCGTCGTTCAAGGGCTACCACGGCTACCCGGCGACCATCTGCTCCTCGGTCAACGAGCAGGTGGTGCACGCGATCCCGGCCGCCGGGCAGGTGCTGCGCGACGGCGACGTCATCTCGGTCGACTGCGGTGCGGTGCTGGATGGCTGGCACGGCGACGCGGCCTTCACCGCGCCGGTCGGGGAGGTGCGTCCGGAACTGCTGCGGATGATCACGGTCGCCGAGGACGCGCTGTGGGCCGGAATCGCCGCTGCGGCGCGCGGTGCGGTCAGCGGCCGTGGCCGGCTCACCGACATCTCGTACGCGGTGGAGCGGGCGATCCGGGCGGGCGGCCGGTACGGCATCGTCGAGGGCTACGGCGGCCACGGGATCGGCACCGAGATGCACCAGGACCCGCACGTGCTCAACTACGGCCGGCCGGGTAAGGGCCCGCGCCTGGTCCCGGGGATGGCGCTGGCCATCGAGCCGATGATCACCGAGGGGTCGGCCGGCACCGACGAGCTGGCCGACGGCTGGACGGTGGTGACCCGGGACGGGTCGATGGCGGTGCACGTCGAGCATTCGATGGCGCTGCTGCCGGACGGCGTCTGGGTGTTGACCGAGCCGGATGGCGGGCGTTCCCGGCTCGGCGATCTGGTGACCGCCCGTCAGCCGGCCGATTCCCGACGCTGACCCGGGGCCTGCCCCGGCTCCGGCCGCCCCCCTGGTCAGGTGCCGGTCTGGTCGGGCTGGCACCGGGGTGTCAAGCTGGTAGCCATGGATCGGCGGGACGGGATGCGGGCGGCCGACGCCGACCGGGAGGCAGTGGCCGAACGGTTGCGCAACGCGCTGAGCGAGGGTCGACTGGATCTTGCCGAGTTCGACGAGCGGTTGCAGCTGGCCTACGCGGCGAAGACGTACGGTGATCTGGACGGACTGCTCGACGATCTGCCACCGGTGACCGCCGCCGGACGCTCCCAGTTGGTGCCGGTCGTCGCCGACGGGTTGCCGGCCGAGTTGACTCCCGGCCCGGACGGCCGCTACCCCGGTGCGACCCGCCGGTGGCTGGTCAACGAGTGGGACGGGTACGGGACGGCGGTCGGGATCACCATCGCGATCTGGGCGGTGACCTGCGTCATGAGTCAGGACCTGCGGTACTTCTGGCCGGGCTGGGTGGCCGGCCCGTGGGGCGCGGTGCTGCTGGTGACCACCGTGCTGGGTCTGATCAAGGGCGAGCCGCAACAGTGTGCGGCCAAGCAGGCCCGGCGGCACCTGGCCAAGCAGGAGAAGGCGGAACGCAAGCGGCTTGAGCAGGAGTCCGGCGGGGCCGACGGTCCGGCCCCGGGCCAGGGGTAGCCACCCGGCCGCACACCGGAGGCCAAGCGGTCGGCCGGCGACCGAAGGCCTGACCGGCGCCCGGCGCCCGGCGGCTGAAGGCCTGACCGACGCCCGGCGGGTCGCCGGTAAACTCCCTGATCCTGCTGCTTTGTCGGGTATGCTGACCCGCAGCAGCGCGTGGTTTGCTGTCCGCGTGACAACCCGCGTACACTGATAGGTCGGCGCACAGCGTCCACTCCAGCGTGCCTGCTCTGCGCTTCGGCAGGCCGTGTCTGATCGGGTGTCGCCTGGGTTTCGGTAACCCGGGCCGAGCCCGTCGTCAGACGTCTGGAGCCGCGGCTGGCGCGGTCGAATCGGTACGGTCGGCAGGCCGGACGGGTCCGTCCGCGAATGGTGTTGTGAGCCGATCCCGAGCAACCGACGTCAGGACAGCGGAGGACATGCCGAAAAAAGACGGGGCCATCGAGATCGAAGGTCGAGTGATCGAGCCACTACCGAACGCAATGTTCCGGGTGGAGCTCGCCAACGGCCACAAGGTGCTGGCTCACATCAGCGGCAAGATGCGGCAGCACTACATCCGCATCCTGCCCGAGGACCGGGTCGTCGTCGAGCTTTCGCCGTACGACCTGACCCGCGGGCGCATCGTCTATCGCTACAAGTAACCGCCTGACGGCGGCCGGGGCGTCCCGTGTCCGTCCTCAAGCCCGCACCGTGTACGCGGCCGGGCGTCAACGGAAGTAAGGCAAACCGTGAAGGTCAAGCCGAGCGTCAAGAGGATCTGCAACAAGTGCCGGGTGATCCGCCGGCACGGCCGGGTGATGGTGATCTGCACCGACCCGCGGCACAAGCAGCGCCAGGGCTGACCCCGAGCCGACCGGCAGGAGCCGGGCCGGCGACGGGGCGGTTCAGGCGGCCGATCGCACAACAGCACATGCTCGTCCCAGCCGCGAGCACCCGGTGACCATGTCGCCGTGTCCGTGGCGCAACCCCCGGTCGGAGGCCGGGGCCCGGCATGCCGGCCCACCCAGCTGGGTGGTCGGCGAGGGCAGCCGGGGTGGGGCGGGCTCAGACCTCCGTGCACACCACTTGAGGAGTACGCCCGCACATGGCACGTCTAGTCGGCGTGGATCTGCCCCGCGAGAAGCGGATGGAGATCGCGCTCACCTACATCTTCGGGATCGGCCGGACCCGTTCGATCGCCACGCTTGCCGCGACTGGCATCGACCCGAACAAGCGGGTCCGGGACCTCACCGACGAGGAGCTGGTCCAGCTCCGGGATCACATCGAGGCCAGCTTCAAGGTCGAGGGTGATCTGCGTCGGGAGGTTGCCGCAGACATCCGCCGCAAGGTGGAGATCGGCTGCTACGAGGGCATCCGGCACCGCCGCGGGTTGCCCGTGCACGGCCAGCGCACCCGGACCAACGCCCGGACCCGCAAGGGCCCGAAGCGGACCGTCGCCGGCAAGAAGAAGCCGGGCAAGAAGTAGTCCTGGCCGCCGCCGGGCTCGCCCGGATACCTCGATCGTTCAATAGGAGCGCAGAAAACTTATGCCACCGAAGGCTCGCGCTGGAGCCGCTGTCAAGAAGGTCCGGCGCAAGGAACGCAAGAACGTCGCCCACGGGCAGGCGCACATCAAGAGCACCTTCAACAACACCATCGTCTCGATCACCGACCCGACCGGTGCGGTGATCTCCTGGGCCTCCGCCGGCCAGGTCGGTTTCAAGGGCTCCCGCAAGTCGACGCCGTTCGCCGCGCAGTTGGCCGCCGAGGCCGCCGCCCGGCGGGCGATGGAGCACGGCATGCGCAAGGTCGACGTCTTCGTCAAGGGCCCCGGCTCCGGCCGGGAGACCGCCATCCGTTCGTTGCAGGCCGTCGGCCTGGAGGTCGGGCAGATCTCCGATGTCACGCCGCAGCCGCACAACGGGTGCCGTCCGCCGAAGCGTCGCCGGGTCTGAGAGGTTAGGAAGAGATGGCTCGTTACACGGGTGCTGACTGCCGCCGTTGCCGGCGGGAGAAGATGAAGCTGTTCCTCAAGGGCAGCAAGTGCGATGGGCCGAAGTGCCCGTTCGAATCCCGGCCCTTCCCACCCGGCCAGCACGGCCGCGGCCGGACCAAGGAGACCGAGTACCTCCTCCAGCTGCGGGAGAAGCAGAAGGCCCGCCGGGTGTACGGCGTGCTGGAGAAGCAGTTCCGCGGCTACTACGAGGAAGCAGTGGCCAAGCAGGCGAAGACCGGTGAGGTGCTGCTGCAGATCCTGGAGTCCCGGCTGGACAACGTCGTGTACCGGGCTGGCTACGCCAAGTCCCGGGACATGGCGCGCCAGCTGGTCAAGCACGGGCACTTCATGGTCAACGGCAAGAAGGTCGACATCCCCTCGTTCCGCGTCAAGGAGCACGACATCGTCGAGGTGCGGACGAAGTCGAAGGAGCTGACCCCGTTCCTGGTCGCCCAGGGCGAGGCCGGTTCCAAGACCGTCCCGGCCTGGCTGGAGGCGATCCCCAGCCAGATGAAGATCCTCGTGCACTCCATGCCGGCGCGTCAGACGATCGACACGCAGGTTCAGGAGCAGCTGATCGTCGAGCTCTACTCGAAGTGAGCCACCCCCGTCGACGGGGGTCGCGGTCGACCGGCGTCACCGACGTACGGCACCGGCCCGGCCCCCGTCGACGGGCGCACGACCGACGGGCGTCATATAGCGGTCGCCCCGACCCAAGGAGAAGTACGTGCTCATCAGCCAGCGGCCGACTCTGTCCGAGGAGTCGATCAGCGACACGAGGTCCCTGTTCACCATCGAGCCGTTGGAGCCGGGTTTCGGCTACACGCTCGGCAACTCGCTGCGGCGTACGCTGCTCAGCTCCATTCCGGGCGCGGCGGTCACCAGCATCAAGATCGACGGCGTGCTGCACGAGTTCACCACGATCCCCGGCGTCAAAGAGGACGTGGTCGAGCTGGTCATGAACGTCAAGGAGCTGTGCGTCAGCTCCGAGCACGACGAGCCGGTCAGCATGTACCTGCGCAAGCAGGGCCCCGGTGACGTGACCGCCGGTGACATCCAGCCGCCGGCCGGGGTCTCGGTACACAACCCGGACCTCAAACTGGCCACCCTCAACGGCAAGGGCCGCCTCGACATGGAGCTCACCGTCGAGCGGGGCCGCGGGTACGTCACCGCCGCGCAGAACAAGCAGGCGGGCGCCGAGATCGGCCGGATCCCGGTCGACTCGATCTACTCGCCGGTGCTCAAGGTCACCTACCGGGTGGAGGCGACCCGGGTCGAGCAGCGGACCGACTTCGACCGGCTGATCATCGACGTCGAGACCAAGGCGTCGATCGGGCCGCGTACCGCGCTGGCCTCGGCCGGCTCCACCCTGGTCGAGCTGTTCGGCCTGGCCCGCGAGCTGGACGAGACCGCTGAGGGCATCGACATCGGGCCGTCGCCGCAGGACGCCCAGCTGGCCGCCGACCTGGCGCTGCCGATCGAGGAGCTGGACCTGACCGTACGGTCGTACAACTGCCTCAAGCGCGAGGGCATCAACAGCGTCGGCGAGCTGATCGGGCGGACCGAGGCGGACCTCCTCGATATAAGGAATTTCGGTCAGAAGTCGATCGACGAGGTCAAGATGAAGCTCGCCGGGATGGGGCTGGGCCTGAAGGATTCGGCGCCCAACTTCGACCCGGCACACGTCGTGGACTCCTTCAGCGAAGCCGACTACGACACCGACGACTACCGCGAGACCGAGCAGCTGTAACGCCGGCTGCCGCCACCACTGAGGAGCACCAACCATGCCCACGCCCACCAAGGGCCCCCGCCTCGGCGGCAGCCCCGCGCACGAGCGGATGATGCTGGCCAACCTGGCCACCTCGCTGTTCCGGTACGGCAAGATCAAGACCACCGAGACCAAGGCGAAGCGGCTGCGTCCCCTCGCGGAGCAGCTGATCACCAAGGCCAAGCGGGGCGACCTGCACTCGCGCCGTCGGGTGCTGACCGTCGTGC
Source organism: Solwaraspora sp. WMMA2059 (assembly GCF_027497315.1). GTDB lineage: Bacteria > Actinomycetota > Actinomycetes > Mycobacteriales > Micromonosporaceae > Micromonospora_E. The sequence goes on along the minus strand of NZ_CP114908.1, from coordinate 5,226,359 downwards.
GGGACAAGGACGTGGTCTTCGAGCTGTTCGACCAGATCGCGCCCCGGTTCGCCAACCGTCCGGGTGGCTACACCCGGATCGTGAAGACCGGCCCGCGCAAGGGGGACAACGCCCCCATGGCGATCATCGAACTGGTCGAGGAGCTGGTGATGACCACCCCGGCGCCGGCCAAGGCCGACCGTCGGGCAGCCGCCCAGCAGGACAAGGTTGAGGCGCTCGCCGGTGCCGACGAGGCGCCGGCCGCGCGTACCGACGCGGACGCCGCGGCCGACCAGGACGCCGAGCCGCCGGTGTCGGCCTCCGGTGACACCGACACCGCTGCCACCCAGGCCGCCCCGGCCGGCGACGGCGAGAACAAGGCCTGAGTCGGCGACGACCACAACCGGTGGGACCCGGCGCTGCGACAGCAGCGCCGGGTCCCACCGTCTTTCCGGCAACCACGCGACCTTTCCGGCAACCACGCGACGCAGGAGGATCAGGTGCGGCAGGGGGACGTCCGGCTGCGGCTCGATGTCGCGTACGACGGCACCGACTTTTCCGGCTGGGCGGTGCAACCGCAGCGGCGGACCGTCGCCGGGGTGCTGACCGAGGCCCTGGACCGGGCGTTCGGGCCGGGCGTCGCGCTCGGGCTGACCGTGGCCGGGCGTACCGACGCGGGGGTGCACGCCACCGGCCAGGTGTGCCACCTCGACGTGCCGGCCGAGGTGTGGAGCGAACGGGCCGCGACGCTACTGCGCCGGTTCGCCGGTACGCTGCCCCGCGACGTCCGGGTGCGGGCGGTCACCGAGGTGCCGGTCGACTTCGATGCCCGGTTCGCGGCCACCTACCGGCGGTACGCGTACCGGGTCACCGACGCCCCGTACGGTGCCGAGCCGCTGCGCCGGCACGACACGCTCGCCTGGCCGCGTCCGCTCGACCTGGCCGCGCTGAACGCCGCCGCCGCCGAGCTGGTCGGCGAGCACGACTTCGCCGCGTACTGCCGGCGCAAGGAGCACGCCACCACGATCCGGCAGATCACCCGGCTGGACTGGCACCGGGACGCGGACGGGACACTCATCGGCACCGTACAGGCGGACGCGTTCTGCCAGGCGATGGTGCGTAGCCTGGTCGGGGCGATGCTGTTCGTCGGCGACGGCCGCCGGCCGGTCGACTGGCCGGGCAGCCTGCTGACCCGGCGGGAACGGTCCAGTGAGGTCACCGTCGCCCCGCCACACGGACTTACCCTGGTCGAGGTCGGCTACCCCACCGACCCGGCAGGTTACGCGGCCCGCGCCAGCGTCACCCGCCGGCTGCGGCTACCGGTCGTCGGCTGACCGTCGGTCACGGCGCAGCCGCCTCGGCCGGCGCCGCCTCGGTCGACGCCGGTTGCACTGCCCGCTTCTCCAGCACGTTCGCCTGCAGGTGTAGTTGCAGCATGTCGAAGAGGATCTGCCGGGCATACGGGTCGTCGGCGGGCACCGGTTCGCTGTCGGCGCGGGCGATCACGCAGTACATCAGGAAGTGGCCGAGCGAGTGCCAGCCGACCTGGGCGGAGGAGAGCGCGATCGCCTCGGTCCCCTCGTCGGCGATCATGCCCTGAAAGCGGCCCTTCTCCTCATCGACCATCGGCTTGATCCGGGTGTGTGCCCATTCCGCGCCGGAGGCGTCGGCCAGGTTGAACACCCCGGTGGTGATCAGGTACTCGCCGGTCGGTGACCGTAGCGTGCCGCGGACCACCTGGTTGCAGCCGAGTTCGTCGAGCAGGGTGCCGATATCGCCGGCGACCGCCGCCCGGCAGCGCTCCTCGATCTGGGTTTTCAGCAGCCGGTAGGGCGGCTCGGCCGGGTCGATCACGATGTCACCGGTCGGGAAGACCTCCTCGACGGTGAGCGGCTGCGGATCGGCCTCCCGGGAGCTGACGTCCCGGGGGACCACCGTCGGTGCCGCCACCGGGGCACCCGCCGCCGCACGTCCGTTACGTTCGTCGACGACGATGAAGTACGAGCTCAGCCCGCAGACGCCGAGCATCAGCAGGACGGCGACACCGCTGATCACGACCTGCCACAGCTTCGTCGACGACCACACTGCCGTGGCCGGCCCGGCCGGTCGCCGGCCCTGAGGGTCAGTGGGACGGTCGGTCGGGTGTCGACTCGGTCGGGGGGTCCTGCCCGGCGGCGGGGCGGTGCCCGGTCGCCGGCGTCCGGTCTGACGACGTGCCCCGGGGCTCCGGGACGATCCGACCGCAGCAGGTCCGCTGCCCGGCGGCGCGCCGCCCGCCGGTCCCGGTGGGGGCGGCGGCCGGTATGCCTGGGGCGGCGGCCGGAACGCCTGGGGCGGCGGCCGGAACGCCTGCGGCGGTGGCACAGCGTAGTGTGCCGGGCCGGCACCACGCTGCGGCGGCGCGACGCCTGGCGGCGGTACGGCGTAGTGCGCCGGCCCGGTGCCAGGCGGCATGGCGTAGTGCGCGGGCCCGGCGCTCAGCGGCGGTGCGGCAGGCGGCGGTCGACTCGCCAACCCAGGATGCGGTTGGGGCTGAGCGCGGGGACGCGGTTGGGGCTGAGCGCGGGGATGTGCTCCCGGCGGCGGCTGGGCCCCGAGACGCGGTCGCGGTGACGGCTGTCCACCCCGGTGTGCTCGGGGTGTCGGCTGGGGCCGGGGGCGCGGTGGCGTCGGCGGTACACCGGCGGACCTCGGAGGCCGAGCCGATTGATCGGGTCGAATCTGCCGGCGGTCCGCGCCGGATTCGTACCCGTACGTCATATCGCACAGAGTAACGGACGGATTGGGGGGAGAGCTGCCGGTCAAGACTTGCATCAATTGAAGATCGGGCATAAGCCCTATCGATCGTGGTGACCGCCGTCAACGCCGTACCCCGGGTTGGGCGACAATGCCCCGGTGACCGGCGACCACTACTTCAGCCCGCAGCCCGGCACCGCGGACGTACGGTCGGAGATCGACTTCGCGGTCGCCGGCCGCGACTACACCCTGACCGTCGCCGCCGGAGTGTTCTCCGCCGGCCGGCTCGACCCGGGCACCGCCGTACTGCTGCGCAAGGCCGACCTGCCCGCACCGACCGACCCCGGCCCCTTCCTCGACCTCGGCTGCGGGTACGGCCCGATCACCTGTGTGCTGGCCGACCAGGCGCCAGCCGCAACGGTCCACGCGGTGGACGTGAACGCCCGCGCCCGCGAGCTCACCCTGCTCAACGCCGACCGGCTCGGCGTCGCCGACCGGGTCCGGGTTGCCGATCCGGACCGCGTGCCGCCGGAGCTCACCTTCACCCAGCTGTGGTCCAACCCGCCGATCCGGGTCGGCAAGGCGGAACTGCACGCCCTGCTCACCCGCTGGCTGCCCCGCCTCGCCCCGGGCGGCGTCGGCTGGCTGGTCATCGCCCGCTACCTGGGCGGCGATTCGGTGCAGCAGTGGCTGCGCGACCAGGGCTGGCAGGTGGACCGGCACGCCAGCCAGAAGGGCTACCGGGTGCTGCGGGTCACTCACCACGCCGACTGACCGCCACCCCGGTTCGCCAGTGCCAGTGCCAGTCGCTCACCCGGTGGCGCGAATCTCAGCTGCCGACAGCCAGGGTGATCAGGCACCATGCCGGGGTGGGATACGTGGACGTGGCCGCGGTAGGGCACACCCTGCCGGATGGTCGGGAGCTCTTTGCCGACGTGTCGTTCCGGGTCGGCGAGGGTGCCAAAGTGGCGCTGGTCGGCCCGAACGGCGCCGGCAAGACGACGCTGCTGCGGATGGTCGCCGGTGACCTGCCGGTGGCCACCGGAGCAGTCGCCCGCGCCGGCGGGCTCGGCGTGATGCGGCAGTTCATCGGCATGATCGGCGACGACCGTACACTCGCCGACCTGGCACTGTCGCTCGCCCCGCCGCCGCTGCGGGCCGCAGGAGAACGGCTCGCCGCCGCCGAACGGGCCGTGCACGCCGCTGAGGCCGCCGGCACCACCCCGGCCGCCGCCGAAAAAACCCAGATCGGGTACGCCAACGCCCTCGCCGCCTGGGGCGAAGCCGGCGGCTACGAGGCCGAGGTCGTCTTCGACACGGTGGCCACCGCAGTGCTGGACCTGCCGTGGGACCGGGTCCGGGACCGTCCGGTCCGGACCCTCTCGGGTGGACAACAGAAACGGTTCGCGTTGGAGCTGCTGCTGCGCGGCACCGACGAGGTGCTGCTGCTCGACGAGCCGGACAACTTCCTCGACGTACCCGGGAAACGGTGGCTGGAGCAGCGGCTGCGCGAGTCGACCAAGTCGGTGCTCTACGTCTCGCACGACCGGGAGTTGCTGGCCCAGACCGCCGACCGGGTGGTCGCCGTCGAAGGCGGCTCCGCCTGGACCCATCCGGGCGGCTTCGCCAGCTGGCACTCCGCGCGGGTCGCCCGGCACGCCCGGCTGGAGGAGCAGCGCCGCCGTTGGGACGAGGAGCACGAGAAACTGCGCGAACTGATGCTGATGTACAAGCAGAAGGCGGCGTACAACGACGGGTTGGCCTCGCGGTACCAGGCCGCGCAGACCCGGCTGCGCAAGTTCGAGGAGGCAGGCCCGCCGCCGCTGCCACCGAAGGACCAGTCGCTGCGGATGCGGCTGTCCGGCGGCCGCACCGGCAAGCGGGCGGTGATCTGTGAGCAACTGGAGCTGGATGGGCTGACCTACCCGTTCGACCTGGAGATCTGGTACGGCGACCGGGTCGCGGTGCTCGGGGCCAACGGCACCGGCAAGTCGCACTTCCTGCGGCTGCTGGCCCGGGGCGGAACCGACCCGGACCCGGCGGCCGGCCCGGTCGCCGGCGCGGCGCTCACCCCGGTGGCCCACGACGGGATGGTCCGGCTCGGTGCCCGGGTGCGTCCCGGCCACTTCTCGCAGACCCACGACCGGCCGGAGCTGCTCGACCAGACCCTCGCCGACGTGCTGTGGCGCGGCGACGACCACCGTGACGGGATGGACCGGCACGCGGCGATGGCCGTACTGTCCCGTTACGACCTGGCCGGCCAGGTCGACCAGCGGTTCGGCACCCTCTCCGGCGGCCAGCAGGCCCGGTTCCTGGTGCTGCTGCTGGAGCTGTCCGGTGCCACCCTGCTGCTGCTCGACGAGCCGACCGACAACCTGGACCTGGCCTCGGCCGAGGCGCTGGAGGAAGGGCTGAAGGCCTTCGAGGGTACGGTGATCGCGGTCACCCACGACCGTTGGTTCAGCCGGTCATTCGACCGGTTCGTGCTGTTCCAGGGCGACGGCGAGGTGGTCGAGGTCCCCGAGCCGGTCTGGGACGTACGCTGACCGACATGGCTGAGATGATCTACCGCCGGTTGGGCAACTCCGGGTTGATGGTGTCGGCGGTCGGGGTCGGCTGCAACAACTTCGGCCGCAAGCTGGACGCGGCCGGCACCCGGGCGGTGGTCGACGCCGCACTCGACGCCGGGATCACCCTGTTCGACACCGCCGACATTTACGGCACGCCTTCGGGTGGTTCCGAGGAACAGCTCGGGGCGGCGCTGCGCGGCCGCCGCGACGACGTGGTGCTGGCCACCAAGTTCGGCATGGACATGTCCGGCATGAACGGCGTCGACCACGGGGTACGCGGCTCCCGGCGGTACATCGTGCGGGCCGTCGAGGCGTCGCTGCGCCGACTCGGCACCGATCACATCGACCTGTATCAGTTCCACGAGCCGGACCCGGTCACCCCGGTTGAGGAGACCCTGCGGGCCCTGGACGACCTGGTACGCGCCGGCAAGGTCCGCTATGTGGGTTGCTCGAACTTCGCCGGCTGGCAGATCGCGGACGCCGCGTGGACCGCGCGTACCGCCGGGTTGTCGCCGTTCGTCAGCGCCCAGAACGAGTACAACCTGCTGGACCGGCGGGTGGAGCGGGAAGTGGTGCCGGCCTGCCAGCGCTTCGGCCTGGGGCTGCTGCCGTACTTCCCGCTCGCCGACGGGCTGCTGACCGGCAAGTACCGCCGGAGCGAGGCGCCGCCGCCGGGTAGCCGGCTGGCCGGCGAGAGCAGCCGGTACGCCGCCCGGCTCGCCGGAGCGCCGTGGGACGTCATCGAGGCCCTCGACGCGTACGCCGCGAAGCGGGACCTGCCGCTGCTCGCGGTCGCGATCGGCGGCCTGGCCGCGCAGCCGGCCGTGGCGTCGGTGATCGCCGGGGCGACCACCCCCGAGCAGGTACGGGCGAACGCCGCCGCCGGGTCGTGGCAGCCGGACGCCGCCGACCTCGCCGAACTGCGGTCGATCCTGCCGGAGCCCGCCGGCCCCGGCGGCTCGCTGAGCTGACCGGAACTGCATTTACAAGATCATGTGAGGCTCAGATACCCTACGTCGCGCCCGTAAGGTATCTGAGCCTCACATGATCTTGTCTACTCGGCTGGACTTCCGCCGATGATCAGGTAACTGCATTGCGTGGAGTGGAGACCGGCTGCGGATCGTGGTGCTTCATGCCGATTCGCAGGCCAGCCGTCAGTCGATGATCAATTGGCGGTCGACAACGCTGTCGTGGTCTCGTGGTAGAGATATGTCAACTGTCGAGTGACTGTCGCCTGTCGATCTTCATGTCGTCGTTGAGTGGCATATCTGGAGGTGGCAACGTGCCCGCAGCATTGTTGAACTCGTCGGTGCCCCGGCGGCAGCTCGGTCGGGAGCTGCGTCGGCTGCGTGAGCGGTTGGCCGGGGTGCCGCAGACCACGGCGGCCCGGGAGTTGGAGTGGCCGGCGACCAAGCTGCTGCGGATGGAGCGGGGTGAGGTGCCGATCCGCACCGAGGACGTGGTGCTGCTCTGCGAGCTGTACGGCGCTGACCTGAAGACCGTCGAGGCGCTGGCCGCGCTGGCTCCGAAGACCAAGGAGAAGGGCTGGTGGCACGACTACGCCAGCATCCCGTCCTGGTTCGAGCTGTTCATCGGTCTGGAGGAGGCCGCCGCCCACCTCCGCGAATTCCATACGGAGCTCGTCTCCGGCGTGCTGCAGACCCGCCCGTACGCAACTGCCGTGTTCAGCGTGAACCAGTACGAAGTGCCGGCGGAGGAGATCGAGCGCAGGGTCGAGATGCGGATGCGTCGCGCGCGGTTGCTGACCCGAATGGAGCCCTACCTGCCCAGGTTCGACATCGTGCTCGACGAAGCGATCCTGCGTCGACCGATCGGCAGCGGTCAGACCATGGCCGGACAGTTGCGTCGGCTGGCTCAGGCCGGGGAGCAGCCGAATGTCTCGATCCGGGTGCTGCCCTTCAGCGCCGGGCTGCACGCCGGCCTGATGGCGCACGGTTCGTTCACTCTTCTTGATTTTCCAGAAGGGAACGAGCCGACGACTGTCTACGTGGAGGAGCTGACAGGAGCTCTGTTCCTCGATCGGCCGGATGAGGCTGAGCGGTACGCTTGGACCTTCACCGACATCGCTGGCCGGGCGCTGAGCGAGCAGGCCAGTCGTGACCTCTTCTGGCGGACCGCGAAGGAGTACGAGTCATGATCGATCTTTCCGGAGCTAGCTGGCGCAAGAGCAGCCGATCAAACAACCAGGGTCAGTGCGTCGAGGTGGCGGACGGACTGGGTGGGGTCGTCGGGGTGCGGGACTCGAAGGATCCGGCTGGTCCGGTGCTGGTGGTCGCCCCGGCAAGCTGGTCACGCTTCGTCGCCGCTACCAAGAACAGCACCCTCACGAGTTGATTGGCGGTCGGTGGAGTTCCGCCGCGACGCCGCCTCGTGACTTCGACCGCCGAGGCGTGATCCGATCCGTAAGGGAGTACGGCGATGATCGACTTTGGTTCCACCAACTGGCGGAAGAGCAGCCGGTCGAACAACCAGGGCGAGTGTGTCGAGGTGGCGGACGGGCCGGGTGGCGTTGTCGGGGTGCGGGACTCGAAGGATCCGGCTGGTCCGGTGCTGGTAGTCGCCCCAGCGAGCTGGTCGAGTTTCGTCGCCGCCGCGAGGGCTGGCACCTTCACCAGCTGACGCTTCTGGGTCCGGCCGACCAGAGGGTCGCGTAGGGCGGCTGCGGGAACCCCGAAGGGCCACCTGCGCTACCGCGGACAGCATGACTACCGGCAGTCACCTGCGCCAATGTCGCATCCGGTCTGCGTGTGATCTTTGTTCGCCCAGCTGATGGTGAGCCTGGTCACGGCCGACAGCGGCGGGGTGGGCAGCGACCGAAGGTTGCCTCGGATCGGCCCTTGGCGGATCGACGAGACCGTCGTACGGTAACAGGCAAGTAACCCACGGGAGCCCGGTGCACCGGGCTGAGAGGGAGGCTGACGCGGCCTCCGACCGTCGAACCTGATCCGGGTAATGCCGGCGCAGGGAGGAGCGTTGCCGTGCCGTCCCTTGGGCGACTGCATCTGATCACCGACACCCGACCCGGGTGCGACCCGCTCGGCGTACTGCGGGCCGCGCTGGCCGCCGCCCGCGCCGCCGGCGCCGCCGCCGACCTGGTCGTGCAGGTCCGCGTCGAGGACGACATGTCCGACCGGGACGCGTACGACCTGACCGTGCGCGCGGTCGCCGAATGTGCCGCGTACCAGGTGACCTGCCTGGTCAACGACCGGTTGCACGTCGCGCTCGCGACCGGTGCGGCCGGCGCGCACGTCGGCGCGCTGGACCTCCCGGTCGACGCCGCCCGCCGGGTGCTCGGGCCGGCCGCGATCCTCGGTGCCACCGCTCGCGAGCCGGCCACCGGGCGGGCGGCGGTCGCGGCCGGGGCGACGTACCTGGGGGTCGGGCCGTGCTACGCCACCGGCACGAAGACCGGGCTGCCCGACCCGATCGGGCCGGCCGGGCTGGCCGCCGTCGCCGCTACGGTCGACGTGCCGGTGATCGCGATCGCCGGGGTCACTGTGGACCGGGTTGTGCAGCTGCTGGCCGCCGGGGCGCACGGGGTCGCGGTGGTCGGCGCGATCGCCGGAGCCGCCGATCCGGGCCGGGCCACTGCTGACCTGCTGACCGCGGTACGGCAGCGGCCCGCCGCCGGGACGGGCGCGACACGATGACCGGGCCGGCCGAGGGCGCGGATGTGGCGGTGGTCGGCGGCGGGCCGATCGGGATGAGTATCGCCTGGCGGTGCGCCCAGCGCGGGCTGCGTACCGCGCTCCACGACCCGGCACCCGGGTCCGGGGCGTCCTCGGTGGCCGCCGGGATGCTCGCCCCGGTCGCCGAGTCGCACTTCGGCGAGGCCGAGCTGACCCGGCTGCTGGTCGACTCGGCGGCCCGCTGGCCGGCGTTCGCCGCCGAGCTGACCGCCGTCACCGGCCAGGACATCGGCTACCGCACCGACGGCACGCTGGTCGTCACGCTCACCGGCGACGACCGGCGCGAGGCGGAGCGGCTCTGGGCGTACCAGCGGAGTCTGGACCTGCCGATCACGCTGCTGCGCGGCACGGCGCTGCGCGAGCGCGAACCGGCGTTGGCGCCGAGGGTGCGCGGCGGTGCGCTGATGCCCGACGACCACCAGGTCGACCCGCGTCGGCTGGTCGGGGCGTTGGACACCGCGCTGGACCGGGCCGGGGTGACCGTCGTCCCGCAGCCGGTCACCGATGTTTCCGCACTGGACGCGCGGGTCGTCGTGGTCGCCGCCGGCTGCGGATCGGCGGCGCTGACCGGGCTGCCGGTCCGCCCGGTAAAAGGCCAGATCCTGCGGCTGCGGGCCCCCGGCGGCGCCGTCGGGTTCCGGCACGTGATCCGGGGGTACGCCGACGGCCGGCACGTCTACCTGGTGCCCCGCGCCGACGGTGAGGTTGTCGTCGGCGCCACCGTCGAGGAACGGGGCGACACCATCGTCACCGCCGGAGCGGTGCTGGAACTGCTGCGCGCCGCCGCCGACCTGCTGCCGGAGATCGCCGAGCACGAGCTGGTCGAGGCGCAGGCGGCGGCCCGGCCCGGCACGCCGGACAACGCGCCGCTGCTCGGCTGGCACCAGCAGCCCGGCGTCGGCTCCGCAGGCAGAGGCGGCGGCGGCACCGCAGGCCGGGAAGTGCTGGTGGCGACCGGGCATCACCGGCACGGCATCGTGCTGACCCCGGTGACCGCCGACCTGATCGCCGACATGGCGGCCGGGGACGATCCGGATCCGGCGCTGGCACCGTTTCGGCCCGGCCGGTTCACCGCCGCGAACAGGGAACTCGCAGGGGAGGAGCAGCCGTGGAGTTGATCGTCAACGGGGCACCGATGACCGCGCCGACCGGGACCTTGCTGGTCGACGTCGTCCGGGCGGTCACCGACCGGGCACGCGGCGTCGCCGTCGCCGTCAACGGTGAAGTGGTGCCGCGCAGCGGCTGGTCGGCCGAGCAGCTGTGCGACGGTGACCGGGTCGAAGTGCTGATCGCGGCGCAGGGCGGGTGAGCCGGATGCCGTTCACCGTCGCCGGGCACAGCTTCGACTCCCGGCTGATCCTCGGCACCGGCGGCGCCGCCAACCTGCACATCCTGGAGCAGGCGATTGCGGCCAGTGGCACCGGTCTGGTCACGGTCGCGCTGCGCCGGGTGGACAGCGCCGCCACGATGCACGGCGGCCTGCTCGACCTGCTGGAGCGCTGCGGCGTACGGCTGCTGCCGAACACCGCCGGCTGCTACACCGCCACCGAGGCGGTCAAGGTGGCCCACCTGGCCCGCGAGGCGTTCGACACCGACTGGGTGAAGCTGGAGGTCGTCGGCGACGAACGGACCCTGCTGCCGGACGGCGCCGAGCTGCTGCGCGCCGCCGAGCAGCTGGTCGACGACGGTTTCACCGTGCTGCCGTACACCACCGACGATCCGGTGCTGGCCCGCCGGCTGGCCGACGCCGGCTGCGCGGCGGTGATGCCGGCCGGTGCACCGATCGGCTCCGGGCTTGGCATCCTCAACCCGCACCACATCCGACTGATCCGACAGTCGGTGGACATTCCCGTGGTGCTGGACGCGGGGGTCGGCACTGCCTCCGACGCCGCGCTCGCGATGGAACTCGGCTGCGACGCGGTGCTGCTGGCCAGCGCGGTGACCCGGGCCGCCGACCCGGTCGCGATGGCCACCGCCATGCGGCACGCCATCGAAGCGGGCCGGTTGGCCGGCCGGGCCGGGCGGATCCCCCGTCGCTACCACGCCCTGGCATCCACTCCCGACGATGGGCGGCCCGAGCTGTGAACGGGATCATCCTGCTCACCGACCGCCGGCAGACCGCCCGGCCGCTGCCGGAGGTGGTCGCGGCGGCGGTGGCCGGCGGGCTCCGGCAGGTGGTGCTGCGGGAACGGGACCTGCCCCGGGCACAACGTGCCGCGTTGGCCGACCGGTTGCGCGGCATCCTCGCCCCGGTCGGCGGGACGCTGATCGTCGCCGGGCCGGACCCGCTGGGCGGTGACGCGGTGCACCTGCGCGCCGCCGGGCCGTACCCGCCACCGGTGTTCGGACTGGTCGGCCGCTCCTGTCACGACGAGACCGAGCTCGGTCGACTGACCACGGAGGACTACGTGACGGTGTCGCCGGTCTTCGCGACCGCGTCCAAACCCGGGTACGGTCCGCCGCTGGGGCCGGCCGGGCTGGCCCGTCTGGTCCGAGTGGCCGCCGGCCGGCCGGTGGTCGCGCTCGCCGGGGTGACCACAGCGGAGCAGGTCGCCGCCTGCCGGGCGGCCGGTGCCGTCGGGGCGGCGGTGATGGGCGCGGTGATGCGCGCCGCCGACCCGGCGGCGGTCGCGGCGGAGCTGGTCGCGGCTGCGTCACCGGCCGAGGTGAGCAGTTGATGGCCAGCGACCGAGGTGAGCTGCTGATGGCCGGCGACCGAACCACTCCGGTGGTGGCGATGACGATCGCCGGCTCCGATTCCGGCGGCGGGGCCGGCATCCAGGCGGACCTGAAGGTCTTCGCCGCGCTCGGCGTCTACGGCACCAGCGCGATCACTGCGGTGACCGCGCAGAACACCACCGGCGTCACCAGCGTCCATCAGCTGCCGGCCGGTCAGGTACGGGCCCAGATCGAGGCGGTCCGCGCCGACCTTCCGGTGCGCGCGGTGAAAACCGGCATGCTCGGTACGGCCCGGATCGCCGGGGCGGTCGCCGCGCTGGCCCGGGCCGGGGAGCTGCCGAACCTGGTGGTCGATCCGGTGCTGGTCTCGACCAGCGGGCACCGGCTCGGTGTGGTCGGCGCGGTCGAGCGGCTGCTGCCGTACGCGCTGGTCGCGACGCCGAATCGGGCGGAGGCCTCGGCGTTGGTCGGCTGGCCGGTGCGGACCGTCGACGAGATGGCCCGAGCCGCCGTCGAGCTGGCCGCCGGCGGACCGAGGTTCGTGGTGGTGACCGGTGGCGACCCGGACGGTACGTCGACCGACCCGGCGGCGGTCGACGTGGTCGCGACCGCGAACCCGGCGGTCGACGTCGCCGGAACCGCTGTCGCCGGCTGGCGGCTGGCCGGCGAACGGATGGACACCCGCAACACACACGGCACCGGGTGCAGCTTCGCGGCGGCGGTGGCAGCCCGGTTGGCGCTCGGCGACGACGTGCCGGCGGCGTTGGTCTTCGCCAAGGAGTACGTCGCGCGGGCGCTCGCTGGTGCCCGGCACTGGCGGTTGGGCTCCGGCCACGGCCCGATCGACCACTTTGGATGGTCGCACCAGGTGGCTCAGCACCGGTTGTTCGGCAACTACCTGAAGGAGGCCCACTGATGCAGGCTCGGCGCAAGGTGTACGTGCAAGGACCGCGACCGGACATCCAGGTGCCGTTCGCCGAGGTGACGCTGACCGGCGACAATCCGCCGGTGCGCCTCTACGACACGTCGGGTCCGGGGTCGGACCCGCAGGTCGGGCTGGCCGCGCTGCGCGGGCGGTGGATCGCCGAGCGTGGCGATGTCGCCCCGGTGCGCGGTGCGGGCACCCCGCTGGCTGGGGCCCACGGGCGTCGGCCGACCCAGTTGGCGTACGCCCGGGCCGGGACCGTCACCCCGGAGATGGAGTTCGTCGCGTTGCGGGAGAACCTGCCGGCCGAGGTGGTACGGGAGGAGATCGCCGCCGGACGTGCGGTGCTGCCGGCCAACGTCAACCACCCGGAGTCCGAGCCGATGATCATCGGTGGTCGGTTCCTGGTGAAGGTGAACGCCAACATCGGCACCTCGGCGGTCTCGTCGTCGGTGGCCGAGGAGGTGGAGAAGCTGACCTGGGCCACCCGGTGGGGTGCGGACACGGTGATGGACCTGTCCACCGGCAAGCGGATCCACGAGACCCGCGAGGCGATCGTGCGCAACTCGGCGGTGCCGATCGGTACGGTCCCGATCTACCAGGCGTTGGAGAAGGTCGGTGGGGATCCGGTCAAGCTGAGCTGGGACGTGTTCCGGGAGACCGTGATCGAGCAGGCCGAGCAGGGCGTCGACTACATGACGGTGCATGCCGGGGTGCTGCTGCCGTACGTGCCGTTGGCGGTCGACCGGGTCACCGGGATCGTCTCCCGGGGCGGGTCGATCATGGCTGCCTGGTGCCTGGCGCACCACCAGGAGAACTTCCTCTACACGAACTTCGCCGAGTTGTGCGAGATCCTGGCCCGCTACGACGTGACCTTCTCACTGGGCGACGGGCTGCGGCCGGGGTCGATCGCCGACGCCAACGACGCCGCCCAGTTCGCCGAGCTGCGGACGTTGGGCGAGTTGACCAGCATCGCGTGGGAGCACGACGTGCAGGTGATGATCGAGGGCCCCGGCCACGTGCCGATGCACAAGATCAAGGAGAACGTGGACCTGCAGCAGGAGCTGTGCCACCAGGCGCCGTTCTACACCCTCGGCCCGCTGACCACCGACATCGCCCCAGCGTACGACCACATCACCTCGGCGATCGGGGCTGCCATGATCGGCATGTTCGGCACCGCGATGCTCTGTTACGTCACCCCGAAGGAGCACCTGGGGCTGCCGGACCGCGACGACGTCAAGGCCGGGGTGATCGCGTACAAGATCGCGGCGCACGCGGCCGACCTGGCCAAGGGACATCCGGGAGCGCAGGCCTGGGACGACGCGTTGTCCAAGGCGCGGTTCGAGTTCCGCTGGGAGGACCAGTTCAACCTGTCGCTGGATCCGGAGACGGCGCGGTCCTACCACGACGCGACGCTGCCGGCCGAGCCGGCGAAGTCGGCCCACTTCTGCTCGATGTGCGGCCCGAAGTTCTGCTCGATGAAAATCACGCAGGATCTGAAGGAGTACGCCCAACAGGGTATGAAGGACAAATCAGATGAATTCGTCGCATCCGGTGGTCGGGTCTACCTGCCGTTGGCCTGATCGTCGGCGCCACTACGGCTCCGCCCGTCGGCGCGGCGGGGTTGCCGGCGCAGCTCGCTGACCCAGTCGACATGTTCGGCGTCCTCGTCGGTCAGTGTCGGGGTGGGTGCCGGCCGCCGCTGCCGCATGAACCGTGGCCGGGGGATTCGGCCGGCCGCAGGTGCGGCGGTCGGCGCGGTGGGTGGTGGGGCGACCGGTTGCGGCGCGACCGGCGGTGGGGCGACCGGTTGCGGCGTCGGCCGGTCGACGGCACCGGTCACCGGCACCGGAGCCGGAGTCGGCGGTCCCTCTGGCGAGATCGGCGTCGGGTCGACACGGGGGATGACCGCCGCGGGTGTCGGCGGCGGACGATCACCCGGGTGCGCCTGAGCGGCGATCGGCGCTGGTGATGCTGCGGTCGGGTCTGTCCCGGTCGGGTCCGGTGCGGGTCGGCCGGGCGCGGGTCGGGTGGGCATCGGCGGGCCAGGTACCGGCGGCGCTGCAGGACCGGGTGACACCCGCCCGAGGGGTGCCGGATCGGCGGAGGTCTTTTCAGATAGGGCAGTTTCCGCTACCGATTCGCGGCTCCCGGTCGAGCCGTCGGCGGGTCCGGCGGGGGTTCCGACAGCGGTTGCGGGCCTTCCGGTTGCGGTTCCGGCCGGCCGACCGGGCTGGCGCACGGCAGCCACAGTGATCGAACCGACGACTCCGGCGGCCACCGCCAGCAGCGCCGCCCGGTAGGGGTCGTCCTGGTAGGACCCAGCCCGGCCGGCCCCGGCGACCAGGTACGCGGCGTTGAGGACCGCCGGTCCGGCCATTCCGGACACCGCCGTCGCAACCGTCGGCACCGCCCGCCTCCGGGCCAGCCCGCTCACCGCCGCGCCGAGCACCAGCGCCAGCGCCGGTAGCAGCACGAACAGTTGCCAGCCGGGGTCACCCGGGTCGAGCGCGACCGGTTCGAGTACCCCGGGTCGGATCCCGCCGACGGCGTCACCCGCCCACAGGTCTGGGGCAGCGGACCCGACCGCCAGCAGCCAGAGCGCACCGCTGAACACCAGCAAGTTCCAGCGCATCGCCGGATGGGCCAGCGCGGCCAGTGCCGCAGGCAGACCTACCACCGCCCCGATCCCGCCGATCAGGGCGGCGACCGTCACCGGATCGGCGACCCCGGTCGACGCCTGCGCCGGCAGCACCGACAACCCGACCACGGCGAGCGCCGCACCGATCGTGGCGATCAGCGCCAGGACGACCCGGCGGACCGCCGTACGGACCGCCGACACGCGCAGGTGCCGGGCCCGACGCTGCTCGGCGACCCGTTGCGCCACGCACGCGCCGACGACGGCAGCGACGATCGCGAACCAGGCGAGCCAGGTCAGCTGCGTCGGCCAGAGATCAGCGGTCGGCCCGGCGAAGTCGCGGCGCAGGCGTACCAGTTGGAGACCGTAAGCGGCACCAAGCTGGACGGCACCGGCGAACGCCGCCACACCGAATGCCGTTGTGATCGCTCTGAGCCAGGTCCGCAAGGCCATGCCGGGAGGTTACGGCCGGCCGCCCGCACTGTCGACCTGGACCGGGCGACCGCCGCCGGGCCGGTGGGTCAGCCCAGCTGAGGCAGCACCTCGGCAGCGACCAGCTCCAGGTGGTCCAAATCGGCGAGGTCGATGAACCGCAGGTGTACCCGGCTGGTACCGACCGCCGAGAACTCCCCGATCCGGTCCACCAGTTGGGCCGGCGAACCGATCACCGGGTCCTCCGGCGGCAGGGCGCTCTTCTCGTGCAGCGGCGCGGCGCGGCGCTGCGCCTCGGCGTCGGTACGCCCGATCGCGATGACGATGCCGGCCGACATGGTCAGCGGCGGTCGGCCCTGCTCGGTGCGCCCGGTCCGGTGACAGGCCTCGGTCACCCGCTCGTAAGCCGCCGCGGTCTCGGCGACCGACTTGAACGGCATGTTGAACTCGTCGGCAAACTGGGCAGCGAGCTCCGGGGTCCGCTTCGGCCCTCGTCCGCCGATGATGATCGGCGGGCCGGCCGGCTGCGCCGGCTTCGGTAGCGCCGGAGCGTCGACCAGCTGGTAGTGGTCGCCGTGGAAGCTGAACCTGTCACCGACCGGAGTACGCCACAGCCCGGTGATCACCTCGAGCTGCTCGGCCAACCGGTCGAAGCGTTCCCCGACGGACGGGAACGGCAGCCCGTAGGCGGTGTGCTCCCGGGCGTACCAGCCGGCCCCGATGCCGAGGTCGACCCGGCCGCCGCTCATCTGGTCGACCTGAGCGACCATCACGGCGAGTGGCCCGGGCAGCCGGAAGGTCGCCGAGGTGACCAGCGTGCCGAGCCGGATCCGGGAGGTCTCCCGGGCCAGCGCGGCCAGGGTCAGCCAGGCGTCGGTCGGCCCCGGCAGCGCCAGTTCCTCGCCCATCGACTGGTAGTGGTCGGCCCGCAGGTAGCCCTCGAACCCGGACTCCTCGGCGAGCCGGGCCAGCCGGAGCTGGTCGTCGTAGCTGGCGCCGCGGTGCGGCTCGGTGAACACGCTGACCCGCATGGTCAGTACCCTCCGATCCCGGCCGTCGCCGGTGCGTCGCGTTCCATCAGCACCTCGTGCAGCTCCGCACTGCACCGGGCTACGTCCTCGGTGTGCGCGTTGCGCCCCAGGCTGCGGGGGCGGGGAATGTCGATCGGTACGATCTTGCGGATTCGCCCTGGTCGAGGGCTCAGCACCACGACCCGGTCGGCGAGCAGGACGGCTTCGTCGATCGAGTGGGTGACGAAGACGATGGTCGCCGCGCGCTCCATGTGGATCCGTTGCAGCTCGACGGAGAGCTCCTCCCGGGTCAGCGCGTCCAGCGCCGAGAACGGCTCGTCCATCAGCAGCACCTGTGGTTCGGCGAGCAACGAGCGGCACAGCGACACCCGCTGCTGCATGCCGCCGGACAGCTCGTGCGGCAGCCGCTTGTCGAAGCCGGCCAGCCCGACCATCTCCAGCAGTTCCAAGGCCTTTGCCCGGTGCTGCCTGCGGCGCAACCCGAAGATCTCCGCCGGCAGCAGAACATTGTCCAGCACTGATCGCCAGGGCAGCAGGGCCGGGCGTTGGAAGAGCATCGCAATGTCCCGACGTGGTTTGACCACCTGCTGACCACCGACAGTGATCTCGCCGGCCGTCGTCGGAAGCAGTCCGGCGATGAGCCTGAGCAGGGTGGACTTGCCACAGCCGGAACGACCGACGACCGCGACGAACTCACCGGCGGTCACCGAGAGGTCGATGCCGCGCAGTGCCTCTACTGTGCCGGAGCGACCGGCGAACGTCCGTCCGACTCCGCTGAGCTGGATCATGGGGCCGACAGTTCCCTCGTCCTGAGTCGATCAACAAGCGGGGGACAGAGTATCCGGATCGTGCCGGCCACGCACCACCCGCGCGGTAAACACTTTTGATTGCGATGCAGGGTCCACGATGCCCGGCTGTCGCATTGGTCAGGTTTCCCTCGTACTCTGTTGCCCGCGAAGTTTCCCAACGCGACCGCGGCACCGGTCCGGCCCCCACCGAGCGGCTGCCGCGCCGGACCAACTACCCCCTCCGGTCGCCTCGACGACCTGCGGGTTCGTCGAGGGGCCGTCGGGTTGGAAAGGACACACGTTCATGACAAGGCTCACCCGTACGATCGCCGCCACGGCCCTCGCGGCGGCGCTCGCGGTCACTGCCGGCTGCAGCGCGGACGACGGTGGCGAGGCGAATGCCGGTGGCACCGAGGAATTGAAGAAAGTGACGTATCTCACTTCCTTCGGTAACTTCGGCCGGGACTCCTACGCCTGGGTCGCCAAGGACAAGGGCTTCTTCGAGGAGGCCGGGTTCGACGTAGAGGTCAAAGCAGGTGCCGGCACCGGCGACAACATCAAGACCGTCGTCGCTGGACAGGCGCACTTCACCCCGATCGACATGACCGGCGGGCTGCTGCAGTACGGCAACGGCGAGGCGAAGGACTTCGTCGTGGTCGCCGGCATCCAGCAGCGCACCATGGCGGCGATCATCGCGCTCGACGGCAGCGGCATCACCACCCCCAAGGACCTGGAGGGCAAGACGCTCGCCGACGCCCCCGGCTCGGTGGTGCGCAACCTGTTCCCGACGTACGCCTCGCTGGCCGGCATCGACGAGACCAAGGTCGAGTGGGTCAACGGCGCTCCGCAGACCCTGATGGGCACCCTGGCCTCCGGGTCGGTGGACGGCATCGGCCAGTTCGTGGTCGGTAAGCCCACTGTGGAGACCGTCGCGCAGGGCAAGACCGCCGTGGTGCTGCCGTACAGCGACATCATGACCGACCTGTACGGCAACGTGCTGATCACCTCGACGGCGATCGCCGAGGAGGACCCGGAGATGGTGAAGCGCTTCAGCGCGGCACTGCTCAAGGGCCTGGAGTACAGCATCACCAACCCGGAGGAGGCCGGCGAGATCCTGGCCGAGAACGTGGAGGAGGCCAACCCGGCCGCCGCCGCCGCCGAACTGGAACTGATGGCCGCCTTCGTGAAGTCGACCAGCTCCGGTGTGCCGGTCGGTGCGCTGGACAGCCAGCGGATCGCCCGCAGCATCGCGATCCTGCAGGGCGCCGGAGCGATCCCGCCGGGCCTGGAGCCGGAGCAGGTCGTCAACTTCGACCTGGCCCCGAACGCCGAATCCTGACCGACCCGGGTGCGGGTGGGTGGGCCACCGTCCGGTGACCCACCCGCCCGCACCCGGCGGCTCGGCGAGCCTGAGGAGTGTCGTTGACATCTCCCCCTGCTGAAGTAGGGAGATTCGACCCTCACGGGTCGAGCTTTCTGCTTGACCGACCACTGCCGACCCGAATCAACGGCGAGGGACGGAGTACCGCCCATCGGTCCTACACGGTCTCCACAGACGTCACTTCCCACCAGCCCGGCGGTAGGCCCGACCAGCCTGGCTGTCACCGGAAGGACTACGCCACGTTGGCACACCTGTTCGCACGCCGGATCTCCCGGTGTGTGAGTAGTGGACGTCGATCCGCCTCGGCGGCGAGTCGACCTTCCCTGCCGTGCTCCGCAGGTGTCCGTTTCCTTCCCGGCCGGAAGGCCGGAGTATCCACGGAAGGCATCTGATGACCGTACTCAAACCGGCGCAGGCGCCACCGGTACGCGCCGCGACCACCGCTCCGGTCCGCCGCCCCGCCGGCGGCCGGGTCGCCGCAGTCGGACTACCGCTGCTCGGCGTGGCGGTGACGGTGACCGCGTGGTGGCTCGCCACCAGCGTGTTCAACCTGGTGCACTCGGTGGTGCTGCCACCCCCGCAGGACGTGTACGCGGCGTTCTCCCTGCGGATGCCACGACTGCTGGAACATTCCCTGGCGACCACCACCTCGACCGTCGTCGGGTTTGCGATCTCCACCGTCATCGGGGTGCTGATCGGACTGGCGCTGGCCGGCTCCCAGGTGGCCGAGCGGATGTTCGCTCCGCTGCTGGTGGCGCTCAACGCCGTACCGAAGATCGTGCTTGCCCCACTGCTCGTGGTCACCCTCGGCTGGGGTCAGCAGTCGATTCTCACCATGGTCTTCCTGCTCTGCTTCTTTCCGATCGTGCTCTCCACGGTGACCGGTCTGACCTCGACCCCGGCCGACCTGGCCGAGCTGGCCCGGTCACTGGACGCGTCCCGCTGGCAGACCTTCCGCAAGATCCGCTTCCCGGCGGCGTTGCCGCAGATCTTCGTCGGCCTGAAGGTCGCGATGCCGTTGGCGGCGATCGGTGCCGTGATCGGCGAGTTCCAGGCCGGTGAGGAAGGGCTGGGCTACATGACCCTGCAGTTCAGCGGGATGGGCGAGAACTCCGCCGCCTGGGCGGCGATCGTGTTGATCGGGCTGATGAGCATCCTGCTCTACTTCGCGCTGGTCGCCTTCGAACGGTTGCTGCTGCCGTGGGTGCGGGAGACGACGTCGGCCCGCTGACGTCACCACCATGTCGCGCCCGCCCCGGACGTCGTGCGCCCGCCAGGAGTTGTTCCTGGCGGGCGCACGAGACCGGACCGTGCCGGGGTCGTCAGCTGGCCAGTCGCCAGCGGCCACCCCGGGAGACCAGCATGGTCAGTGCCTGGGGCATCAGTCCAGAGTGGTTGTCCGGAGTCATCCGGATCGGCCCGGACAGCCCGTCGAACTGGGTGGTTTCCAGCACCTCACGGATGGCCTCCCGGTCGACGTCGCCGTCGCCGGTCGACCTGGCCACCGCGTCGGCGATCAGCTGGACCGCGTCGGCCGCGAACGAAGAGAACCCGTAGTAGCTGCCGAACCTGGCCGTGTAGTCGCGGAACCACTGCTTGCGGGCTGCCTTCGCCGGGGTGTTGGCGATCACGTCGTCGATCACCATGGTCTGGGTGAAGACCAGATTGACGCCCTTGGTGCCGGTGGCCGAGCCACCGGACAGGAACAGGTCCCCGGCAGCGGCGGCGTCGAAGAACAGGGGGCCCGGGTAGTCGGCCTGCGCGGCGCTGTCCGCCGCCAGCGCCGCCTGCTCGGCCGAGGTCCAGACCAGCAGCGCGCCCGGATTCTCGCCGGTCACCGGCTGCGCCAGGGTGGCGACGGCCTGGCTCACGTCGGTGTCCGTGGTACGCACCTGCTCGGTGCCGACCAGGTTGATACCAAGCTTGTCCAGTTCGGCGGTGATCACCCGCAGACCGTCCCGGCCGTACTCGTCGTCGGTGTGCAGCAGACTGGCCCGCCTGATGTTGCGGCGGCGCAGCTCGTTGGCGACTGCGGCGGCGCTGTCCGCCGCGTTTGGGCCGAGCTTGAACAGATAGCGACGCTCAGTGACCGGGGTGGCGACCGCGGTGGCCGGGGCCAGCGAGATCGTCGGCACCCGCTTGTCGTTGATCGTCCGGGCGGCGCCGACCGCGCAGTCACTGCAACTGCCCATGACGATCGCGGTCACCGCGGAGTCGCCGGTGAAGTCGCCGATGTTGCGCAGCGACTCGCTCGGGTCGGAACGGTTGTCCCGGACGTCCAGCCGGATCGTCCGGTTGCCCAGCAGACCCGATTCGTTGATCTGCTCGACCTTCAGCTCGAGGGCTCGTTGGAAGCCCTTGCCGACGGTCGCGGCGGCACCGGACAGTTCCAGGTCGGCGGCGATGACGATCTCGCCGCCGTCCTCGGCGGCCGAGTCGCTGGCGAACTGGCAGCCGGTGAGCGAAGAGGCCAGCAATGTGGATGCGAGCGCCGTGAGTAGGGCGGAACGGGTGGGCCTCAAGTCAGTCCTCCAGGTACGCGGCGGATGCGCACCCGGTCGGTGGGCGGCGGCGCGGCTGAGCACGTCCTCAGTAGAAGTCGCGCCGGCGGCATGCCGTACGGTGTGCGCGGAGCCTGCAAACTTGGGAAACCATGCCAATGGGCGGCGTTCTGGTCAAGCGCGCCGGTCGGGGCGTTTCCGGGACTGTCGTCCCACATGTTGGCAACGAGTACATGTTGCGAGCGTTGACTTTGGCGGGACAACTGACGGTGGAAGTTCTATCCGCGCTGATCAGGGCGGTGTGATGAAGATACTCTCCGGTAGTACTAGGGTGATTACAGGTCGTCCGACCGATTCCTGCCCCACTGAGGCTTCCCAAGCGGGTCCACTTCTGATGAAATCGCGGCCGTGCCGCATGCGGCGCTCACCGCTGCAGCAGGCATCGGTCGGCAGTCCGCGTGTGGAGATAGCGACGGAGGCGATGTCGTGAGGACCGGACCGACGACCCTGCCCGACAACGGCCCGCGGAAGCGCCGCGCGCCATTGCGTTGGGTGCCGCGACTGAGGGATGCGCGGATCAGGTCCAAACTGGCCCTGATCCTGGTCGTTCCGCTGGCCGCGGTCGCCGCTCTGGCCACGGTACGGCTGGTCGACGTGGGACAGGGCGCAATCGACGCACGGATGGTGCGGTCGATGGCCGAACTCTCCGTCGACGTCTCGGCCCTGGCTCAGGACGTCCACAAGGAGCGGATGGCTGCGGTGACCTTCCTCGCCGCCCGCGACGCCGACGCCGAGGCCTACAACATCAGGGTGCGCAGCACCGACGAGCGGATCGCGGCGTACGCCGCCGAACGCGACCGGGTCGGGAACGTGCCGGAGGCGGTCGAGCGGCAGCTGGTCGCCATCGACGACCACCTGGACACCTTGAACGCCACCCGTCAGGAGGTGCTCGACCGGCGGCAGATGCCGGTGCCGGAGGCGGTGCTGCGGTACGGCGTCATCCTGTCTGACCTGGCCTCCTACGGTGAGGTGCTCGGTCAGGTCTCCGGCGACGGCGAGGTGCCGGACAGTCTGCGTGCCGTCTCCGCCTTCGCCCGGGCCAAGCTGGCCACGGCCGAGGAGGAGGCGATCGTCTTCGCGGCGCTGTCCACCGGCCGGCTGGACGAGGAGCAGTTCTCGTCGTACCTGGCGACGTTGACCAGCCAGCAGGAGGCTCTGCTGTCGTTCTCGCTGGCTGCGTCGCCGTGGGAGCAGGAGCTGGTCGACAGCAGCGTCACCGGTGACGCCGTCTTCCTAGCCGACCGGGTCGCCACCGAGATCACCCGCTCGGTCGGCCAGCGGGCTCCGCTGAGCGCGGCGGAGGCCGCCCGGGCCATGGGCGCGGTCAACGACCTGATGCGGTGGGCAGAGATCCAGCTGGAGAGCCGGCTGCTCGAACGGGCCACCCAGGTCAGCACCAACGTCACCCGGCAGGCGATCATCGAGTCGATCGCGGTCCTGATCGCCCTGGTGCTGGCAATCGCCCTCGCGGTGGTCCTGGCCCGCTCGTTGAACGACTCGCTGCGACGGCTGCGGGAAGGCGCCATGTCGGTGGCCAGCCGGGACCTGCCGGAGGCGGTGGCCAAGCTCCGCGACGTCAACGACCTCAACGACCGGGGTCCGGAGGAGATTGTCCGCAACCTACGTGACCCGATCCGCCTGCCCAACCGCGACGAGGTCGGCCAGGTCGGACAGGCGTTCAACGTGGTGCACCGGGAGGCGGTCCGGATCGCGGCCGAGCAGGCGGCACTGCGGGCGAGCGTGTCGGCGATGTTCCTCTCCCTGGCCCGTCGGAGCCAGACGCTGGTCGACCGGATGATCGGCGAGCTTGACGCGATCGAGCGCGGCGAGGAGGACCCGAAGCGGCTCGCCCAGCTGTTCCAGCTCGACCACCTCGCCACCCGGATGCGCCGCAACGACGAGAACCTGCTGGTCCTGGCCGGTGCCGACTCGACGGCGCCACGCCGCGAGGACGCGTTGCTGGTTGACGCGATGCGGGCCGCGCAGTCCGAGGTCGAGCTCTACAACCGGATCGAGTTCGGCACCGTCGACACCGACATCCTGATCTCCGCGCATGCGGTCAACGACGTGGTACGTCTCGTCGCCGAGTTGCTCGACAACGCGACCCGGTTCTCGCCGCCGACCACGACTGTCGTCGCCGACGCTCGGCGGCTGCGCGACTACGTGCTGGTCCAGGTGGAGGACCGCGGCCTGGGTCTGTCCGAGGAGCAGTTGGACAATCTCAACCGCAGGCTCGCCGAGTCGTCCGCGGTCGACGTCTCAGCCTTCCGGCTGATGGGTCTCGCCGTGGTCAGCCGGCTGGCCGGCCGGTACGGCATCCGGGTCGAGCTGCGGCCCAACCCGGAGGGCGGCACCATCGCCCAGGCCACGCTGCCGAGCAGCATCCTGGTACTGCCGCAGCGCACCCGGGAGCCGGTGGTGACGCGGGGACGCCCGGCCATGGCGGCCGAGCCGATCTCCGCCGCGCCCACGTCGGGCGGGACCTGGTCGCCGATCTCGAGTCCGCCGGCTGCGGCGCCCGGCCGTACGGCGACCCTCACCGACCAGTGGCAGAACGCCCGGTCGTCACAGTGGAACGCGGTGGCCGGTGCTCCTACCGCCGCCTTCCCGGTGACCACCGGTGGGCAGTCGACGCCGGTCTCCGCCGCCCCGATCTCAGCGTCGCCGATGTCCGGCTCTCCGATGTCCGGCTCTCCGATGTCCGGGCCGCCAGCGGCTCCGGCCGTCGGCCCGGCCGCGCCGACGTACAACCCGGGGCTGCCGGCGTACCGTCCGGCGGCATCCGCCGCCCCGCCCGCCGCGGCACCGCCGGTGGCCAACGTCGGTACGCCGACGGTGGCCTACCCGACGGTGCGACCGACGGGCACCGTCGGCTACCCGGACCAGTCGGTCATCCCGGCCACCATGCACCCGATGGCGCCGGCGGTACGCACCGGCGGCCAGCTGCCGCATGGCCCGATGGCTGGCGGCTCCGCCGGCGGCGGAGCGCCCGCAGCGGCCGCCAAGCCCGGTGCCCGGCCCGAGGACGCCGCCGAGATGCCCATCTTCCGGGAGATGGAGGCGGTCTGGTTCCGGTCACACGGCTCGGCCGAGACCACCGTCCTGCCGCTGCCGACCGCCGGTCGTCCGCCTGCTGCCGGTGCGCCCGCACCGGCGTACCCGCCGGCACCCGCTCCGACCAGGACACCGCTGCCGGCCCGCAACCCGGGACAGTCGACTCCACAGCCGACGGCGTACTCTGCCCCGGTGCAGCCGAACGCCGCACCACCACCCCCGGCCGCGCCACCGGCGCCCGCACCGTCCACTCCGGCCGGCGCGGCGACGTCGGCGCTGGGTGCCATCCCCCGGCAACGGACGGGCGACTCCGGCAGTTGGCGTACCGCCGCTGACGAGGGCTGGGCCCGGGCCAGCCAGGCAGCTGAGCCGGCGACCGCCGGCACCACCCGCTCTGGTCTGCCGAAGCGCCAGCCCCAGGCACAGCTGGTGCCGGGTGGCGTGGAGGCAAAGCAGGGCCGCGAGCCGACCCGGCGGACCCCGGACGAGGTCCGTGGCCTGCTGTCGGCATATCACCGTGGCGTGCAACGCGGCCGGACCGTCGGCAGCGAGCAGTACCGCGCCACCTCAACCAAGGAGACCAGCGAATGAACAGGCCAGCAGCTATTCAGGACATGGGTTGGCTGCTCAGCAACTTTGCCGACAGCGTGGCGGGGATCGCCCACGTCGTGGCTGTCTCGGCAGACGGACTGCTGCTCGCCTCCTCGCGTGACCTGCCGGCGGACCGGGCCGACCAGTTGGCGGCGATCACCTCCGGTGTGGTCAGCCTCACTGACGGGGCGTCGCGGATGTTCAGCGCGGGCGGGGTGCTGCAGACGGTGATCGAGATGGACAGCGGGTACCTGTTCCTGATGTCCATCAGTGACGGATCGTCGATGGCGGTGCTCGCCGCCCGTAGCTGCGACGTCGGTCAGGTCGGGTACGAGATGGCATTGCTGGTCGAGCGGGTCGGAGCCGCGCTGGTCCCGGCACCACGGGAGGCCGTGGGCGGCCGACCCTGATCCGAGGCTGAAGTTCCGCAGCGACACAAGGGACCGTCACCGATGACGTGCCAGCAGACCCACGAGGAGGTGACCGCTCAATGGGCCAACCACGACAGGACCCGCGCGGAGCGCTGGTCCGTCCCTATGCGGTCACCCGCGGGCGTACCGAGCCACGGCAGCACATCGCGCTGGAAGCGGTGCTGGTGGCCTCGGCGGCAGCGGTCACCGAGTCTCGTTTCGCCGGGCACGACAAGCATCGAATCGCAACGATCTGCGACAACCGTGCCCAGTCACTGGCGGAGATCGCCGCGTACACCCGGCTTCCACTGGGCGTCGCACGGGTCCTCGTCGCCGACATGGTCGCCGACGGCCTGCTGGCGTTGCACAGCACCGCTCCGACCGAAACAGAGGGCTACGAGGAGCGGATGGAACTTCTTGAGAGGGTGCTAAGTGGACTTCGCAGGCTATGACCGTCCCGGTTTCCGCCAGGACAAGGGGATCACCTCGGCGAAGATCGTCATCGCCGGTGGATTCGGGGTCGGCAAGACCACCATGGTCGGCGCGGTCTCCGAGATCACGCCGCTGACCACCGAGGCGCTGATGACCTCGGCCGGTGTCGGCATCGACGATCCGTCAAAGGTCCCCGGCAAGGAGACCACCACGGTGGCGATGGACTTCGGCCGGATCACCATGGCCGACGACCTGATCCTCTACCTGTTCGGCACACCCGGACAGACCCGGTTCTGGTTCATGTGGGACGAGATCATCCGCGGTGCGGTCGGTGCCGCGGTCCTGGTGGACACCCGCCGGATCACCGACGCCTTCGCCCCGCTGGACTACTTCGAGAACCGGCAGCTGCCGTACCTCGTGGCGTTGAACTGCTTCGACGGCGCGGCACAGTACGAGCCGGAGGAGGTGCGGGAGGCGCTGGCCATCGCGCCGCACGTGCCGCTGGTGATGTGCGACGCCCGCAGCCGGGACTCGACGAAGAATGTCTTGGTCAATGTCGTCGAACACGCCATGGCGACGCTGCGCGCCGAGCACGGCCGGGGGTATCCGACCCCGGTCGGCTGACCTGTACGGCAACGGCCGGCGGCGCAGCGCGCCGCCGGCCGGCACGGCCTCCGCCGGTCGGCAGTTTCCGCTGTCGGCCGGCTCGGCTGCCTCAGTCGATCGGCAGCCGATAGCCGCGTTTGACCACGGTCT
Source organism: Solwaraspora sp. WMMA2059 (assembly GCF_027497315.1). Lineage (GTDB taxonomy): Bacteria > Actinomycetota > Actinomycetes > Mycobacteriales > Micromonosporaceae > Micromonospora_E. Next base: position 5,199,686 of record NZ_CP114908.1, on the reverse strand, counting down.
GGACCACCCCGGGCGCGCCCAGCCCGGCCCGGAGCCGGGCCACCGCCATCTCGACGGCGTGCTCGTCGGCACCTCGGGGCAGGGTGCGCAGCAGCGCGGCCCGGGACAGCACCCGTCCCGGGGTCTGCGCCAACGCACGCAGCACCGCCATCGGCGCCGGCGCCAACGGACGCAGCTCACCGTCGATGACTGCGGCGTGTCCGCGCAGGGTGAGCAGGTGTCCGCCGACCTTCAGGTTGACCGCCCGGCGGGGCAGTTCGTCGACGATCGTCCGGACCAGCGCCCCGAGCCGGGCGCGAGCCGGTGCGGTCACCGGCACTCCGTGCCGGCGCAGCGGCGCCGCGGTGACCGGCCCGACGCAGGCGGCCAGCACGTCGGTCCGCATCGCCTCGAGCACCGCGTCGGCGTTTGGCCCGGCGGCGCGCAGCAGCGCTCCGACCGCTGGCGCGGAGGTGAAGGTGACCGCGTCGACGAGCCGGCTGGCGACCAGATCGACCAGCCGGTGCAGCGGTGCCGGGTCGGACGGTGGTGCCCACCGGTACACCGGCACCTCGATCACGGTGGCGCCGGCCGCCTCGAGCGCCGCCGAACACTCCGGTTGCCGTTCCCCGTGTAGCTGCATCGCGATCACCTGACCGGCCACGCCGCGGGCCCGCAGATGGTCGGTCACTTCGTCACAGCTCTCCGACGCGGGCGACCACTGGTCGTGCAGGCCGGCGGCGCGGATCGCGCCCCGGGCCTTGGGACCGCGGGCCACGATGTAGGCGCCGCCGAGCACCGCCCGCAGCGGCTCGGCCAAGCCCCACCCTTCCGCGGCCTCCAGCCAGCCACGCATGCCGATGCCGGTGTTGGCGATCAGCACGTCCGGCGGACTGTCCAGGCAGGCCCGGGTGGACGCGCGCAGCTCGGTGTCGTCGGCGAGTGGCACGATCCGCAGCGCCGGGGCGAGCACCACCCGGGCACCCCGCCGCTCCAGCAACGCGGCCAACTCGTCGCGCCGCCGGTCGGCGGTAACCCCGATGGTGAACCCGGACAGCTCGTCGGACATCACTGGTCCTGCCGCCGGCCGAGCACCTCGATCAGCCCGTCCCGACAGCGCACCCGGTAGGTCGGCACGGCGACGCCCGGCAGGTCCAGACACTCGCCGGTACGCAGGTCGTAAACCTGCTTGTGCAGTGGTGACGCCACGGTCGGGAGGTCCCCTCGGGTGCCGACGATGCCCCGGGACATGACGTGGGCACCGGCCACCGGGTCCTGGTTGCCGATCGCGTACAACGTCCCGTCGTAGGTCCGGAAGACTGCCACCTGCTCGCCGTCGACCAGTGCGGCCACGCCCCGCTCCGGCTCCACTCGGGAGTAGGGGCACACCGGTGTCCATCGGGCGGTGACGTTGACTGTCTGCACACTCATCGGCGTACCTCCAGGGTTGTCGGGAGACCGAGCGCGACGGGCCGGCGCTCGCCCAGGGCCGGCACCGGCTGGCCCCGCTCGACCTCGAAGGTGATCGACGGGTCCGGGGTGTCGGGCGCGTTGACGAAGGAGGCGAAGCGGCCCAGCCGCTCCGGGTCGTCGATCGTGTCCCGCCACTCGTCCGAGTAGGACTCGACGTGCCGGGCCATCGCCTCGTCCAGCTCGGCCGCCAGCCCGAGCGAGTCGTCGACGATCACCGATCGCAGGTGGTCCAGGCCGCCGTCCATGGCCTCGATCCAGGCTGCGGTGCGTTGCAGCCGGTCGGCGGTGCGGATGTAGAACATCAGGAACCGGTCGATGGTGCGGACGAGGTCGTCGGTGGACAGATCGCTGGCGAACAGGTCGGCGTGCCGGGGCCGGAAACCGCCGTTGCCGCCGACGTAGAGGTTCCAGCCGACGTCGGTCGCGATGATGCCGAAGTCCTTGCTGCGGGCCTCGGCGCACTCCCGGGCGCAGCCGGAGACCGCAGACTTGATCTTGTGGGGGGCACGCAGACCCCGGTAACGCAGCTCCAGGGCGACCGCCAGGCCGACCGAGTCCTGCACCCCGTAGCGGCACCAGGTGGAGCCGACACAGGACTTCACCGTCCGCAGCGCCTTGCCGTAGGCGTGGCCGGACTCGAAGCCGGCGTCGACCAGCCGCCGCCAGATCTTCGGCAACTGCTCCACCCGGGCGCCGAACAGGTCGATCCGCTGCCCGCCGGTGATCTTGGTGTAGAGGTTGAAGTCCCGGGCGACCTCGCCGATGACGATCAGCTTCTCCGGGGTGATCTCCCCACCGGGGATCCGCGGCACCACCGAGTAGGTACCGTCGCGCTGGATGTTGGCCAGGAAGTGGTCGTTGGTGTCCTGCAGGGTGGCCTGTTCGCCGTCGAGCACGTAGCCGTTGCCCAGCGAGGCGAGGATCGAGGCGACCACCGGCTTGCAGATGTCGCAGCCCCGCCCCCGCCCGTGTTCGGCGACCAGCTGGGAGAAGGTCCGGATGCCGCGTACCCGGACGATGTCGAACAGCTCCTGGCGGCTGTGGTCGAAGTGTTCGCACAGTGCGGTCGACTGGGCCACCCCGGCGACGGACAGCAACTGCTTGAGCATCGGTACGCAGGACCCGCAGCTGGTGCCGGCCCGGGTGCACGCCTTGATCCCGGCGACGTCGGTGCAACCGTCGCCGATCGCGCCGAGGATCTGATCCTTGGTGACCGCGTTGCAGGAGCAGACCTGGGCGCTGCCGGGCAGCGCGTCGATGCCGGCGCCGCCAGCGGCCCCGTCGGAGCCGGCCGGGGCGAGCAGCGCCAGCGGCGGGCCCGGCAGCGGCCCGCCGACGCTGGCCCGCAGCGTCGGGTACGCCGTCGCGTCGCCGACCAGCACCCCGCCGAGCAGGGTCCGCGCGTCGTCGGAGAGCACCAGCTTGGCGTAGACGCGGGTGGCCGGGTCGGTGAAGGTGACGTCCAGGCAGTCGGGGGTGGCACCGTGCGCGTCGCCGAACGACGCCACGTCCACCCCGAGCAGTTTGAGCTTCGTGGAGGTGTCCGCGCCGGGGAAGGCGGCGGTGCCGCCGAGCAGCCGGTCGGCGACCACCTCGGCCATCGCGTAGCCGGGGGCGACCAGGCCGTAGCAGCGGCCCGGTTCGCCGTCGACGCTGACCGCGGCGCATTCACCGACCGCCCAGATGTGCGGGTCGCTGGTCCGGCAGGTGGCGTCGACGGTCACCCCGCCGCGTTCGCCGACGGCCAGCCCGGCGGCGCGGGCCAGGTCGTCGCGGGGCCGGATGCCGGCGGCCACCACCACCAGGTCGGACCGCAGTTCGGTGCCGTCGGTGAGGGCCACGCCGTGCGGCGTACCGTCCGGTCCGGTGCGGATCGCCGACGTCGCGGTCCCCAGGTGTACCTCGACGCCGAGGTCCTCGACGTAGCGGCGCAGCATCGCCCCGCCGGCCTCGTCGATCTGGACCGGCATCAGCCGGGGCGCGAACTCCACCACGTGGGTACGCAGACCGAGCAGCCGCAGTGCGTTGGCGGCCTCCAGGCCGAGCAGTCCGCCGCCGATCACCGTGCCGACCCGCCGGCCGGCGGCCGGATCGGTGGCGAAGTCGCGGATGGCGACCAGGTCGTCCAGCGTGCGGTAGACGAACACCCCGTCGCGCAGGCCGCCGACGGTCCCGCCACCGGTACCGGGGTCGGCAGGTCGGTGGGCGCCGTCGATCGGCGGGACGAACGGGTACGAGCCGGTGGCCAGCACCAGCGCGTCGTAGCCGTACTCGCGGTGGTCGGTGACGACCACCCGGCGGTCCCGGTCGATGCGCCGGGCCGGCTCGGCCAGCCGCAGGTCCACCCCGTCGTCCGGGGTGTGCACGCTCAACTCGTCCGGCCCGACACCGTCGAAGAAGGCCGACAACCGGACCCGGTCGTACGCCGGCCGCGACTCCTCGGCGAGCACCGTGACCTGCCATCCACCGTCGGTGTCCCGGGACCGGACCGCTTCGACCAGGCGCTGCCCGACCATGCCGTTGCCGATGACGACCAACCGGTTCATGCTGGTACCTCCACGTCGGAATCCACAGATGAGAGCCAGTCGACGATGCCGGTGACCGCGTCGGTGCAGCTGCCGCAGCCGGTGGTGGCCCGGGTGGCGGCGACCATCTCGGCGACCGACCGGGCCCCGGCGCGCCAGCAGCGGACCAGCGCTCCCTTGCTGACCGTGTTGCACTGGCAGACGGTCGCCGCGTCCGGCATCAGGGCCGGGCTGGTCGCCGGGGCCGCGACGGTGCCGCCGACCGCCCGGCCGAGCAGCAGCGCCCGCCGGTCGGTCGGCACCGGACCACCCCGGTCGAACAGCTGGATGACGGTGCCGACGGCCGGGTTGTCGCCGAGCATGATCGCCCCGGTCAGCCGGTCGTCGCGGATCAGCAGCCGCGCGTACGTGCCCCGGGCCGGGTCGGCGAAGCTGAGCTCCTCGGTCTGCCCGTCGGCGCCCGGCCGGGTGTCGCCCATCGCGGCGAGGTCGATGCCGGCGGCCTTGAGCCGGGTCACCGTCGGCAGTGGCCGGTAGCGGGCACCCGGGTCGTCGCCGGCCAGCACCCGGGCCAGCACCCGGGCCTGTTCCCAGGCGGGGGCGACCAGCCCGGTGACGACGCCGTCGTGTTCGGCGCAGTCCCCGATCGCCCAGATCCGTGGGTCGCTGGTGGCCATCCGGTCGTCGACCATCACACCGCGCCCGACCCGTAGCCCGGCCCGGCGGGCCAGGTCGGTGTCCGGCCGGACCCCGCAGGCCAGCACCAGCAGGTCGGCGTCCAGCTCCCGGCCGTCGCCGAGCCGCAGCCGTACCCCGTCGGTGGTGGCGGTGACCGACTCGGCGGCGGCGGCCAGCTCGGTGCCGACGCCGAGGCCGGCCAGGGTACGGGCGAGCACCGCGCTGGCGGTGGCGTCGAGTTGGCGCTCCATCAGCTGACCGACCTTGTGTACCACCCGTACGTCCAGTCCACGTGCGGCGAGCCCACGGGCGGCCTCCAGGCCGAGCAGGCCGCCGCCGAGCACCAGCGCGGTGCGGGCACCGGCTGCGGCGGCGAGGATCCGCCGGCAGTCGTCCAGGGTCCGGAACAGCGCGACGCGCTCCGGCAGCCCTGCCGGGCTGTCGGCACCGGTCAGGCCGGGCAGGTCGGGGACCACAGCCCGGCTGCCGGTGGCGAGCACCAGGTGGTCGTACTCGGTGGCGGTGCCGTCGGCGGTGCGCACCGTCCGGGTGGCCGGCTCGATCGCGGTCACCGCCAACCCGGCCCGCACGTCGATGCCGTGCCCGGCGGCCTCGGTGAGCGTCACGTCCAGCTCGTCGGCCCGGCCGGCGAGCAGGTTCGACAGCATGATCCGGTTGTACGCCCGGTGCCGCTCCGCCCCGTACACGGTGATCTTGTAATCCCCACGCCGGGCGTGCAGCTCGGCGGTGAGCCGGGCACCGGCCATGCCGTGGCCGACGATGACGATACGGTTCACGCTCGCTCCACCCTGACCGCACAGATCTTGAACTCGGGCATCCGGGACGTCGGGTCCAACGCGTCGTTGGTCACCGAGTTGATCCGCCCCGCGCCGCCCCAGTGGAACGGGGCGAACACGGTGTCCGGGCGGATCGACTCGGTCAGTCGGGCCGGGGCGCGCATCTCGCCGCGCCGGCTGGTCACCCGGACCGGCTCGCCGTCGGCGACGCCGAGCCGGGCGGCCAGGTCCGGGTGCAGCTCCACGAAGGCCTCCGGCGCGGCGCCGCGCAGCGGCGCGATCCGGCGGGTCTGTGCACCTGACTGGTACTGGGCCAGCACCCGGCCGGTGGTCAGGTAGAGCGGATAGTCGGCGCAGACCTCCTCGGCGGCGGCCCGGTGCTCCACCGGCACGAACCGGGCCCGCCCGTCCGGGGTGGCGAACCGTTCGGTGAACATCCGCGGGGTGTCCGGTCGGTCCGGGTCCGGGCAGGGCCAGAAGACCCCGTCGGAGGCGTCGATCCGCTCCCAGCTGACCCCGGCGTAGTCGGCGACGCCACCGGCCGAGGCCCGGCGCAGTTCGGTGAAGACCTCGGCGGGGTCGGCCGGGAACTGCCCGGCCGGGCAGCCGAGCCGCTGCGCGAGGTCGGCCAGGACGGCCAGGTCGGTGCGGGCACCGGGCGGGGGTGGCCGCAGCGCGTGCCGGCGTAGCACCCGTCCCTCCAGGTTGGTCATCGTGCCGTCCTCTTCGGCCCACTGGGCGGTGGGCAGTACCACGTCGGCCATCGCCGCCGTCTCGGACAGCACGAAGTCGGCGACGACCAGCAGGTCCAGATCGGCCAGTCGGCGCTGGACCCGGCCGGCGCGGGGTGCGGATACCACCGGGTTGGAGCCGAAGACCAGCAACGCCTTCGGCCCGGCCGGGGTGCCGAGCGCGTCCAGCAGTTCGTACGCGGAAACCCCCGGCCCGGGCAGGTCCGCCGGGTCGACGCCCCACACCCCGGCCACGTGCGCCCGCGCCGCCGGGTCGTCGATGCGTCGGTAGCCGGGCAGCTGGTCGGCCTTCTGGCCGTGCTCCCGGCCGCCCTGACCGTTGCCCTGGCCGGTCAGGCAGCCGTAACCGGAGCCGGTCCGGCCGGGCAACCCGAGGGCGAGCGCCAGGTTGACGTAGGCGCTGACCGTGTCGACTCCCTTGGCGTGCTGTTCGGCGCCGCGCGCGGTGAGGATGACGACCTTGGCGGGCGGGGCGTCGGTCGCGCGGCGGTCGCCGCCGGCCAGAGCGCGCGCCGCCGCCTCCAGATCGGCGATCGGCACGCCGGTGATCCGTTCCACCCGGGCCGGCCAGTAGCCGGCGACGGTGGCCCGGACAGCGTCGAAGCCGGTGGTCCGCTCGGCGACGTAGGTGTGGTCCACCCAGCCCTCCCGCACCGCGACGTGCAGCAGCGCGTTGGCCACCGCGAGGTCGGTGCCGGGGGTGGGTTGCAGGTGCAGGTCGGCCAGGCGGGCGGTGGCCGTGCGGCGCGGGTCGATCACGATCAGCGTGCCGCCGCGCTGTTTCATCTCGGTCAGGTAGCGGGCGAACGGCGGCATCGTCTCGGCCACGTTCGCGCCGACCAGCAGCAGGGTGTCGGCGGTGCCGACGTCGGCCATCGGGAACGGCAGGCCACGGTCGACGCCGAAGGCCCGGATCCCGGCGGCGGCCGCCGAGGACATGCAGAATCGGCCGTTGTAGTCGATGTTGCGGGTGCGCAGCGCGACCCGGGCGAACTTGCCCAGCGCGTACGCCTTCTCGTTGGTGAGGCCGCCGCCGCCGAACATCGCGGCCGCGTCGCGGCCGTGCCGTTGCTGGATCCGCCGGACACCGTCGACGATCCGGGTCAGGGCCTCGTCCCAGCTGGCCGGCCGCAGTTCGGTGCCGGGTCGGTCGCGGACCAGCGGGGTGGTCAGCCGCTGCGGGTGGTCGAGCAGTTCCGCAGCGGTCCAGCCCTTTTGACAGAGCCCGCCCTGGTTGGTGGGAAACTGCCGGGGCAGCACCTGCACACCGCCGTCGGTCGTGGCACGCAGTCGCATCCCGCACTGCAGTGCGCAGTACGGGCAGTGGGTGGCCACGGTCCGGTCGGCGGATTCGCCGGTCGGACCGATGGTCAACTGCACGCTGCCTGGCATGTGCGAAGCGTGCCGGGGGGCGATTTCGCCGCGACGTCCCGATTGTTTCCAGCCTGCTAAGAGCAGCTCACACGGGCTGTTGTCAGAGGGTTAGCCGGCCCACTTGGTGGGACCTCCGGCGTACCGGTGCCGACCAGCCGTTTTGACCGGCGTGCCGGGCAGCGGGTATCGTCGCCTGCTGTTGTGCGACAATCGAGGGGCGTCCCTCGCCAGACCCGTCACCGTCTCAGGTCACCGTCCGTGGATGCAGCTCACCGTCTGCGGGAGGCCCCGTCCGATGGTGCCAGGTCAGCCGGGGTATGCTTGTCGTTCGCGCGCGCGTTCTCTGCCAGGTCGCCCCGGTTCCGGGTCGCCCCGACGGCCCGCGCGTTACCTGACGACCGACGCGCGACCCCAGACCGACGACGAGACAAGGTAGACCTGTGCGTACGTACAGCCCGAAGCCGGGTGAGATCGAGCGTCAGTGGCATGTGATCGACGCCTCTGACGTCGTGCTGGGCCGCCTGGCCACCCACGCCGCCACGCTGCTGCGCGGCAAGCACAAGCCGACTTTCGCGCCGCATGTCGACACCGGTGACTTCGTCATCGTCGTCAACGCCGGCAAGGTGGCGTTGACCGGCAACAAGCGGCACACCAAGGTGGCCTACCGGCACTCCGGTTACCCCGGCGGGCTGAAGCAGGTCGGCTACGACGAGCTGCTGGCCAAGCGCCCCGAGCGGGCGATCGAGCTGGCCGTCAAGGGCATGCTCCCGCACAACAAGCTCGGTGCCAAGCTGATCCGCAAGCTCAAGGTCTACGCCGGCGCCGAGCACCCGCACGGTGCTCAGCAGCCGGTGCCGTTCGAGATCAAGCAGATCGCGCAGTGAGCGCGGGCGAAGGAACCAGCATGACCGACACCACCGAGGCCAGCCCGGTCGCCGTTGCCGACATCGAGCCGGCCCCCGCCGTGACGCCCGCGCCAGTGGTGCGTACGCCGCGCGGCGAGCGCCCGATCCAGACCGTCGGGCGGCGCAAGGAAGCCATCGTCCGGGTGCGGATCGTCCCCGGCTCCGGCAAGATCACCTGCAACGGTCGCGAGCTCGAGGAGTACTTCCCGAGCAAGGTGCACCAGCAGTTGATCCGGGAGCCGCTGGTGACGGCTGAGAAGGCCGAGGCGTTCGACGTGATCGCCAACCTGCGCGGCGGCGGCATCACCGGCCAGGCCGGTGCGCTGCGGCTGGGCATCGCACGGGCGCTGTGCGCCAACGACGGCGACGACCGCCCGGCGCTGAAGAAGGCAGGTTTCCTCACCCGCGACGACCGGGTCAAGGAAAGCAAGAAGTACGGCCTGAAGAAGGCCCGCAAGGCCCCGCAGTACTCGAAGCGCTAGTCCGACACGGCTGAACGGGCGGCCGGGACACCTCCTTCGTGGGGTTTCTCGGCCGTCCGTGCTTTTTTGTCTAGTTGATGCGGATTCTTTCGTTCATCGGCAGTATCTTCATCGGTTGCCGGCTCGCTCGCCATCGCAGCGGGGGGATCCATACCCCCGACGGGGAGGCGGAGCGGCACCGTTAGCGGGACCATCGGAGGATGACTGGTATGGCGCGGCTGTTCGGCACCGATGGCGTACGCGGGCGGGCCAACGCCGATCTCACCCCGGAGTTGGCGCTGGCGGTCGCGGTGGCCGCCGCGCACACCCTGGCCGAGCGGGATCCGAGCCGCCAGCCGCTGGCCGTGGTCGGCCGCGATCCACGGGCCAGCGGCGAGATGCTGGAGGCCGCCGTGGTGGCCGGGCTGACCAGCGCCGGCGCGAACGTGCTACGGGTCGGCGTGTTGCCGACCCCCGGCGTCGCGTTCCTGGTCGGCGAGACCAAGGCCGACTTCGGGGTGATGCTCTCCGCGTCGCACAACCCGATGCCGGACAACGGCATCAAGCTGTTCGCCGCCGGTGGGCACAAACTGCCGGACGACCTCGAGATGAAGATCGAGGCCGCGATCGGCGCGGCGATCGAGGGCGACGGGTCCACCGGCCGACGGCGGCCCACCGGGGCCGGTATCGGTCGGGTGAGTGATCTGCTGGACGGGGCCGAGCACTACGTCGGTCATCTGGTCGGCACGGTCAACCACCGGCTCGACGGGCTGCGGGTGGTGGTCGACTGCGCCAACGGCGCGGCGGCCGAGGTCGGCCCGGTCGCCTACCGGGAGGCCGGCGCGGAGGTCATCGCGATCAACGCCGAGCCGAACGGGCTCAACATCAACGACGGTTGCGGGTCGACCCACCTCGACGTGGTCCGGGCCGCCGTCCTCGAACACGGCGCCGACCTGGGGCTGGCCCACGATGGCGACGCCGACCGGTGCCTGGCGGTGACCGCCGACGGTACCGAGGTGGACGGCGACGAGATCATGGCGATCCTGGCGCTGGCCATGCGCGACGCTGGCACGTTGACCGCCGACACCCTGGTGGCCACGGTGATGAGCAACCTCGGTCTGCGGCTGGCCATGTCCCGGGAGGGCATCAAGCTGGTCGAGACCAAGGTCGGCGACCGGTACGTGCTGGAGGAGCTGCGGGCCAGCGGGCTTGCACTGGGCGGCGAGCAGAGTGGGCACATCGTGATGCCCAGCTACGCCACCACCGGGGACGGGGTGCTCACCGGACTACAGCTGATGTCCCGGATGGCGGCCACCGGATCTTCGTTGGCCGGCCTGGCGGCCGCCGTCACCAAGCTGCCCCAGGTGCTGGTCAACGTACCGGTCGGCGACCGGGCCGCCGGCGCCGGCGACCCGGCGGTACGGGCGGCTGCCGAGCGGGCCGAGGCCGAGCTGGGCGGCACCGGTCGGGTGCTGCTGCGACCGTCCGGCACCGAGCCGCTGGTCCGGGTGATGGTCGAGGCGGCGACGGTGGAGACTGCCCGTTCGGTCGCCGAGCGGATCGCCGCAGCCGTCCGAGCAGCCAGCCCGGCCTGACTCCGCCCCGGTCCGCCGGCCCGCCTGATCAGCCAGCCGGTCGCAGGCCGGCCAGTCGTCGGCTCGCTTCGGCGAGGAGCTCGGGACGTTTGCAGAAGGCGAACCGCACCAGCAGCCGGCCGGCGTCCGGCTCGTCGTAGAACACCTGGGTCGGTACGGCGACCACTCCGCAGCGTTCCGGTAGGGACAGGCAGAATTCGATTCCGTCGGTGTCGCCCAGTGCGCTGATGTCGGCGGTGGCGAAGTAGGTGCCCTCCGGCACCAGCACCCGGAATCCGGCCTCGGACAGCCCGGCCACCAGTTGGTCGCGCTGCGCCTGCAGGTTCTGCCGAAGCCCGGTGAAGTAGCTGTCCGGCAGGTCCAGCGCCACCGCGACGGCCGGCTGCAGCGGCCCGCCGTTGACGTAGGTGAGGAACTGCTTGACCCGTGCGATGGCGGTGACCAACGCGGCCGGCCCACTGACCCAGCCGATCTTCCAGCCCGTACAGGAAAAGGTCTTGCCGGCCGACGAGATGCGCAGCGTCCGGTCTCGCATCCCGGGCAGGGTGGCGAGCGGGACGTGCGGGGTGTCGGCGTCGGTGAAGACGAGGTGCTCGTACACCTCGTCGGTGACCGCCCAGATGTCGTGCTCCCGACAGATCGCGGCGATCGCGGTGAGCTCGGCGACGGTGAAGACCTTGCCGGTCGGGTTGTGCGGGGAGTTGAGCAGCACCAGGCGGGTACGCGGCCCGACTGCGGCGCGCAGTGCGCCGGGGTCGAAGGCGTACCGGCCGTCCCCGTCGGGACGCAGGGTGACCGGCCGGCGGACCGCCCCGGCGAGCGCGATCGCGGCCGCGTACGAGTCGTAGTAGGGCTCGAAGCAGATGACTTCGTCGCCCGGCTCGCACAGCGCGAGGATTGCGGCGGTGATTGCCTCGGTCGCGCCGGCGGTGACCAGAACCTCGGTCTCCGGGTCGTAGTCGAGATCCCAGAAGCGTTGCTGGTTGCGGGCGACGGCGGTGCGCAGTGCCGGAATGCCAGGACCGGGTGGGTACTGGTTGTGGCCGTTGCGCAGCGCCTCGGTGGCGGCGGTCAGCATCACGGTGGGCCCGTCGGTGTCCGGGAAACCCTGGCCGAGGTTGACCGCGCCGGTGCGGACGGCAAGAGCGGACATCTCGGCGAAAATCGTCGTGCCGAACGGGCGCATGCGGCGGACCAGGGGGTCGATGTCGGCGGGGGCGCCGGGGGAGGTGACCACCTCGCCACTTTATGCGGTCCATCGAAACAGATGACGGCACCCATACCTTGCGCCCATAAGGCGGGTTTGGTCGGTTACTGCTCAGCGTGCTTGATCGATTGCTAGGGTTATGCGCACCGCTGATGAGCGATCGTGGGTTAGGCTACGACCCATGTGTGGAATCGTGGGGTACGTCGGCACGCGGCCGGCGCTGGGCATCGTGCTGGACGGGCTCCGGCGGCTTGAATACCGGGGCTACGACTCGGCCGGCGTTGCGATCGTCTGCGACGACGAGCTGCGTACCGAGAAGCGGGCCGGGAAACTCGCCAACCTGGAGAAGGCGCTCGGCGACGAGCGGTTCGGCACCACCACGGCCGGTGACACCACGCCGGTCGACCGCTCCGGCTGCCCGGCCCCGGTCGGCATCGGTGACGGCACCGCCGGCATCGGCCACACCCGGTGGGCCACCCACGGCGGACCGACCGACCGCAACGCCCACCCGCATGTGTCCCGGGACGGCCGGGTCGCGGTGATCCACAACGGGATCATCGAGAACTTCGCCAAGCTGGTCGCCGAGCTCGAAGCCGACGGGGTCGAGTTCGTCAGCGACACCGATACCGAATGCGCTGCCCACCTGCTCGCCGCCGCGCTGGCCGACCTGCGGGCCGCCGGCGAGCCGGAGGGGCCGCGGCTGCTGGCCGCCGCGATGCGTCGGGTGTGTCAACGCCTCGAAGGCGCGTTCACCCTGCTCGCGGTCGACGCCAGCATCCCGGACGCGGTGGTCGGAGCGCGGCGCAACTCCCCGCTGGTGGTCGGTCGCGGCCCAGGCGAGCACTACCTGGCCAGCGACGTCTCCGCGTTCATCGAGCACACCCGCGACGCCGTCGAGCTCGGTCAGGACCAGGTCGTCCTGATCACCCCGGACAGCATCGAGATCACCGACTTCTCCGGCGCGCCGGCGCTCGGCCGCGACTTCCACATCGACTGGGACGCCTCCGCCGCCGAGAAGGGCGGCTACGACTACTTCATGCTCAAGGAGATCGCCGAGCAGCCGCAGGCGGTCGCCGACACGCTGCTCGGCCGGCTCACCGAGACCGGCGAGATCATGCTGGACGAGGTCCGCCTCACCGACCAGGACCTGCGCGACGCCGACAAGATCTTCATCGTCGCCTGCGGTACGGCGTACCACTCCGGCATGGTCGCCAAGTACGCCATCGAACACTGGACCCGGATCCCGTGCGAGGTGGAGCTGGCCAGCGAGTTCCGCTACCGGGACCCGGTGCTGGACCGGTCCACCCTGGTGGTGGCGATCTCCCAGTCCGGCGAGACGATGGACACCCTGATGGCGCTGCGCCACGCCAAGGAGCAGAAGGCCCGGGTGCTGGCGATCTGCAACACCAACGGTTCCACCATTCCACGCGAGTCCGACGCGGTGCTCTACACCCACAGCGGCCCGGAGATCGCGGTCGCCTCCACCAAGGCGTTCCTCACCCAGTTGGTGGCCTGCTACCTGATCGGACTGCACCTGGCCCAGGTGCGCGGCATCAAGTACGCCGACGAGGTGGCCGCCGTGGTCAGCCAGCTGCAGGAGATGCCGGACAAGCTGCGGCAGGTGCTGGACTCGATGGAGCCGGTCCGCCAGCTCGCCCGGGACCTCGCCACCGCCAACCAGGTGCTGTTCATCGGCCGGCACGTCGGCTACCCGGTCGCCCTCGAGGGCGCGCTCAAGCTCAAGGAGCTCGCCTACATGCACGCCGAGGGCTTCGCCGCCGGCGAGCTCAAGCACGGCCCGATCGCGCTGATCGACCAGGGCACCCCGGTGGTCTGTGTGGTCCCCTCACCGGCCGGCCGGGGCATGCTGCACGACAAGATCGTGTCAAACATTCAGGAGGTACGGGCCCGGGGTGCCCGGACCGTGGTGATCGCCGAGGAGGGGGACACCGCCGTGGCGCCGTACGCCGACGACCTGATCTACGTACCGCGCACCCCGACGCTGCTGGCCCCGCTGCTGACCACGGTGCCGCTGCAGGTGCTCGCCTGCGAGATCGCCGCCGCCCGGGGGCACGACGTCGACCAGCCCCGGAACCTGGCGAAGTCGGTCACCGTGGAGTGACCGCCACGCCCGTGCCGGGCCGGCTGCCAGCCGGGTGGTCGGCGCCGAGCACGATCCGGGCCATCGAGTCCAACGCCGGATTGTCCCCGGCCCAGTAGCCCAGATGCCCGGACGCGTCACCGGTGAAGACCCGGGCGCCGAAGTCCTCGCCGCTCGGGTCCTCGCCGTGCCACAGCCGGTCGCCCGGCCACAGCTGCGGCCAGGTCGCCCGGCGGATGACATCGTTGTCTGCGGTGGTGGCCCACACCCGGTCGGCCGGCACCGCCAACTCGTCCACCCGGTCCACCCCCACCCCGGGCGAACCGACGAAGATCAGGTCGTCGGCGGCCAGGCCGGGTGCCCGCGCCGCCGTACCCACCACCAGCGAGCCGTAGCTGTGGCCGAGCACCGTCAGCCCGCCCGGGTCGCCGACGCGGTTGACGTCCAGACCATCCTGGAACCGGCGCAGGTCGGCGGCCCCGGCCCGCGCCGGGGCGGTGCTGGCCGCCTCGTCGACGAACGCCGGTGCCGCGTAGTCCAGCCACAACACGGCGGCGGTCGACTCCTGTGGAGCCAACTGCTGACAACGTTGCAGCACCTGCTCGGTGCGGGCCAACTCGCCGCCGACCCGGTCGAGACCGCTGCCCATCCCCGGGACGTGGGTCAGCACGCGTCGGGCCTGATCGGGATCGCCCAGCGCGAGGATCACCCGGCCGGTCGAGGCGGGAGCCGACGGATCACCCGGCCGGCCGGCGCCGCCGTCCAGCGCCAGCAGGTAGGCCCGAGGGCCGGACGCGGACGTGAGCCGGTCGTCGACCGTGTCCAGGCCGTCGATCAGCCGGTCCAGCCGGCGCAACCGCGGCACCGCCGTCGGGTCCGTGCTGTCCAGCAGCGCCGCCCGTTCGGCCAGCAACGCCGCCCGCTGCCGACCCAGCAGCAGCCGGTTCGCCTGGTCCCGAGCAACCGCCGGCAGACCGTCCCACCGGCCGACCCGGGCCGGCTCGTGCCGGATCAGCCAGCGTCGCTGCGCATCGTCCAGCCCGGCCCACCAGGCCCGCACCGCAGCCGGCGCGGCCGACGGCGGTGGGCGCGTCGCCGGCGGCCGCGCCGGCCAGCCCTGGCTGGCGGCGGTGGCGGCCGCGTCGAGCCGGCGGGCCGCGTCGACGTCCGCCTCGGTGGCCAGGGCAAGCGCGTCGGCGACGCCGGCGGCTACCCGGCGGGCACCGGCCAGGGTCGGCCCGTCCGGGCGGGTCACCGCCGGGTCCACGCCGACCCGGCCGTCCCGGTCGATCGACAGACCGAGCACCCCCGCCGTGGCGACCCAGTCGGCGAGCACCGCCTTGGCCCGGGCCAGCTGCTCGGCGTACCGGCTGAGGATCTGGTCGACGACGCACAGCGCCGGGCCGACGGCGTCTAGCCGGTCACCCAGGCCGGCCAACCGGGTGTCGGCGGCGGTCGCCGCCGGCCCGGACCAGCCGGCGCGCAGTGCCCCGGCCGCCCCGGCCACCTCGGCGGCCCGCCGTTCGACCGCTGGTTGCCGGCGCCGCCAGCCGTACGCGGCCTGTTGCCAGGCCGCCGGGTCGGCCCGCCACAGCTGCCGGTACGTGATCATTTGGCCAGCCGGTGGACCGCCCGCCAGTCGGCGGCGTCGTACTCATCGGCGGCCCTGGCCAGCGCCTGCCCGGTGGCGGCCGCGTCCGCGCCGGCCCGGCTCACCTGCCGGTGCACTGCGGCCTCCACCGTGACCAGCAGGTCGGCCGCTGCCCAGCCCGGTGCGGCGACGGTCAGCTCCGGCTGGCCGGCCAGCCCGTGCGCCAGCCGGTAGGCCAGCCCGGTCAACCGGTCGGCGGCGTCGTGCAGCACGGCCGGCCGCACCCGCAGCGGCCCGCCGCCGGCCGGGCCCACGTCGTTGCCGGGCAGTTCACCCATGTCGCCTCCGTTCACCCATGTCGGCTCCGGTCACCGTGTCGCCTCCGTCGGCATGCGTCGATGGGCAGACGCTATCCGGAACCGACAGCGTGGCGGGGGACCCTGTGGACAATCGGCGCAGCGGTTACCGTCCCACCGGTCACCACCGCCGGTAGGGTGACCGTGGGCGGTGAGCGACGAAGCGGCGCGGCGGAGGTAAGCGAATGATCCAGGTGTGGCGGGTGTCCGACGTCCGCAGAGCCGAGCAGGCGCTGATGGCGACCGTTGCACCGGGGACACTGATGCACCGGGCCGCCGCCGGCCTGGCCCGCCGGTGCGCCACCCTGCTCGCCGAGCGCGGCGGGGTCTACGGTGCCGAGGTGCTGCTGCTGGTCGGCTCGGGCGACAACGGCGGCGACACGCTGTACGCCGGAGCCCGACTGGCCCGCCGGGGCGCCCGGGTCACCGCCTGGCTGCTGCGACCGGACCGGGCCCACTGTGGCGGGCTCGCCGCGCTACGGTCCGCGGGCGGCCGGGTGGCCGACGGTCGGACCGCCGACGGTGCCGGCCGGCACGCGGACCTGATCATGGACGGGATCGTCGGCATCGGCGGCACCGGCGGGCTGCGGGAGCCGGCCGCCGGTGCGCTCGCCCGGGCCGGCGAGCTCACTTCGGCACGTGGCGGCCGGCCGGTGCTGGTCGCGGTGGACGTGCCCAGCGGCGTTGCGGTCGACACCGGCGGGGTGCCCGACGGTGCCGCGGTGCCGTCGACCGGAGCTGGCCCCGCCAGGTCCGGAGCTACCGGGTCCGGAGCCGCCGCGGTCGGGAGGGACACCGTACGAGCCGACGTCACCGTCACCTTCGGTTGCCTGAAGCCGGCGCTGATGGTGGGACCGGCCGCCGTCCGCGCCGGTCACGTAGAGCTGGTCGACATCGGCCTGCGACCGTGGCTGCGCGGCACACCCGCGTTCGAGGTGCCCGGCCGCGACGACGTCTCGGCGTGGTGGCCGACGCTGGCCCCGGCCGCCGAGAAGTACACCCGGGGAGTGGTCGGGGTGGCGACCGGCTCGGCGACCTATCCGGGTGCGGCGGTGCTCTCCGTGGGCGGGGCGGTCGCCGGGCCGACCGGCCTGGTCCGGTACGCCGGCAGCGCCGCCGCCCAGGTGCTGGACCGGTACCCCTCGGTGATCGCCACCGGTCGGGTCGCAGACGCCGGCCGGGTGCAGGCCTGGGTGTGCGGCTCCGGGCTGGGCGGCGGGGAACACGCCGTGACCGAGCTGCGGTCGGTGCTGGCCGCGCCGGTGCCGGTGGTGCTGGACGCCGACGCGTTGACCATGCTGGTCGACGGCAGCTGGGCGGAGCAGTTGCGCGGCCGGCAGGCACCCACCGTGATCACCCCGCACGATCGGGAGTTCGCCCGGCTCGCCGGCCAGCCACCCGGCGACGACCGGGTCGGGGCCGCGCTGCGGCTGGCCGCCTGGATGCGGGCGACCGTCCTGCTCAAAGGCGACCGTACGGTGGTCGCCGGACCGGACGGACGGGCGTACGTGAACGCCACCGGCACCCCGGCGCTGGCCACCGGCGGCACCGGCGACGTACTGGCCGGCCTGCTCGGCTCGCTGCTCGCCGCCGGGCTGGATCCGCAGCGGGCGGCGCTGGCCGCCGCGTACGTGCACGGCCTGGCCGGCCGGGCCGCCGCCCGCACCGGGCCGGTCACCGCGGTCGAGGTGGCCGCCGCGCTGCGCCCGGTGGTGGCCGACCTGACCGGCGGGTGCCAGCGGTCTGTCGGTGGGTGACGATGATCTGACGGCCGGCCGCCGACCTGACCGGCCGGGAACCTGCCCGATCAGGTGACCGGTCAGTAGGCTGGCCTCATGTGGCAGGCAGAGGTGCGGGTCGACCTGGACGCGATCCGGGAGAACGTGGCCCGGCTGCGGGCCGGCACCAGCGCCGAGCTGATGGCGGTGGTGAAGGGCGACGGGTACGGCCACGGCATGGTGCCGGCGGCCCGGGCCGCACTCGACGCCGGAGCGGACTGGCTGGGCGTCTGCACCTTCGGTGAGGCGCTGGAGCTGCGCGGTGCCGGACTGACCGGGCCGGTGCTGGCCTGGCTGCTCAGCCCCGGACTGCCCCTGCACGAGGCGGTCGCCGCCGACGTCGACCTCGGCGTCGGCAGCCGCGCCCTGCTGTCCGAGGCCGTCGCCGCGGCCCGACTCGCCGGCCGGCCGGCCCGGTTGCATCTCAAGATCGACACCGGGTTGTCCCGGGGTGGGGCCACCGGCGACGACTGGCCCGAGCTGGTCGAGACGGCCGCCAAAGCGCAGTCCGACGGCACCGTCGAGGTGGTCGGGGTGTGGAGCCACTTCGTCTTCGCCGACGCGCCCGGGCACGCCACCATCGACCGGCAGCTGGCGGCGTACCACGACGGGCTCGCCGTGGCCAGCCGGTACGGGCTGCGCCCCCGCTACCGGCACCTGGCCAACTCCGCGGCCACCCTGACCCGGCCGGACACCCACTTCGACCTGGTCCGGCCCGGTATCGCCTGCTACGGGCTGTCCCCGGTGCCGGGCGAAGGCTTCGGTCTACGGCCGGCGATGACCGTCCGCGCCCGGGTGATGCTGGTCAAGCGGATCCCCGCCGGGCAGGGCGTCTCCTACGGGCACACCTACCACACCAAACGGGAGAGCACTCTGGCCGTGGTGCCGCTCGGCTACGCCGACGGGGTGCCCCGGCACGCGTCCAACACCGGGCCGGTGCGCCTCGGTGGCCGGACGCGCCGGATCGCCGGCCGGGTGTGCATGGACCAGATCGTGCTCGACTGCGGCGACGACGAGATCAACGCTGGGGAGGTGGCCACATTGTTCGGTGACGGACGCGACGGCGGCCCGACCGCCGACGACTGGGCCGACGCGGTCGGCACCATCAACTACGAGATCGTCACCCGGTTCGGTAGCCCCCGGGTGCCCCGAATCTACCAGGACAGCCGGCCATGAGCGGGCAGCGGGCCGGTGCGCAGAAGGTGGCCCGGACCGCCGGCATCGTCGGCGCGGTCATCGGCGTCGCGGCTGCCGGGGTGACCGCGACGGTCACCGTCGAACGCGCCCTGGTGCGCCGGCTCAAGCGGGAGGTGGCGGACCGGTACGCCGACGAACCCTTCGGCGAGCTGCCCTACGACGAGACCCGGGTGGTCACCGCGGCCGACGGCACCGACGTCTACGTGGAGATCGTCGAGCCGGACGACGCGGCACCGCTGCGGCCGACCATCGTCTTCGTGCACGGCTACTGCCTGGACATGGGG
The DNA here is from genome assembly GCF_027497315.1 of Solwaraspora sp. WMMA2059. Lineage (GTDB taxonomy): Bacteria > Actinomycetota > Actinomycetes > Mycobacteriales > Micromonosporaceae > Micromonospora_E. The sequence goes on along the minus strand of NZ_CP114908.1, from coordinate 5,180,633 downwards.
ACCTTCCACTTCCAACGCCGGGAGCTGACCCGGCAGGGAGAGTACCGGTTGGTCTGCTACGACCAGCCCGGCCACGGCCGCTCCGGCCGGCTGGAGTCCGGCGACTACGAGATCGACGCGCTCGGTGAGACGCTGCGGGCGGTCATCGAGCAGGCCGCCGGCGACGGCCCGTTGATCCTGGTCGGACATTCGATGGGCGGCATGACCATCATGGCCCTGGCCCAACGGCATCCGGAGCTGTTCCGCGACCGGGTGGTCGGCACCGTACTGATGGCGACCTCGGGCAGCCTGGTCGACGAGGCCCGGCTCGGTCTGCCGGCGATCCTCAGCCGGGCCGGCTCGCCGCTGCTGATGCTGGTCAACAACGCCACCCGGCTGACCGGTCCAGTGATCGACCGGCTGCGGGTGGCCACCGCCGACCTCGCCTGGCTGCTGACCCGCCAGTACGGCTTCGGCACCGACCGGCCCAGCCCGGCGCTGGTCAGCTACGTGGAGCGGATGAACTCGCGGACCTCGGCGGAGACCGTCACCCGGTACGTGCGTACCCTGCTGACCCACTCCCGGTACCCGGCGCTCGCGGTCCTGGAGAGCAGCCCCACGCTGGTCATCGTCGGCGACAAGGACATGATCACCCCGGTGACCCACTCGGAGGAGATCCTGCGCCGGCTGCCCGACGCCGACTACGTGAGGATCCCCGACGGCGGGCACGTGGTGATGCTGGAACACGCCGACCGGGTCAACGCGGTGCTGGTCGCGTTCCTTGCGAAAATCGCCCGATGACTGTCCGGATCCCGCTACCCGAACTGGCCGACACCCACGACCTCGGCCGCCGCCTCGGCCGGCTGCTGCGCCAAGGCGACCTGGTGGTGCTGACCGGTCCGCTCGGCGCCGGCAAGACCGCGCTGGTGCAGGGGATCGGCGACGGCCTCGGGGTACGCGGCGACGTCACCTCGCCGACCTTCGTCATCGCCCGGGTACACCAACCGGATCCGTCCCGGGGCGGCTCGCTCACCCTGGTGCACGCCGACGCGTACCGGCTCGGCGACGCGCCCGACCCGCGGGTTGAGATCGACGACCTCGACCTGGACGCCGACATGGACCGGGCGGTCACCGTCGTCGAGTGGGGCGAGGGGATGGTCGAGCAGCTCGCCGAGGCGCACCTGCTGGTCCGCATGCACCGGGCCGAGGACGACTCCCGGACCGCCGAGTTGATTGGACGGGGCCCCGGCTGGTCGGGTCGGCTCGCCGGGCTGGACCAGCCGGCCGGCCATGCTGGACGGTGATGTCGTAGGCCACCCGTAGAGTGCCGGACGGCGCGCAGCTGTCCATGAGGACGGGCGGCGGCCACCACCGAGGCGTGACGAAAGGCTCCCGAGATGCTCGACCTGCTGGCCATGTTGCCTCCTGCCTGGGCCACCGCGCTCACCCCGCACCTGGACCCGGCCGGCACCACCGCGCTCGGCCGGTACGTCGCCGACGAGTACGCCGACCAGACGGTGTACCCGCCGGTGGCGGACCTCTTCACCGCTTACCGGCTGTGTCAGCCGGAGCAGTGCCGGGTGCTTATCCTCGGCCAGGACCCGTACCACCGGGCCGGGCAGGCCCACGGGCTCAGCTTCAGCGTCCGCGACGGGGTATCGGTGCCGCCGTCGCTGCGCAACGTATTCAAGGAGCTGGGCACCGATGTCGGGGTGCCGATGCCGCGCAGCGGTGACCTGACCGGCTGGGCGGCCCAGGGCGTGCTGCTGCTCAACGCGGTGCTCACCGTGCGGCAGGGCCGGCCCGGCTCACACGCCGGCAAGGGCTGGGAGGAGTTCACCGACGCCACGATCGCCGCGCTCGACGCCCGCGACCAGCGGGTCGTCTTCCTGCTGTGGGGCGGCTACGCGCGCAAGAAGCGCGGGCTGATCACCAACCCGGGGCACGTCGTGCTGGAGGCCGGCCACCCCAGCCCGATGAACCCGCGGGGTTTTCTCGGCAGCCGGCCGTTCAGCGCCACCGACAAGGCGCTGGCCGACGCCGGCCTGCCCGGCATCGACTGGAGCCGGACCGGCGGTGCCGATCAGCCGGTGGCCGGCTGACCGGTCAACCGCCGCGCCCCGGTACCGGCTGACCGCTGCGGCCCGCCCGGTGCCGGTCCAGTAGCCGGGCGACGCCCGGATCGGCGATCGCCAGCTCGGCCAGCGGCACCACCGGGTAGTGCCGCTCGCCGTGCCGTACGTCGATCGACTCGGGGAGTTTGTCGCACATCCGGGCGTGGATCTCACCGGCTATCGTCTGCCACCGGAGTGGATGCGGCTCGCGTGGATCGACCGGAATGTGCCGGTACTCCTGCCAGCGGTCCATCCACCGGCTCGCGTACCGGCCGGTTAGCCATTCGGTGATGGCGTCCGCCTCGGACCAGAGCAGGGCCACGTGCACCCCGGGTGCCGGCACCGGCGCGCCCTGCAGCAGTGCGGCGGTCGGACCGTCGAAGACGTAGCTGATTCCGTCGACGTGGCGGCGGAACCGCTCGACGTCGGTGTCCAGGAGCCGGTCATCGATCCCGCGGTCGGCGAGTTGCGCTATCTGCTGGTCCACGTCCTCGTCGAGGTCCTCGACTCCGACCACGAGTTGCCGGCCCAGCGCCGCGAACAACCGCTCGACCAGTGGCAGCGCCGCGCCCCGGTGACCGGACTCGACCCTGGCTACGGTGGTTTGCGCGATTCCGGTGGCCGTGGCCAGATCCCGCTGGGTCAGCCGGCGGAGTTCGCGTTCCTGCCGCAGCAGCCGGCCGACCTCCCCGCCGAGCCGGGTCGACGATTCCATTCGCTGATGCTCCCTGTCCGGTACCGATAATGTCCATCCTCGACGGATGTCCGGTTCCCGACCGGCGGCGCGTGACCGGCTGGTTGGACTCCCGGGCGGCCGGACTTGGACCGGACTCGGACCGGACCGGGCCAGGTTCGGCGCGGGGGACATGGTCTCTCTCCAGACTTGATGCACCTGTGGCATCAAGATGCACGTGTGGCATCAGGTCCGGAGAGTATGAGTGGCGGGCGATACGCGCGACACGCGCGACACGCGCGACGCGGGGGGTCGCGGGGGGTGTGGGGGGTGTGGGGCGACCCGACCACGGGCGCGCCGAGGGCAGCCAGGAGCCGGCCGCGGTGTCCGGTTAGGGTGCATACCGTGCTGGTACTGGTGCTGGATTCGTCGACTCCCGCGGTGACCGCCGCGCTGGCCGAGATCACCGACGACGTACGTCTGCTGGCCAGCCGACGTACGGTCGACGCGCGGGCGCACGGCGAACTGCTCTCCCCGCAGATCGCCGCCTGCCTGGCCGAGTCCGGCGCGGCGGCGGCGGACCTGACCGCAGTGGTGGCCGGGCTCGGCCCCGGGCCGTTCACCGGACTGCGGGTCGGTCTGGTCACCGCCGCCAGCGTGGCGCATGCCCTCGACATCCCGACGTACGGCGTCAACTCGCTCGACGCGCTCGGCCACGCCGCCGGCAGCGACCTCGCCGGCACCGACCTCGCCGGCAGCGACGCCGCGACCGGCCGGGTGCTGGCTGCTACCGACGCGCGGCGCCGGGAGATCTACTGGGCGGTGTACGCCGCCGACGGTCGGCGGCTCACCGACCCGGCGGTCGACGCGCCGGCCGCCGTCGCCGAGGCCCTGGCGGGTCTCGGCGTCACCACGGCAGTCGGCGACGGCGCCCTGCGCTACGCCGAACTGCTCGGCGTACCGGTGCGACCCGAGCCCCGCTACCCGGACGCGCTGCCGCTGGCGCGGTTGGCGGCCGACCGGGTCCGCACCGCCGCGCTCACCGAGCCGTTGACCCCTTGCTACCTGCGCCGGCCCGACGCCGTCGCGGCGGCCGGACGCAAACCGGTGCTCCAGTGACCCAGGTCAGTGGGCAGCTGCGGACCGTCCGGTTCCGCTGGTGGCACATCGAACAGGCGGTACCGATCGAAGCCGACCTGTTCGGTGCCGAACAGTGGTCGGCCGAGATGTTCTGGAACGAGCTGGCCAACGGACACCACTACCTGGCCGTCGTCGACGGCACCGACCAGCTGGCCGGGTACGCCGGGCTGGCACTGGCCGGCGATCCGGCGACACCCGACGAGGCGTGGGTGCAGAACGTCGCGGTACGCCGGGACCACCAACGGCGCGGCGTGGGCCGGACCCTGCTGGCCGGGCTGCTCGACGAAGCCACCCGACGCGGGGCCGGCCGGACCTACCTGGAAGTCGCGGTGGACAACGCGCCCGCGCAACGGCTGTACGCGGCGTACGGTTTCGAACCGGTGGGTGTACGCCGTGGCTACTACCAACCCAGCAACACCGACGCTCTGGTGATGATGCGAGATGGCTGACGAACCACTGGTCCTCGGGATCGAGACCTCCTGCGACGAGACCGGGGTCGGCATCGTCCGCGGGCACACGCTGCTCGCCGACGCGCTGGCCTCCAGCGTGGCCGAACACGCCAGGTTCGGCGGCGTGGTGCCGGAGGTGGCCAGCCGGGCCCACCTGGAAGCGATCGTGCCGACGATGCGCCGGGCGCTCGACGACGCCGGTGTCACCCTGGCCGACATCGACGCGATCGCGGTGACCGCCGGCCCCGGTCTGGCCGGTGCCCTGCTGGTCGGCGTCGCGGCGGCCAAGGGCTACGCGATCGCCACCGACAAGCCGGTGTTCGGTGTCAACCACCTCGCCGCCCACGTGGCCGTCGACACCCTGGAGCACGGTCCGCTGCCGGAGCCGGCGATCGCCCTGCTGGTCTCCGGTGGGCATTCGTCGCTGCTGCTGGTCGACGACCTGACCGCCGGAGTCACCCCGCTCGGCGCCACCATTGACGACGCGGCCGGTGAGGCGTTCGACAAGGTGGCCCGGCTGCTCGGCCTGCCGTTCCCCGGCGGGCCGCCGATCGACCGGTCGGCTCGCGACGGTGACGCCGCGGCGATCGCATTCCCCCGTGGACTCACCGCGCCGAAGGACCTCGCCGCGCACCGGTTCGACTTCTCCTTCTCCGGACTGAAGACCGCGGTGGCCCGCTGGGTCGAAGCCCGGGAACGGGCCGGTGAACCGGTGCCGGTGGCGGACGTCGCCGCGTCGTTCCAGGAGGCGGTCTGCGACGTGCTGACCGCCAAGGCGGTCGACGCCTGCCGGGACCGGGGCGTCGAGACCCTGGTCATCGGTGGCGGGGTGGCGGCCAACTCGCGGCTGCGGGCGATGGCCGAGCAACGCTGCGAGCGGTACGGGATCCGGGTCCGGGTGCCCCGGCCGAAACTGTGCACCGACAACGGCGCGATGGTCGCCGCGCTCGGTTCGCATCTGGTCGCCGCCGGGGTACCGGCCAGCCGGCTGGACCTGCCGGCCGACTCCGCGCTGCCGTTGACCACGGTGAGCGTGTAATGTCCGGCGACGTGATCGTGCGGATGTGGGAGGCCAAGGCCGAGCCGTCCCGCCTGACCGAGTTGCTCACCTGGGTCTGCGACACCGCGCTGCCGGAGATCGAACACAGCCCGCTGCACCTGGCCAGTGAGGTCTTCTCGTCGACCGATGACCGGCTGGTGGTCATCTCGAAGTGGCGCAGCAGCCCGTTGTCGTTGCCGGAACCACCGCTGCGGCTGGTCACCCGTGCACCGCACAGCTGGGACTTCACCCAGGTCGACCGCTGAAGCCGCTGCCAGATCGTCCGGCGGAAACGGGAAAATAGGTGGATCGGTCACGTAAAGTAGCCGTACCGTCGCGATGTCATGTGGTCCCTGCCCGTCGCCGATCCCGGCGTAGCCGATCACCGGTCAGCCCTGCGTCTGCTGCGCTGGCTGGCCGGACGTGCCGGGGCGTCCGTGGCCTGGGGATCGGTGCTCAGCGTGGTCTGGATGGGCAGCCAGGCGTTGATGCCGGCGGTTGTCGGACATGCCATCGACGTCGGCCTCACCGCCCGCGATCCGCAGGCGCTGCTCGGCTGGTCAGCGGTGCTACTGGGGCTGGGGCTGGTCCAGGCGACGGCCAGCATCAGCCAGCACTGGTTCGGCGTGTTCAACTGGCTGTCCACTGCGTACCGCACGGTCCAGCTCACCGTACGGCAGGCCAACCGGCTCGGCGCCACCCTGCCGAAACGGCTGGCCACCGGCGAGGTGGTGAGCATCGGGACCGCCGACATGAGCAGTCTGGGCGGCGCGGTGGAGGTCGTCGCCCGGGCGGTTGGTGCGGTGGTGGCGATCGTCGTGGTCGCCGCGATCCTGCTCGGCACCTCCGTCCCGCTCGGGCTGGTGATCGTGATCGGCGTGCCGGTGCTGATGGCGGCCGTCGGGCTCGGCCTGCGGCCGCTGCACCGCCGCCAGCAGACGTACCGGGAACAGCAGGCCACCCTGGCGACCCTGGCCGGCGACATCGTGACCGGCCTGCGGATCCTGCGCGGCGTCGGCGGTGAACCGGCCTTCGCCGACCGCTACCGGGAGCAGTCGCAGGAGCTGCGGCGGCGCGGCGACCGGCTGGCCCGGGTCGAATCCTTCCTGGAGGCCAACCAGCTGCTGCTGCCCGGGATGTTCCTGGTGCTGGTGACCTGGCTCGGGGCGCGGCTCACTCTCGCCGGCGAGCTGACCGTCGGGCAACTGGTCGCCGCCTACGCGTACACCGCGTTCCTGACCGGTCCGATCCGGACGTTGACCGAGTTCCTGCACACCATGACCCGTGGCCACGTCGCCGCCCGCCGGGTCGCGGGCCTGCTCGCCATCACGCCGGAGTTCACCGACCCGGCCCGACCCCGCCGACTGCCGGACCGCGCCGGCGACCTGGTCGACTCCATGTCCGGCCTGCGGGTGGCCCCGTACCAGTTGACCGCCGTCGCGGCCACCGCGCCGGAGGACGTCGTCGGGCTCGCCGACCGGCTGGGGCGCTACCGCGACACCGAAGTCGCCCTGGCCGGCGTACCGCTGCGGGAGCTGGACCTGGCCACGGTCCGGCAGCGGATCCTGGTGACCGACATCGTCGACGCGCTGCCCGCCGATCCTGGTGCTGGTCGAGCCGACCAGCGCCGTCGACGCGCACACCGAGGTGCGGATCGCCGCCCGGCTGCGGGCGGCCCGGACCGGCCGGACCACTGTCGTCTGCACCACCAGCCCGCTGCTGCTGGAACACGCCGACCGGGTGGTGTTCGTCGACGCCGGCCGGGTGGTGGCCGACGGCAGTCACGCCGATCTGCTGCGCACCGAACCCGGGTACGCCGCCCTGATGACCCGCGCCGAGTCGGTGGCGTCGACCGAGTCGGCGGCGTTGAGTGAGGTGGCGTCGTGACGGCGTTGCCGGTCGCGGACCGGGCCGAGGTCCGCCGGTACGCCCGTGTCCTGGTCCGCCGGCACCCACGGATGCTGGCCGGTGCTCTCGCGCTGCACGTGGGCGCCGCGGTCGCCGGGCTCGCCGCGCCCCGGCTGCTCGGTGGCCTGGTCGAGACGCTCACCACGTCGACGGCGGCGATCGCCGCCGTCGACCGGACCGCCCTGGCGATCGCCGGGTTCCTGGTCTTACAGGCGGTGCTGGCCCGCTACGCCCACGTGGCGTCGGCCCGGCTCGGTGAGCGGGTGCTGGCCGCGTTGCGCGAAGAGTTCATCGGTTGGGTGCTGTCCATCCCGCTGTCGACCGTGGAGAAGGCCGGCACCGGTGACCTGCTCACCCGGACCTCGCACGACGTCGCCGTGCTGTCCAAGTCGGTGCGGTTCGCGGTGCCCGAGACGCTGATCGCGATCAGCACCGCGACCTTCATCTTCGGGGCGTTGCTGCTGGTCGCCCCGGTGCTGGCGGTGCCCTGCCTGATCGTGGTGCCGCTGCTGTGGGCGGGCACCCGCTGGTATCTGCGCCGGGCGCCGGACGGCTACCTGGCCGAGAGCGCCGCGTACTCGCGGATCACCGACGGGCTCAGCGAGACCGTCGACGGTGCCCGGACCGTCGAGGCACTGCGCCGGCAGGAGCACCGGCGGCGGAGCACCGACACCGACATCGCCCGGCAGTACGCGGCCGAGCGTTACACGCTGTGGCTGCGTACCGTCTGGTTCCCGCTGATCGAGATCAGCTACGTGGTGCCGGTCGCGGCGACCCTGGCGGTCGGCGGCTGGTGCTACCTGCGCGGCTGGGTGACGCTCGGACAGGTCACCGCGGCAGTGCTCTACGTGCAGATGCTGGCCGCTCCGCTGGACCGGCTGCTGAACTGGCTGGACGAACTGCAGCTCGGTGCCGCGTCGCTGGCCCGGCTGCTCGGCGTCGCCCAGCCGGGCCGGTCCGCGACCGCGGTGCCCCGCGCGCCGGCACCTGACGGCGCGTGCGCCGCCGACCCGGTCGCGGCGGTCGACGTCCACTTCAGCTACGTCGACGGGCGGGAGGTGCTACGCGGGGTCACCCTGGTGCCGCGGCCGGGTCGCCCTGGTCACCCAGGAGCATCACGTCTTCATCGGTACGGTGCGCGACAACGTCGCGCTGGTCCGGCCGGACGCCACCGACGCCGAGGTACGCGACGCGTTGGCCGCCGTCGACGCATTGGACTGGGTGTCCGCCCTGCCGGACGGGGTGGCCACGGTGGTCGGTGCCGGCGGCCATCCGGTCGGTCCGGACCAGGCCCAGCAGCTCGCCCTGGCCCGGCTGGTGCTGGCCGATCCGCAGACCCTGGTGCTGGACGAGGCGACGTCGCTGATCGACCCGCGTACCGCCCGGCGCACGGAGCGGTCGCTCGCTGCGGTGCTGCACGGGCGTACGGTGATCGCGATCGCGCACCGGCTGTACTCGGCACACGACGCCGACCGGATCGCCGTGGTCGAGGACGGGCTGATCACCGAGTTCGGCTCGCACCACGAACTGGTCGCCGCCGATGGCCCGTACGCCGCACTGTGGCGCACCTGGCAGGGCGTCGGGTCGGCGCAGGCGGTCGGCTGACCGGGGTCAGCCGGCCACCGCGTCGAGCGGGTCGGCGAGCAGCTGCTCGAAGGCGAGTTCTGCGGCGCCGATCAGCGGGGCGTCGTCGCCGAGTTTCGGGGTACGCAGTCGGACGTGTTCCCGGCAGGCCGGTAGCCCGTTGGAGTTGAGCCGGCTGCGCACGTGCGCGGCCGCCGCCAGGTAGACGTCCCGTAGCGTACCGCCGAAGATCACCGTCTCCGGGTTGAAGATGTTGACCAGGTTGGCCACGCCGAAGCCGAGCCAGTTGCCGACCTGGCGGACCGCGGCCTGGGCCTGGCTGTCGCCCCGGTCGGCCGCGTCCACCACGGCGAGTACCGCTTCCCGGCCGACGACTTCCCCGCTGCGGCCGGCTGCCTGGATCAGCGCGTGTTCGCCGATCTCGGTCTCCCAGCAGCCCCGGGATCCGCACAGGCAGGGCCGGCCACCGGGGTGCACCACCATGTGGCCGACCTCGCCGCCGTACCCGCCGTGCCCGGTGACCCGCCGGCCACCGGCGATGATCCCGGCGCCGACGCCGACGTCGCCGTACAGGTAGACGACGTGGTCGCAGCCGACCGCCGCGCCCCGGGTGTGTTCGGCCAGCGCGCACACGTCGGAGACGTTGCCGACCAGCACGCCCCGGTCGTCGCCGAGCGCCTCGGCGAGGGCCGCGCCGAGCGGCTCGTCGACCCAGCCCATGGTGGGGCCGAGCCGGACCATGCCGTCGTCGCGGCGGACCATGCCGCAGACCGCGACGCCGCTGCCGACGCAGACCGCGCCGGCCGGCACCGCCTGGTGCAGCTCCTTGACGAAGCCGGCGAGTGGGCCGACCGCCTCGGCGGCGAGGGTGCCCCGGGGTCGCTCGCCGGTGCGCGTGTCGAGGATCCGGCCACCAAGTCCGACCCGGGCGGCCCGTAACCGGTCGACCTCGATGCTGAGCGCGTACGCGTACACCCGCTCGGACGCGGGCCGGACGACCAGCGACGGTCGTCCGGCCCGGCCGGTTTCCCGGGCACCGCCCTCGCTGACCAGGCCGGCGGCGGCCAGGTCGGCGGTGAGCGCGCCGATGGTGCTGCGGTTGAGCCCCAGCGTGGTGGTCAGTTCGGCCCGTGAGGTGGCGCCGTGCACGTGCACGTGCCGCAGCAGCGCGCCGAGGTTGTGCCGGCGGATCTCCTCCTGGCTGGGTCCTGCCCGCATCGGTTCGTCGTCTCCGCAGTCATCGGGACCCGGCGGCGGCGCGACGGCGGGACAGCGCGTCGACGCTGGCGGCCAGCAGCAGCACCAGGCCGGTGAAGACGAACTTCACCCCGGAGCTGACATTCAGCAGTCCCATGCCGTTCTCGATGACCGCGACCACGGCGCCGCCGAGGACCGCGTCGAGGACCCGGCCCTTGCCGCCGAAGAGGCTGGTGCCGCCGATCACCGCCGCGCCGACGGCGAACAGCAGCACGTTGCTGCCGCCGGTGTTGGCGTCCACCGAGTTGGCGCGGCTGGCGGCCACGATGCCGCCGACGGCGGCCATCGAGGAGCAGATCATGAAGGCGGAGATCCGGATCCGGTCGACGTTGATGCCGGCCCGGCGGGCGGCTTCCCGGTTGCCGCCGACCGCGTAGATGTGCCGGCCGTACGCGGTGCGCCGCAGCACGAAGGTCCAGAAGATCAGCAGTACCACGATGACCGGCACCACGATCGGCACCCCGCGCAGCGAGGTGATCAGCGGGTTGATGCTGCGCTCCTGGTTGAGGATGTAGACGGCGGCACCGGCGATCGCGATCAGCACTCCGATGCGGGTTAGCACCACCACGATCGGGTCGGTGACCAGGCCCTTGGCGGACCGGGTGCGGTAGCGCAGCAGCTGGATCAGCGCGAACCCGGCCACCCCGACGCCGAAGATCGCCCAGCCGATCACCGGCGGGACGTTGCGGTTGACGATCGCGATCAGCACGTCGTCGCGCAGCGAGACGTTCTTGCCGCCTTCGATCAGCAGCAGCACCGTGCCCTGGAAGGCGAGGAACGCGGCCAGGGTGACCACGAACGACGGGATGCCGACCTTGGCGACCAGGAACCCGAGGACGGTGCCGATCAGGGTTCCGGTGGCCACGGCTGCCAGCACCGCCACGTACCAGGGCAGTCCCATCTCGGTGGAGACGACCGCCAGGATCGCGGCGCAGACGCCGCTGGCGAAGCCGGCGGACAGGTCGATCTCACCGAGCAGCAGGACGAAGATCAGCCCCATCGCGATCAGGGTGACCGCGCCGCCCTGAATGAACAGGTTGGCAAAGTTGCCGGCGGTGAAGAAGTTGGGCCGCACGATCGAGAAGACCGTGCAGAGCACGACGAGGCCGAGGATCGCGGGCAGCGCGCCGAGGTCGCCGCCGCGGATCCGGGAGAAGTAGTTGCGCAGGTGTTCGCCGACGCCGGGCGAGTCGGCCGGGGCGGCGGGCCGCTGGACTGTGGAGGTGGCGGTGCTCATCGGTCGGCTCCCGGTCCGTTGGCGGCGGCGTACTCGGTGCCGTTGTCGGCCGGTAGGCCGAGGTCACCGCTGCGGCCGGCGGTGATCAGCTCCACGATCTGCGCGTGGGTGATCTCCGTGCTCCGTACCTGGGCGACCATCTGGCCGAGGTACAGCGCGGCGATCCGGTCCGACACCGCGAAGACGTCGTTCATGTTGTGCGAGATCAGTACGACGGCGAGGCCGTTGTCGGCGAGCCGGCGGACCAGTTCGAGCACCTGGGCGGTCTGGGCGACGCCGAGCGCCGCGGTGGGTTCGTCGAGGATGACGACCTTGCTGTTCCACAGCACAGCCTTGGCGATGGCGACGGTCTGGCGCTGGCCGCCGGAGAGGCTGGCGACGAGCTGCCGCAGCGACTTGACGGTCCGGACGGAGAGCCCGGCGAGGGTGTCCGCGGCCATCTGCTCCATGGTGGTCTCGTCCAGGACGATCCCGGAGCGCTTCTCCCGCCCGAGGAACATGTTCTGCACGATGTCGAGGTTGTCGCAGAGCGCGAGGTCCTGGTAGACGACCTCGATGCCGTGCGAGGCGGCGTCGCGCGGGTTGTGGATGTGCACCCGGCGGCCATCGACGACGACCTCGCCGCGGTCGATCGGGTGGATGCCGCTGATGCACTTGACCAGGGTGGACTTGCCGGCGCCGTTGTCGCCGACGAGCGCGGTCACCTCGCCGGCGTGGACGGCGAAGTCGACGTTGCGCAGCACCTGGACGGGGCCGAAGTTCTTGTCGATCCCGCGCAGTTGCAGCAGGGGGGTCGCGGACACGGGTGGTCTCCTTCGTGAGGGTGCCCGGCCGGCGCCGGTTCCGCCGCCGCGGGTGTCACCGGGCGATGGTGCTGCCGGGTGACACCCGCGGCGGGGCTACCGGTCGGTCGGCGGTTCGCCGGTCAGCTGATGCCGGCCTCGGCGCAGAGCTCGGCGAACTCGTCGGTGCAGAGCTCCTCGGCGGTGACGTAGCCGTCGTTGACCACGTCGGCGACGTTCTCCTTGTAGATGGCCTGCGGGGTGAGCAGCACCGACGGCACCTCCCGGTTGGTCTCCGGGTCGGTGACGGTCTGCGCGACCTCCTTGCGCTCACCGTTCGCCAGCGCGACCGCCAGGTCGGCGGCGGCCTGCGCCTCGGCCTTGATCGCCTTGTAGACGGTCATGCACTGGTCGCCGGCGAGGATGTTCTGCAGGCCCTGCGGGGTGGCGTCCTGCCCGGTGACCGGCACCTGACCGTTGAGCTCGTTGCGCTTGAGCACCGAGATCGCCGCGTTGCCGAGGCCGTCGTTGGCGGCCAGCACGCCGTCGACCTCGCCGCCGGTCTGGGTCAGCATCTGCTCGAACAGCGTGGCGGCCTGGGTGTTGTCCCAGTCCGGCACCCACTGGTCCGGGCCCTTGACGTACTCGCCGGACTCGTACAGCGGGTCGAGCACGCCGTCGTAGCCGGCCTTGAACAGGGTGGCGTTGTTGTCGGTCTGCGAGCCGTTGAGGGTGGCGATGGTCGGCTTCTCCACGCCGGCGTCGGTCAGGCACTTGACCAGGCCCTCGCCCTGCAGTTGGCCGACGGCCTCGTTGTCGAAGCTGACGTAGTACTCGGCGGAGCCGCCCAGGGTGAGCCGGTCGTAGTCGATGGTGGCGACGCCCTGCTGCTTGGCCTTGTCCAGCACGGCCTTGCCGGTGCCGGAGTCCAGGTTGACGATCATCAGGACGGTGGCCCCGTCGGTGATCATCTGGTCGGCGAGGGTCTGGAACTGGGCCTTGTCGCCCTGGGCGTTCTGGATGCTGGCGTTGACGCCGGCGGCGTCGAACGCCTCCTGCAGGAAGCGCCGGTCGGCGGTCTCCCAGCGGTCGGAGGAGGCGCTGTCCGGCAGGATCACGCCGATCTTCGGGGTCGGCGTGTCGCCGCTGCCGGTGTCGGTGCCGGTGTCGCTGCCACAGGCGGTCAGGCCGCCGGCGAGCAGGACACCGGCGGCGGCGGTGCTGAGGATCCCTTTGCGCATCGCTCGGGTCCTTTCGAAGGGTGATGTTTCGCGTACAAGGGGTTGTGCTGGTGTGTGTCGTGCGGTCTCGGGCGTGGGCTCGCGGGGCGCTGGTGAGCTCCGGAGGCCCGGCCGGCGACGGCAACGGCCTGGGGCTGAGCTGGGCCATCGCGGTTTTTGTTGTGTCCGGCAACGTATTAGGAGTGTGGCGCCGGGCACAAGACGGTGACGTCACCAGTTTTGTTGCTCGCGATAACAATTCAGCAACGCGGCGGACACCTGCCCGTCGCCTGACCGGATCAGTGAGCAGCGATTGGGGCGAATCGGGCGCCAGTCACCGCTGCGAGGTCAACCGGAGTGATACTCAACTGCAACCCGCGGCGGCCGGCCGAGACGTACATTTCGGCGTACCGCTGCGCCGAGGCGTCCAGCACCGTCGGCAGGCGTTTACGCTGCCCGATCGGGCTGATCCCGCCCCGGACGTACCCGGTGGTCCGTTCGGCGAGCACCCGCTCGGCCAGCACCGCGCGCTTACCACCGAGCGCCACCGCCAGAGCCTTCAGGTCCAGCTCCCCGGTGACCGGCACGACGCCGACGGCGAGTGCCCCGTCGACCTGCGCCACCAGCGTCTTGAACACCTGCTCGGCGGCGACGCCGAGGGCGGCCGCGACCGCCGCGCCGTAGTCCGGGGTGTCCGGCGAGACCCGGTACGGGTGCAGTTGGAAGGTGATCTGCCGCTTGGTAAGCAGCGTCGTCGCCGGAGTCGCGGTACCTGCCATGCCGCGCGACGTTACCGGCCCCGCGCGTTCATCGGGCTGGCGCGCTCACCGGCCCGGCGCCGGCACCGGGTGGGCGAGCAGCGCCGTCGGGGCGCCGGCCACCCGGGTCAGCACCAGACTCGCCGCCACGCCGGCCCCAGAGGCGGTACGCAGCCGCAGGTCGCGGCGCAACTGGGCGGGGTCGAGCGGGGATCCGCGTTTGAGGATCTCCAGCCGCGTGACACCGCGTTCGCGCAGCAGCGCCCGCAGCCGCTTCAGCGAGAACGGCAGCACGTCGGTGATCTCCAGACACCTGCCGTACGGCGTGTCGGTCGGCGTGTCGGCGTAGACGTAGGCGATCGACTCGTCGGCGAGAGTGCCGTCGACGGTCGCGGCGAACGCGGCGACCAGGTGCGAGCGGACCACCGCCCCGTCCGGGTCGTACAGGTAACGCCGGACCGGGCCGACGGTGACCGGCTCGCCGCCGTCGCCGGTCAGGTCGGTGGCCGGCTGGCCGGTCCGCAGCAGGGTGGCCCGGCGTGGGGTGTCGGCCAGCGGGCCGCACCAGAACGCCGCCTCGACCACCTCCCGGTCGACGCTGACCCACTCGGCCTCGGCTCCTGGCGGGATCAACCTGTGGTCGATGCCCGGTGCCACCTTGAGTACGGTCCGTGGCACTCGGGCGACCAGGGTCCGGACGAAGTCCCAGGACGGGGAGTAGTTGTCCGGGTCGAAGGTGCGCCGACCGGTGCCGGACCGGCGGGCCGGGTCGCAGAAGACCGCGTCGTAGCCGGTGAGGTCGACTCCGGTGGCGTCGGCGCAGACCACGTCGACCAGGTGGGCCAGCCCGGTCGCCTCGGCGTTGGCGGCGGCGATCGCGGCGGTGCCCGGGTCGGCCTCCACCGCGTACACCCGGATGCCGGCCCGGGCGGCGGCGAGGGTGTCCGCGCCGAGACCGCAGCCCAGGTCGGCGAGGTGGCGTACCCCGGCGGCGCGTAACCGGTCGGCGCGCCGGTCGGTTACCACCGACCGGGTGGCCTGCTCCAGGCCGGCGCGGGTGAAGAACATCCGGGCGGCGGCCGGGCCGAACTTGCCGACCGCGCGGGCGCGCAGCGCGGCCTGGGTGAGCGCGGCGGTCGCCAGCGGTGCCGGCACCCCGGCGGTACGCAGCGCGGTCGCCGCCGCGAGTGGATCCGTCCGGCCCGGTGCGGCCAGCACCTCGGCTGCGGTGACCAGCGCGGCCGCGCCTTCCGGGGCGCGCAGGGCGGCCAGTTCGTCCGGGTGCACCGCGACATTGTCCATGCTCGGCCATCGGGCTAGCACTCCGCACAGGCGACTGCTAATCTGCGGTTAGCACTCTCGGGTCGAGGGTGCCAGCCCGCCGGCTCCCGCCGGTGAGCGAAACGCCAGGCGGTCCGGCACCCGCGACGACGGATCCGCCCGGTGGACATGAGGCAGATTGACGCCGGTTACCCACGTGGCCGGCACCAAAACCAGATACCCCAGGAGGGTATGCCCGTGACTACCGCGACCAAGGTTGCGATCAAGCCGCTCGAGGACCGGATCCTGGTCCAGGCGAACGAGGCTGAGACCACCACGGCGTCGGGCATCGTGATCCCCGACACCGCCAAGGAGAAGCCGCAGGAGGGCACCGTCCTCGCTGTCGGCCCCGGCCGCGTCGACGACAAGGGCAACCGGATCCCGGTTGACGTCAACGTCGGCGACACGGTCATCTACTCGAAGTACGGCGGCACCGAGGTCAAGTACGCCGGCGAGGAGTACCTGGTGCTCTCCGCCCGCGACGTCCTCGCGGTCATCGAGAAGTGACCTACTGCCAGTGCTGAACGCCCCGAAGCCCCAGCCCGGGGCTTCGGGGCGTCGCCCGTCGGCCGGTGCCGGCAGCCGCCGGCCGGCCGACGGCTAGTGCCTGTGAAGGGAATGTCATGGCGAAGATCCTGAGTTTCTCGGACGACGCCCGGCACCTCTTGGAGCACGGCGTCAACACGCTCGCGGACACGGTCAAGGTCACCCTCGGCCCGCGCGGGCGCAACGTCGTGCTGGACAAGAAGTTCGGCGCTCCGACGATCACCAACGATGGCGTGACCATCGCCAAGGAGATCGAGCTCACCAACCCGTACGAGAACCTCGGTGCGCAGCTGGTCAAGGAGGTGGCGACGAAGACCAACGACGTCGCCGGCGACGGGACCACCACCGCAACCGTGCTCGCCCAGGCGATGGTCCGTGAAGGTCTGCGCAACGTCGCCGCCGGGGCCAACCCGGCCGGCCTCAAGCGCGGCATCGACGCGGCCGCACAGAAGGTCTCCGAATCGCTGCTGGCCAAGGCAGCGGAGGTGGCCGACAAGGGCTCGATCGCGCAGGTCGCGACGATCTCGGCCCAGGACGCCACGATCGGCGAGCTGATCGCCGAGGCGATGGAGCGGGTCGGCCGCGACGGCGTCATCACCGTCGAGGAAGGCTCCACCCTGGCCACCGAGCTGGAGGTCACCGAGGGCCTGCAGTTCGACAAGGGCTTCATCTCCCCGCACTTCGTCACCGACGCCGAAGCGCAGGAGGCGGTCCTCGAGGACGCGTACATCCTGATCACCACCCAGAAGATCTCCTCGATCGAGGAGCTGCTGCCGCTGCTGGAGAAGATCGTCCAGGACAGCAAGCCGCTGCTGATCGTCGCCGAGGATGTCGACGGGCAGGCGCTGTCCACCCTGGTGGTCAACGCCGTACGCAAGACCGTGAAGATCTGCGCGGTCAAGGCCCCCGGCTTCGGTGACCGGCGCAAGGCGATGCTGCAGGACATGGCGATCCTGACCGGCGCCGAGCTGATCGCCCCGGAGCTGGGCTACAAGCTCGACGCGGTCGGGCTGGAGTCGCTGGGCCGGGCCCGGCGGATCGTGGTCGACAAGGACACCACCACGGTGGTCGACGGTGCCGGCAACGACTCCGAGGTCGCCGACCGGGTCACCCAGATCCGTAAGGAGATCGACGCGTCCGACTCGGACTGGGACCGCGAGAAGCTCGCCGAGCGGCTGGCGAAGCTCTCCGGCGGCATCGCGGTGATCAAGGCCGGGGCCGCCACCGAGGTGGAGATGAAGGAGCGCAAGCACCGCATCGAGGACGCCATCGCCGCGACCAAGGCCGCGGTCGAGGAGGGCACCATCCCCGGTGGCGGCGCGGCGCTGAGCCAGATCGCCGCCGTGCTCGACGACGACCTCGGCTTCGACGGCGACGAGAAGGTCGGCGTGTCGGTGGTCCGCAAGGCGCTGCACGAGCCACTGCGGTGGATCGCCCAGAACGCCGGCTACGACGGATACGTCGTGGTCGGCAAGGTGCTCGAAGGCGACTGGGGCCACGGGCTCAACGCCGCCACCGGTGAGTACGTCGATCTCGCCCGGGCCGGCATCATCGACCCGGTGAAGGTGACCCGCAACGCGGTCAGCAACGCCGCGTCGATCGCCGGGCTGCTGCTCACCACCGAGAGTCTCGTGGTGGAGAAGCCGGAGAAGGCCGAGCCGGCCGCCGGCGGGCACGGACACGACCACGGACACGGCCACCAGCACGGCCCCGGTTTCTGACCGGGAGTTCCACCTGTTCCACCTGTTCCACCTGTTCCACCTGTTCCACCTGTTCCACCTGGATCCGCGTGATCAGTACGGCCGAGGGCGCACTCTGCCCGAGGTTTCTGATCACGCGGATTCTGCGTATCGTCGGCGGTACCTACGCGCCGTCGACCCCGTACGGTGCCGGACAGATGGGCTGGACGCGATGAGGCCGGAGCCGACGGTGCCGGACGCGACAGGGCCGGAGCCGACCGGGCCAGCTGCGCAGACCGAACCGCCGGGCCGCCTGCCCGGACCGCTCGCAGCGCTTGCCGGGGTGGCCGCTGCCGCGCTCGCCCTGGGCCTGGCCGAGCTGATCGCCGTAGCCACTGGCGCCCGCTCGGCACCGCTGGTCGCGGTCGGCGGGGTGGTCGTCGACACCGTCCCCGAGCCGCTGAAACAGTTTGCCATCGACGTGTTCGGCGTACACGACAAGACCGCGCTGCTGATCGGCACCGGCGTACTGCTCGCCGGGTTCGCGGCCGTGATCGGGGTGCTGGCCGCCGGCCGGCTCGCAGTCGGCTTCGTCGGCGTCGCGGTCTTCGGCGTGGTCGGCGCGGCGGCCGCGCTCACCCGGCCCGGTGCCGGGCCGGCCGCCGTCCTGCCGGCGGTGATCGGCGCGTCCGCCGCCGCGCTGCTGCTCTGGGCGCTGCTCGCCGGCCCGCTGCGGCCGGCTTCCGTCGCCTCGTCGGCCTCGTCGGATGAACCGGTACCGGTTCAGCCCGGTGCCGGCACTGCCGACCGGCGCCGGTTCCTGTCCAGCGTCGGCGTGTCGGTCGGTGCCGCCCTGGTCACCGGTGCCGGCGGTCGTTGGCTGGCACAACGCCGGGGGGTGGCCACCGCCCGGTCCGCGGTGTCGCTGCCCGCTCCGGTCGACGCCGCGCCGCCGCTGCCTTCCGGTGTGGACCCGGCGGCGCCGGGGCTGAGCCGG
This sequence comes from Solwaraspora sp. WMMA2059, assembly GCF_027497315.1. Classification (GTDB taxonomy): domain Bacteria; phylum Actinomycetota; class Actinomycetes; order Mycobacteriales; family Micromonosporaceae; genus Micromonospora_E. Next base: position 5,161,951 of record NZ_CP114908.1, on the reverse strand, counting down.
TACGTCACCACCAACCGTGACTTCTACCGGATCGACACCGCGTTGGTCGTGCCCCAGGTCGACCCGGACGAATGGCAGCTGCGGATCCACGGCCGGGTGACCAACCCGATCACCCTGAGCTACTCCGACCTGCTCGGGATGGAGCTGGTGGAGCGGTACGTCACGCTGGCCTGTGTCTCGAACGAGGTGGGCGGGACTCTCATCGGCAACGCCCGCTGGCTCGGCGTACCGGTGCGGGACCTGCTGGTCGAGGCGGGCCCGCTGCCCGGAGCCGACCAGGTCGTCGGCCGGTCCGTCGACGGTTGGACCTGCGGCACCCCGACCGAAGCGCTGCTGGACGGGCGGGACGCGCTGCTCGCGGTCGGAATGAACGGTCAACCACTGCCGGTCGAGCACGGTTTTCCGGTCCGCATGGTGGTGCCCGGCCTCTACGGGTACGTCTCCGCCTGCAAGTGGGTCACCGAGCTGGAGTTGACCAGCTTCGCCGACTTCGACGCGTACTGGGTGCCGCGCGGCTGGGCGGCGCAGGGCCCGATCAAGACCCAGTCCCGGATCGACACCCCCCGGGTCCGCGCCGAACTGTCCGCCGGCACCGTACCGGTGGCCGGGGTGGCGTGGGCCCCGCACCGGGGCATCAGCGGCGTCGAGGTACGGGTGGACGACGGCCCCTGGCAGCCGGCCGAGCTGGCCCCGGCGGTCTCCGCAGACACCTGGGTGCAGTGGGTCTGGCAGTGGCCGGCAACCTCGGGTGAGCACCTACTGCAGGTCCGGGCCACTGACGGGACCGGTGCCACCCAGCCCGAACTACGCCAGCCTGTCGCCCCGGACGGGGCGACAGGCTGGCACTCGGTCCGGGTAACAGTCCAGTAGGGACAATCGAACCGGCGGCCCGTGGCCGAGGTCGCGGCCGTGCTGGCCGCGACCGCGACCGCAGCCGCGCGGTAGGTGACAGTTCGCCGCGGTCAGGCGGCGGTGGCCGAGTCAGCCGGCTGCGGCCTGACGGCGGCCGACTCCGGCCGGCGCTGGGCCGGCACGGTCGACTTGTGCGGTCGGCCCAGCCGGGCCTCCAGCCGTTGCACATCGACCCGGCCGCCACGGCGGTCGGCAAGATCCTCCCAGCCGAGGGCGAGCAGCCGGAGCCGTTCCGACTCGCTGAAGCCGCCCCACACCCCGTACGGCTCGCGCACCGACAGGGCGTGCGCGGCGCACTCCGCGCGGACCGGGCAGGTCCGGCAGACCGCCTTGGCTCCAGACTCCCGGCGGTTGCGTGACGACCCCCGCTCACCGTCGGGGTGGAAGAACTGGGCGCTGTCCCGGCCACGGCAGGCACCGAGGATCTGCCACTCCCACAGGTCGACGATCGGTCCGGGCAGTCGGCGTACATCCGACATCTGCACCCCTCCTTCCGCGCGGCTCCCGCGGACACTTCGTGGTAGGACCGGGCGGCCGGCCGCGCAAGCGCTCCGGTCCTTCATGTCACCGGGGTACCCGGGAGTCCCACTGCTCAATCACCCGTGCCGGAACGTGTGGGAACACCCGGGTCGGAACCTGCGCGCGATAGCCGGTCGGCGACGTGGCCGCCGGTCCTGAACTTTCATCTTTTTTCGTGGCAAAGCACATGAGCGAGCGTGCCTCGCGTGATCTGCTGCTGGCGGGAGAGGGGAGTCACAAGTGCGCAAGGTGCTCGTGTGTGTACGAACGGTAATTGCAGCTCAGAACATCGCCGCCGCCGCCGCCCGGCTCGGCCTCTCCGCCGCAGTACGCACAGCAGTCTCTGAACCGGAGGTGATGCTGCGGCTCGCCGAACGGCCAGCCGAGATCGTACTCGCCGACACCGCCCTGGCCCGTCCGGACAGCGCAAGCTTCACCCGCCGGGTGCTGGCCCGTTCGCCGGGCAGCGTGATCGTGCTGTTCGGCGGGGAGGACCCGCAGGTGGCGTCGGCCGCGCTGGCTGCCGGCGCCCGCGGGCTGCTACGCGGCACCGACGACCTGGTCACCGCCGTGGCGAAGACCCTGCTGCTGCTCGCCGCGCCGGGCCGCCGTACACCGGCACTGCTGACCGAGCAGTCAGCAGCCGCACCGGCCCCGGCGGTGACCGCCACCATCGGTGCCGCTGGCGCGGTGACCCACCACCCCGGGGCTGCCGCCGCTGGTACCGACTCCGCCGGACGATCGGTCACCGGCGCCGCCGCCGAACCGGCGGCGCCAGCCGCCGCCGGTGCGGACCCGGCCACCGGGCCGAACGTCGTGCCGAACCAGCGCGACGACGCGGCCGCGACGGCGTCGGCCGCCGACACCGCCGGCGCACCGATGCCCGTCCCGCACTCCGACGGCACGGTGACTCAGGACCAGGACCAGGACACGGACTCCGGCACCGCCCCGACGGATGGCGCTGTGTCGAACGGCGGCGGGCCGAACGGTGCCGGGCCGGACGGCACTCAGCCGTCAGACGGTCGAATCAGCGCACTACGCCGGATCGGGCTCACCGAACGCGAACTGCAGGTGCTGCGCGGGATGGCGGAAGGCAAGAGCAACGGCGAGATCGGCCGCGACCTGTTCGTCTCGGAGGACACCGTCAAGACCCACGCCCGGCGACTGTTCCGCAAGCTCGGCGCACGGGACAGGGCGCACGCGGTGGCCACCGGATTCCGTACCGGACTGGTCGCCTGACCGACCTTAACCCGGCCGGCCCTTGTCGTCGGCCGGTCGGTCCTGGTCGTCGTCCGCCTCGTCCCGCAGGGTGTCGTGCACGCCGTCGGCGTACCCCCGCGCGTACTCCCAGCTCACGTAGTGGTCCGGGTCGGGGTTGAAGGCCGGCTCGTGCACCCTCGGCCGGCCGGAGTCCAGCAGGTGCCGCAGATTGCCACGCAGCAGGTCCCAGTCGAAGTAGTGCGGCTCCCGGCAGTCCTCGCAGTCGATCACCAGCCCGCGGATCCCGACCGCGCCGAGCAGCGCCCGGTAGACCTCCAGGTCGGCGAGGTCCTCCAACACGTCCTGCCGTTCGGCCGGCGTCAACGAATCCGGCTCGCCGGCCTCGGTGGGATCCTCCAGCCCGGCTGCCGGATCGGCGGGGTCGCCGCTGAACGGATCGATCGGCTCTTCGTGCACCCCTCCACCGTAGTCCCACCCGTACCGGCTGCGTGGGCCCCACCCGGTCCGGCTGGCCGCGCAGGTGGCGCGTCCGGCCGGACCGACGGTGGGTACGATGAACCATCGCACCGCGAGACGGGGCGAGCCGGTCAACCGCCACCCACGCCGGGCCGCCTGCCGCCCCGGCGCCCGGGCATCAGCCGCCGCCGGCCTCAGGCGAACCGTCCGACCAGCTCAGGGGAAGAAGTCGTGGAATACTCGCCCACCCAGCAGCCCGTCGTCGACAGCACCGCCAACGGCGGTCACGTGCCCCCGGTCCCCGCCGCGTTCGGCGGCCACGTGCCGGAGATGCCCGCCGGGTCGGCCCGGGCGGTGCCGCTCGGGTTGACCTTCGACGACGTGCTGCTGCAGCCCGCCGAGTCGGACGTCATCCCGAGCCGGGTCAACACGGTGACCTCGATGACCCGCAACGTGCGACTGTCCGTACCGCTGCTGTCCAGCGCGATGGACACGGTGACCGAGGCGCGGATGGCGATCGCGATGGCCCGGCAGGGCGGCATCGGCGTGCTGCACCGCAACCTCTCCGCCGACGACCAGGCGATCCAGGTCGACCTGGTGAAACGCTCCGAGGCCGGCATGATCACCAACCCGGTGACCTGCGGCCCGGACGACACCCTGCGGCACGTCGACACACTGTGCGGCCGGTACCGCATCTCCGGCGTCCCGGTCGTCGACGAGCAGGGCGCCCTGGTCGGCATCATCACTAACCGCGACATGCGGTTCGAGACCGACCAGAACCGCCCGGTACGCGACCTGATGACCTCGATGCCGCTGGTCACCGCCCCGGTCGGGGTGGCCAAGGCGGATGCGCTGGCCCTGCTGCGCCAGCACAAGGTGGAGAAGCTGCCCCTGGTCGACGACGCCGGCCGGCTGCGCGGGCTGATCACCGTGAAGGACTTCACCAAGAGCGAGCAGTACCCGGACGCGACCAAGGACGACGCCGGCCGGCTACGGGTGGCCGCCGCGATCGGCGTCGGCGACGACTCGTACAAGCGGGCCCGGACCCTGGTCGACGCGGGCGTCGACGTACTGATCGTCGACACCGCCCACGGCCACCAGCGCGGGGTGCTGGACATGGTGCGCGCCCTGAAACGGGACACCGAGGTCGACGTGGTCGGCGGCAACGTCGCCACCTACGCCGGTGCCCGCGCGTTGGTCGAGGCCGGCGCGGACGGGGTCAAGGTCGGGGTCGGTCCGGGTGCGATCTGCACCACCCGGGTGGTTGCCGGGGTCGGCGTACCGCAGATCACCGCGATCATGGAGGCGGTCCGGGCCTGCCACCCGGCCGGCGTTCCCGTGATCGCCGACGGCGGCATCCAGTACTCGGGCGACATCGCCAAGGCGTTGGTCGCGGGTGCGCACACGGTGATGCTGGGCAGCCTGCTCGCCGGTTGCGAGGAGAGCCCCGGTGAGCTGCTGTTCATCAACGGCAAGCAGTTCAAGTCGTACCGGGGAATGGGGTCGCTGGGCGCGATGCAGTCCCGTGGCCAGGCCCGCTCCTACTCCAAGGACCGCTACTTCCAGCACGACGTGCTCAGCGACGAGAAGCTGGTCCCGGAGGGTGTCGAGGGCCAGGTGCCGTACCGTGGACCGCTGGCCACCGTCGTGCACCAGCTGATCGGCGGGGTCCGGCTGGCAATGGGGTACGTCGGCGCCGAAGGCATCGACGACCTGCACCAGCGCGGCCAACTGATCAGGATCACCGCCGCCGGTCTGAAGGAAAGCCACCCGCACGACATCCAGATGACCGTCGAGGCCCCCAACTACCACACCCGCTGACCTACGCCGTCGACCTGCCCGCGCGGTGGCCGAGCCGCCGGGCGGTCGACCTGTTCATGACGGAGATATGCCATGCGTGACGTGGTCGAGATCGGGCTGGGCAAGACCGCGCAGCGCGGCTACCACCTGGACGACATCGCCATCGTGCCGAGCCGGCGGACCCGGGACGTCGACGACGTCTCCACCGCGTGGCAGCTCGACGCGTACCAGTTCAAGATCCCATGCGTGGCGCACCCGTCGGACGCCACGATGAGCCCGGCAAGCGCCGCCAAGTTGAGCGAGCTCGGCGGGCTCGGTGTACTCAACGTCGAAGGGCTGTGGACCCGCTACGAGGACCCGAGCAAGGTGCTCGGCGAGTTGGCCGCGCTGGACGACGACGACCCGGCGACCCAGCGGCTGCAGGAGGCGTACGCCGAACCGATCCGCCCCGAGCTGATCGCCGAACGGGTCCGGCAGATGCGGGCCGGCGGCGGTACGGTCGCCGCCCGGGTGTCACCGCAGCACACCCTGGCGCTGGCCCCGGTGGTGCTGGACGCCGGCGTGGACATCCTGGTGATCCAGGGCACGCTGGTGTCTGCGGAGCATGTCTCCACCACCGACGAGCCGCTGAACCTCAAGGAGTTCATCGCCGACCTGGATTTGCCGGTGGTGGTCGGCGGCTGCACCGACTACAAGACGGCGCTGCACCTGATGCGTACCGGTGCGGCCGGGGTGATCGTCGGGATCGGCGCGGACGAGTGGTCGACCACCGACTCAGTGCTCGGCATCCGGGTGCCGATGGCCACGGCGATCGCCGACGCGGCAGCCGCCCGCCGCGACTACCTGGACGAGACCGGTGGCCGGTACGTGCACCTGATCGCCGACGGAGACCTGCAGACCTCCGGTGACATCGCCAAGGCGCTGGGCTGCGGTGCCGACGCGGTGATGCTCGGGGAGCCGCTGTCGCTGTGTGCCGAGGCCCCGGCGGCCGGGGCGTGGTGGCATTCGGTGGCCAGCCACCCGAAGCTGCCGCGCGGCGCGCTCGGGGTGGCCGACGAGCCGCTGGGCACGATGGAGCAGATCCTGTTCGGCCCGGCCGACTCCCCGGACGGCCAGCAGAACCTGTTCGGCGGGCTGCGCCGGGCGATGGCCAAGTGCGGCTACCGCGACCTGAAGGAGTTCCAGCGGGTCGGTCTGGTCCTCGACCGGTGACCATCCGCTGTCCGTCGTTCGCGCCGGGCCGCCGTCGGTGGTCCGGGCCACGGCGGCGTCCGGCGGGTGTCGCCGCGCTGCTGACGGTGGTGCTGGCCGCCGGCATTGCCGGCTGCGGCGTCCTGCCGGAGCTAATCGACCGAAACGACGACAGCCCGGCGGGTGGTTTCCAACCCGGTGCGGCCGGCATCGGCGACCCCTACTTCCCGACGTACGGCAACGGCGGCTACGACGTGGCCGGCTACCAGTTGGCGTTGCGCTACGACCCGGACGGCGAGCGGCTCGACGGCACCGCCACGATCACCGCCACCGCCACCGCGGACCTGTCCCGGTTCAACCTCGACTTGGCCGGGCTGGTCGTCGACGAGGTCATCGTCGACGACACCCCGGCCGAACACAGCCGCGACGGCAACGAACTGGTCGTGACCCCGACCACCGGCCTGACCGACGGTACGCAGTTCACCGTGGTCGTCGACTATGGTGGCCGGCCCGAGCCGCTGACCAGCCCGGACCTCGGCGTGGGCGGCTTTCACGTGACCGACGACGGGGCGATCGCGCTCGGCCAACCCGAGTCGGCCAGCACCTGGTTCCCGGTCAACGACCACCCGCTGGACAAGGCAACCTTCGACATCGAGATCACCGTCCCGGACGGGCTGGCTGCGCTGAGCGTCGGCGTACCGGGGCCGACCCGCAGCGACGACGGCTGGACCACCTGGACCTGGTCGGAGTCCACCCCAGTGGCCAGTTATCTGACCACTGTGGTGATCGGCGACTACCGGGTGGAGCGTGGCACCCATGCCGGCCGGCCGATGGTGACCGCCGTCTCCGCCGACCTGCCGGAAGGCGGCCCGGCCGAGCAGGCGATGGCCCGCACCGGCGAGATCGCCGACTATCTGGAGACGGTGTTCGGCCCGTACCCGGTCGACGCGTACGGCGGCGTGGTGGTGAACGACGACCGGATCCGCTACGCCCTGGAGACCCAGTCCCGGCCGGTGTACGGCGACGTGTTCTTCGACTCCGGACCGGTCACCTGGGTGGTCGCCCACGAGCTGGCCCACCAGTGGTTCGGCAACAGCGTGTCGATCCGGCACTGGCGGGACATGTGGCTCAACGAGGGTTTCGCGACGTACGCGGAATGGCTGTGGTCCGAGCACGACGGTGCGGCCACCGTCGACGAGATGTTCGACCGCGAGTACGACCGGATCGACTGGGCGAGTCCGGCCGGTGACCCCGGCCCGGCGGGGATCTTCAGCCAGTCGGTGTACAAGCGGGGCGGGCTGACCGTGCACGCGTTGCGGTTGACCATCGGCGACGACGCGTTTTTCCGCCTGCTCCGCACCTGGACGGCCGAGCGACGCAACGGCAACGCCAGCACCGAGGAGTTCGTCACGGTCGCCGAGCGGGTCTCCGGGCAGCCGCTGCGGGAATTCTTCGATGCCTGGCTGTTCGGCGACACCGCCCCGGCCAAGCCCTGACTGGTAGTGCGTGGCGGGCCCGGCGTGGATGCCGTGCCCGCCTTGTCATGGTGTGGTGTGGGCTTCGGTCACCGTTGGAGGGTGAGGACGCCGGGGCGGTAGGGCAGGAGGCCGTAGTCGCCGCCGGAGTTGGGGGAGCGTCCCTGGTAGAGCATTTGGAGGTTGCAGGGGTCGATGGTCATGGTCTGGTCGGGGTTGGTGCGGATGAGTTCGCCGTGGCTGATGTCGTTGGTCCAGGTGGCGCCGCTGTTGGCTTTGCCGGCGAAGGGGTTGTTCTCGCTGGTGGCGTTCGGGGTCCAGGTGCCGCCGAGGTTGGTGCCTCGCACGCCACTACCACCGGGCCAACAAACTCTCTGGTCGGGCTCGTACTTCGCCGGCTCCGTCGGCGGCGCGCCACCGAGCATCGTGAAGCAGCACATCGAGCAGCAGAACCGGCCAGGTTAGAGCACTGCTCGGGCCCTGGCGGCCCCCCAGCGCGGGCCTTCACCCCCGGTCTGAAGGCCGGAGCACTGGCCCGCGTTCCGGTAGCTGACGTTGCTGGCGCTCACCGCCGAGTCGCTCTGGGTCAGTGACGTGTTCCAGGCCTGCATCACCGTCTGCCCGGCGCCGAACGACCACGTCAGCGTCCAACTGGTCAGTGGATCACCGAGGTTGGTGATGGTCACGCGGGCGCCGAACCCGCCTGGCCACTGGGACGACACCGCGTAGTTGACCGAGCAGCCCGCCGCGGCGGCACCGGCCGGTGCCGCCACGGCGAGCGCGGCCGACGCCAGCAACGCGGCCCCGGCCGACGCCAGGCCGGCTCTGGTTGTTCTCGATTTGATCATTTAGCACTCTCCCAGCAGGACGGTGATCTGGCACTCTGTGCGCAGGTCAGTGTTAGGTGAGCGTTAACATCCGTGCCGGGTACGTTACGGGAGCGTTCCCACTACATCAACCCATGTCTATGCTGGGACGTCGGGTTCCTGCATGAGGCGCGCCGGGGGCAGGTGCGAGTCGGGGTCCGACGGACGGGGGCCCTCCGGGCCGTCCGGGCCGACCCGGACGAATGTCTCCACCCGGGTCACCCGGCACCGGACGCCCTTCAACTCGAAGTCGTCGGTGCGCGGCGGCCGGTGCGCCGCGCGGGCCCGCTCGTACGCGGCCATGAACTCCTCCACCGGGGTGTCGTCGTCCAGCTTGACCCCGACGTCGGAAATTGAGAACGACTCCGCGTCCCGAGCGTCCTGCGGCGTAGCGTAGGTGGTGGACGACCGCGGCCGCCATCTGCCAGCGACGCACTCTCCGACGGTGAAGCCGACCGGGAGCAACACCACGTTCGGATGCGTGGTCACCGCCAGCCGGGAATCGGCGTGCACGTCCCCTGGGACAGCTCTCGGATGGTAGGAGGCGGAGACCATCTCCATCCGGACGAGTCCGTTGGTCAGTCCGGTGCCGGCGGCCGGGTCAATGACGAATCCGTCCAACTGCGACGTGTTCCGCATCGTCTGGCCCGGCGGGTACGGGTCCGGGTCGGTCGGCCGGGGTGGCTCCGGCCCGTCCGCGCCCATCCGGATGAACGGCTGGGCTCGGATGATCCGGTAGCGGGAACCGTTGACGGTCAGTTCGTCGACCGCCTCCCAGTCCAGCAGCTCGTACACCGCTTCGTACTCTGCCCGCTCGGCGGCGTGCTCGGGGGTCTGCGGTGTCTCACTGTGCAGCCGCCGGAAGTGGGACGCGAGGCTGTCACGGGCATCCTGCGGGCTGTCGGCGTTCAGCCGTAAAATTCGCCACCGACCGTTCACCTCCTGGGCGGAGCCGTAGATCGGGGCACCCCACATGATCTTCGGATAGGCGGCCGCACGGTTGCGGGCGTCGTCCTCGGAAACCGCCGATACCGGGTCGTCCCGATGCTCGATCCTGATCAACAGGTGCTCAGGCACCTGGTTGGCGTCATAGACCATGTACGCATTGTGATGGCTCAATCGCTGGACCGCAGCCCCGCCCCGCCGGGATCGGCCCGCACCACGGTCGATCCGTATCGGTGTGGCCCTACTGGCCGTTCGGGTCCAGGCTCTGCTGACCATTCGGGTCCAGGGCAGCACGCGCCTCGTCTCGGCTGGGGTACCCGCAGAGCTCGACGAGATTGCCGGTCGTCGCGACGAATGCCTCGTAGATGTCGTCGTCGAAATGGTTGAGCCAGTCGCCGGCCTTGCCCTTGCGGTAGTGCGCCGTCGGCCCGGTTTCCAGGCGATTCTTGCGCATCCGGGAGAACCCGTGCCGGTCGAGCAGCGCCGCCAACTCGGCCGGAGGCAGGGCAATCCCACAGTGCCGCATCAACTCTTCCACCTCGTCCGCCTGTCGCTCACCGGTCAGATCCTCGTACCGGAAGAGGCGGAACGTCTCGGCGCTGGGTGCGACCACCCACGACCGCAGCGCGGAGAAGAGGTTCTTCTCCGCGAGGTGGTTGATGATGTAGAGGAGGCCTTCCTTGCGCGGCTTCTCTTTGAGGATCTTCCGATGGTGCAGGACGTCACCCATCGGGGTGTGCGAGTTCCGCAGCGAGAAGTAACTGGAGACGACGATGTCGCGCGGGTCCCGCATCACGAAGAAGGCCCGGTACTTCTCCGGCTTGGGGATCGCTTCGAAGCGTTTGTAGCCGACGAAGAGCGACGATGCGACCCGGCCGGGCGGAATGGCGTCAGGGTAACGCCGCCGGTGGACCCGCTGATCGAAGGGCAGCAGGCCGGAGTACTGATACACGACCGGGTCGCTGAGGATGGCCTTCACCCACTGGCTGCCCGTCTTGCGGACCGTGCAGTGGTAGATGTTGTCGTATTCGCAGCGGGCGACCACCGGGATCGTCAGCCGGCTTCTCGCGATCCGCGTCTCGAGCATCGTCCACCGCACCGCTACCCGCAGGTTGCTGGGCGTGTGGTGCTTGGCGAAGGTGAAGGTCTGTTTGATCAGTGTTCTAGCCCTGTCTCTGCCCGCAGCCTGTTCCTGCCCGCAGCGGATCTCTGCCCAAAGTGGACGACGCACGTCAGCGGATGATGCGCATCTCGGCCTGAGATGATAGTACGCACCTCAGTCTGAGATGATGATGGACGTGGACCGTTCGGTCAACCTCCGAGCCGCCCGTGAGACTCCCCTTGCTGAGCGTGCCGACCCAGGAGTAGGCGGCGGAGGTCGATGCCGAACCGGGTGCGCGGCTCGGCTCGTTTGTAGCAAGTAGTTGACACAAATGGGCGCCTTGGTTCACTCTGCTTGTACTGCATGCTTGACACAAGCGGGGAAGCTCATGACCAGGTCGATCGCCCGGCGCACCGCCGCGCTGCGCTGGGCCGGAGTGGCGGTCGGGGCTGTCGTCGGCGTGATCGCCGCGCGATCGGGGGACCTCGGCGTGGGGCTGCTAGTGGCGGCACCCCTGCTTGGGCTCTGCACGCTCGTCGGCGTACTCGCCGGGGAGCTCACGGTACGGCCACCACGTGGGCCGACCCGGACCGCCGCCGTCGAGGTCCGCCGGATCCGCGACTACCTGCCGCGCCGCCTCGGCGGGGTGGTGGGGGTGGCCGGCGGGGTGCTCCTCATCCTGCTCGCCGCGACGACGACCGGTGACCCCGACGACATGGGTCGCCCGGGACGGGCGCTCATCCGGCATTGCGCGGCCGGCCTGTACGAGAGCCGCGGCCCGTGGCCGGGCTCTTTCTACACCGGCGGGCTGGCGGTCGTCGTGCTGGTCGGTCTACTGATGGCGTGCCTCGCCCTGCGCGCCATCGTCCGGCGACCGCGGTCCGGGAGTACCGGCGATGCGGCAGTCGACGACGTGCTGCGCAGACGCGCGGCCCACGTCGTCACCGGCGCGGTCGGCATCCTCGTCGCCATCCCGCTCGCCGGGGTCAGCCTGACGGCGGCCAACGGCCTGCTCGGCACGTCCTGCGCGCCTACCTGGTGGACCGTCACAGGCTGGGTGCTGCTCGCGCTGGCACCGGCAGCGCTCGCGATGGGGGCCTGGTGTGCGGCTGCAGTCCTGCTGCCCACGGACCGGGCCGATTCACCGGTGCGGACGCGATGACCGATCGTCTTGCGTTGACGGTGGTCACCGGTGATCCCACGCCGCCCTACGAACAACTACGCCGTCAGTTGGTCGAACTGATCCGGTACCGCGCGCTGGCCCCCGGCGACCGCCTCCCGCCCGTCCGCCAGCTCGCCGCCGACCTGGGGTTGGCCGCCGGTACGGTGGCCCGTACGTACCGCGAGCTCGAGGCGGCCGGGTTGGTGACCTCCCGGCGTGGCGGCGGCACCCGGGTCGCAGCCGCGCAGCCCGCCGGGCCCGGTCCGGATGAGATGCTGCGTCACCACGCTGCCGCGTTCGTCCGCGAGACGCGTCAACTCGGCGTGGACGACAGCCAGATCAGCTCGGCGGTCGCCCGAGCGCTGGAGGCTTCGACGCAGGACCCCGACGCGCAGGTCCGGTAGTCTGCCGTCCAGGAGTTGGGCCGGCTCAAAGGATGTCGAGAACGGCGCGTAGCAGCCGGTTGACCTCGACCATCTCGGCCGGGCTCAGCCGGCCGACGCGCTCGCCGATCGCCTTTTCGACGTCGACGGCACGCAGTTGGTCCAGCATGAGTCGGGTTGGCTCGCCGCGCACGGTGACCTCGGGCCGGAACACGTACGGGTGGGTTGAGGCGGAGGTAGGAGCGACGATGATCGTGGACAGGTTGAGATCGTCGGACTGCACCACCACGGCGTACCGCGCTCCTTTTTGCTCATTGCGGGGTGCGCGCAGCCGGTAAACGTCACCACGCACTGAGCTCGTCCATCTCAGCCTGTACCCGGCGAACCTCCGCGAGGTCGTCGATGTCGCCACGAGCGTGCTCCGCGTCGGCCCGCATCCTTGCCCTCAGCGCCTGGTCGGCGTGCTCATCGAGAAGCCGCGTGATGACCTCGTCAATCGGCGCGTCACCGAACTCTTCCGTGCGGGTCCGCATCAGCCGGTCGCGAGTGGCCGTGCTGACCCGGATCGTCGTCGTCGCCATGCAGAGAAGTCTACGTATCGGGCTACTTGTCATCTACAACTCAGGTCTACTTCCTTCGGCTGCTTGCCGATCCGCTAGCGGCTGGTGGTGCAGCGGTTACCGGTCGGTAATGATGGCCGGATGCGGTACGACGTGGTCGTGATCGGCTCCGGGTTCGGCGGCAGCGTCGCCGCTCTGCGGCTCGCCGAAAAGGGCTACTCGGTGAAGTACGAGCCCGACCAGAGCTTGTTGGCCCGGTGGTAGTGGCGTGCGAGGTCGGGGAACTCCTGCCGGAGGCGGCGCGGCGGGACGCCCTTGAGTGAGTTGACCAGGCGGGAAACGGCGACTTCGGGTGGGTGGTCGACCAGCAGGTGGACGTGGTTGTGGCCGCCGTTGAACTCGACCAGTTCGGCCTCGAAGTCCGTGCACACGTCCCGCATGATCTGTTTCATGCGGGTCAGGTGCCGGTCGGCGAACACCGGGTGCCGGAACCTCGTCACGAAACCAAGTGGACGTGCATCGCGACGACGCAGTGCCTGCCGGTACGGACACCTTCGACTTCTGGCGTAGACCAATATGGTGTCGTGTGGTTCGTGCAGCTCCGGTACCAGTTCCGGGTCTATCCGACGCCCGGCCAGCAGATCACGCTGGCGAAGGCGTTCGGATGCGCCCGGGTGGTGTTCAACGACGGGCTGCGCGCCCGGCGGACCGCCCACGAGCAGGGTCTGCCGTACGTGTCGGACGCCGAGCTGTCCAGGCGGGTCATCACGCGGGCCAAGGCGACTCCGGAGCGGGCGTGGCTGGGCGTGGCTGGGTGAGGTGTCGGCGGTGGTGTTGCAGCAGGCCCTCGCGGACCTGAACACCGCGTACCGCACCTTTGACCGCGCACATCCTGGGCGGGCGGTGATCGGCGCCAGCCGCTCCGACGGCGTCGTCGACGCGTACCACCGGGTTTTCGGTTGTCTGGGCCTGTACGTGGTCGACGGCGCGGCGGCGCCGGCCAACCGGGGGGTGAACCCGTCGCTGACCATCGTCGCGCTCGCCGAGCGGGCGATGGCCCACTGGCCGGTCAAGGGCGAGCCGGACCGCCGCCCCCCGGCGAGCTGAGCCGCGACCCTGAACCATCGTCGGGACGGTTCGGCGACGGTCGGTAGGCTCCGGAGCATGAGCACGCCGCGTCCGGTCCTGGTGGTGGACTTCGGAGCCCAGTACGCCCAGCTGATCGCCCGTCGGGTGCGCGAGGCCAAGGTCTACTCGGAGATCGTCCCGCACGACATGCCGGTGGCCGAGATGATGGCCAAGGAGCCGGCCGCGATCATCCTGTCCGGCGGCCCGGCCAGCGTCTACGCCGACGGTGCCCCGCAGGTCGACCCGAAGCTGTTCGACGGTGGGGTGCCGGTCTTCGGCATCTGCTACGGCTTCCAGGCGATGGCGCTGGCGCTCGGCGGCACGGTGGCGCACACCGGCAACCGGGAGTACGGCGGCACCCCGCTGGCCGCCCGTCCCGAGGCCGGAGTGCTGCTGCGGGAGCTGCCGACCGAGATCCCGGTGTGGATGAGTCACGGTGACTGCGTGACCGCCGCGCCGGAAGGGTTCACGGTCACCGCCGGCTCGGCCGGGGCGCCGGTCGCCGCGTTCGAGGATCTCGCCGGCCGGCGGGCCGGGGTGCAGTTCCACCCGGAGGTGGGGCACACCGCGCACGGCCAGCTGATGCTGACCCGCTTCCTGTACGACATCGCCGGCATCGAGCCGACCTGGACGCCGCAGAACATCATCGACGAGCAGGTGGCCCGGATCCGCGAGCAGGTCGGTGCCAAGGAGGTCATCTGCGGGCTGTCCGGCGGAGTCGACTCGGCGGTCGCCGCCGCGTTGGTGCACCGGGCTGTCGGCGACCAGTTGACCTGTGTCTTCGTCGACCACGGGCTGCTGCGGGCAGGGGAGGCCGAGCAGGTCGAGTCGGACTACGTCGCCGCGACCGGGATCAAGTTGAAGGTGGTCGACGCCACCGACCAGTTCCTCGGCGCGCTGGCCGGGGTGACCGACCCGGAGCAGAAGCGCAAGATCATCGGTCGGGAGTTCATCCGGGTCTTCGAGGCGGCGGCCCGCGAGGTGGCCGCCGCCGGTGACGTCGAGTTCCTGGTGCAGGGCACCCTCTACCCGGACGTGGTGGAGTCCGGTGGCGGCACCGGCACCGCCAACATCAAGTCGCACCACAACGTCGGCGGGCTGCCGGACGACCTGCAGTTCGCCCTGGTCGAGCCGCTGCGCACGTTGTTCAAGGACGAGGTGCGGGCGCTCGGCCTGCAACTCGGGCTGCCGGAGGCGATGGTCTGGCGGCACCCGTTCCCCGGCCCGGGGCTGGCGATCCGGATCATCGGCGCGGTCGACCGGCAGCGGCTGGACCTGCTGCGCGCCGCCGATCTGATCGCCCGCGAGGAGCTGACCGCCGCCGGGCTGGACCGCGACGTCTGGCAGTTTCCGGTGGTGCTGCTGGCCGACGTGCGCAGCGTCGGGGTGCAGGGCGACGGGCGCAGCTACGGCCACCCGGTGGTGCTGCGTCCGGTGTCCAGTGAGGACGCCATGACTGCCGACTGGTCCCGGCTGCCGTACGAGGTGATCGGCCGGATCTCCACCCGGATCACCAATGAGGTGCCCGAAGTGAACCGGGTGGTGCTGGACGTGACCAGCAAGCCGCCGGGCACCATCGAGTGGGAGTGAACTGACCGGTCAGCCGGTGGTGGCCGAGGGGCGATCATCCGGTCCGTGGTGGGTCGCCGGAGTTGCTTGTACGGGGCCTGAGCTGTGGGGTTCTGGGAGGTCGTCATGCTTCAACGGTCCACGCGGCGGTCCTCGGCGACCTCGGTGACCCCCCGGATCAATACCCTGATCCGTCCCGGAATGCGGCTCTAGGTAGTCAAGTAGTTACCTAGAATACTGTCGCCAATCTGACAGTCGTCCGCGCCGACTGGCCACTTGCGGGCAGAATTCGGACTCGTGACTCCCGCCCTAGAGCCGCTTCGCAGGATCGCGGCATACGCTGTCTGTGCCGATTCGGAGGACCGGGTTCTGCTGGTCCGCGCCTCTCCGCGCTCTGGTACACCCGGGGTGTGGTCGCTGCCGGGAGGAGCGGTGGACCACGGGGAGGATCCCAACCACACCGTGGTCCGGGAGACCGCCGCGGAAACCGGCATTTCGGTCGCGATCACCGGGTTGCGTGACGTGCTTGCCGACATGCGCTCCCTTCCTCGGCGCGGAATCACCCTGCACACCGACCGGTTGATCTACGATGCGTCGATCCGTGGCGGGCAGATCTGCCACCGGATCAACCAGCCTACCGACCTCGCCCGGTGGTGCAGTCTGGACGAGGCGAAGCAACTGCCGCTGCGTCCGTTCACCGCCAGTGCCCTCGGCCTGCCGCCGGAGACGATCGACCTGCGCCCGGACACCGCTCCCGACTTCCCGTCGTTCTACGCCGTACCGGGGCCGGACGGGCTGCACCGGGCGCAACGGTTCGCCGCGTACGCGGTCGCCACCGACCCGGTTCGGCGGGTCCTGCTGACCCGGATCGCGCCCGGCTACCCGGGTGCCGGTCGGTGGCATCTGCCCGGCGGTGGCACCGACTACGGCGAACAGCCTGGCACGGCGCTGATCCGAGAGCTGGTCGAGGAGACCGGCCAGCGTGGCAGGCTGGTCCGGCTGCTCGGCGTGGCCAGCCACCGGGACGCGGCCTCGCTCGGTCCGGAGGGCTACCCGATCGACTGGCACGGGGTGCGCGCCTTCTACCAGGTGGAGGTGGACCGCCCGTCGCTGCCGATCGTCACTGACATCGGTGGGTCGACCTCGGAGGCCCGCTGGTTCGCTCGGACGGATCTGGCTGCCATCCGGTCGGAGCTGACCGAGGTGACCGCCGAGGCGGTCGGAGCCGCCCGGCTGGTCTGACCCCGACCCTGGCGGTGCCCTCCGACGCTCGGCGGCACCGCTGGGAAGGCTGTCGTCGATGCTTGCTTCAGCTAGCACCGCTTGCTGAAGCAAGCGCATCGCCGTGAGCAGGTGACCGGTTTGGCCCGGACGAACCGGCATAACTCAGACTGATCTCTCGCCATCCCGCGTCGGCTGTGCAATGGTGTAGGCCGCATAATCGGGCGTCCGGCACAAACTTGCGCCGGGCGACCGACCGATGATGGAGGGATCCGTGGCGAGAGCCCCGTGGCGGCGGCGGCGTACGACTGACAGTCCCCGGCCGGCAGGACGTCAATGGGCGGGCCGTCGATGGACCGGTCCGCTTCGTCGTAGTGGCAGCCTGGCCCGCCAGGTCCTGCTGGTGCGGGTCGGCCGCAGCGGCAGCGACCGGCTCCGTTTCGGCCGGCGGTCGGCGGACTCCGTCGGACGGTACCGGGTTGACCCGCTGACGGCGGCCGAGATCGCCGCGATCGCTCCGCTCAGCCCGGCGGTCGGTCCGGTCGGTCCGGCACCTGCCACCGGTGTCGAGGACCGCCCGATCGCCCCCGACGACCACACCGCCACGGCGGACAGCCGGCCCGGAGAGCTGCCGCCGGCTGCCGTACCGCTGCTGCCCGGCACCCCGACGGCGGCCCGGCGGGCCGGCTTCGTGCTGGTCAACTCGACTACGCTGGCCAGCCTCACGCTCGGCCTCACCGCCATCTTCCTGGCGATGGAAGGCGACGTACGCCCGGCTGCGGCCTGCCTGATCGCCTGCGTGGTCTTCGACGGACTCGACGGGGCGCTGGCCCGCCGGCTCGGGGTGGCGAGCCCGTTCGGCGCGCAGATGGACTCACTCGCCGACATGTGCTCGTTCGGGCTGGCCGCCCCGGTCGTCGTCTACGCCTCGCTGGCCGGCTCGGTCTCCACCACCGCCGCGGCGGTCGCCTGCGCCCTGGTCGCCGGCTGCGCAGCGATCCGGCTGGCCCGGTTCAACGTGTCGCCGTGCGACGGCCGGTTCTTCACCGGCGTACCGACCACGCTGGCCGCCGCCGTCCTCGGTCTCGGCGTGCTGATCGACGTCCCGATCCCCGGCGGTGCGCAGCTGGCGGTCGTGGCGCTGCTGGCCTTCGCGATGATCTCCAGCTTCCCGTACGCGAAGCTGGCCCGGCTGATCAAGCTGCCGCCGTGGCTGTGGGTCGTGCCGGTGGTCGGCGCGTTGATCGACGCGCGGCTGACCTTCGGCCTGACCGTGCTGGCCTACCTGGTGAGCGGGCCGGTGCTCTGGCTGCACCAGCGGCGGGCCACCTGACCCTCAGGCACCGGCCCGGCCCCGACCGGCCGGCTCTGGGGGTCAGCGCCAGCGGGCGATCACCGAGCTGCCACCGGCCACCCGGTCACCCGGCCCGACCAGCGCCTCGGCGGCGTCCGCCGGCAGGTAGACGTCGGTGCGTGAACCGAACCTGATCAGCCCGAACCGCTCACCCTTGGCGAGCAGACTGCCGACCGGGGCGCGGTGCGCGATCCGTCGGGCCACCATTCCGGTACGCTGCGCGACCACCACCCGGCCCCGAGCGGTCTCCAGCACCGTGTACGCGGCGACGTTGTGCTCGGCGGCCGGCTTCATCGCGGCGGCGAACCCGCCGTCGGTGACGAAGTGGTCGACCACCCGGCCGGCCACCGGGCTGCGGTTGACGTGCACGTCGAGCACCGAGAGGAAGACCGCGATCCGCAGGAACCCGGTGGCACCGAGCCGTTCGTCGTGCACCCGCTCCACCGACAGCACCCGGCCGTCGCTCGCCGCGACCACGGCGGTCGGATCCTCCGGAACGTCGCGTTGCGGATCGCGGAAGAACGCGGCGACCGGGCCGGCGGCCAACGCCGGCAGCAGCCAGAGCCGGCTCTTCGGCCGGGCCAGCCGGGTCGCCGCGGCCAGGCCGAGGGCGATCCCGGCGGCGGCCACGCCGCTGGAATCGATGTGCATCCCCCGGGTCAGCGGCACGCTGCTCGTCCGGAACGCCGGCCCCAGCTTGGCGGCCCGGTCGACCGGCGCCGGGGTGAACCGCAGCCGGTGCACCCGCAGCGGCGGGACGTTGCGCAGCACCAGGTCACTGCCGACGCCGAAGAGCGCCACCTGCCGGTCCAGTTCGGCGGCCGCACCCGAGGTGCCGCCCGGCAGCGCAGCGACGGCCACGGACAGCACGGCGCCTTCGGTGAGGTACTTGCCGTAGCCGTCGATCATGACGCGGGCCTGCTCACCACTGCCGGTGAGGACGGTCCCGATGATGAGCAGGTCGGCCGGGTCGGCGGCCGACGCCGTCTCGATCACCCGGACCCGTTCGTCGACCCACGGGCCGTGGCCGGCGATCTCCGCCCGCAGCTGTGCCGTCTGGTCGACGCTGGCCGGCACCACGGTCATCGTGTCGCCGGGTAGCAGTGCGTCGATGGCGGCGTCGACCAGCATCGATCCCGGGGCCACCTCGACCAGCAGGACGTGCTTCGCCGCGTTGTCCCGGGCGAGTTCGGCGGTCAGCGCCCGGGCGGCGCGGTCGCCGACGTCGGCGCGGGCACGAAGCACGGAAGTGACTGGTACGGGGGTGTCGGACATGGCGGACGGGCTCCTCGCGGCAATGGTGGGACGCGGACCCAGCATAGGTGCACCACCGGTGGGCTGCAGCGGGCCGTCAACCACCCGATCCGCTGGGCCGGGTGGCCGGCTCGGCAGACGTCGGGGCATCGGACGTCGGCCCGGCGGACGTCGGCCCGGCGGGCGCGGAGGCGTCGGCTTCCGCCGGCCCGTGGGCCTGGCCAGCGGTGCCGGGGGGCGGTTCGCTGCGGCCGGACCGCAACGCGCCCACCAACCCGAGTACGCCGAGCAGGATCAGCCCGCCGGCGACGATCCAGCCGACCCGGGGCAGCGGTACGTCGACTGACTGGGCGATCAGCCACCAACCGGCGATCAGGAGGAAGATCAGGCCGAAGGTGAGGGAGACGCCGTCGGTGCGGTGCCGTTTCATCGGATGACCTCCAGGTCGCCGGCGTTGATTTCGATCCGCAGGGTGAGTTCGCCGCCGCCGGTACCGTCCGATCCGAGGTCCTCCACGATGCGGCGGCCCTGCTCGAAGCCGTCCCAGCGGTGTCCGAGCACGGACGCGTTACCGGCGTTCATGTCGGTCTCGGTCCGTACGTCGACCTCGTCCGGCAGGTAGACGCGAAGTTTGCCGAACGACAGCGAGACCGTCACGTCCTTCTGCCGGTCGGTGAAGTCCACGTTGCGCAGGTCCAGCACGGCGTCGCCGAACGTTGCCTGGTAACGCGAATCCACCTGGCCGTAGGTGGCCGGTTTCCACACCATCGGCTCCGATGCGGCCTCCTTGGCCGACTCGGCGAGGCTGGAGACACCGACCGCTGCGGCAGCCGTCAGACCCAGCGCGATGAGCCAGCGGGCCCGGCCGATCCAGGCCCCGACCAGCAGCCCGACCGCGATCGTGGCGAGTACCGCCGCGAAGTAGGCCGAGGGTGGCGTGGGCGCCAGGTCGGTCAGGTCGAGCGCGGTGACCAGCCCGAGCACCACGAAGATCATCGAAAATGTGATGGTGCCCAGCCGGGACCGTTCCTTGCGGGGCCGTGGCGCGACCGACGGTGGCGGTGGCACCGGGTGCGGTGGGACCGGAGGTGGCGGGGGAAACTGCCCCGGTGGCCCGCTACGACCCGCGTACGGGCCGTAGGGCGCGAATGGTGCCCGGTAGCCCCCGAGGGCTGCCGGCTGGCCGGCGGCGACCGGTGCGGCCGCTAGCGCCGCTCCCGCTACCGGCCCGTACGGCGGCGGACCGTATCCCGCCGGTGGCGGCGGACCGTACCCGGCCGGTGGCGGCGGACCGTACCCGGCCGGTGGCGGTGGGCTGTACGCGGCCGGTGGGCCGTATCCCGGCGGTGGCGGCGCCGGGGGTCCAGCCGGTCGCGGACCGTCCTCCCGGAGACTGCGGTTGAGCAGCAACACGCCGCCGATCAGCACCGCCGAACCGAGCAGGACGGCCCGGAACCCGTCGGTCACGATGAAGCCGAACATGACAGCGGCGAGGATGCCGATCACCAGGACGGTGACCGGTGAAGTACTCGACCGGCCCCGGCCAAGCAGCCCTTCCACCGGCGAGGTGCTGTCCCCCTCACTCGGGGTGGCCAGCCACACCACCAGATACACCAGGATGCCGATACCGCCGAAGAAGCCGAGCACCGCCAGCAGCACCCGCCACAGAACCGGGTCGGTGTTGGTGGCCCGGCCGATGGCTCCGCACACCCCGGCCAGGTACCGGCCCTGACGCGGCCTGATCAACCCGTACCGCGAGGCGAGGGCCTCGGCCTGCGGAGGCGGTGGCTGCCAGCCGTACCCGGTGGTGGGGGGGTCCGTCGGCGGGGCCGACGCGGTCCCGCCGGCCGACTCGCCCGCTGGACTGGCCGCCCCTGCCGGCCCCGTTGCCTGGTCGGGTGGCTGCGTCGACTCGTCCGCTGGGTCGGGTGGCTGTGCCGGTTCGGTCGCTGGGTCGGGTGGCTGCGCCGGTCCACCTGGCTTGGTCGGGTCGTCGGTCATACTTGTGATCCTCCGTGTCCGGCTGCCCGACCTGCCTCGGGAATCGACCCTGAAGCCACCCTGACTTTCCAGACGGTGGCTGTCCGGGACGTCCCCGTGGTCGCGCGGGTCGTCGCCGTGTGACGATCGAATCCACCGGCCGGTATCCACCGGCCGAAGTCACCGCCGCCGGGCGCCGCCGGCCGGAATCGGCCGTCAGACCGTCCACGTCCCACCCGCCGAGGAGGCAGCGATCACTACCGCGATCGAGCCGCCACGTCTGTATCGCAGTCGCGAGCAGCGGGTGGTCGCCGGAGTCGCCGCCGGGATCGCCCACCACCTGCGACTGCCGGTGGTCGGCGTACGGGTGGCGTTCGTCGTACTGATCGGGTTCAGCGGCCTCGGGGTGCTGCTCTACG
Organism: Solwaraspora sp. WMMA2059; assembly: GCF_027497315.1. GTDB lineage: Bacteria > Actinomycetota > Actinomycetes > Mycobacteriales > Micromonosporaceae > Micromonospora_E. The sequence goes on along the minus strand of NZ_CP114908.1, from coordinate 5,140,434 downwards.
CGGCGTTCTGGGCGGTGGTGCCACCTGCGACCGTTGGGCCCCCGAAGCGTCGCGACCTGGGCGAACTACTGCCGTTCGTGGCGATCGGCCTCGGCGTCATCTTGATCCAGGTGCTGGTCTTCGAATCCAGTGGAGTGAGTGCCACCGCCGGCTGGCTGGTGGCGGTCATCGCGGTCGGGACCGGGATCATCTGGCACCAGTCGGCACCGGAGCGCCGGCGGGCCTGGCGGGAGACCCTGCCACAGGTGCCGTGGCTGGGCGCGGTGGTCGACGAGAGCGACCGCCGGGCCTTCCTGCTGCGGTTCATCGGCGGCGGGCTGCTGGTGGCGGTCGGCGTGATCGGGGTGGTGGCGGTGTATTCGCCCCGGGGCGACTTCGCCGCCGTCATCAACGGCGTCATCTTCGCCCTGGTCGGTCTCGCTGGCGTCGGGGTGGTCACCGCCCCGGTGCTGTGGCGGACGTTCAACCAGTTGCGCACCGAGCGGGAGGGCCGGGTCCGGGAGCAGGAGCGGGCCGAGCTTGCCGCGATGATCCACGACCAGGTGCTGCACACCTTGGCGCTGATCCAGCGCAACGCCGCCGACCCGAAGACCGTGCAGCGGCTGGCCCGGGGGCAGGAGCGGACGCTGCGGAACTGGCTCTACAAGCCGACCGCCTCGCCGACCGAGCGGTTCGCGGCGGCGTTGGAGCAGGTCGCGGCCGAGGTGGAAGACACTTTCGGATTGTCCGTCGAGGCCGTTGTGGTGGGCGACCGGGGCACCGACGAGCGGGTTGGCGCGCTGGTGGCGGCGACCCGGGAGGCGCTGGTCAACGCGGCGCGTCACGCCGGGGTGCAGACTGTGTCGCTGTACGCGGAGGTGGAGCCGGAGCAGCTCAGCGTCTTCGTCCGGGACCGGGGCGCGGGCTTTGACCCGACCCGGGTGGGGGACCACCGGCACGGGGTGCGCGGCTCGATCGTCGGCCGGATGCGCCGGCACGGCGGTCGAGCCGAGATCATTAGTACGCCGGGCTCGGGTACCGAGGTCCGGCTGACGCTGCCGGTCGGGCCGGAGAGCCGGCGGCCTGGGCCGGAGAGCCGACAGCCTGGAGAGGATGGCCGACATGAGTGAACCGACCAGCCAGCCGGCGGCGGGTGGGGCACCGGGGCAGCCGGACGGACGGCGGTTGCGGGTATTCCTGGTCGACGACCATGCGATGTTCCGTACCGGGGTCCGCGCCGAACTCGGCGCCCACGTGGATGTGGTGGGCGAGGCGAGCACGGTGGCCGAGGCGGTCAGCGGGATCGCCGCGGTCGGCCCCGACGTGGTGCTGCTCGACGTACACATGCCTGATGGTGGGGGACGGGCGGTGCTGGACGCGGTGCTGCGGGGCTCGGGCGTGGCGCGGCCGTCGGTGCGGTTCCTGGCGCTGAGCGTCTCGGACGCGGCGGAGGACGTGATCGGGCTGATCCGGGCCGGCGCACGTGGCTACGTGACAAAGACGATCTCACCGGACGATCTGGCGGCGGCGATCCAACGGGTGGCCGACGGGGATGCGGTGTTCAGCCCCCGGCTGGCCGGGTTCGTGCTGGACGCGTTCGCCGCCCGGCCGGACGCGCCGGTGGTGGATCCGGAGCTGGACCAGCTGACCAACCGGGAGCGGGAGGTGCTGCGGCTACTCGCCCGGGGCTACGCCTACAAGGAGATCGCCAAGGAGCTGTTCATCTCGATCAAGACGGTGGAGACCCACGTCTCGAACGTGCTGCGCAAGCTGCAGATGTCGAACCGGTACGAACTGTCCAGATGGGCGGCGGACCGCCGGCTCATCTGACCGACCAGCGGACTTGCTCTATCTCCCGGATGGTGGGAACCTGGTTGGCGATCCGTCCGGTGTCGATCATGGCGGGCCTGGTTGTGGGCTCGCGATGCGTCTGCTGCGGACCGGTGTTAACCCTGAGGTTACAAGCCGGCAATTGCCGCCAATCCGGCATCCGGGCACCTCGGACAAGTGGTGACTAATCGTATTGACTTAACATCCGAACGTGATGGAGGGGTCGCGGGGAAGGTCACACGAGGGCTTTCCTACTCTGCGGTAATAAGGGTTGTACAGTGGTCGGATGCCCAGGTCAGGGCGGGTCTGAGCGACGGTTGAGTGATCTTGACCGGAGTATCGGGGCCGTCCCGTCCGCGTATCACCTTGATAACGGCACCTTCACGCAACGGGCTACCTGGTGTCACAGTGTCAGTCACCTCACAACCCCCCCGTGAGCGCCCTGAGGAGGCTCTCCCATGCGTGGGAAAACCCTAAAGGTGGCGGTCGCAGCGACCGCCATCGCTCTGTTCGCCACCGCTTGCAGTAGCGACGGCGAAGACACCACGGAGAACAACAACTCCGGCGGTACGCTTCGCATCTACGCCTCGGAGCCGGCGTTCCTGCTGCCGTCCGCTGGTGACGACGAGCCGTCCATCCTGGTCATCCGCCAGCTCTACCGTGGTCTGGTCAAGTACAACGCCGAGACCGGTGAGCCGGAGAACGACCTCGCCGAGTCGATCGAGTCCGAGGACAACAAGACCTGGACGGTCACGCTCAAGGACGGCTACACCTTCGACAACGGTGAGCCGGTCAACGCCGACGCCTTCATCCGGGCGTGGAACTACACGGCGTACGGGCCCAACGCCCAGAACAACGCCTACTTCATGAAGCGCATCGTCGGCATCGACGAGGTCAGCGGCGAGGAGCCGGCGGCCGAGGAGCTCTCCGGCCTGGCCAAGGTCGACGAGCTGACCTTCACCGTCGAGCTGAAGGAGCCGTTCGCCGGCTTCCCGGCGATCGTCGGCTACTCCGGGTTCTTCCCGATGGCCGAGGCCTGCCTCGAGGACACCGACGCCTGCAACGAGACCCCGATCGGCAACGGTCCGTACAAGATCGAGGGCAGCTGGGAGCACGACCAGCGGATCCAGTTGGCGCGCAGCGAGACCTGGGCCGGTGAGGAGAAGGGCGCGGCCGACGTCCTGGACTACAAGATCTACGCCGATGTGGACGCCGGCTACGCCGCCTTCCAGTCCGGCGAGCTGGACGTGATGTACACCATCCCGCCGGCGCGGTACCAGGAGGCCAAGCAGCAGTACGGCGACCGGATGTACGAGGCCCCCGGCGACAGCTTCACCTACGTCGGCTTCCCGACCTACGACGAGCGCTTCGCCGACAAGCGGGTCCGGCAGGCCTTCTCGCTCGCGGTCGACCGGCAGGGCATCATCGACGCCGTCTTCGACGGCCGGTTCACCCCCGCTGAGGGCGTTGTGGCGCCGACCTTCGACGGCTACCGCCCGGGTGTCTGCGAGTACTGCACCCAGGACGTCGAGCGGGCCAAGGAGCTGCTGGAAGAGGCCGGCGGCTGGGACGGCGAGCCGCTGGTGCTGTGGGCCAACGCCGGTGCCGGTCACGAGCAGTGGCTGCAGGCGGTCGGCGACCAGCTGAAGGCCGCGCTGGGCATCGACTACGAGCTGAAGGTCAACCTGCAGTTCCCCGAGTACCTGGCGACCGCCGACGAGAAGGAGTTCACCGGTCCGTTCCGGCTCGGCTGGGGCCCGGACTACCCGGTGGTCGAGACCTACCTCTACCCGCTCTACGGCTCCGGTTCGGACAGCAACGCGTCCGGCTACAACAACCCCGACTTCGACGCGCTGATCGCCCAGGGCGACGCCGCGGCGGACCTCGAGGCGGCCATCCCGTTCTACAACCAGGCCGAGGACCTCATCGTGGAGGACATGCCGGTCATCCCGATGTGGTTCAGCAAGATCGCTGCGCTGTACGGCGAGAACGTCGACGAATTCCACTGGAACAAGATCTCGGACGCTGAGTACGGCAAGATCACTCTGAAGAACTCCTGACCTGCGAGTCTGACTGATCAAGTCGTAACGCGACGTGGCGGCAACGGGAACTCCCACGAGGGGGCCTGTTGCCGCCACGTTTAGCGCCGAGAGGAGACCCCCCAGATGGGGCGCTACGTCATCCGACGGTTGCTCCAGTTCATCCCCACCGTGCTGGGCACCATGTTCCTACTGCACTACGTCACGTCGCTGGGCATCCAGTTCAGCGGCAACCCGGTCCGGGCGATCTTCGGCGACCGCAAGCCGACAGAAGCTCAGCTCGCCGCCATGACCGAGAAGCTCGGCTTCGGCGACCCCTGCCTGGAGCAGCCGGGCAACCCGTGCTTCGGTCTGTTCCTCGACCGCCTGCAGGACATCTTCCTGCGCTTCGACTTCGGCATCAACCTGCAGCAGGAGCCGGTCACCGAGCTCGTCTCCCGGGCCCTGCCGCACACCCTCAAGCTGGTGCTCATCGCCATCGTCTTCGAGGCGGTCATCGGCATCTTCGCCGGCGTCCTAGCCGGTCTGCGTAACGGCAGCTTCTGGGACTACCTGGTCAAGATCTCCACGGTCTTCGTCATCTCCGTGCCGATCTTCGTCCTCGGCGTCGTGGTCCGCCAGTACGTCGGCGTCGAGTTCGGCAACGTCCTGCGCGGGCAGGACTGGATACCGGAACTGATCTCGCGAGGCGTCTTCGGCGCCGGGTTCATCGCCGACTACCCGACCGCCAGCCTGGTCATCCCCGGCATGGTGCTCGGCGCGGTCTCCCTGGCCACCACCGCCCGGCTCACCCGGACCAGCATCATGGAGAACATCCGGGCCGACTACGTGCGTACCGCCAAGGCCAAGGGTCTGGCAAACCGGCGGGTCATCGGCGTGCACACACTGCGCAACTCGCTCATCCCGGTGATCACGTACCTCGGTGTCGACATCGGCTCGCTGATGGGCGGCGCGGTGGTCACCGAGCGGATCTTCAACGTACGTGGTATCGGATCGTTGGTCGCCCAGGCCGCCACCTCAGGTGAAGCCTCGGTGGCGATCGGTGTGGTGACCATGCTGGTCATGGTCTTCCTGCTGGTGAACCTGCTGGTGGACCTGCTTTACGCGGTCCTCGATCCGAGGATCCGCTATGAGTGATCACAATGGACCGAACATCTGGCCCGGTGCCGTGCTGATCCACGGCGGACCGAGCGTAGCGAGGTGCCACCATGAGTGACCCGACCCATCCCACGGCCCCCGCCGGCGGCACCGAGGTGGCACCACCGCCACCCGAACCGGCCCCGGCTCCGGCCACCACCGAGCGCAACGCCAGCCTGTGGGCCGACGCGCGGCGGCAACTGCTGCGCGACCCGGTGTTCATCGCCGCGTCGATCTACGTGCTGCTGGTCGCGTCGATGGCCGCCTTCCCCACCCTGTGGACCCGGCAGGACCCGCGCGCCTGCGACGTCCAGCGGACCCGGATCGCGCCCAGCTGGGAGCACCCGTTCGGGTTCAACAACCTGGGCTGCGACTACTACTCGCACGCCATCCACGGGGCCCGGCCGTCGCTGCAGATCGCGATCTTCGCCACGCTGGGCATCGTCCTTCTCGGCGGCACCGCCGGGCTGCTCGCCGGCTACTTCGGCGGCTGGGTGGACGCGATCATCTCGCGGATCACCGACATCTTCTTCTCGCTGCCGTTCCTGCTCGGTGCGATCGTCTTCCTGACCGTGATCAAGCAGCAGAACGTCTGGACGCTGGCCGCCGTCCTGATCGTGCTCGGCTGGACCACCATCGCCCGGATCATGCGGGGCAGCGTGCTCTCCTCCAAGGGCCTGGACTACGTGCAGGCGGCCAAGGCGATGGGGGCCGGGCACGGTCGACTGATGTTCCGGCACATCCTGCCGAACGCGATCGCACCGATGGTCGTCTACGCGACGATCACCCTGGGCGCGTTCGTCTCCGCCGAGGCGACGCTGACCTACCTCGGTGTCGGTCTGCAGCCACCGGAGGAGTCCTGGGGGATCATGATCTCCCAGCACCAGGTCTACTTCCTGGACCACCCGTGGCTGCTGCTCTTCCCGTGCGGGCTGCTGGTCGGCACGGTGCTCTCCTTCATCCTCATGGGCGACGCCCTGCGTGACGCCCTCGACCCGAAGCTGCGGTGAGGTGAGCCATGGCGACAGACAGAGACATCACCGCCACCATCGACGCGCTGCCCGGCCTCGACGCCAGCGCACCGCCGCTGGAGGTCAACGACCTGCAGGTCGAGTTCCGCACCCGCAACGGCATCGCCCGCGCGGTCAACGGGGTGAGCTTCTCGTTGCAGGCCGGCGAGACCCTGGCCATCCTGGGTGAGTCCGGTTGCGGCAAGAGCGTCACCGCCCAGGCGATCATGGGCATCATCGACTCGCCGCCCGGGTTCGTCACCGGCGGCGAGATCAAGTATCGGGGCGTGGACCTGCTCAAGCTGCCCGAGTCGCAGCGGCGCAAGATCCGGGCCAACCGGATCGCGATGATCTTCCAGGACGCGCTGTCGGCGTTGAACCCGGTGTTCACCGTCGGCTTTCAGCTCTCCGAGCTGTTCCGTAAGCACCGGGGGATGTCCCGGGCCGACGGGAAGGCGCGGGCGATCGAGCTGCTCGACCTGGTGAAGATCCCGGCCGCCAAACAGCGGGTCGGCGACTTTCCGCACCAGTTCTCCGGTGGCATGCGCCAGCGGGTGATGATCGCGATGGCGTTGGCTCTCGACCCCGAGGTGCTGATCGCCGACGAGCCGACCACCGCGCTCGACGTCACCGTCCAGGCCCAGGTGATGGCCCTGCTCGCGGAGCTGCAGCGGGAACGCAACATGGGCCTGGTGCTGATCACCCACGACATGGGGGTGGTGGCCGACGTCGCCGACCGGATCTCGGTCATGTACGCCGGTCGGGTCGTCGAGGAGGCGCCGGTGCGGGACATCTACGCCTCGCCGGCCCACCCGTACACCAAGGCGCTGCTGGAATCGATCCCCCGGATCGACCTCAAGGGTCAGGAGCTGAACGTCATCAAGGGCCTGCCGCCCGCGCTGACGAACATCCCGACCGGCTGCTCGTTCAACCCGCGCTGCCGGTACGCGCAGGACGTCTGCCGGGCCGACCCGGAGCCGCCCCGGTTCGCGCTAACGCCGAGCCGGACCTCCGCCTGCCACTTCTGGAAGGAGGTCAAGGGCGATGAGTGACGTTGTCCTGGAGACCAAGGATCTGGTCAAGCACTTCCCGCTGACCCAGGGCATCCTGTTCAAGAGGCAGATCGGCGCGGTCCGCGCGGTGGACGGGATCAGCCTCCAGCTGCACCGGGGCGAGACGCTCGGCATCGTCGGCGAGTCCGGCTGCGGCAAGTCCACCCTGGCCAAGCTGCTTGTCGGGTTGGAGACCCCGTCGTCCGGTTCGATCATGGTGCACGGCGCGGACGTGGCCGGCCGCAGCGGCGCCGAGATGCGCCGGGCCCGGCGCAACATCCAGCTGGTGATGCAGGACCCGTACACTTCGCTGAACCCGCGGATGACGGTCGGTGACCTGATCGGCGAGCCGTTCGAGATCCACCCGGACGTGGCGCCGAAGAGCGACCGTAGCCGCCGCGTCCAGGAGCTGTTGGAGCTGGTCGGCCTCAACCCGGACCACATCAACCGCTACCCGCACCAGTTCTCCGGCGGGCAGCGGCAGCGGATCGGCATCGCCCGGGCGCTGGCGCTGCGCCCGGAGATCATCCTCTGCGACGAGCCGGTCTCCGCGCTGGACGTGTCGATCCAGGCGCAGGTGATCAACCTGCTGGAGCAGCTGCAGAAGGAACTGGGGCTGTCGTACATCTTCATCGCCCACGACCTGTCGGTGGTGCGGCACATCGCACACCGGGTCGGTGTGATGTACCTCGGCAAGATCGCGGAGATCGGCACCGAGGAGGAGATCTACGAGCGGCCGACCCACCCGTACACCCAGGCGTTGCTCTCCGCGGTCCCGCTGCCCGACCCGACGGTGCGCGGCCTGCGGGACCAGATCGTGCTGGAAGGCGACGTGCCGTCACCGGCCGACCCGCCGTCGGGCTGCCGGTTCCGGACCCGCTGCTGGAAGGCACAGGACATCTGCGCCGCCGAGGAACCGACCCTGACGGTACGGGAGACGTCGGCGCACCCCAGCGCCTGCCACTTCGCCGAGGTGCGCGACGTCGTGCACGTCACCGAGTAGTCCGGGCGCCGGCCCGCTCGTCGCCTCGCATCACGTTGACGCATGGTGGGAGCGGGCCGGCTGGCCGCCCTCGTGCGTTCCGCCTGGCTGAATCGAGCGCCGGCTGGCTGAGGTGACGGCCGGGCCGGTGATCACAGTGGGCCGCGGCCGGCCCGCAGCACCAGCAGCGCCAACTGGGTGCCGTCGGCACCCAGTTCAGACCGGTAGCGGTCGACGATCTCACGTTCCCGGGAGAGCACCAGCCGGGTGCCGCCCGAGGCGATCCGGACCGCGCCCACCTGCCGCGACAGCTCGGCCCGTTCCTGCCAGAGCGCGATCAGTGCGTCGTCGATCTCGTTGATCCTGTTTCGGATGGCCAGGATACGGTCGGCCGCCTCCGGCGCGTCCGTCCCGGTCTGGTGACGACCGTCGGATCGCCCTGCCGGGCCGGTCGCGCCAGACTGGCCCGCCTCCTCAGCGGTGCCGGCCGGTGGCGTCGCGCTGCTGTCGGCGGTGTGCGCAACGGCGTTGGTCCCCATGTCCTGCCTCCTGGACTGTCCGGCCCCGGTGGACGCGGAACCCGGAACGCGAAGTGCCCCGGGCTCTCGCGAGAGCCCGGGGCACTTGTAGGTCTGATGATCAGGCGCGACCTACGGCAGCCGGACTCCCGGAACCGTAGCTAAAGAAGAATCGTGCCTGGCGGATCACGCTACGAGTATGCCCAGGCTGGCGACGCCAGCGCAAGAATTCCGCCACCCTCTGGGAAGACACCCAGCGCGCCGACGGCCCCAGTCTGGCGGCCCGAGTCTGCGATCCGGCCTGGCGGCGCGGGCCTGGCGGCGCGGGCCTGGCGGCGCGGGGCTGTCGGTCGTGCGGCATAGACTCGCCCGTGCGATGCATCCACTCTTCGAAACCCCAGCGGCCCCATCCGTACCAGTCACGGATCGGGGCGGTCCGCCGGCTGAGCCCAGTTCGGCCGGCCGAGGGCCGGCTGAGCCCAGTTCGGCCGGCCGAGGGCCGGCTGAGCCCAGTTCGGCCGGCCGAGGGCCGGCTGAGCCCAATCTGGCTGCCGCCGCGCTGCTGACCGGGCTCAACGGCCCGCAACGAGAGGCGGTCACCCACGCCGGTGGCCCGCTGCTGATCGTGGCCGGCGCCGGTTCCGGCAAGACGAAGGTGCTCACCCACCGGATCGCGTACCTGCTCGCGGCCAGGCAGACCCACCCCGGTGAGGTCCTGGCGATCACCTTCACCAACAAGGCGGCCGGTGAGCTGAAGGAGCGGGTCGGCAACCTGGTCGGGCCGCGGGCCCGGATGATGTGGGTCTCCACCTTCCACTCCGCCTGCGTACGGATCCTGCGGGCCGAGCACGAGCACGCGGGGCTGAAGTCGACGTTCTCCATCTACGACGCGGACGACTCACGGCGGCTGATGCAGCTGGTCGCCCGGGAGCTCGACCTGGACCCGAAGCGCTACCCGGCCCGTGGGCTGGCCACCCAGGTGTCGAACCTGAAGAACGAGCTGGTCGACCCGGAGACGTTCGCCGACCGGGCGGCCGGCCCCAATGAGCGGGCCCTGGCCGAGGCTTACACGCTCTACCAGCGTCGGCTGCGCGAGGCACACGCGCTCGACTTCGACGACCTGATCATGACGACGGTGCACCTGCTGCAGGCCCACCCGCACGTGGCCGGCAGCTACCGGCGGCGGTTCCGGCACGTGCTGGTCGACGAGTACCAGGACACCAACCACGCGCAGTATCAGCTGGTCAAGGAGCTGGTGGGCGACGGGTCGGACGACGTGCCGCCGGGGGAGCTCTGCGTGGTCGGCGACGCAGACCAGTCGATCTACGCCTTCCGGGGCGCCACCATCCGCAACATTCTGGAGTTCGAGCGGGACTTCGCCCAGGCCAGGACGATCCTGCTGGAGCAGAACTACCGCTCCACCCAGACGATCCTGACCGCCGCCAACGCGGTGATCACCAACAACGCCGGCCGCAAGCCGAAGCGGCTGTGGAGCGACCAGGGCGACGGCGAGCAGATCGTCGGCTACGTCGCAGACACCGAGCACGCCGAGGCGGACTGGGCGGCCCGGCAGATCGACCGGTTGTGCGACGACGGCGCGGCCCGACCGGGCGACGTGGCGGTCTTCTACCGCACCAACGCCCAGTCCAGGGTCTTCGAGGAGGTGTTCATCCGGGTCGGCCTGCCGTACAAGGTGGTCGGCGGGGTGCGCTTCTACGAGCGTAGGGAGGTCCGCGACGCGCTGGCCTACCTGCGGGCGGTGGTCAACGCCGACGACACGGTGAGCATCCGGCGGGTACTCAACACGCCGCGTAGGGGCATCGGCGACCGGGCCGAGGCGTGCGTCGAGGCGCTGGCCGCCCGCGAGCGGATCTCGTTCGGTGCTGCGCTGGGCCGGGCGGCCGAGGCACCGGGGATCTCCACTCGGGCGGTGAACGCGATCACCGACTTCGTGGCGCTGCTCGACGGCGTGCGGGAGCAGCTGGCCACCACCACCCCGGAGGAGGCACTGGAGTCGGTGCTGCTGCGCTCGGGCTATCTGACCGAGCTGGAGGAGAGCCTGGATCCGCAGGACGCCGGCCGGGTGGAGAACCTGCAGGAGCTGGTCAGCGTGGCCCGCGAGTACACCGAGCGGGTCGAGGCGTCCGACGAGCCGGCGACCGTGGCCGGCTTCCTGGAGCAGGTCGCGCTGGTCGCCGACGCCGACCAGGTGCCTGACGACGACCCGGACCACCAGGGTGTGGTCACCCTGATGACGCTGCACACCGCCAAGGGCCTGGAGTTCCCGGTGGTCTTTCTGACCGGTCTGGAGGACGGCGTCTTCCCGCACCTGCGGGCCCTCGGCGACACCCGGGAGCTGGAGGAGGAGCGGCGGCTGGCGTACGTCGGGATCACCCGGGCCCGGCAGCGCCTGTTCCTGTCCCGGTCGGTGACCCGGGCCGCGTGGGGGCAGCCGGCATACAACCCGCCGTCGCGGTTCCTCTCCGAGTTGCCGGCCGAGCTGGTCCGCTGGGAGCGGACCGAGGCGGCGTACACCTCCTGGTCGGGCACGGGTGGCGGGGTCGGTGGGCGGTCGGCCGCCGCAGACCGGTCACCGGTCGCGCGAGGTGGCGGCTTCGCCGGCGGTACGCCGAAAGCCGCCCGCCTCGCTCAGCGGCTCGGGGTGGACCCGAGTCGGCTGAGTACCGCCAGCGAGCTGCCCACCGCGCCCAAGGTGACGGTGGGGGAGCGGGTCAACCACCAGCGGTACGGGCTGGGCCGGGTGTTGGCGGTGGAGGGGCACGGGCCGGGAGCCAGGGCGCAGGTCGACTTCGGCGACCAGACGATGTGGCTGGTGCTGCGGCACGCGCCGATCGAGAAGGTTTGACCCCGGACCCGTACCGAACCGGTCAGCAGCCCAGGTCGACGCCGCGTTCGCGCATCCACGGGGCGGGGTCCACCTGGCTCCATAGCCCGCCGATGTGTACCTCGAAGTGCAGGTGCGGGCCGGTGGAGTCGCCGGTGGAGCCCTCCGCACCGATGGTGTCCCCGGGGGCCACCCGGTCGCCGACCGACACGCTGGTCGCGGAGAGGTGCGCGTAGTGGGTGAGCACACCGCCGCCGTGGTCGATCACCACCGAGATCCCGTAGCCGGTGTACGCCCAGCCGGCGACCTGCACCGTCCCAGCGCCGGCGGCGAGCACCGGGGTGCCGGCCGGCAGAGCCAGGTCGATCCCGGCGTGCAGGACGCCCCAGCGCTGGCCGTAGCAGGAGGTGATCTGTGCCCCGGGCATCGGGGTGACCCAGTCGGCCGTGCCGGCCGTCGAGCTCGGCTGCGCCGCCGTCGCCGAGGTCGTTGCCGGGTCACCGCTGTCCCTGTTGTCGTCGCTGCTGTTGGCGTCGGCCGACCCTGCGGGCTCGTCGTCGGTCCGGGTCGGCGCGTCGTCGGCTGCTTCGGCCGGGTCCGCCGGTTGACCGGTCTCCTCGGCACGGCTGGTGCTGCTGTCGGTGGGCGCCGCGCCGAAGCCGGTCTCGTCCCCGCCGCTGTCCGGGGTGGCCGTCGGCTGACGGGTGCTCCGGTCGGCGCGTCCCGCCGCGTCGGCCCGGTCGGCGAGGGCCGAGGTCGTCGCCGGATCGGTCGCGGTGGGGTCGGGGGCGGAGTTAAGTGCGGTGGCCGCGCCGCCGATCCCGAGGGCCGCCACGGCCAGGACGGTGAGGGCGGCGGTGCGGGTCCGGCGGCCGAACTCCGCTACCTGGGCGTGCCTGCCGGGCGGAACCAGCCGGTGCAGCCCTGGTGGCCGACGCCGGGTCGAGGGCTTGCTGCGCTCCGTGGGCTCGGGGTGCGACACGGGAGTGACCTCCGCGGTAAGGGGGGCACGGACCCGGAAATGGTGGTGTGCCAGGCACGGTGGGTGGGTACCGGGTAGTCACAGAAGGCGAGGAGCACCGCTCGGAGGCCGGAATTTCGTGACTCTCCGTGTTTGGATGGGGGATTTCTTGACTGGACCGATAGTGGTTCAGGTCACAAAATCCAATGTGACGCAGGACATATTTTCGCTGGTGGTGGGCGTCCGGACTGCACAAAAAAACCGCTCAGACCGTGCGGCCTGAGCGGTTTCTTCAGTCACTCAATGTCAGGGCTCGACGACGCCACCGTAGATCGCCTCGACCTGCAGCTTGAGGTCCACTCCCTTGCCCCGCAGCCAGGTGATCGGATCCTGCGGCTCCGAGTCCACGTGCACCTCGAGATGCAGGTGGGCGCCGTAGGAGTGACCGGTGTTGCCGACGTCGCCGAGCAGATCACCGGCTTCTACCCGCTGACCGGCGGTGACCCGCAGCCGGGACGCATGGCCGTAGACGGCCTCGGTCCCGTCGTCGTGCTTGACGATCACGCAGTAGCCGTAGCCGCCGTTCCAGCCGGCGAGGGTGACCGTGCCGGCGTGGATCGAGTGGAACGGGGTGCCCTCGGCGGCGGCCAGGTCGACGCCGGCGTGCAGCTTTCCCCAGCGCATGCCGTACGGAGAGGTGAAGGTGTAGCCGCGCAGCGGCAGCATCCAGACGTCCGGGGCAGCCTGGGTCATCGAGGTGGCCGGGGTCCGGTCGGCGTCCCGGGAGGCGCGCTCGGCGTCCTCGGCCCGCTCGCTGATCTGGCTGTCCAGGTCCAGGGCCTGGTCGTCGATCTCCAGGGCCTGGTCGCTCAGGGCGACGCTGTTCTCCAGGTCGGCCAGGGCCGCCGGGCTGAGCGTCTTGGCGTCGGGCATCGCGCTGGCCCCGAGGGCGACGACACCCGCGCCGACGACGGCGGTGGTCATGACGACCGCGTAGCGGCTACGGGGTGGAGTCGGTACGCGGCGACGACCCCGATATCGATCGGGCTCTGACGACAGGCGCTGGCGCACGCACACCCTCCATCGGCGGGTAGTTCGGCGGCGGTGCGAGCATCCGGGACCCTCGTTGCGGAACCTGGGATTAACGCTCGTTGGCCGGGTTGGTTCTGGCTGGAGCCAGAGGACAACCGTGGACACGGTAGCCAACCCCTAGGGCCGCCACAACCCGACTCGCGAAAAACTGTTGACGATCTGCGACTGTCCGTTGTCTATTGTCCGTTTTCGTAACCTTTTATCGGGCCCCTCGTTGGTAACCGCTGGTTACATGGAGCAATACTTATCGTGCGTTCAGTCAGGGTGAATCGGGGTTGCGGCTCAGGGTCGGCCGGGCTGCCGTCGATGTGCCGAGGTTGGTTAACCTTCGTTAAGGATCGGTCGGTCGGCAGGAGGCGTGCAGCGATGGAGACTCGGATCCGGGTGGTGGTGGCCAAGCCTGGTCTCGACGGCCACGACCGCGGCGTCAAAGTGGTGGCCAGGGCGCTGCGGGACGCCGGCATCGAAGTCATCTACACGGGTCTGCACCAGACACCGGAGCAGATCGTCGAGACCGCCATCCAGGAGGATGCCGACGCCATCGGGCTCTCCGTGCTGTCCGGCGCGCACCTCACGCTGTTCCGCCGAGTGCTCGACCTGCTGCGCCAGCGAGGTGCGGACGACATCGTGGTCTTCGGCGGAGGCATCGTCCCTGACGAGGACATCGCAGCACTCGGTGAGCTCGGCGTGGCCAGGATCTTCACCCCTGGGGCGAGCACCGCCGACATTGTCGACTGGGTCCGCGGCAACGTCCCCGCCAAGTGAAGCGGCAACGTTCCCGCCCAGTAAGGGGGTGGGGCGCGCAGCAAAAGGGTGAGAGGCCGGACGCACCCCTCACACGTCCGGCCTCTCCATGCACGATGCCCCGCCGCCACCCCTCGACCGACAGGGCATCGGCCGCTTTCCGTCGGCCCCGCGCTGCGTTTCCGACACCTCACTCAACGACACCTGTCACCGGGGGTTACGTCGCCGGCACACCCTATTTTTCGGGTCTGTGCCGGTGGTCGGGGCCAGGTCGCCGTACTGCTGCGCGGGCGGCTCGCCGGATGTGTGCGGTTGCGCACACCGTCCGCCCGCCTGCTGGCGTCCCAGGGCCGGGTGGTTAGGCTGCGCCAATGGCCGGTCACCGCTCGTGACCGGGAAATCATCTGATTCTGCACGCTGGCGGCGGCGCGACGGCGCGCCGCAGAGACGGAACGGGACGCGCAAACGTGGACCTGTACGAGTACCAGGGGCGCGAGCTGTTCGAGCGACACGGATTGCCCGTGCTCGCCGGCGGCGTCGCCACCACCCCGGAAGAGGCCCGCGCGATCGCCGAGCGCCTCGGCGGCCGTGTCGTGGTCAAGGCCCAGGTCAAGGTCGGTGGTCGAGGTAAGGCCGGCGGCGTGAAGCTAGCCGAGGACGCCGACGAGGCGGTCAGCCACGCCACCAACATCCTCGGCATGGACATCAAAGGGCACACCGTTGGCAAGGTCATGCTGACGGTGACCGCCGACATCGCCGACGAGTACTACCTGTCGTACCTGCTGGATCGGGCCAACCGCACCTTCCTCTGCATCGCCAGTGTCGCGGGCGGGATGGACATCGAGCAGGTCGCCGCCGAGACCCCGGAGCGGGTGGCGAAGATCGCCATCGACGCCAACGTCGGGGTGGACGAGGCCAAGGCCGCCGAGATCGTCACCGCCGCCGGCTTCCCGGCTGAGCTCACCGACCAGATCACCGAGATCGCGGTACGCCTCTGGCAGGCGTTCATCGCCGAGGACGCCACCCTGGTCGAGGTGAACCCGCTGGCCCGGACCCCCGAGGGCCGGGTGCTCTGCCTCGACGCCAAGGTCACCCTGGACGAGAACGCCGGTTTCCGGCACCCCGACCACGAGGCGATGGTCGACCAGTCCGCGGTCGACCCGCTGGAGCAGCGGGCCAAGGAGAAAGACCTCAACTACGTCAAGCTCGACGGCTCGGTCGGCATCATCGGCAACGGGGCCGGCCTGGTCATGTCCACCCTCGACGTGGTGGCGTACGCCGGCGAGGCGCACGGCGGCGTCAAACCGGCCAACTTCCTCGACATCGGTGGTGGCGCCAGCGCGGCGGTGATGGCCAACGGTCTGGAGATCGTGCTCTCCGACCCGGACGTGCGGACCGTGTTCGTCAACGTCTTCGGCGGGATCACCGCCTGCGACGAGGTGGCCAACGGCGTAGTCCAGGCGCTGGCCCTGCTCGAACAGCGCGGTGAGACGGTGACCAAGCCGCTCGTCGTCCGGCTGGACGGCAACAACGCCGAGGCGGGCCGGGCGATCCTCGACTCGGCCGCCAACCCCCTCGTCGAGCGGGTCGACACCATGGACGGAGCGGCCGAGCGGGCCGCGCAGCTCGCCGCAGCGGCGTCCGGCCGCCCGGAAGGACAGTGATCGAGATGGCGATCTGGCTGACCAAGGACTCCAAGGTCATCGTGCAGGGGATGACCGGCTCCGAGGGCTCCAAGCACACCCGGCGGATGCTCGCCGCCGGCACCACCGTCGTCGGCGGGGTCAACCCGCGCAAGGCCGGACAGCAGGTCGAGTTCGGCGACACCCGGCTCCCGGTGTTCGCCACCGTCGGCGAGGCGATGAAGGAGACCGGGGCCGACGTCACGGTCATCTTCGTCCCGCCGGCGTTCTGCAAGGCGGCGGTGATCGAGGCGATCGACGCCGAGATCCCGCTCGCCGTGGTGATCACCGAAGGCATCCCGGTGCACGACTCGACCGCCTTCTGGGCCCACAACACCGCCAAGGGCGGCAAGACCCGGATCATCGGCCCGAACTGTCCGGGCATCGCCTCCCCAGGGGCCTCCAACGCCGGCATCATCCCGGCGGACATCACCCCGGCCGGCCGGATCGGCCTGGTCAGCAAGAGCGGCACGCTGACCTACCAGCTGATGTACGAGCTGCGTGACATCGGCTTCTCCACCTGCGTCGGCATCGGCGGCGACCCGGTCATCGGCACCACCCACATCGACGCGCTGGCCGCCTTCCAGGACGACCCGGAGACCGACGCGATCGTCATGATCGGCGAGATCGGCGGCGACGCCGAGGAGCGGGCCGCTGAGTTCATCAAGGCGAACGTGACCAAGCCGGTGGTCGGCTACATCGCCGGGTTCACCGCCCCGCCCGGCAAGACGATGGGCCACGCCGGTGCGATCATCTCCGGATCGGCGGGCACCGCCGCCGCCAAGCAGGTCGCGCTGGAGGCGGCCGGAGTCAAGGTCGGCCGTACGCCGAGCGAGACCGCCCGGCTGATGCGCCAGGTGATCACCGGCAGCTGACCGGCCACAGCCGACACTGATCGACCACAGTCGACACATGGCCGTCGATCGGGAAACCGGTCGGCGGCCGTCGTCGTGCGGTCAGCCGATCGGGTAGTTCCCGGTTGCCCAGAGACTGGCCCCACCGATGATGTTCAGCACGCTCAGCACGATCGCCACCCAGCCCAGCACCGGGGACTTGCGGAAGCGGTTGGCGTCGCGGATCGACAGTGCGCCGAAGACGATGCCGAGGATGCCGCAGCAGAGCAGGCCGATCACGATGCCGAGCACACCCCACAGGGTGCTGCGGTCGCTGCCGGCCGACGCCGCGGCCGGTGGATACTGGGTCATCAGCAGGGTCCCCCGTCAACTCGACGACCGCCGTCGTCGACGGCGTGGTCCAGCACCGAGCGTACGGCCAAATGACCGGAATGTCGGCGGGTTCGGCAGGTGACCGGCCAGGCCACGTCGATATTGCCGCCGGATCAGTGCGCCCACGTGCCAAAGTAGGCACGATGGCAGCCCACCCCCCGGATCCGCCGCGACCGCCGGACGGTACCGCGTCGGTCGACGCCGTTCGGCACCCCGGCCCCGGCCGTGCCCCCGGTGCTGCCCGCCGTGGCCGGGCCCCGCTGGTCGTCGCGGCCTCGGTGACCACCCTGTGGGCCGCGGTGGTGTCGTACCTGCCGGTCGCGGTGGTGATGTGGCTGATCCGACTCGCCGAAGGCGACTCGTCGGTCCTCGGCGCGGCCCGGATCGGTCTGGCCGCCTGGCTGCTCGGGCACGGCGTACCGCTGGACACGCCGACCGGGCCGCTCGGCCTGCCGCCGCTGCTGCTCAGCGCGCTCGCCGCCTGGCGGATCTACCGGGCCGGGGTACACACCACCCGGGCGGTCGGTGCCCGGCGCAGCGGATCCGCCGTACGGGCGATCGTCGTCGCATTGGCCGTCGCGACCGCGTACGGCGCGCTCGGCGCCGCCGCCGCGCACGTCGCCAGCAGCGCTACGACGGGGATCGAACCGCTGCGGGCCGGGGGCACGCTGGCGGCGTTCGGCGGGATCGGCGCGTTGCTCGGCGCCGGCCAGACCACCAGTTCGCTGCGTCGACTGGCGGCGCGCTGCCCCGACCTGCTCCGGCACGCGGCGCGCGCCGGAGTGGTCGCCGCGCTGCTGGTGCTCGGCGCCGGTGCCGCCGTGGCCGGGCTGTCCGTGGCGATCAGCGGCGGGGACGCCGCCGACACCATCGGGGTGTACCGGGCCGGGGTGGCCGGGCAGGCCGGCATCACGCTGCTCAGCCTCGCGTACGCGCCGAACGCCACCATCTGGGCGACCGCCTACCTGTTGGGGCCGGGCTTCGCGCTCGGCTCCGACACTGCGGTACGGACCACCGAGGTCACCCTCGGCAGCCTGCCGGCGGTCCCGTTGTTCGCCGGACTGCCCAACGGCCCGGCCGGGGGGCTCAGCGCCGCGCTGCTGGCCCTGCCGGTCCTGGCCGGGATGACCACCGGGTGGGTGCTGGCCCGCCGCTGGCCGGCGGCGACCGACCGGGGTGGTGCCGGGCTGCCCGGCTGGGCTGTGCTGATCGGTGCCGCCCTGATCAGCGGGCCGGTGGCCGGACTGTTCCTGGGCGGTGCGGCGGCCGTGTCCGGCGGGCCGCTCGGTGCCGGACGGCTCGCCGACGTCGGCCCGGTCGCCTGGCAGGTGGCGGCGGTGTCGAGCGCGGTGGTCGCGGTCGGGGCGGTGGTCGGCGCGGTGGCGGCGCGGGCGGTGGCGGCGCCCCCGGCGGACCGGTCCGGGCCCCGCCAGCGACGGTCCGGTGCCGGGCCGGGACAAGGCGCCGGTCCGGGACACGTCGGCAACGGCACAGGGCGCCCCGGACGATCCGGGACGCCCTGAACGGGTCGCGTCACAGAGCCTGGCTCAGATGCTGTTGAACCCGCTGCCGAAGTCCATCAGAACGCCGAGGATCGAGTTCGCGATGCTGAGCACCACTCCGATCGCGCCGCAGATCAGCCCGGCCATCGCCTGGCCACGGTTGTCCGCCAGCCCCTGGTCGACCTTGTTCTTGCCGAGGAAGCCGAGCACCGCGCCGGCGATCCCGGCCGGGATGCCGAGCAGCGGGCAGCACAGGGCCAGCACCAACGAGGCGATGCCGACGATCATGCCGATCAGGCCCAGGTTGTTGTTCTTCTGCTGGCCCGGCATGCCGTAGCCGCCGGCGGGGTACGGCTGGCCCGGCACCGGCTGCTGCGCGTACGGGTCACCGTAGGGCTGCCCCGGCTGCTGCTGCGGGTACGGCTGCCCCGGCGGCGGCGGCTGGCCGTACGGGTTCGAGTAGGGCTGCCCCGGCGGCGGCTGCTGGCCGTACGGGTCGGACGGTGGCGACGAGGTCGGATCCTGGGGCTGCTGGCCGTACGGATCTTGGCCTGGATAGCCGGGCTGCACAGAGAGCTCCTTCATGACGACGACGCTCAGGGCGGTCGGAGATCGTGTTTGCCCGAGCGTCGGGCAGCGTAACTGGTCAGCGCAAATCCTGCCGCCGTCACGCCCGCCCGTCGCGCTGGTCGGGACCTGGGCGGGGCCTGGGCGGCGGCCGGGTAGGGTGCTCGGGTGACCTCGTCCCCGGCCAGACTCGTGGTGCTCGTCTCCGGCTCCGGCACCAATCTGCAGGCACTGCTCGACGCCACCGAGGACCCGGCGTACGGCGCGGTCGTCGTGGCGGTCGGCGCGGACCGGGACGGGATCGCCGGGCTGGACCGGGCCAGGACCGCCGGGGTGCCCACCTTCGTGGCCCGGGTCGCCGACCACGCCAGCCGGGCGGACTGGGACGCCGCGCTGACCGCCGAGGTCGCCGCGTACCAGCCGGACCTGATCGTCTCGGCCGGCTTCCTGAAACTGGTCGGCGCCCGGTTCCTGGCCGCCTTCGGGGACCGCTACGTCAACACCCACAACTCGCTGCTGCCCGCGTTCCCCGGCATGAACGGCCCGCGTGACGCCCTCGCCTACGGGGTCAAGCTGGCCGGTGCCACGCTCTTCTTCGTCGACGCCGGCGTCGACACCGGACCGATCGTCGCGCAGGTCGCGGTCCCGGTCGAGCCGGACGACGACGAGGCCAGCCTGACCGAGCGGATCAAGGAAGCGGAACGGGCGCAGCTCGTCGAGTACGTCGGCCGGCTGGTCCGGCACGGCTGGACCATCTCGCATCGAAAGGTCACCATCCGATGAACCCGAGCACCGACGGCCGCCGCCCGCTGCACCGGGCGTTGATCAGCGTCTACGACAAGACCGGTCTGGTCGAGCTGGCCACCATGCTGCACGCCGCCGGGGTGGAGATCGTCTCCACCGGGTCGACCGCGACCACAATCGCGGCCGCCGGTGTGCCGGTGGTCCGGGTGGAGGACGTGACCGGTTTCCCGGAATGCCTGGACGGCCGGGTCAAGACGCTGCATCCGCACGTGCACGCCGGACTGCTGGCCGACCTGCGCTCCGCCGACCACACCGCGCAGCTGGCCCAGCTCGGCGTCGCCCCGTTCGACCTGCTGGTGTCCAACCTGTACCCGTTCCAGCAGACGGTGGCCTCCGGTGCCGACCTGGACGGCTGCGTGGAGCAGATCGACATCGGTGGCCCGGCGATGGTGCGGGCGGCGGCGAAGAACCACACCAGCGTCGCGGTGGTCACCTCGGTGTCGGCGTACCCGCTGGTCGAGCAGGCCCTCGCCGACGGCGGCTTCACCCTGCGGCAGCGGCGCGCCCTCGCCGCCCGTGCCTTCGCCGACATCGCCGAGTACGACGTCGCGGTCGCCGACTGGTGCGCCCGGACCCTGGTCGGCGCGGACACCGACCAGCCGGTCGACTGGCCGGAGTTCGCCGGCACCGCGCTGCGCCGGGCCGCCGTGCTGCGCTACGGCGAGAACCCGCACCAGCGGGCGGCCCTCTACCTGGACCCGGCGGCACCGGCCGGGCTGGCCCAGGCCGAGCAGTTGCACGGCAAGGAGATGTCGTACAACAACTACGTCGACGCCGATGCCGCCTGGCGGGCGGCGAACGACTTCACCGCCCCGGCCGTGGCGATCATCAAGCACGCCAACCCGTGCGGCATCGCGGTCGGTGTCGACGTCGCCGAGGCGCACCGCAAGGCGCACGCCTGCGACCCGGTCTCCGCGTACGGCGGGGTGATCGCGGTCAACCGGCCGGTCACCGTCGAGCTGGCCAACCAGGTCGCGGAGATCTTCACCGAGGTGGTGGTGGCCCCCGGGTTCGACCCGGCCGCGGTCGAGGTGCTGGCCCGGAAGAAGAACCTGCGGCTGCTGCTCGCCCCGGCGTGGCAGCCGGCGGACGTCGAGTGGCGGCAGGTCACCGGTGGCCGGCTGGCGCAGACCGTCGACCGGATCGACGCCGCCGGCGACGATCCGGCGAGCTGGCGGCTGGCCACCGGTGAGCCGGCCGACGCGGACCTGCTGGCCGACCTGGGCTTTGCCTGGCGGGCGGTACGCGCGGTGAAGAGCAACGCGATCCTGCTGGCCCGCGACGGTGCGACCGTCGGGGTCGGCATGGGCCAGGTCAACCGGGTCGACGCCGCCGAGTTGGCGGTACGCCGGGCCGGTGCCGGCCGGGCCGCCGGCGCGGCGGCCGCCTCCGACGCGTTCTTCCCGTTCCCGGACGGACTGCAGGTGCTGATCGACGCCGGGGTACGCGCGGTGGTGCAGCCCGGCGGTTCGATCCGGGACGACGAGGTGATCGCGGCGGCGAACGCCGCCGGGGTCGCCATGTACCTGACCGGCACCCGGCACTTCTTCCACTGACCGGCCGGCCGTCGTCGTGTCGCCGCAGCAGCGCGTCGAGGAGCGGATCGTCGGGGCCGACTGGGCGCTCGACGAGTTCGACCGGGTGCATTTCGACCGCTGTGAGCTCGTCGACGTCGACCTGACCGAGGCGGTGCTGACCGGCTGCGTCTTCACCAACTGCGTACTGGCGAACGTGCGGGCCAACGCGGCCCGGCTGACGCACTGCGCGCTGCTGCACTGCGTGATCCGGCGGTCGTCGTTCTTCGACGCGACCTTCGCCGACTGCAAGCTGACCGGCACCCAGTTTCTCGACTGCACGCTGCGCCCGCTGCATGTCGACGGCGGAGACTGGGGGTTCGTGCTGCTGCGCGGCCAGGACCTGACCGGTACGAAGCTGTCCGGGCTGCGGCTAAGGGAAGCCGACCTGACCGAGGCGAACCTGAGCCGGGTGGATCTTTCCGGGGCGGACCTCGGCTATGCCCGGCTGACCAGCGCGAAGCTGCGTGGCGCGGACCTGCGTGGCGCGGATCTGGCCGGGGTCGAGCTGCGCGGCCTCGACCTGACCGGGGCGCGGATCGACCTGGCCCAGGCGGTGCAGGTCGCGGCGGCGTACGGTGCCGACGTGCGGCCCTGACCGGCTGGTCCGTGCGAGGTGCCAACCGGGGCGGATCGGGCGACGTGAGACGATCGGTGACGTGACGGCGACAATTCTGGACGGTAAGGCGGCGGCATCCGCCATCAAGGACAACCTTCGTGCCCGGGTCAAGGCGCTCGCGGAGCAGTCGGTGGTGCCCGGTCTCGGCACCGTGCTGGTCGGTGAGGATCCCGGCTCCCAGGCGTACGTCAACGGCAAGCACCGCGATTGCGCCGAGGTCGGTATCGCCTCGATTCGCCGCGACCTGCCGGCCGACGCGACCCAGGAGCAGGTGGAGGCGGTGGTGGCCGAGCTGAACGCCGATCCGGCGTGCCACGGTTACATCGTGCAGCTGCCGATGCCGAAGCAGATCGACACCCAGCGGGTGCTGGAGCGGGTCGACCCGGACAAGGACGCCGACGGGCTGCATCCGGTGAACCTGGGCCGGCTGGTGCTCGGCTTCGACGCGCCGGTCGCCTGCACCCCGCGCGGCATCGTCGACCTGCTGCGCCGCAACGAGATCCGGATCCGGGGCGCGGAGGTGGTGGTGATCGGCCGGGGCACCACCGTCGGTCGGCCGCTGGGTCTGCTGCTGACCCGGCGCAGCGAGAACGCCACGGTGACGCTGTGCCACACCGGCACCTTGGATCTGGGCGACCACACCCGCCGGGCCGACATCGTGATCGCTGCGGCGGGCGTACCGGGGCTGGTCACCGCTGAAATGGTTACGCCGGGGGCGACGGTCGTCGACGTCGGTATCACTCGGGTGCTCGGCGAGAACGGCAAGGGCCAGTACACCGGTGACGTGGCACCGGACGTGGCCGAGGTGGCCGCTGCGCTGGCGCCGGTGCCCGGCGGGATCGGCCCGATGACCCGGGCGATGCTGTTGACCAACGTCGTCGAGCTGGCGGAACGCGGCCTCGCCGACCGGTGAAGCCGGTCGGCGAGTCGACCGGCGTGGCGGGCGTGAGGTGGGTCTCCGGGCGCGCCCCTGGCCCGCTCAGCCGTTACCTGGCTGATACGGTCCCGTCAAATTCGCCCGGTAGCAGGGAGTGAGACGACAATGGGCAAGAAGGTCACCGTCGTCGGGGCCGGCTTCTACGGCTCGACGACCGCGCAGCGCCTGGCCGAGTACGACGTCTTCGACACCGTCGTGCTGACCGACATCATCGAGGGCAAGCCCGAGGGACTGGCCCTCGATCTCAACCAGTCGCGGCCGATCGAGGGCTTCGAGACCAAGGTCGTCGGTGCGACCACCGGGGTGGACGGCTCCGGCTACGAGGTGATTTCCGGCTCGGACGTCGTCATCGTCACCGCCGGCCTGCCGCGCAAGCCGGGGATGAGCCGGATGGACCTGCTGGAGGTCAATGCCAAGATCGTCCGCGGCGTCGCGGAGAACATCGCCCGGTACGCCCCGGACGCGGTGGTCATCGTGGTGTCCAACCCGCTCGACGAGATGACCGCGCTGGCCCAGATCGCCACCGGGTTCCCGCGCAACCGGGTGCTCGGCCAGGCCGGCATGCTGGACACCGCCCGGTTCTCCCACTTCGTCGCCGAGACGCTGGCGGTACCAGTGGCGACCGTACGCACGCTGACCCTCGGCTCGCACGGTGACACCATGGTGCCGGTGCCGTCACGGTGCACCGTGAACGGCAAGCCGCTGACCGAGCTGCTGCCGGCGGACAAGATCGAGGAACTGGTGGTCCGGACCCGCAACGGTGGGGCCGAGGTTGTCGCCCTGCTCAAGACCGGGTCGGCGTACTACGCGCCGTCGGCGGCGGCGGCCCGGATGGCCAAGGCCGTGGCCGAGGACTCCGGCGCGGTGATGCCGGTGTGCGCCTGGGTCACCGGGGAGTACGGCATCGACGGCGTCTACCTGGGCGTGGAGGCTGAGCTCGGGGCCGAGGGCGTCCGTCGGGTGGTGACCACCGACCTGACCGGTACGGAACTGGCCGCGTTGAAGGAGGCCGCCGAGGCGGTCCGGGCCAAGCAGGCGGACGTGGCCGACCTCTGAGCCGTACGGGCGTGACGATCGGGGCGGGCATCCAGGTGCCCGCCCCGACGTGTGCAGTGCCTCGTTCGTCCCGCCCGCTGCGCACCGCGTTCGGCAATCCAGTACGCTCGTACTGCTAACACGAGTTTCCGAGAGGAGCGCCGGTCGATGGCGAAGATCAAGGTAACCAACCCGGTCGTCGAGCTCGACGGCGACGAGATGACCAGGATCATCTGGAAGCAGATCCGGGAGCAGTTGATCCTGCCCTACCTCGACGTCGACCTGCACTACTACGACCTGTCGATCCAGTACCGCGACGAGACCGACGACCAGGTGACGGTGGACGCCGCGAACGCGATCAAGCAGCACGGCGTCGGCGTCAAGTGCGCCACCATCACCCCCGACGAGGCCCGGGTCGAGGAGTTCGGCCTCAAGAAGATGTGGCGCTCCCCGAACGGCACCATTCGGAACATCCTCGGCGGCGTGGTCTTCCGCGAGCCGATCATCATGTCGAACGTCCCCCGGCTGGTGCCCGGCTGGACCAAGCCGATCATCATCGGCCGGCACGCGCACGGCGACCAGTACAAGGCCTCCGACTTCGTGGTGCCCGGGCCGGGCACGGTGACCATCACCTACACCCCGGCCGACGGCAGCGCCCCGGTCGAGATGGAGGTCGCCAACTTCCCCGGCGGCGGTGTCGCGATGGGGATGTACAACTTCGACGAGTCGATCCGCGATTTCGCGCGTGCCTCGCTGCGCTACGGCCTGGACCGCGGCTACCCGGTCTACCTGTCGACCAAGAACACCATCCTCAAGGCGTACGACGGCCGGTTCAAGGACATCTTCGCCGAGGTGTACGAGGCCGAGTTCGCTACCGAGTTCGCCGCCGCCGGGATCACCTACGAGCACCGGCTGATCGACGACATGGTCGCCGCCGCGCTCAAGTGGGAGGGCGGCTTCGTCTGGGCCTGCAAGAACTACGATGGTGACGTGCAGTCGGACACCGTCGCCCAGGGCTTCGGTTCACTGGGGCTGATGACCTCGGTGCTGATGACCCCGGACGGCCGTACGGTGGAGGCGGAGGCCGCGCACGGCACGGTGACCCGGCACTACCGGCAGTGGCAGAAGGGCGAGAAGACGTCGACCAACCCGATCGCGTCGATCTTCGCCTGGACCCGGGGTCTGGCCCACCGCGGCAAGCTGGACGGCACTCCGGCGGTGACCGAGTTCGCCAACACGCTCGAGCAGGTCTGCGTCGAGACCGTCGAGGCGGGTCAGATGACCAAGGACCTGGCGCTGCTCATCGACCGTAACGCTCCGTGGTTGACCACCGACGAGTTCATGGCGGCTCTCGACGGCAACCTGGCCAAGCGGCTGGGCGCCTGAGCCCTCGGGGCTGAGCGTCCGAGCACTCGGCCGGCACCGTCACCGGACCCTCCGGCGAATCGTTGAACAGGGTGGACGTGGTGCCAGTCGCGTCCAAGGGGATCTTCCGGTGGCGGTCGCCCTGAGCAACATGACGCTGACGGTCGATCCTCGGCTGTGAACCAGCAGCCTGCCGTCCCTTCCCTGCGGGGGGCCCTGTCCCGGGCCCCCCGCAACCACGTCCGGCGCGGTCAGACACGTCGGGTCCGGTGGAACGCGTCCCGGCCCGGTCAGGCGTCGCGCAGCAGCGCCGCCGCCTGTTCAGGCCGGACGTCGTTGATGAACACGCCCATCGCCGACTCCGAACCGGCCAGGTACTTCAGCTTGTCCGCCGCCCGCCGGATGGTGAACACCTGCAGATGCAGGTAACCCAGCTCCCGTTCGTGACGCACCGGCGCCTGATGCCACGCAGCGATGTACGGCGTACCCTGCCGGCTGTCGAAGAGCCGGTCGAAGCGGCGCAGCACATCCAGGTAGAGCGGCCCGAAGGCGTCCCGTTCGGCGTCGTCCAACGCGGCGATGTCCGGCACCCGGCGGTGCGGCGCCAGGTGCACCTCGAACGGCCAGCGCGCCGCCGCCGGCACGTACGCCGTCCACCGGTCGTTGGCCGCCACCACCCGTACCCCGGCCGCCCGCTCGGCGGCCAGTACGTCCGCGTACAGGTTCTGCCCGCCGGTCGCCTCGGCGTGCCGTCGGGCGGCGGCCAGCATCGACCGGGTACGCGGCGGCACGAACGGGTACGCGTAGATCTGCCCGTGCGGGTGATGCAGGGTCACCCCGATCTCCACGCCGCGGTTCTCGAAACAGAACACCTGCTCCACCGCGTCCAGCGCGGACAGTTCGGCGGTCCGGTCGGCCAGCGCGTCGACGACGGTGCGGACCCGGGTCGGGGCCAGCGCGGCGAACGAGGTGCCGTGCTCGGCGGTGAAGCAGACCACCTCGCAGCGCCCGAGACCCGGCCGGGTCGGGGTGAACGGCGTACCACCGGGGTAGCCGGCCGTCCCGTCACCGACCCGGTCGCTCAGCGACGGGAACCGGTTCTCGAAGACCACCACGTCGTAGTCGTACGCCGGAATCTCACTGGACCGGCCGGGCCGCGACGGGCACAGCGGGCACTGGTCGGTCGGCGGCAGGAAGGTCCGGGTCTGCCGGTGCGCGGCGATCGCCACCCACTCGTCGGTCAACGGATCGTAGCGAAGCTCCGAGGCGGGCGGCGGGGGCGGCAGCTCCCGCCGGTCCGGGCCTTCCCGGACGGCGTCGTCCCGCTCGTCGAAGTAGAGGAGTTCCCGCCCGTCGGCGAGCCGTACCGCACTGCGTTTCACGGCGCTGAGTTCCTATCGGTGTGGGTCGGCGATCGACAGCTCGACGCCGTGTCCGGCCAGCACGTCGCGGGCCGGCGGGGGTAGTCCGGGGTCGCTGACCACCACCTGGGCCGCGGCCAGCTCCGCCATCGAGGAGATGCCCACGACGTCCCACTTGGTGTGGTCGGCCAGCACCACCAGGCGGGCCGCCGCCATGATCAACGCCCGGTTGGTGTCGGACTCCATAAGGTTCGGGGTGGTGTATCCGGCCCGTTCGCTCATCCCGTGCACACCGAGGAAGAGCAGGTCCACGTGCAGGTCGCGAAGGGCGGTCACGGCCACCGGACCGACCAGCGCGTCCGAGGGGGTACGCACCCCACCGGTGAGGATCACCGTCCGGTCGCCCCGACCGTCGCGGTAGAACACGTCGGCCACCGGGATCGAGTTGGTCACCACCGTCAGCCCGGGGACGTCGACCAGCCGGCGGGCGAGCTCCACCGTGGTGGTGCCGGCCGACAACGCCACCGCCCCGCCGGCGACGACCAGGTCGGCGGCGCGCGCGGCGATCGCCGCCTTCTCGGCCTGCTGCCGGGCGGACTTCGCCACGAACCCGGGCTCGTCGGTGGCCCCGGGATCGACCAGGGTGGCCCCGCCGTGGACCTTGGCCAGCAGCCCACGGTCGGCGAGGACGTCCAGGTCCCGGCGGATCGTCATGTCCGAGACGCCGAACTCGACGGCCAGGTCGGTGACCCGTACTCCGCCGGCGGCCCGGACCCGGTCCAGGATCGCCGCCTGGCGCTGCGGCGCGAGCATCAGCACCACGTCCTGCCTCCGCCGGCTCGCACTCAATCCAACAGATGCGAACACTATCGCGCAGGTGCGGCCGAACGGAAGTGCCTCCCCGGCCGGGTAGGCGACGAGCTCATGGCTGGGTGAAGCCGGGTCAGCGGAACGCTTCCGCCACCGCGCTGCGCCAGACCGGCGGACGGCCGAGCCAGTCGGTGAGCCGTGCGTCGTGCGGGGCGTAGTGGTCGGCCAGCTCCCGACGGGTACGGGCACCGGGCGGCTCGACCGGCAGACCGTCGGACGGTGCGCCGGGTGCTCCGTCGACCACGGCCGGCGAGTCCGTCGGCCGCGGCAGCCACGGCACCTCGTCCAGCCTCGGCAGGCCGAGAAAGTCCAGCACCTCGCCGTACACCCTGGCCGGTGTGGTCCACAGCCGTTCGGCCTCCACCAGGCAGATCCGCTCCCGACCCACCTGGCCGGCCAACCGGTCCAGGTAGGTGGCGTACTCGCCGCGCTGGCGGTACGCGTGGTGCTGGTGGGCGAAGCTGCGGTACCCGGCCTCTACGCCGAGGCGTTCCTCCTGCCCGCGTAGCCGCGCGGACTCCAGCGCCAGCGCCCGAGCGAACGACGGCTCCGGCTCGTGCCCGGCCAGCCGTTCCACCCGGAAGTGCGACCAGGCGCGGTCCACCGGATCGCGGACCAGTACCAGAAGCCGCACGTCCGGCAGGTCCCGGGCGATCCGCAGTGCGGCGTACGGGTGGTAGAGGTAGTAGGTGCTGGTCTCGAAGGCGCTGGCGGTGCCGCCGTGGCGTCGTTGCAACCGGCGGGCGGCGCGCTGGCGGGGGAAGTGCCCCCGGTACCAGTCGATGCCGCGCTCGTACGAGGTGTCGAAGAAGCTCACCCCGTCGCGCCGGGCCGCCCGCAGCACCAGCGGATGAGCGGCCAGCATCCGGTGCAGCCCGGCCGTCCCGCACCGGTGCCCGCCGCAGATCAGGAACGACGGCAGCACCCGGTTCGGGGCCGTCCACCGCCCGTACGACCAGGACCGGGTGGGCACGATCCGACGTAGCGGCTCGGGAATCCGACTGCGTAACGGCATGTCGCCTCTCCTGTCCTGCCTGGGCGGCTGTCCTGCCTGAGCAGCGTAAAACGCTATCTATCGGATAACGCTGCCGCTACCCGGACAAGCGTGGCCTCTCGGCTGACTTGCCGTCATCTGCAGAAAAGGCGACAAAGGAGGATGTCGTGGGTCAGGCCGACTTCAGTCGCGGCTCCACCCAACCCGTTTCGGTGAGGTGTTGCAGCACCGTCTGCACGCCCTGCTCGATGCTCATCTCACTGGTGTTCAGCACCAGGTCGGCATCAGTCGGCTCCTCGTACGGATCGTCGATCCCGGTCATCCCGGTCAGCTGGCCGGCCCGCGCCTTGGCGTACAACCCCTTGCGGTCACGGCTCTCGCAGACCTCCAACGGGGTCGCCACCCAGACCAGCAGGAAACCGGCTCCGGCGTCGTTCGCCATCTGCCGGGCCACCGCCCGGGCCTGGGCGTACGGTGCGATCGGGCAGCAGATCGCCACCCCGTGGTGCCGACCGACCTCGGACGCGACCCAGCCGATCCGACGGACGTTACGGTCCCGGTCCGTCTTGGAGAACGTCAACCCGGCGGAGAGCTCCCGGCGTACCACGTCCCCGTCGAGCAGCGTGACGGTCCGGTCGCCGCTCTCCCGCAGCGCGTCCGCCACCCCCCGGGCGATGGTCGACTTGCCGGAGCCGGACAGCCCGGTGAAGAACACCACCAGGCCACGGTGCCGGCGCGGCGGACGGGCCCGGGCCAGCTCGCGGGCCACCGCCGGCGGGGTGTGCCACTCCGGCAACGGAAAACCCCGGTCCAGCAGGTCGTCGATCTCCTCCTGGTCGAGCGCCAGCCGCCGGTTGCGCGGCGGGATGTCGTCGCGCCAGCGCCACTGACCGTCCCGGTTGTCGTAGGCCAACTCCCGGGGCACCAGCACCCGTGGGCCGCCGCCGGAGAGCATCTCGCCGGTGGACAGCAGATGGGTGACGCCGTACGCGGCGGCCACCCGGGCCCGCAGCAGCGCGTCCCGGATCTCGTCACCGCGCCGGGTCAACGGCACCGCGACCAGCGTCGCCGGTGGCATCCGGTCCCGGGCCGCGAAGACACTGCGGACCAGCACCTCCGGCGGCAGCCCGCTGACCCCGCCGTCAGCGACCGGGATCAGGATCAGCAGATGCGCGGCGAGGGTACGGGCGGCGTGCGCGATCTGGGCCAACTGCGGTCGGTGCAACGGGCGGTCGGCGATGACCCCGAGCACCCGTCCCGGGGGCAGCAGCGCGCGTACCTCCGCCGGGCTGCGCCGTAGCCGTTGGAACGGCCCGCCGGTGCCGTCGCCGAGCTGGCGCACCCGGCCGCCGACCGCTGAGAAGCCCTCCCGGCTCGGCCAGGCGTCGGTGACCTCCAGCGCGGCCACCGGCGCGCCCTCCGGGTCGGTGAGCACCAGGACCCGCAGCAGCGGATTCGTCAGATCGAGCCCGGCGACCAGGCCGGCCGGCACCTCCAGGGTGACCGGCACCGGCCACGCGGTGCCGTCGGCCAGCCGGCCGCGACTACGCAGCGAGGCAAGATCGGCCCGGGTGTGGAAGCCGGTCAGCGGGGCGTACGCCTCGGACAGGATCAGCTCAAGGTCGGCCAGCTCGAACGGCCGCGGCGTGTACGCCGGCGCGTCCCGTAGCACGTCGTCAGGCAGCACCCAGCCGTCGGTCATCACACCCCCCAAATGGATCGAACTCACAGTTTCGCAGCCGTCCGGCCGTCGGTCGAGACTGGCACGGCGAGTTCTGCCACCATCGCGGGATGTCGACCATCATCGCGGGATGTCGACGGCTCGCCCGGGGCCGAACCAGAGCAACGCTTGGCTTCGGGCTCGTGGTGTCACCCCTAATGGCAGGGCGTGGGTGCTCCTCAGGGAACCTCCAGGGGGAAACCCCATCCCACGACGTGCCGGCAGTCCATACGCTGGCCGGGTGACTCTCATCGCGACCGATGCGCTGACCAAGACGTACGGCGGGCGGGTGACGGCCCTGGCCGACCTGACCGTCGAGGTCCAGCCCGGCATCGTCGGCCTCGTCGGGGCCAACGGTGCCGGCAAGTCGACCCTGATCAAGATCCTGCTCGGCCTGCTCGCGCCGACCAGTGGAAAGGCCCGCGTACTTGGGCTGAACCCCGCCACCGACGCCGACGCGGTCCGTGCCCGGGTCGGCTACATGCCGGAGAACGACTGCCTGCCACCGGACCTCAGCGCCGCAGAGTTCGTCACCCACCTGGGGCGGATCAGCGGCCTGCCGCGCGCGGCGGCCCGGGAACGGGCTTCCGAGGCGCTGCGCCACGTCGGGCTCTACGAGGAGCGCTACCGGCAGATCGGCGGCTACTCCACGGGCATGAAGCAGCGGGTCAAACTGGCCCAGGCGCTGGTGCACGACCCGGATCTGCTGCTGCTGGACGAGCCGACAAACGGCCTGGACCCGGCCGGCCGCGACGCCATGCTGGCCCTGGTGCACCGGATCGGCACCGAGTTCGGCATCTCGGTGCTGGTCTGTTCGCACCTGCTCGGCGAGGTGGAGCGGATCTGCGACTCGCTGATCGCCATCGACGGCGGTCGGCTGCTGCGCTCCGCCCAACTGTCCGACATGACCACCGCCAGCGACGTGCTGGCGATCGAGGTCAGCGAGGGCACCGAGGCGCTGGCCGCCCGGCTGGCCGCGGCCGACCTGCCGGTCAGCCGGGAGGGCCAGCTGCTGCTGGTGCCCGCCGAGACCGGCTCCGACGCGTACGACCGGATTCTCACCGCGGTCGTCGAACTCGACCTGCCGCTGCACCGGCTCGACCAGCGCCGGCACCGGGTCGCCGAACTCTTCGCCACCACGGAGGACTCCCGTGTCAACGTCTGACCAGCTCACCGCCGCCCGTGGCAGCGGGCCGACGTCGGCCGGCCTGGCCGCTGCGGGCAGCACCTCGACCGCTGCGCCGGGCGGCGTCATCCACGACATCGGATACCAGCGCTACACCGGAGCCCGGCTCGGTCGCCGGCACGTCGTCGGCGCGCTCTACGCGCACAGTCTGCGTACCGCCTTCGGCCTCGGCCGCAGCGCCAAGGCCAAGATCTTTCCCTGGTTCATCGTCGGGGTGGTGGTCGTCGCCGCCGCCGGCCTGGTGGCCGTCCGCGCCCAGATCGGCCAGGTGCTGCTCAGCTACGCGCAGTTCGCCGACACGATGAGCTGGCTGGTGATCTTCTTCGTCGCGGTGGTCGCCCCCGAACTGGTCTCCCGCGACCTCGGCAGCGGTGTACTGCCGCTGTACTTCTCCCGGCCGCTGCGGCTCGTCGACTACCCGCTGGCCAAGTTCGCCGCACTGGCCACTGCCGTGTTCATGCTGCTCGGCGCGCCGCAGCTGGTG
This sequence comes from Solwaraspora sp. WMMA2059, assembly GCF_027497315.1. Classification (GTDB taxonomy): domain Bacteria; phylum Actinomycetota; class Actinomycetes; order Mycobacteriales; family Micromonosporaceae; genus Micromonospora_E. The sequence goes on along the minus strand of NZ_CP114908.1, from coordinate 5,108,319 downwards.
ATGTTCCTCGGCGGCGCGTTCACCACCGACGCCGGCTGGTCGGGGGTGTGGGACGAGGTCACCGACCTCGCGCCGGGCCTGGCGTACGCCGTGCTCTGGGCGGGCGTGTTCAGCGCGATCGGCCTGGTCATCGCCTCGGTGACCGGCAAACGGGCGTTCGCCGCCGGCGGCGTGGTCGCCGTCTTCCTGATGACCACCCCGATCGTCGGCGTGCTGTCGGTGCTGCCGTCGGTCACCGCCAACCAGCTCGCCGGGCTGGCCGCCCCGTCCAGCCTGGTGCAGGGCACCGGGATCTGGCTGTTCCGGGACGCCCTGGTGACCGAGGCCGGCACCGGTCAGGACCTCGGCGGCTTCGGCCCGCTGTACGGGCTGGTCACCCTCGTCCTGATCGCCGGCTGCATCGCCGCCCTGATCGCCCGCTACCGGAAGGCGGCCCGTCGATGACCACCTCAACCTCGACCTCCAGCCCGGCCGCCACGCCCCCGGCCACGCCCGCCGCGACCGGCGCCACCGCCGCTACCGGCCCCGCCGGCCGCCCCGCCGCGATCGAGCTCGCCGGGGTGTCCCGCTGGTACGGCAACGTCGTCGCGGTCAACGATGTCAGCATGGCCCTCGGTGCCGGGGTCACCGGCCTGCTCGGCCCGAACGGTGCCGGCAAGACCACGCTGCTGCACATGATGGCCGGCTTCCTGCCGCCATCGCGGGGCACCGTCACCGTCGACGGCGAACCGACCTGGCGCAACCCGGGCGTCTACCGCAAACTCGGGCTGGTCAGCGAACGGGAGGCGGTGCACGGCTTCCTCACCGCGTACGAGTTCGTGCTGGCCAGCGCCCGGCTGCACAAGCTGGCCGACCCTGCGGCCGCCGCCCGGCGGGCGATCGAGCTGGTCGAGATGACTCCGGCGCAGGACCGGCGGATTGGCACCTACTCCAAGGGGATGCGCCAGCGCACCCGGGTCGCCGCCGCGCTGGTGCACGACCCGACGGTGCTGCTGCTCGACGAGCCGTTCAACGGCATGGACCCGCGCCAGCGGATGCACATGATGACGCTGCTGCACTCACTCGGCGACGCCGGCCGGACCATCCTGTTCAGCTCGCACATCCTGGAGGAGGTCGAGCAGGTTTCCGGCACCGTCCAGGTGATGGTCGCCGGCCGGCTGGCCGCCTCCGGCGACTTCCGCAGCATCCGGCGGCTGATGACCAACCGGCCGCACGTGTTCGCCGTACAGTCCAGCGACGACCGGGCCCTGGCGGTGGCACTGCTGCGCCACGACTCGGTCACCGGCGTCGACCTGCCCAAGGGCGGTGGGATCACCGTACGGGCCGGTGACTACGGCAGCTTCACCCGCGCCCTGCCCCGGATCGCGCTGACCGAAGGGATCCGGGTGCACCGCCTGCTGCCGTCGGACGAATCCCTGGAGAGCGTCTTCTCCTACCTCGTGGAGGCCTGAGAGCCGTGAACTCGACCGTCATGTGGATCACCGCGCGTGGGCTGTTCGGCCGCCGCCGGTTCCTGCTCCTGCTGCCGCTGCCGGTGCTGGTGATCGCCCTCGCCGTCCTGTGCCGGTGGCTCGGTGTCGCGCCGGGTAACTGGGCCCAGCCGGTCCTGATCGCGCTCGGCCTGGCCGTGGTGCTGCCGGTGGTGGCGTTGATCGTCGGCACCGGGGTGCTCGGTTCGGAGATCGACGACGGCACCATCGTGCACGTACTCAGCAAGCCGCTGCCGCGCTGGCAGATCGTGCTGCCGAAGCTCGTCGTCGCGTTCGGTGTCACCACGCTGACCGTCGCGGTGCCGCTGTACGTCGCCGGGGTGCTCGCCGAATCGGTGCGCCTCGGCCTGGCCCTGGCCGCCGCGAGCGCCGCCGGAGCGCTGGCGTACTCGGCGCTGTTCGTGGCGCTGAGCCTGGTCACCCGCCGTCCGGTGCTGCTCGGCCTGGTCTACGTGCTGATCTGGGAAGGGCTGCTGGGCAACATCGTCTCCGGCACCCAGGTGCTCTCCGTCCAGCAGTACGTGGTCACCTTCGCCGACCGGATGGCCGCCACGACACTGTTCGACGGCCAGGTGTCGGTCACCGTATCGGTGATCATGACCGCAGTGATCGCGGTGCTGTTCACCCTGCTCGCCATCGACCGGCTCCGTTCGTTCAGCGTGGCCGGCGAAACCAGCTGAACCCGACCGCACCGAGCGGCTCGCATCGGGGGTGCCCGGGCCGGCCGACCAGTCTCCCCGCTGGTCGGCCGGCCCGGCCGCGTCTGCCGTGCGCCAGCCCACCACGTCTGCGGTGCGCCGGCTCAGGTGTCAGCCGGTGTTGCGCATGCCGGCGGCGATGCCGTTGACCGTGGTCAGCAGGGCCCGCTCCAGCGCGGTGTTGTCGCTCGGCGCCCGCCGGGCACCCGGCGCGGTCGCCACCGTCCGCGTCGCCGCCCCCGAGTCGCGGTACTGCCGCAGCAACGCCACCTGCAGGTGGTGCAGCGGCTCCAGGTAGGTGTCCCGGACCGCGAGGGTGCGCTGCAGCACGTTGTTGTTCTGCAGCAGACTCGACGAGCCGGTGATCGCCAGCACCTCGCGTACCGTGCGTTCGTACTCCTCGGTGATCTTGTCGAAGATCGGCTGCAGCGGACCCGGCACCAGCGTCTCCACGTAACGCCGCGCGATGCTCAGGTCGGTCTTGGTCAGCATCATCTCGACGTTCGACAGGAACGTGCGGAAGAAGTGCCACTGCCCGAACATCTCGCCCAGCACGTCGGACAGACCGGCCTCGCGGGCGGCGGCCAGCCCGGAGCCGACCCCGAACCAGCCGGGCACGATCTGCCGCGACTGGGTCCAGCCGAACACCCACGGGATGGCCCGCAGCCCACCCAGCCCGGCGCCGGTGTTCGGCCGCTTCGCCGGCCGGGAGCCGATGTTGAGCGCGCCCAGCAGTTCGGTCGGGGTCGCCGCCCAGAAGTACGCCGGCAGGTCCGGGTCCTCGACCAGCGAGCGGTAGCAGCGGAACGCCGAGTCGGAGACCACGTCCATCGCCGCGTCCCAGTTCTCCAGCAACTCCAGCGGCTGGCGCGGCTCGGTGTGCAGCAGCGTCGCCTGCAGCACCGCCGCGACCGTCAACTCAAGATTCTCCCGGGCCAGGGCGGGGATCGTGTACTTGTCGGAGATCACCTCGCCCTGCTCGGTCACCTTGATCGAGCCGTCCAGGGTGCCGTACGGCTGGGCCAGGATCGCCTCGTGCGTCGGCCCGCCGCCCCGGCCGACGGTGCCGCCGCGACCGTGGAACAACCGCAGCCGTACGCCGTGCCGGGCCGCCACATCCCGCAGTGCCCGCTGCGCCCGGTGGATCTTCCACTGACTGGTGGTGATGCCGGCCTCCTTGTTGGAGTCGGAGTAGCCCAGCATCACCTCCTGCACCTCGCCGCGCGCGGCCACGATCGCCCGGTACGCCGGCAGCGACAACAGCTCGTCCAGCAGGTCGCCACCGGAGTCCAGCTCGGCCGGGGTCTCCAGCAGCGGCACGAAGCCGACCCGGGCCAGCCCGTTGTGCACGTCGACCAGGCCGGCTTCGCGGGCCAGCACCGCAGCGGCCAGCACGTCGTCGGTGCCCAACGTCATCGAGATGATGTACGACTCGACGACCTCCGGGCCGAACCGCTGCTGCGCCTCGCGGATCGTGCCGAACACGTTGAACGTCTTGCGCGCCGACTCGGTCAACGGAACGTCCATGCTGGACAGCGGTCGCCGGCCGGTCAGCTCGTCGGCCAGCAGCTTTGTCCGCTCGGCCCGCGACAACGAGTTGTAGTCGGTCACTTCGCCGACCCGGGCGTACATCTGGGCCAGCACCGCGTGGTGAGCCTCGGCGTGTTCGCGTACGTCCAGCGTCGCCAGGTGCAGACCGAACGCCGACACCGTGCGGATCGCAGACGCCAGTTTGCCGACCGCGGTCAGCTGACCCGAGTTGCGGGCCAGCGACGCCCGCATCAGCTCCAGATCGGACAGCAGCTCGTCGGAGCCGCGGTAGTCACGGCCCGGCACGTGCGCGGTGCCCCGGTTGAGCCGCAGCCGGGTGTTCGCCAGCTTCGCCTTCACGCACCGGGCCTTCAGCCGGTACGGCTCCTCCGCGTTGGTACGCCGGAACCGGGGCGCCACCTCGGGCAACGCGTCCAGGTCCTTGGCCAGGCTGGCCGACAGGTCCAGCGAGACGCCGCGCAGCCGCCGGGACACCGACACCTCGTTGATCAGCGCGTCCATCGCCTCGTCGGTGGCCTGGATGCCGTGTTCGTGCTGGATCATCAACACGTCCCGGGTCACCGCCGGGGTGACGTACGGGTTACCGTCCCGGTCGCCGCCGATCCAGCTGCCGAAGGTCAACGGCCGTGACGTCGGTGAGGTTTCAACGCCCAATCTGCGCAGCGTGTCGGCGAGGTCGTCGAGTACCTGCGGGGCGGCGTCGGCGTACAGGTCACGCAGGTAGTAGACGGCGTTACGGGCCTCGTCGGTCGGGTCCGGGCGGTCCAGCCGCAACTCGTCGGTCTGCCAGAGCAGATCCAGCAGCTCGGCCAGGCGCCGGCTGCTCGACGAGGCGTGTTCGCTGGCCCCGTACAGCACCGCCTCGGACATCTCCACGTCGAGCTCGTCGGCGACCGCCCGCAGCTTCGACAGGATCGACCGGCGGGCCGCCTCGGTCGGATGCGCGGTGAACACCGGGCGTACCGCGAGCCGGCGGGCGGCGGCGGCGATCTCGTCGGCCGACACTCCGCGAGCGGAGATCAAGGTCGCGGCCTTGTCCAGCCAGCCACCCTCGGTGGCCCGGCGGCGGCGCAGGTCCCGGGCGCGGTGCACCTGCTCGGTGATGTTCGCCAGGTGGAAGTAGGTGGAGAAGGCGCGGGCCAGCTTCGTACCCGTCGTCACGTCCATCGCGGCGAGCCGGGCCGCGGCCGCCTCGGCGTCGCTCCGTACCTGGGTACGGATTTCCTCGACCAGGTCGAGCAGCGGCTGGCCCTCCTGCCGGGCCAGCGTTTGGCCGAGAAGGGTGCCGAGCCGGCGGATGTCGGCCCGCAGCGCCGCGTCCGGCCCGTCATGATCCTGACCGCTGCCAGCAGCATCGGTGCCGGCCTGCGTGCTGCCGGCCTGGGTGGCGCCGGGTTGCTGGGCGTTTGCGGGTTGGGTGGCGGCGAGTTGCTGGGCGTCGGGCATCGGGTTTGCGGACAGCTCAGTCACTGGGCGCTCCTCACGCGAGTACGAAGGACGGCGCTGTCCGACAACTTGGATGTTATCGGCCGTCCCCCCGGCCACGGGGAAACTGGTGAGTCTTGTCTCAACGTTCGGCGTACCGTCCCGAAATGTCCCCTTCTGGTCTGACCCGCCCAACCGGAGATGTCCCCTGCTGGGGCGGCGCCCACGCAGCGAGGGGAGCCGGTCACCCCCACCTGCTCAGCGAGGGAACCTGTATGGTCGTCAAACCAGCCGGATGACAACAATGTAGGTTCCCTCGATCCGATCACTGGCGTTGCTCGGCGATGGCCTGCCGGACCATCCGGGCGAGTTGTCCGCTTTGTCGGAGGACGTCGTCCGCCGTGAAGCGCAGGACGAGCCAGCCGGCGGCCCGTAGCGCGTTGTAACGACCCACGTCGCGGCGGAACGTTGCGCGCTCCCGGTGGTGGTCACCCTCGTACTCGATGGCGATTCGCCACTGCGGGTAGGCAAGATCGACCCGAGCAATGAAGCGACCCCGGCCGGCACCATCCGCTGCCTGTGCCTGTCGTCGCGACGTCGCCTGCTGCGCCGGCCGGCGTACTTCGTACTGCACCGTCGGGCGAGGCAGGCCCGCGTCGTGCAGTAGGAGCCGGAGCCGCGACTCCATCGGCGACTCGGCCAACGGCTCGGCGAGCGTGACGAGTTCACGCAGCTGGGCGATGCCACGCCCGCCGGTGTTGGTGTCGAGGTAGCCGGTGAGGGCATCAGCGTGCAGCAGACGGCGGTGCAACATGGCGTCGAGCGCGGCGAGCGCGTCGGCCCGGGGCAGCAGACGGCCCAGATCGAACGCCGTGCGTACCTCGGTGGTCAACGCGATACCGCCGAACGAAACGGTGATGTCGGTCGGGTCGAGCGCGCGACGGGAGACGGCCAGCCGGGGGTGCGCGCCGAGTCTGACCGAGCGAGGCAGGGTGACGTGCACCGGGCTTCTGCGGGGGAGCAGGTCGACACCCCACAGGTACGCGGCGCTCAGGCCGCAGATCGCCCCGCCGACGGGCAGCTTCACCGCCACCGCCTCGCACCACATCCGGTGGTCGGCGGGGTCGAACGCCGCCGCCTCCACGTAGACGTCGGGAAGCAGCCGTTGCCAGGCGGGGCCACGGAGCATCTGCCAGGTGGCCAGGCCGGCAGCCACCGCTCGGCTACCGGAGAACGGGGCGAACCTCAACTCGCGGGGGACTCTGGCGGCGACAGACATCGGCAGAGCGTGCCCGACAGGCTTCACTGACCGCTGTCCCGGTGGCCGGTTGCGTCACCGATCCGACTGCTCCTTTACGAAGACGCCTTCGTACCACGAGTGACCGGGCTACGTTGACCGCGATGGCAGGGGGCACCTCGCCCCAGCCGGACGCACCGTGGACGGGGGTACGGTGATGCGCGGCTGGCTCGGAAGATCCTGGCTCTTGTCCCCCCGCGTCTGGTGGGCCCGCTTGGTCCGTCGAGCCGAGATAGAGGTGGAGTACCAGTCTCGGCCCCTCCTGCAGCGTGCCGTCGAGGTGCGGCAGACCGACGCCCGCCCTTGGCGCCGAACCCTGTGGTATGCCCTCTGCAGGTTGGCGTTGGTGCTGATCGCTTTGGCCGTCGTGATCTTCCAATTGTTGGTTCCCGTTGGCAATCTTCTCCGGAATTGGTTGCGCTGGGACTGGTCGATCCTGCCATCCTGGTTGCAGTGGTTGCAGTGGAGCCCTACTGCGGCGTTGGGCGAGCTGAGGAGCTTTGTTGCCCCGTTGGTCGCTTTTGCGATCGCCTTCGTCGTCTACTACCTGCTTGCGCATTCGCGGATCATTCGCTTCTACCGGAGAAAGGCATTTGATACACCAACCGAACTGGTGGAGACCGCAACAAAGATTATCGATGACGTGCCTGGTCGCCGGGAGTTGTGTGAGGTGCTGATCGAACGGATTCGGGATCCGGCGACTCGATCTCCGATGGTGATCATCGGTGGGGTCGGCGCCGGCAAGACCGCAACATTGGTCGAGTTGACCCGCAAGCTGGCGGAGCAAGGAATCGTTCCGATTCCGATCCGACTGCGTGATTCAACCGGAGATGGCGAACTCGACTTCAAGAAGCTTGCCAAGGAAAAATTCGAAAAGGAAATCGATTCAAAACTTTTCAGTGGCGGCCATTTCGATCGGCTCTGGCGCGAACTCTTTCGCTCTAACGAAGTTGCCGTCCTGGCGGACGGGTTGGACGAGGCGATTCAAGGGGCACCGGCTCGGGACAGCGCGATACGTGAAGCTATCCGCCGTGCCGTCGGTGACGGACTACCCTTGGTGATTGCTTCCCGCCCGTACGACCCGTTGCGCGGCATGAAGTCGACTGTAATCGCGCTGGAGCCGCTTGGCGAGGGTGCTGCTATCGAGTATGCGAGCAACGGGGTCGGCTCCCTGGCGAGTCAGTCGCTCGCCGAGATTGCGACTGTCGTGCATGCGGCGGATGTCGCGGAGTCGCCGATGTTCCTGCGCGTCATCCGCGATTTGGAAGGGGCTGATCAGCTGCCCCGTGAGCTATTCGGCGGCACCAAGGTGGACATCAGAGGGGATTGGCAGTCAAGGGATCGAGCTACCGTTCGGCTAGCTCTGCTCAGGAAGTGGTGCGAAGCGCTATGCGAAGGAGGTTTCCGAATAGACTATGCCCATACCAAAGATGAGCGAAGGATGACTGAGGAGATCCTTCAGGCGTTCGCCTGTCTGAGTCTTGGTCTCAACCAGCAATCGCCGCAGTTCGTGCACTTTGACCGTCTCTATATAGATCGCGGGAAGGACCGTGGATTTGCCGAACTGATCAGGGATGATCTGCAAGTGCGACTGCGTGATTATATTCCTAGTGGCAGAGTTGAGATCGAGAATAGGGATAGTGTTGTCGTCGCCATTCAGCGTGGTGAAGCGCTGGGATTTGTCGATGAGGCAAGGGATGGTGTGCGTTTTCAGTACGGTGATCTTCAGGCGTACCTTGCCGCAGAATTCATGTCCAGATTAAGCATGAAGGACTTTCGTCGAGTTGCGAAGCAATTTGGCCTTGGGCGAGGTGGCAAGGGTTTCTCTGGCAATCGTCAGCCAAGCCGGGAGTTGCTGGACTCGTTGATTATGATGTCAAGAATGCCGAGTGAAGAGGGGTGGAAGAGGAAATTCTTGTGTGGAATAGTTGAAGACCTTCTCGATGGTGCGCGGACGAGTGAAGGAAAAGCTTGGATAATTCCATGCTGGCGCTTGGAGATGTATGCAGCGGCGCTGGAGATCGACGCCATGCGTGAGGAGCCTGAACAATATTCGATAATCGATCAGTTGCTGGGGTGCTGGGACGACTTCTGTGAGGACGAGACCACACCTGACCGGCCGTTGGACGAAGCCAAGCTCCATCTTGTGCGGCGAGCTGGCGACGCCGCGCGGATACTTTGTGATAGAGCCCATACCGGCGAGGTTAGCAGCGTAATGCTGCCGTACGAGAGATTGTTTCGCATTGCGCTCAAGGAGAACTCGTACCGCGTTCGGTTGGCGGCTGCCCGCGAGGTCGGTCTCGGTGGCATCGATGCTGTAGAGCAGTTGTGTGTGGGGGATCTACTCGCGCCGCCGCCGCTGTTGGATCACTCTCGGCGATCGGAGGTCATATATGCAGCAGAGGCGGCCGCCAGCCACAGTTCTTCGTACCGCTGGTTGTCGCTGCGACGGTCGGGCCTGCCAACCGCAGGGAAGCGTGCGTCCTACTCTGCCGCACAGGCGGTGGTCTCAACGGAGAAGGTGCAGTTGGGGACCGGCGACGGGCAAACTGGTCTATCGGACCGCAATATGGGAGTTTCGCAGGATCACAAGAATGATGACCACTACCAGATCGTTGGATGGGTGCTACCCCTGCTCTACCTGTCGACCTCCCTAGAGAACCAGGATTTCCAGGGAACCGACGGCCGGTCCCGGCTGGCCAGCAGGTCTTGCGGAAACGACATGCTCACCGAGAAGCTCGACCAGTGGCTGTTTGCGTTGCCCAAGCGGGATCCCGCCCAACCTCATGCACGTTTCTCGATCAGGGCGGAGCTCGCGCTGGCACAGGGCTTCCGGCTTGCCGCAAATCTACGTCGCTTGCCCAGAGGCGCCCGGGTCCGAGACCGTAGCTTCATGGTCGAGCGGGCCGAGCTGGCGCTGTGCAACTCGGGTTTCTGGTACAGCCAGATCGCTCTGATCCAGGCGCTCACCCTGCTTTCGCTACCCGATGATCCGGATGCGTCGGCTCCACCGGGCGGTGAGGTGGCCGATCCCTGGGCCCAGGTCCAGTACTGGATTGGTCTGGCTGGCAGCGCCGTAACCGGTAGCGAGCGTGGCAAAGCACATCCATTTGTCACCGAAGTCGGCCGATTCTGCGTGTCCGCGCTGCTCACGCTGCGTCCCGAACGCTACATCTGGATCGACGAGAGCGAGACGGCAAGCCGGGTCGGCGCGTGCAGCCCGTCGGAGGATGTCCGGTGGCACCAGACGTCGTGGATCCCCGATTCGATGGGCTGGAGTCTGCTGGTGCCCCGAGCGCAGCGCCTGCTGGCCGACATCATGCTCCTCTACAACCTTGCCGACCGAGGTGATAGCCCGGACCGCCGGGAGGTGCGGCTGGCCCGGTCGGACCGCAACGATCTACCGCCTTGTATGACGAGTGACCGCGAGGCATTGCGGGTCAAACGGAACCTTGACCTCAAAGAACGTGGCGAACCGGGCAAGACCTGCCTGCACGGCTGCCCGTTCCGACTCTGCCCATTGCCAGCCCGAGGCGAACGGCTGACGTACCAGATGGACCAGAGCTTTTGTGCCCGCCAAGCGGACCTGGCCGGTGCCGTCTGGTTCGGTTTCTGGCGCGCTGAGTTCTGGAAGCGCGGCTACTGGCAGGACGGTCCGTGGCGGCCAGGGTTCTGGCGGGCGTGGTTCGTGAACCGGGCACCGTGGCAGGCGGTCCCTCGGTGGGCACTGATCCGGTTTTGGCGGCAGATGTCGGAGCGTGATCTGCCCGACGACCGTTGGTAGCTGTCGCGCATGAGTCGTCGGCTCGTTACCGGTCCGACTGCTCCCGCACGAAGACACCGGCGCCGGGTGCGCCATCGACGAGCCCGCGTGCCTTCAGCCAGTCGATCGCGGCGCGGACGACCTGGCGGGAGACGTCGAACTCAGCGCACATCTCGGTGCCGGACGGCAGCTTCGCGCCGGGCGGGTACTCGCCCGACTCGATCCGCGAGGTCAGTGTGTCGATCAGGCGTTGCTTCTTCGTGTAGGCAGGCATGGGCATGACTTCCGTGGCAGGTATGCCCATGTGATCACGGATCTCGTCCGAGCGTCAATGTCAAGAACCGACAGGGCTTGACCTGACATGACAGGTAATTCTAGATTGACTTAGTCGACCGTGGCAGGTCGAAGCGATGAGATCTGTAGGCGGCCCGGGTGGAGTTGGCGCTCCAGGATCCCGGGCCTTGACCGGGAAGGACCCCCGGCCCATGAGCAATCTACCGAAGCGTGCCCATCCGCCGTGGTGTCTGCGCGGCCCCGACTGCGCCACCACGCCCGACAGCGCCGCCTGGCACTCGTCTCGCCTGCACCGCATCCCCGCAGTGGAGCACCCCTGCGTGGACGTCGCCGTCGGCCGCTGGCAACTCGATCCGGCCGAACCAGCGCAGGCGGCCCGAAGGCAGCCGGCCGGCATGACCGGTACGGCGGCGCTGCCGGCTGGCGGCGTACTGCTGGAATTTCGGCTCGGTGACGACGTCGACCAGTGGCCGGTCGACGGCGCGCAGGCGCTTGCCCTGACCTGGCTCATCCCGCGACTGCTGCACGACGACGTCGCGCCCCGACGCCGCCGCGCAGCCTGACGGGTGCCGGCTGACGGTCGAGGCCGGCGCGTCGCCGGTCGGCGACCGTACGGGTCAGTCGACGATGGCGTACGCGCGGACCGGCGCGGTGTCCAGCCCGGCGAACATCGGCGGTACGGCGCTGAACCGGAACCCGTACGCCGGTAGCTCGCCGATCCCACGCAGGTGCTCGACGATCGGGATCCCGGCGGCCAGCAGGACGCTGTGCGCCGGCCGGGCACCGTTGGCGGCGGGTGCGGTGTCGTCGATGTTGATCGAGTCGATGCCGACCAGGGCGACTCCTGCCGAGGCCAGCAGTTCCGCCCCGTCCGCCGTCAGGTACGGGTGGTCCGGGGCGGCATACCGCTCGGTGCCGAAGTGCGCCGACCAGCCGGTGTCTAGCAGCACCGCCCGCCCCGCCACCGCGCCGCCGGCGGCTGTGCCGCCGTCGGTGGCCGCGTCGCCGACGACGGCAGCCCCGGCCAGGTGGGCACGCAGCAGCGCGGCGTCCACCGCTCGCGCGGCGGTCGGCACCCGGACCACCACGCCTGGCAGATCAGCCAACCTCTCCAGCGGCAGTCCGGCCAGGTCCGCCCCTTCTGACCAGCGGTGCGACGGGGCGTCCAGGTACGTGCCGGTGTTGCCGATCATCGTGATCTGGTTGATCCGGAACGTGGTGCCGGCCGCGTACCGCTCGGCCGACGCTTCCCGGCTGAGCCACTCGGTGATCACCGGGGCAGGCAGTCCGGGATAGGTGACCATGCCGTCCCGGACGACGTGGCTGAGTTCGACGAACCGTTTCTCGGTCGGTGTGCCCATGTCCGGCGAGGTTAGTAGGTGAGGGCGGATCGGCGGGCGGATAGGCTGATAGGCCTGACCCCCCGCCCGGACCGGGCGTGGGGTTGTCGTCGCGTGTGCGTGCCACGGCGCGTGACGCGACCAGGCGTATCCCACCCGCGAAGGTTGTGATCATGACCGCGCTCGCCGGCCTGCTCAGCGCCGCTCTCAACGATCCCGCCCTGACCCGGGTACGGGACCTGGCGAAGATCGCCACGCCAGAAAAGGACGGGCTGGACGTCACCGCGCCGCCGGCGCTGCGTCCGTTCACCGTCGCGGCGGTCGCCGCCCGGGCCGAGGCCGGCGGGGCGGGGCGGCCGGTACTGGCGGTCACCGCAACCAGCCGGGAGGCCGACGACCTGGCCGCCGCCCTCGGCGAGCTGCTGCCGGCCGGCCAGGTCGCGGTCTTCCCGAGCTGGGAGACGCTGCCGCACGAGCGGCTGTCGCCCCGCTCGGACACCGTCGGGCGGCGGCTCGCCGTGCTGCGCCGGCTGGCGCACCCCGACGCCGACACCGCACCGACGGCCGGCGGTGACGCCACGCGGCAGGGGCCGCTGCGAGTGGTCGTGGCGCCGGTCCGCTCCGTGCTGCAACCGCAGCTCAAAGGGCTCGGTGACCTGGAACCCGTCCAGCTGGCACCGGGACGGGCGGCCAGCCTGGAGGAGGTCGTCGACCGGCTGGTCTCGATGGCGTACGCACGGGTCGACCTGGTCACCAAGCGCGGTGAGTTCGCGGTTCGCGGCGGCATCCTGGACGTGTTCCCGCCGACGGACGAGCACCCGTCCCGGGTCGAGTTCTGGGGCGACGACGTCGAGGAGATCCGTACCTTCGCCGTCGCCGACCAGCGCACCATCGAAGCCGTCGACCGCCTGTGGGCACCGCCGTGCCGCGAGTTGCTGCTCACCGAACCGGTCCGGCGGCGGGCCACCGAGCTGGCCCAGCAGCACCCCGAGCTCGGCGAGATCCTGGACAAGCTAGCCGAGGGCATCCCGGTCGAAGGCATGGAGTCCCTCGCCCCGGCCCTGCTCGACGGCACCGACAGCATGGAGCTGCTGCTGCACTGCATGCCGGCCGACACGCACGTACTGCTCTGCGACCCGGAGCGGATCCGCACCCGGGCGCACGATCTGGTCCGTACCTCGGCGGAGTTTCTCGAGGCCAGCTGGGCTGCGGCCGCCGTCGGTGGCCAGGCCCCGATCGACCTGGGCGCGGCCGCTTTCCGCGCCCTGGCCGAGGTACGCGCGGTGGCCGCCGCGCTCGACCAGCCGTGGTGGACGCTGTCCCCGTTCGGCCTGGCGGAAGCCGACAGCGCGACCGACCCGGCGTCTGACGTCGCGCCGTGGGAGGACGCGCTGGCCCCGGTGAGCGTCAGCCCGGACGTCGGGGACGCGATGGCCTTGGCCGCCGTCCCAGCGCCGCTCTACCACGGCGAGACCGCGCGGGTCGTCGACGACCTGTTGCGCTGGACCGGTGACGGTTGGTCGGTGGTGCTGGTCTTCGAGGGGCACGGGCCGGCGCAGCGCTCGGTCAGCGTGCTGCGCGACGCCGGGCTCGGCGCGACCCTCACCGAGACCGTGCCAAACGCGCCGAAAGCCGGCGAGCTGATCGTCACCTGCGGCCGGGTCGGCAACGGTTTCCTCGCCGAACGGGCCAGGCTCGCCATCGTCACCGGCGCCGACATCAGCGGCGGCCGGGGCGCGTCCACCAAGGACATGCGGAAGATGCCGAGCCGGCGGCGCAACACCATCGACCCGTTGGAGCTGCGCGCCGGCGACCACGTCGTGCACGAGCAGCACGGCATCGGCCGCTACATCGAACTGGTGCAGCGCAAGGTCAACGGCGCCGACCGGGAGTACCTGGTCATCGAGTACGCGCCGGCCAAACGCGGCCAGCCCGGCGACCGGCTGTTCGTGCCGACCGACCAGTTGGACCAGCTGTCCCGCTACGTCGGCGGGGAGCAGCCGACGCTGCACAAGATGGGCGGCTCGGACTGGCAGAAGGCCAAGACCCGGGCCCGCAAGGCGGTCCGGGAGATCGCCGCCCAGCTGATTCAGCTGTACGCGGCCCGCAAGGCCGCCAAGGGGCACGCGTTCGGCCCGGACACCCCGTGGCAGCGGGAGCTGGAGGACGCCTTCCCGTACACCGAGACTCCGGACCAGCTGGCGGCGATCGACGAGGTCAAGGGCGACATGCAGCAGTCGACCCCGATGGACCGGCTGATCTGCGGCGATGTCGGTTACGGCAAGACCGAGATCGCGGTACGGGCGGCGTTCAAGGCGGTACAGGACGGTAAGCAGGTGGCGGTGCTGGTGCCGACGACGCTGCTCGCCCAGCAGCACTACAACACGTTCGCCGAGCGGATGGCCCAGTTCCCGGTCGAGATTCGGCAGCTGTCCCGGTTCCAGACCCCCAAGGAGACCGAGCAGACGCTGACCATGGCCGCCGAGGGCACCGCCGACATCGTCATCGGCACCCACCGGCTGCTGCAGTCGGCCACCCGCTTCAAGGCACTCGGGCTGATCATCGTCGACGAGGAGCAGCGGTTCGGGGTGGAGCACAAGGAGCACCTGAAGTCGCTGCGCACCTCGGTCGACGTGCTGACCATGTCGGCGACGCCGATCCCGCGCACCCTGGAGATGGCGATCACCGGCATCCGGGAGATGTCGACGATCGCCACCCCGCCGGAGGAGCGCCACCCGGTGCTGACCGCCGTTGGAGCGTACGACGACAAGCAGGTCGCCGCCGCGATCCACCGCGAGCTGCTCCGCGACGGCCAGGTCTTCTACCTGCACAACCGGGTCGAGTCGATCGACAAGGCGGCCCGGCGGCTACGGGAGCTGGTGCCGGAGGCGCGGGTCGCGGTGGCGCACGGTCAGATGGGTGAGGACGCCCTGGAGAAGGTGATGGTCGGCTTCTGGGAGAAGGAGTTCGATGTCCTGGTCTGCACCACGATCGTCGAGTCCGGCATCGACATCCCCAACGCGAACACGCTGATCGTGGAGCGGGCCGACCTGCTCGGCCTGGCCCAACTGCACCAGATCCGGGGCCGGGTCGGTCGGGGTCGGGAGCGGGCGTACGCCTATTTCCTCTACCCGCGCGAGAAGCCGTTGACCGAGCACGCGCACGAGCGGTTGTCCACCATCGCCCAGCACACCGAGTTGGGCGCCGGCATGTACGTGGCGATGAAGGACCTGGAGATCCGGGGCGCCGGCAACCTGCTCGGCGGCGAACAGTCCGGCCACATCGAGGGCGTCGGGTTCGACCTGTATGTGCGGATGGTCGGCGAGGCGGTGCAGAACTTCAAGGGCGAGGCGCCCGACGACGCCGAGGCCGCCGAGGTGAAGGTCGACCTGCCGGTCGACGCGCACCTGCCGCACGACTACATCGGCGTGGAACGGCTTCGCCTGGAGATGTACCGCAAGCTGGCCGGGGCCCGCGACGCCGCCGCGCTGCAGGAGGTCGTCGCCGAGATGACCGACCGGTACGGCGAACCACCGGCGCAGGTCGGCAACCTGGTGGCGGTGGCGCGGTTCCGGCTGCTGGCAAAGGCGTACGGGCTGACAGACGTGTCGATGCAGGGCAAGCATGTCCGGTTCGCCCCGCTGGTGCTGCCCGACTCGAAGCAGCTGCGGCTCAAGCGTTACCACCCGGACTCGGTCTACAAGTCGGCCGCCGACCAGGTCAGCGTGCCCCGGCCGACGACCCGGCGGATCGGCGGCGAGCCGCTGCGCGACCAGGCGCTGCTGGACTGGTGCGCCCAGCTGCTGCGCGACGTGCTCGGTGACCCGCCGACCACGGGTGTCGTACTGTCGACGGACAGTGCCCGGGTCGGTGCACCGGCCGGTAGGGGTGCGTGAGAGAGTGTCGTCCATGCAGCGTGTCCGTCGTCTGGCGTCGATCACCGTCATTGCCCTGGTCGGGGTCGCCGCACTGTCCGCCTGTCGGTCGCAGCCCGGGGTCGCCGCCTACGTCGGCGACGAGCAGTACACCGAGGAGCAGGTGACCAGCCTCATCGACGACATGGCCGACCAGCTCGGCGAGCAGGCCGACCAGCAGGGTGCCCCGCCGCTGCCGACTCGGCAGCAGGTGGTCAGCGCTCTGGTGCTCGCCGACGTCTGCGCCCAGCTCGATGCGCCGAGCGGCGCGCAGCCGGTCTCCCCGGAGCAGTTGGGTCTGCCGCCCGCATCGGAGTACGGGCAGACGGCTTCGCAGGCCTGGACCTGTATCGTCGGTCTGCAGGCCGGCGGCCAGGTGCAGCCGACCCGGGAAGAGCTGTTCGACCTGGTCGAGAAGGGCCGGGCCGCTGGGGTGATCCCGGACGAGGTCACCGACGAGGAGGCCGCCGGCCAGCTCGACGGTGAGCAGTTGCGCTCCTCGCTGGCCGCCCGCGATGCGCTCGCCGACGCGGTCGCCGAGCAGGACGTGACGGTCAACCCGCGGTACCGTCCGCTGGAGTTTCCGGTGCTCAGCTTCCAGGCGCCTCAGGGCAACGTGATCGCGGTCGGCATCCCGCTGGGCGACGGCGACTCGGGCACGGTCTCCGAACGGCAGTGAACCCCCGGATCATCCTGCTGGTCACCTCGCCCCGGCTGCCGGCCGGGCTGCTCACCGCGCAGGCCTGGGACGTCGTACGCCGGTTTCCGGTGTTCGCCGCCGCGGACAGTGAGCTGGCCGCGGCGGTCAGCGTCGCCGGTGGCGCTGTCACTGTGCCGGCACCGAAGTCGGAGTCGGTTGAGGAGACGCTGCTGGCGGCCGCCGCCGAGCACGGTACGGCGGTGTGGCTGGCCGGTCCGGCCGGTGACGAGGACCTGGCCCGCCAGCTGGGTCTGCGGCTGGCCCGCGAGCCCGCACTGGCCGAGCTGGAGCTGATGTACGGCTCCTGGGATCCGCCCGGCGCCCGGCTGCTCGACGCGGTCGAGGTGATCGACCGGCTCGTCTCACCGGGCGGCGATCCGTGGAAGCGGCAGCAGACCCACGACTCGCTGGCGCGGTATCTGCTGGAGGAGAGCTACGAGGCGTACGACGCGATCTCCGCCGGTGACCTGACGGCGCTGCGCGACGAGCTGGGTGACGTGCTGCTGCAGGTGGTGCTGCACGCCAGACTCGCCCAGGAGCTGCCGGACGGTGAACGCTGGGACGTCGACGACGTGGCCGGTGGCCTGGTGGCGAAGATGATTCGCCGCAACCCGCACGTCTTCGCCGGTGTCGCGGTGGCCGACGTCGATGAGATCATCGACAACTGGGAGCGGATCAAGGCCGCCGAGCGGGCCGCGTCGGGTGTCGCTTCCGAGGCGGGCGGCACTGCCTCACCGATGGACGGGATCGTGCTCGCCCAGCCGGCGTTGTCACTGGCCGACAAGGTGCTGCGGCGGGCTGGACGCGCTGGGGTCGACGTACCGCTGCCGCAGCCGGACGCGGCCGACCTGAAGCCGGACGGTGCGGCGGATCCGTCGACGCGGCTCGGCGCGCAGTTGCTTGCGCTGGTCGCGCAGGCCCGAGCCGACGGCCTGGACGCCGAAGGCGCGTTACGCCGGGCAGCCCTCGCGTACGCCGCCGCCGTCCGCGCCGCGGCCGGGTGACGACAGTGACCGGGTGACGGCGGTGTGGCGTGGCGTCACCGGTCGGCACCGTCACCGGTCGTCGGCTCGGATACCTCCGGGCGGAGCCGGATGCCGATCAGTTCCAGGGTGAGGAACGTGACGACGCCGAAGAAGAGCGCGATGTCGGCGACGTTGCCGATGAACCAGTCGAAGTACGCGATGAAGTCGACGACGTGGCCCTGCCCGAACGACGGCTTCCGGAACAGCCGGTCGAGCAGATGGGTGAACGCCCCACCCAGCACCAGGCCGAGCGCCGTTGCCCAGGCCCGGGAGCGGGCCCGCCACGCGAACCAGGCGGTCACGCCGACGCCTATCGCGGCGGCGATGGTGAAGATCCACGTGGTGTTCTCGCCAAAGGAGAACGCGGCACCCGGGTTGTAGATCAGTTGAATGCCGAGGGCGTCGCCGATCAGCGGGGTCCGCTCGCCCCGGGTCAGCGTCGCCTCCGCCCACATCTTCGTCAGCTGGTCGACGACGAGCACCGTGGCGGCGATGACGAAGGCGAGCCATGGGGCGCGGCGGGTCCACCGTTGCCGCCGGGGCGCGCGTGCTGCCGTACCGCCGTCGGTCGGTTCGTGGATGCTCTCGTCGGTGCCGGCCTGCTCGTTCATGATCGGTGATTCTCCCACCGCTGCCCGGAAGTGCACAGCCGCGTCGACAGGCTCTCCGGACCCACGCCCGCACCCGGCCCGGCAGGTCGGAGCACGCCACTGGCTCCGCCTGCACGACTCAAGCCTAGGTGGACGGTGCACCTGGCAGGTCGGCTGATGTTGCGAATGGCCACCAAGAGCGTGGCAAGGGGATACCGTTGGGAGGATGTTCCGGCGGGCTTCCCGACTGCGGAGGGTTCGTGGTGTCGCAGTTGTGGTTGTGGTCCTTCGTGGTGGTCGCGCTCGGTGCCGTGCTGTACTTCGTCCGCTGGATGCGCGAGCCCAAGGGCGTCCCGGTCGCCGTGTACCTGCTCGCGATCGTCATCCTGATCTGGTCTGCCATCTGGCACTCGGTGATGGCGCTCGGCGGCACCCTGACCACGGTCGGCGACCATGCCGTGCACTGGGGGTACTACGCCGACTGGATCGTCACCGCCCCGTTGCTCGGCTACGCGCTGGTGCTGGTCGGAACGCATGCGTCGGCCGGCAGGAGGACCGACCTGGTGGCCCTCGTGGTAGTGACCAGCGTTCCCATGATCTTCTGCGGACTGGTCGGTGACCTGGCGCTCGAACCGACCACGCGGTACCTCGCCTACGGCGTAGGCGTGCTCGCGCTCGGCGCCAACTATGCCGTGATCTGGGGGCCGCTGCGCAGAGCGGCGGCCCAGCAGCCGGACCACATGCGGACTCACTTCAACCAGTTGGCGGCGCTGCTCAGCGCCCTGTGGCTCGGCTTCACCCTGGTCTGGCTGGTGGGGCCAGCCGGTCTCGGCGTGTTCGATGAGCCCACCACGACGGCGGTGTTCGTGGTCCTGACGGTGCTGATGAAGATCGTGTGGAGCGCGTTCGACCTGGGGCGGCTGCGGTTGTTCGCCAACCGGGATGCGCTGCACGTCGTGCATTGAGTGCCGGCCGCTGGCTGCTGCGCCGTGCCGGGCGGGTCGTCGTCCCGGCGTTCGGCGCGGTGCTGCTGATCCAACTGCCGGTGCTGAGCCACCCGACATCAACGGCCGATTCCACGCTGCCGTTGCTGGTGGGGCTGTTACTCGGCCTACCCCACGGTGCCGTTGACCATCTGGTGCCGGCCTGGCTGAAACCCGCCGCCGACGAATGGCGAGCACGGGCAGGTCTACTCGTCGGGTACGTCTGCCTCGCAGTCCTCGTCTGGTGGATCTGCTACCGCGCCCCCGGTCCGGCGTTCGTCGCCTTCCTCATCCTCGCGATGGTCCATTTCGGCGCCGGTGACGAGGCGTTCCACCGGCAACGGGACGCGCGACGAACACCGACTCGGCCGTACGCCGTGCTCGCCTACGGAGCGCCGCCGGTGCTGCTGCCGCTGACGCTCTGGCCGGACCAGGTTGATCCGCTGCTGGAGAGCATCGGCGCCGGTTCGGCGTACCTCCTGAGCACCGAGGCCCGGGTGACTGCCGTAGCGCTCGCTGGCGCGGCGGTGGTCGCCACCATGGTCGACGACCTGCGGGCTGGCCGGCGCGGTGACGCCGGATACCTCGGGCTGCTGATCGCCGTGTTCGTGCTGGTGCCGCCCGCGTGGGCGTTCGGCACCTACTTCGCGGCGGGTCACTCGGTGCGGCATGTGGCCCGGCTGCTGGTGGCCGACCCCGGCAACGCTGCCACCCTGGCCGCCGGTCGGCTCGGTCCGGCAATGTGGCGGTTCGCTGCCCAGGCGGCGATCCCTACCGGGGCCGTACTGGTTGTCCTGGTGCCGTTCGCCGTCTCGGCCACGCCGGAAGTAGGGCTGTCCACTGGTTTCGCGGTGTTGGCCGGGTTAACCGCGCCGCACGCCCTGCTGGTGTTCTGGCTCGACCGGCGCGGCGTCGACTACCCGGCGGGAGGGGGGTCGGTCCGGCGAATCTCGACCCAACCCGATGGCGAGGCCGGTCGCGACGATCAGTACGCCGACGCTCTGCCCGGCCGACGGCGGTTCCCGGTCGAGCAGAGCGGCCGAGACGAGGGTGGCGACCGGCAGCACACCGATGAACATGCCGGCGCGTTCCACCCGAGCCGGCGCAGCCCGGTGAACCAGGCCAGGAACCCCACCACGGTCAGAATCACCGCCAGGTAGCCGAGCGCCGCCGCCTCGGCCGCCGTCGGTAGCCGCCAGCGGGTCGCCTCCCCGGCGACGAGCGCGGCCAGCGCGAACATCGGCACCGCCAACCCGCAGCTGTACGCGGAGACCCGTACCGCCCCGAGCCGGTCCAGCAGGGCGGCGGCGAGCAGTGAGAACGCCACCTCGCCGGCGAGCGCCCGGTTTCGCTGTCCGCAGCCCGGCTCGGGCCGCCACCACCGGCGGCTCGGCCCGGACTGGTGCTCGGCTATGCCGCGTATTGACCGGACGAACTGGAGTCGGCGGTCCGGACACTCGCCGGGTTGCTCGACGCACAGCGTCGGTGGGATGGCCTAGGGTCGGTGGCATGGCGTCGTTCGTACCTCTGGCTGAACGCATCATCGACGCGCTGCTCGCCAGCGACCCCGCTCTGGCGTCGTCGGCCGGCGACCACCGCCACGACGACCGGCTGCCGGACCTGTCGGTCGACGGGGTCGCCGCGACCGCGACGATGCTGCTGGATGCCACCAACGCGCTCGCCGAGGTGGACGCGGACATGCTGTCCACCCAGGAGCGGGTGGACCACACCATCCTGTCGGCCATGGTCGACCGGCGGCTGTTCGAGCTGACCGAGGTGCGCTCCCGGGAGTGGAATCCGCTGGTCTACAACCCGGGGGCGCTACTGCACGGGCTGATCGCCCGCCCGTTCGCGCCGGCCGCGCAGCGGCTGACCAGCCTGGCCGGGCGGCTCGGCGCCGTACCGGACGTGCTGGCCACCGCCCGCGAGACGCTGCGCGGCGTGCCGGCTATCCACGCCGAGACCGCCGCCGGCCAGTTCGCCGGTACCGCCGCGCTGGTTCGCGACCAGGTGCCGGGGCTGCTGGCCGAGGAGCCGGGGCTGCGGGACAAGGTCGAGCCGCTGGCGGCCGAGGCGGCGTTCGCGTTGGACGAGTTCGCCGGCTGGCTTCGCGACAGCCTGGACCGCGACGTCGACCGGCGGGATCCGCGGCTGGGCCGGCGGCTGTGGGAGGCCCAGCTGTGGCACACCCTGGACACCGAGCTGACTGCCGCCGACGTACTGGACCGGGCCTGGGCGAACCTGGAGCGGGTGACCGGTGAGATCCGGGTGGCGGCGGCCGAGCTGACCGGTGGGCCGGCCACCGACGAGACGGTACGCACCGCGCTGGCCCGGTTGGCCGCCGAGCATCCGGACGACTCGTCCATCGTGTCGCTGGCGCAGACCGCGATGCGGGAGACAACCGAGTTCGTCGCCGCTCACGATCTGGTGTCGATGGTGGACGACCGGTGCGTCATTCAGGAGATGCCGGAGTTCGCCCGGGGCGTCGCGGTGGCCTACTGCGACCCGCCGGGGGTGCTGGAGCGGGCCGATGTACCGACGTTCTACTGCATCGCACCGACGCCGGCGGGCTGGCCGGCCGGGCGGGTCGAGTCGTTCTACCGTGAGTACAACGACCACATGGTGCGCAACCTGACCGTGCACGAGGCGATGCCGGGGCACTTCCTGCAGTTGGCGCACGCCCGCCGGTTCCTCGGCACCACCCGGGTGCGGGCGGTCGGCCGGTCCGGGCCGTTCGTCGAAGGCTGGGCGGTGTACGCCGAGGAGATGATGGTCGACGCCGGTTTCGGCGGCCTGCCGGTACGGTTGCAGCAGTTGAAGATGCAGCTGCGGATGACCATCAACGCGATCCTGGACCAGTTGACGCACTGCGCGGAGCTGCCGCAGGCCGAGGCGATGGCGTTGATGACCGGCCGCGGCTTCCAGGAGGAGGGCGAGGCGGCCGGCAAGTGGCGGCGGGCGCTGCTGACCTCCACCCAGCTGTCCACGTACTTCGTGGGCTACGCCGAGGTGGCGCAGGTGGCGACGGCGCGGCCGGCCGGCGTACCGGCGCGGCAGTGGCACGACGCGATGCTGGCGCACGGCTCGCCGCCGCCGCGGCACCTGCCGGCGCTACTGCCGGTCTGACCTGCCGGCGCTACTGCCGGTCTGACCTGCCGGCGCGCTGGTGTTCGATCAGCCAGCGGGAGATCGAGTACGCCGCCGGCAGTTCGGTCGGCAGATCGTCCAGGGCGAACCAGCGGGCCTCGGCGATTTCCCGGCCGTCGACGACCGGTTCGGCGTCCGGCGCGGCGCGGGCGGTGAAACCGGCGAGCACCACGCCGGGTCCGGACATCGCCCACGGCTGGCTGCCGAAGTAGTCCACCTTGTGCACGTCGAGGCCGACCTCCTCGGCGACCTCGCGGTGCACCGCCTCCTCCAGCGTCTCGCCGGCCTCGACGAAGCCGGCGACCAGGGCCCAGACGGCGGTTGGCCCGTAGGTGTGCCGGACCAGCAGCAACTCGTCACCGTCGGGGCCGGGACTGCGGGTGATCGAGGCCAGCACGGCGGGGGAGAGCTGCATCGGTACGTACAGGTCGCAGCCGGGGCAGCGGCGGGCATGCTCGCCGGGCACCTCGACCAGTTCTGTGGCGCAGGCTCCGCAGAACCGGTGGGTACGCCGCCAGGTGATCACCTGCAGGGCACGTCCGGCGAGCGCGGCGAGTGGCTCACCCAGCTCGCCGGCCATCGCCGGCCAGCTCCGCCAACCGCCGAGCTGGTCGTCGACGGCGGGCAGGCCGGCTGCCCACACCCGGGTGCCGTCCAGACTGCCCAGCGGCACCCACTCGGTGCCGGCCGGTAGATCGGCCACCGACGGTAGTCCGCCGTCGGCTCCGACCAGCAGCCGGCGGCCGGCCACCACCAGACACGGATCGGCCGGGTCGGCGCCCTGGCCCACCCGGGCATCGGGTACGAATCGGCTGGGCGGGGCCGGGTCGGCCACGGACGGCCCGCTACGCCGGGCTGGGTCGACGGTCGACGGACCGGGCTCCGTGGGGGAGCGTGAAGGCGGTCTCGTCGGCAGTGTCACTGTACCGGCTTATCGCGAATTCAACGGTCTGTCCATCGACCACCCCGGTGAAGCTGCCCAGCGCGCCTTCGGTGGTGACACACACGTCGAACCGGGACACCGCCGCCCCCTGCACCTGGCTGACCTGCACACAGGTGGCGTGTCTGCCGGCGATCGTGGTGTCGTTCTGGCTCACCACGGCCGCCGGATCCAGCGCGGTGGCGTTGAGTAGCGTGATCACCACCGGTGGGGTCACCAGGCCGCCGGCGTTGGCGTCGGTGAACAGCTCCGGATCCGGTTGGGCGGAAGGGGGCGGCCCGCTGGTCAGGGTGCAGACCGGCGGGGAGTCGTCGGTGTCACACTCGGTGGTGGTCTCGTCGGTGACGATCAGCTTGCCGCCCGGGTAGACGTACGCGGTACGTTGCGGGGTCTGCGCCTGCACGATGCTGGCACTGGCCCCGCCGACCAGCTGGTACTCGGCCGAGTAGGTCAACGCCCTGGCTCCGTCGAGTCGGGCGGCCAGCTCGTTGACCAGGTCGGCCGGCTGGATGGTCTGGCCGGCGTCGGCGATGGTCTGACAGCCGGCGACCAGCAGCAGCGTGCCGGCGGCGGTGGCCGCTGCGGCGCGGCGGAACCGGTTCTCCGTTGCACGCATGGTGACAGGGTGACCGATCCTGTCCACCCGCCGCAAACCGATTATCATCAATGTCAGTAAATGGGATCGATGCCGGATCCGGGTGGTTCCCGACGTGTACATCCCGCGTTTCGGAAGCCAGCGCCCGCAGCGTCACCGTCGCCCGATACGCTGCCACCGGAACGGTCGGCCGCACCGTCGCGGCCTTGCGGGACTTGATCACGAGGAGCGACACAGTGGCTACCATCGAGGGAATCGTCGCCAGGGAGATTCTCGATTCGCGCGGCAATCCGACCGTCGAGGTCGAAATCGGGCTCGACGACGGCACCATCGCCCGCGCCGCAGTGCCGTCCGGCGCGTCCACCGGAGCCTTCGAGGCGATCGAGCTGCGTGACGGCGACGAGAACCGCTACTCCGGCAAGGGCGTCGAGCAGGCGGTGGCCAACATCGAGGAGCGCATCGTCGACCAGTTGGTCGGTTTCGAGGCGAGCGAGCAGCGGCTGATCGACCAGAAGATGCTGGATCTGGACGGCACCGCGGACAAGTCCGGGCTGGGCGCGAACGCCATTCTCGGCGTTTCCCTGGCGGTCGCGAAGGCCGCCGCGAACAGCGCCGAGCTGAGCCTGTTCCGGTACCTCGGCGGGCCGAACGCCCACCTGTTGCCGGTGCCGATGATGAACATCCTCAACGGTGGCGCGCACGCCGACTCCAACGTCGATGTGCAGGAGTTCATGATCGCCCCGATCGGCGCGCCGACCTTCCGGGAAGCGCTGCGCTGCGGTGCCGAGGTTTACCACAAGCTCAAGTCGGTGCTGAAGAAGAAGGGCCTGGCCACCGGCCTCGGTGACGAAGGTGGCTTCGCTCCGGACCTGCCCACCAACGCCGCCGCGCTGGATCTGATCGCCGAGGCGGTCGGTGCCGCCGGCTACCAGCTCGGCACCGACATAGTGCTGGCGCTCGACGTCGCCGCCACCGAGTTCCACCGCGACGGCGCGTACGTCTTCGAAGGCGCCGGCAAGACCTCCGACGAGATGGTCGCCTACTACACCAAGCTGGTCGGCGAGTACCCGATCGTGTCGATCGAGGACCCGCTGGGCGAGGACGACTGGGCCGGCTGGTCGGCGATGACCGCCGCGCTCGGCGACCGGATCCAGATCGTCGGCGACGATCTGTTCGTCACCAACCCGGAGCGGATCGCCCGGGGCATCGCCGAGCAGGCGGCGAACGCCGTACTGGTCAAGGTCAACCAGATCGGCTCGCTGACCGAGACGTTCGACGCGGTCGAGCTGGCCCACCGCAGCGGATTCCGCTGCATGATGAGCCACCGGTCCGGCGAGACCGAGGACACCACGATCGCCGACCTCGCGGTGGCCACCGGCTGCGGCCAGATCAAGACCGGCGCCCCGGCCCGCTCCGAGCGGGTGGCCAAGTACAACCAGCTGCTGCGGATCGAGGAGGAGCTGGCCGACGCGGCGCGCTACGCCGGGGCCGGCGCGTTCCCGAGGTACCGTTCCGCCTAGCGTCCCGCCGGTTCGACCGGCCCGGTCCTGGTGACCGGGCCCGGTCCGACCGGTTCCGGCGCGCCGGCGGTTCGACCAGCCGCCGGCGCACCGGAACCGGTCCCGTACAGCCAACCGCCCGGGGAGGGGTGTGACGACGGTGCCGCAACGGCGCACACCGAGTGGTCAGGGCCCGGCCCGCCGGCCGGGACAGCCCGGCCGGTCCGGCTCGCGCGGGCCACTGCGACTCGCCGGCCGGGACACCGGTTCCGACAGCGGGTCCCGGGCCGACCAGCGTAACCGGGCGACCCGGTCGGCCGGTGCCGACCGGTCCGCCGCACCCCGATCCGGCGTGCCCCGGTCCGCTGCGGGCCGCACCGGTGACCCGGGTCGCCCGGCCAGCCGCCCGGCCGCTGGTCGCCGGGTGTCCGGCGGCCCGGTCAAGCGGACCACCGCGCCGCAGCCCAACCGGTTCACCGGCCGGGCCACTGTGCTGCTGGTGGTGCTGGTCGCCCTGGCGCTGGCGTACACCTATCCGGTGCGGGTCTACCTGGCCCAGCAGTCCGACATCGCCCGCATCGAGCAGGCCCAGCAGGCTCAGCGCGAGCGGATCGCCGAGCTCAACGCGCAGGCCGAGCGCTGGCAGGACCCGGACTTCATCCGGATCGAAGCGAAGCGCCGGTTCTACATGGTCTATCCGGGCGAGGTCCCGCTGCTGGTGCTGCACGATCCGGACGGTGCCGCCCGCGACTCGGGCGAGCCGGTCGAGCCGGCCGGCGGGCGCGACGGCCCGGCCGGCCCGTGGTACGACACGCTCTGGTCGAGCGTGCAGGCCGCCGACGCGGAGGGCATCTCCCGGTGAGCGAAGCAGCGAATGGAGGCGACGGCACCGTGCCCGACCGGGCCACCCGCGAAGCAGCCGACGAACACGATCTCGCGGCGGTCGCCGCGCAGCTCGGCCGGCCGCCCCGCGGCACCAGGGCGGTCGCCCACCGTTGCCCGTGCCAGCTGCCCGACGTGGTCGAGACGGTGCCCCGGCTCGCCGACGGCACGCCGTTCCCGACCCTGTTCTACCTCACCTGCCCCCGGGCGACCGCGGCCTGCAGCCGGCTCGAATCGGCCGGACTGATGCGCGAGTACGCCGCCGAACTGGCCGAGGATCCGCAGTTCGCCGCCGACTACCGGGCGGCGCACGAGGACTACCTGACCCGGCGGGAGGCGATCGGCCACGTCCCGGAGATCGCCGGAGTGTCGGCCGGCGGCATGCCGGGCCGGGTCAAGTGCCTGCACGTCCACCTGGGTCACGCGCTCGCAGTCGGCCCCGGCGTCAACCCGATCGGCGACCGGGTGCGGGAGCTGATCGGCCCCTGGTGGGCCGGCGGCCCCTGCGTACCGCCGCCGGAGTCGGACTAGGTGACCGGCGTGACGGATCCCGGATTCGATGCCGGGCTGGTCGTCCGCCGGGCCCGGACCCGCGACGTACGGGGTATCCGCCGGCTGATCGACCTGTACAGCCCGGACCGTCGACTGCTCAGCAAAGCCACGGTCACGCTGTTCGAGGACGTGCAGGAGTTCTGGGTCGCCGAACGGCCAGCGGACGGGGCGATCGTCGGCTGCGGCGCGCTGCACGTGATGTGGGAGGACTTGGCGGAGATCCGTACCGTCGCGGTCGACCCGCAGTGCCGGGGCCGGCGGATCGGGCACCGGATCGTGACGGAGCTGCTCGCCGTCGCCCGTCAGCTGGGGGTGGCGCGGGTGTTCGTGCTCACCTTCGAGACCAGGTTCTTCGCCAGCTTCGGCTTCGTCGAGATCGACGGGGCTCCGGTGCCGGCCCAGGTCTACGAGCAACTGCTGCGTTCGTACGACGAAGGCGTCGCCGAGTTCCTCGGGTTGGAGCGGGTCAAACCGAATACGCTCGGCAACTCCCGGATGCTGCTGCACCTGCGGTGACGTGCGACGCACCCGGGCCCGACGGTGTCGGCCGCCGGCCCGGCAGCGGCTGCGCACCCGGTACGGTGTCCGGTGTGGCGACACGGGTGGCGGGCATCGACTGTGGCACCAACGCGGTCCGGTTGCTGATCGCGGACCTGCCGGACCTGCGGCAGCCAGCAGAATCCGGGACCGGCTCGGCCCCGGAAGCCGGCTCGCCGGCTGGGTCGGTCGCCGCGCCGCTGACCGACGTGGTCCGCCGGATGGAGATTGTCCGGCTCGGGGAAGGCGTCGACCGGACCCGCCGGCTCGCCCCGGCGGCCATCGAACGGACCCGGCAGGCTCTCACCGGGTACGCCGCCGAGCTGGCCGAGCACGGTGTCGAGCGGGTTCGGATGTGCGCCACCTCGGCCAGCCGCGACGCCGACAACGCCGACGAGTTCGTGGCAATGGTGCAGGCCACCCTCGGAGTGACCCCGGAGGTGGTGACCGGCGACGAGGAGGCCCGGCTCACCTTTGCCGGGGCGGTCGGTGGGCTGGCGGCCACCGCGCCGGCACCGTATCTGGTGGTGGACATCGGCGGCGGGTCCAGCGAGTTCGTCGTCGGCGCTGACACGGTGCACCGGGCGGTGTCGGTGGACGTCGGCTGCGTACGGATGACCGAGCGGCACCTGCGCGCCGATCCGCCGACCGCCGCCCAGATCGCCGCCGCCGAACGCGACATCGCGGCGGCGGTTGACCAGGCGTTGTCGGTGGTGCTGGGGCCGGACCGGTCCGGCCCGCCGCCGACGCTGGTCGGGCTCGCCGGGTCGGTGACCACGGTGGCCGGGATCGCGCTGCGGCTGGACAGCTACCGGGCGGACAGGCTGCACCACGCCCGGATCAGCTACGACCAGGTGGCCGAGGTGACCGCCGACCTGCTGGCCATGCCGGTCGGGCAGCGGCTGCGGATCCCGGTGATGCACCCGGGCCGGGCCGACGTGATCGCCGCCGGTGCCCTGGTGCTGCGGATCGTGATGGAACGCGCCGACGTGTCGTCGGTGGTGGCCAGTGAGCACGACATCCTGGACGGGATCTGTCTGAGTTTGCGGTGACCAGCAGACGTACCGTAGCTCACCAAGAGGCGTACGCCACCCTCCGCGCGCCTTCCCCGGCCCCACGGCTCGTGTCAGGCTACCCGGACACGTGCCCCACTGCGCGCCAGCCAACGATGACTGACCGACAGGAGGACCCCCATGGGCGAGATGGTGAGCTACCGCAGCAACGGCGGGACCAGCGAGGGATACCTGGCCCTGCCGCCGGCATCCGGGGGTGGCGGCGCGGCGGGCGCCGCACCTGCGGTCATTGTGATCCAGGAATGGTGGGGGCTGGTGCCGCACATCACCACGGTCGCCGACCGGCTCGCCGAGGCGGGGTTCGTGGCCCTCGCCCCTGACCTCTACCACGGCGTACAGGCGACCGAGCCGGATGACGCCCGCCGGCTGCTGATGGGCCTGGCGATGGACCAGGCGGCCAAGGACATCGCGGGCGCCGCCGAGTACCTCGCCGGCCGGGCCGAGTCGGCGGGCGACACCGTAGGTACAGTCGGCTTCTGCGCCGGCGGCAGCCTGGCGCTCTGGTCGGCCACGCTGGCCGGGCGGATCGTCGCCACCGCCGGGTTCTACCCGGCGTTGCCGTGGGAGCGGATGCGTCCCGACTGGGCGGGCTACGCCGGCAAGTCGGCGATGATCCACTGCTCGGAGCAGGACGGCACCTCCGCCGCCGACGGGATCCAGCAGGCCAAGGGCTACATCGAGGCGGCCGGCGGCGGCTGCGTGGTCTACGACTACCCTGGCACTCGGCACGCGTTCTTCAACGACGACCGGCCGGAGTCGTACGACGACGACGCGTCGACGCGTGCCTGGGCGCGGACCCTGGAGATGTTCCGGACCCGACTCGGCTGACGCCGCGGCCGGCCGGTCGCGGTCTCGCGGTACGTCGTCCGCTGGCGACCGACGTCGGAAGGAGCCGTGGTGACCGGTACCGCAGCCGACGTGACCAGCGCAGCCGAGGTGATCAGCGCCAGCGCGGCCGACGTGACCAGCGCGGCGGCGCGGGTGCCGGACCTGCCGACGCTGGACCACGCGATTGCCGGCTGCCGGGCCTGCCCGAACCTGGTCGCCTGGCGGGAAGAGGTCGCCGCGACGAAGCGCGCGGCGTTTCGGGACCAGACCTACTGGGGCCGTCCGGTACCCGGATTCGGGCCGCCGGACGCCCGGATCGCGATCCTCGGGCTGGCACCGGCGGCGCACGGCGGCAACCGCACCGGCCGGGTCTTCACCGGCGACCGCTCCGGCGACGTGCTGTTCGCCGCACTGCACCGCGCCGGGCTGGCCAACCAGCCGACCAGCGTCGCCGTCGATGACGGTCTGCGGCTGTCGGACACCCGGGTGGTGGCCGCTGTCCGCTGCGCCCCGCCGGCGAACCGCCCCACCCCGGCCGAACGGGACACCTGCGCGCCCTGGCTGCACCGGGAGATCGCCCTGCTGAAACCGACGCTGCGGGTGTTGGTCGCGCTCGGCGCGTTCGCCTGGGCGGCCTGGTGGCCGGCGATGACCGGGGTGTACGGGCGACGACCGCCCACACCCCGGCCGGCGTTCGGCCATGGGGCACACTGGTCGGGCGGCGGGGCGGTGCCCGACGTGCTGGGCTGCTACCACGTCAGCCAGCAGAACACGTTCACCGGACGGCTCACGCCCGCCATGCTCGACGAGGTGTTCACCGAGGTGAATCGCCTGGCGGGGCGGAATTGACCGGGCCGAGACGACCACTGGAGGACCCGAGGGGGCACCCGCCGGCAATGGATTCCGCGGCTATCCGCAGGCTGTGGCCACTCGCCGCCGTCGCCGTACTGCTCGCGCTGACCGCGGTCGCGGCGGCGAACTCCACCCTGCCGGTCGGTCGCACCGACGCCGCCGTGGAACGGGACCTACCCGCGCTGCCGGACTACCAGCAGCCGCAGACGGCACCGACGTACCAGCCGCCGCCGGACGACTTCGCCGCCGCCGACCAGCAGCAGCTTCCATCCTGGATCCCGCTGCTCGCCGGGGCGCTGTGCGGCCTCGCCGTGCTGGTCGTCGCCGGTCTGCTGCTGTGGACCCTGCTGCGCGACGTGGTGCGCCGCCGACCCCGGTCGACCCCGGTCGGTATCCGGCGGCGGAGCACGTCACCGCCCGGCCCGGCCAGCACGGCCGAAGTGGTCGCCGCCGTCGACGCCGGTCTGGTCGAGCTCTCCGCTGCCGACGCCGACCCGCGCCGGGCGGTGATCGCCTGCTGGGTACGCCTGGAGCAGGCCGCCGCCGCGGCCGGCACGCCGCGCCAGATTGGTGACACCCCGACCGATCTGGTCACCCGGCTGCTCGCCGGGCACGAGATCAGCGCCGAGGTGCTGTCGGCGTTCGCGGGCGTCTACCGGGAGGCCCGCTACGCCCGGCACGACGTCGACGAACGGACCCGGGAGCAGGCGCGGTGGGCGCTGCGCCGGCTGCGTACCGAGCTGACCGCCGCGGTCGGCCCCGGCGAAGGCGGGCCGGCTGGTGAGTGACCCGCAGACCAGCATCGACGACCTGCTCTACCACGACGAGGAGGCACCGCCCCGCGAGCGTCGCGCACCCGGCCGGGTCCGGTCCTGGCTGACCGCACTGCTGCTGGCCGCCGCCGGCACTGCGGCCGTGCTGCTCGGGCTGCGGCTGTTCGGCCTGACGGTGCCGGTCGAGGCGGTCTTCGCCGGCTGCCTCGCGTTGGTGGTGCTGCGCCGCACCGTACGGTCGGTCGCCGCCCCGCCCCCGGTCAAGCTGCGCCGGGTCGGCTCCGACCCGGAGGACGGCAACTACGTTTTCGGCAGCGAGGACGGCCTGCGGGAGGCGGTCGGCCGGTGGGAACGCCGGCTGCGGGCCGGTCAGGGCGACGCGGGCCGGTTCGCCGAGGTGACCCTGCCGGTGCTCGGTGAGCTGGTCGACGAGCGGCTACGGCACCGGTACGGGCTGACCCGGGCCACCGACCCACAACGGGCCCGGGAGATCTGCGGGGACGAACTGTGGAACTTCCTGAACACCCCGGCCCGGCGTAAGCCGTCGGCAAAGGACTGCGCGGTGTTCGTCAGCCAATTGGAGAAAATATGAACGACGTGGTGGCAGCCCCGACCACCGAGGTCAGCCGGCTCGCGCACGCCGTACTGGACTCGGTCGGCACCGTGCTGGTCGGCAAGCGGGACGCGCTGGAGCTGGTCCTCGCCGGCATCCTCGCCGGTGGGCACGTGCTGCTGGAGGACCTCCCCGGGCTGGGTAAGACGTTGACCGCCCGGTCGTTCGCCCAGGCGTTGGGGCTGGACTTCCGTCGGCTGCAGTTCACCCCCGACCTGCTGCCGGCCGACGTCACCGGTTCGTTCCTCTACGACCAGCGCAGCGCTGACTTCACCTTCCGGGCCGGTCCTCTGTTCACCAATCTGCTGCTCGCCGACGAGATCAACCGGACACCGCCGAAGACCCAGTCGGCGCTGCTGGAGGCGATGCAGGAGAAGCAGGTGTCGGTCGAGGGGGTCACCTACCGGCTGGAGGCGCCGTTCCACGTGCTGGCCACCGCCAACCCGATCGAGTACGAGGGGACCTACCCGCTTCCCGAGGCGCAGCTGGACCGGTTCCTGCTGCGGGTGTCGTTCGGCTACCCCAGCCACGAGGAGGAGTGGGAGGTACTGCGTCGGCGCATCTCCCGCCGCCAGGAGGAGACCGAGCTGGCCGCCGTGGTCGACGCCGCCGGGCTGCGCGCCATGCAGGCGGCGCTGGAGAACGTGGTGGTCGAGGACTCCATCGGCCGGTACATCGTGGCCCTCACCGCGGCCACCCGGGAACACCCGTCGGTCCTGGTCGGAGCGTCGCCCCGGGGTTCGCTGGCGCTGCTGCTGCTGGCCCGGGCCAAGGCGGTGCTGGCCGGCCGGGACTTCGTCGTGCCGGAGGACGTCAAGGAGGTGGCCGCCCCCGTACTGGCACACCGGATCACCCTGCGGCCGGAGATGTGGCTGCGTCGGGTGGATCCGTCGTTCGTGGTCGGCGAGGTACTGGCGCAGACCCCGGCCCCGGCCAGCGGCGCTCTGCCCAGTTACGGCGGCGGGTACGGTCCACCGGGCAACGCGGCGGCCGGCCGCCGCGCGGCGCCGTGACCGGCGGCGGCGTGTCATGACCGCCACGCAATGGCAGCCGACCCGGGCGCTGGGCCGGGCGGTGTTGATCACCGGGCTGCTGCTGATCACCGGAGTGATCCTCGGCCGGGTCGACCTAGTCGCGCTGGCCACCCCGTTCGCGCTGGGCACCGCGTACGCGCTGCGCCGCCGACCGGCCGCCGCGCCGGTGCTGGACCTCGGGGCGGTTGACGCCAACCTCGTCGAGGGCGGCCAGATCGGTGCCCGGGCCGCCGCGGCCAACCCGGCCGACGCCGACTACGACCTGGTGGTGGTACGCGCGTTGGTGTCGCCGTGGCTGCGCATCGACGAGGTCGGGGTGCTGGCGCCGATCTCGATCGACCCGTCACCCGGCGGCGGCCAGCTGCTGGTACTCGAACGGTTGGCGGCGGCGGCCCGACCCCGCCCCAGTGGTGGGGTGCCGGACCGTCCGTTCGGTCTGGCGGTGCCGACCGGCTCGGCGGCCGGCTTCGAGCTGACCGGGGTGGCGCTGCGCTGGGGCCGCCAGCCGGTCGGGCCGGTCGCCGCGCGGGCGATCGCCTGCGACGGGCTGCTGTCCTGCCGGCCGGTGGTCGCCGAACCGGTCCGGGTGCCGGTCTACCCGGTGATCGACCCGTTCAACGCCGACGAGGCGATGCCCCGCGCCGCCGGGCTGGTCGGTGGGCACCGGTCCCGCCGGCCGGGGGAAGGCGGCGAACTGGCCGGGGTGCGCATCTTCGGCCCCGGCGACCGGCTGCGCCGGATCGACTGGCGGGTGTCGCTGCGGGCCCGGCAGCTGCACGTCGCCGCGACCCTGTCCGACCGCGACGCCGAGGTGGTGCTGCTGCTCGACGTCCTCACCGAGGTCGGCCGGTCCGGCGGGGTGTCCGGCGGTGCGTCGGTGCTGGACACCACGGTCCGGGCGGCGGCCGCGATCGCCGAACACTACCTGCACCGCGGTGACCGGGTGTCGATGCTGGAGTACGGGCCGACGGCTCGCCGGCTGCGTCCGGCCACCGGCCGTCGGCAGTACCTGACGGTCCTGGAGTGGCTGCTCGAGGTCGAGGTGCGGCCCACCCCGTACGAACCGTACGACCAGGTCTTCGGCCCGCAGCTGCTCTCCTCGGACGCGCTGGTCGTGGTGCTGACCCCCCTGGTGGACCCGCGGTCGGCGGAGATGCTGGCCCGGATGGCCCGGTCGGGGCGGATCGTCGTCGCCGTCGACACCCTGCCCACCACGGTGGCGCCGCCGCCCCGGCAGGGTCAGTGGACCGAGGTGGCGTACCGGCTGTGGCGGCTGGACCGGGAGAACACCGTCGGGCAGCTGCGCGAACACGGCGTACCGGTGGTGACCTGGGCCGGGGCCGGCAGTCTCGACCAGGTGCTGCGGGACGTGGCCCGGCTGGCGTCGGCGCCCAAGGCGGTGCTGCGATGATCACCGCGATCCGGGACCGGGTGGTGGCGGTGCGCACCGGTTTCACCCGGGTCACCCTCGCGCCGGTGCTGCTACGGGGCCTGGTAGCGGTCACCGCGCTGCTCGCCTTCGGGCTCGCGTACCCGGCCGAGGTCTTCCTCGGCCGGGCCGGCCCGGTGCTGCTCGCCGTCGCGCTGCTGCCGGCGTTGGCGCCGCGCGGGCACGCGCCGACGGTGACGATCCTGGTCGGGGTCGGCGGCTGGGTGCTCGCCACCACCGGGTACGGGATCCCGGTGCAGCTGTGGCGGCTGCTGGCGGTCGGCGCGCTGCTGTATCTGACCCACAGTCTCGCCGCGCTGGCCGCCGCCGTGCCGTATGACGTGGTGCTGGCCCCCGAGGTCGCGGTGCGCTGGTCGACCCGGGTGGCGGCGGTGCTGCTCGCCTCGGCGGTGCTGGTGGTGCTGCTGATCACCGCCGCCGGCCGGACCGCCGGTCAGCCGTTCCTGCTCGCGGTGCTGGCCGGGCTGGTGGTGGCGGTCGGCGCCGTCGCCCTGCTCGCCACCCTGGGCCGACGCCGCTGACCTGCCGGCGTGCGGCGGCTCACACGGGCGTGCTCGGTCACATATCTGGCCTTCGAGGCGGCGTCAAGAGGCAACCGGGAGGAAGATGGGGTACGTGAACAGGCAACGGATCCTTGTCGTCGGTGCCGGGCATGTCGGTCTCTACGCTGCCCTGCGCCTGTCCCGCAAGATGCGCCGGGGCGAGGTCGAGGTGATCGTGGTCGACCCGCAGCCGCACATGACCTACCAGCCGTTCCTGCCGGAGGCGGCGGCCGGCAACATCTCACCCCGGCACTCCGTCGTGCCGTTGCGCCGGGAACTGCGCCGCTGCCATGTGATCGCCGGAGCGGTGACCAGGATCGAACACGCCCGCAAGGTCGCCGAGGTGCAACCCATCGTCGGGCCGCCCCGGGAGATCGGCTACGACCATGTGATCGTCGCCCCCGGTTCGGTGTCCCGCACCCTGCCGATTCCCGGCCTGCGGGAGCACGGCATCGGGTTCAAGACCATCGGTGAGGCGATCTACCTGCGTAACCACGTCCTGGAGCGGCTCGACGTGGCGGCGGCGACCGCCGACGAACAGGTTCGCCGGACCGCGTTGACGTTCGTCTTCGTCGGCGGCGGCTACGCCGGCATCGAGGCGCTGGCCGAGATGGAGGACATGGCCCGGGACGCGCTGCGCTACTACCCCGAGCTGAAGCCGACGGACATGCGCTGGGTGCTGGTCGAGGCGACCCAGCGGGTGCTGCCCGAGGTCGACCGGGACATGGGCGCCTACACGGTGCAGCAGCTGGTCAAGCGGGGGATGGACATCCGGTTGGACACCCGGCTGGAGTCCTGCGTCGACGGGCTGGTGCGGCTCTCCGACGGCGACAGCTTCCCGGCCGACACGATCGTCTGGACGGCCGGGGTGAAGCCGTCGCCGATGCTCGACGCCACCGATCTGCCCCGCGACGAGCGGCGGCGGATCAGTTGCCGGCCGACGCTGCAGGTCGTCGACGGCGACCGGACGGTCGACGGAGCGTGGAGCGCCGGTGACTGTGCCGCGGTGCCGGACCTGACCGGCCCGCCCGGGGCGTACTGCTCGCCGAGCGCCCAGCACGCGGTGCGCCAGGCCCGGACGATGGCCGACAACATCCTGGCGGTGGTCCGCGGTCAGCAGCCGGTCGAGTACCGGCACAAGCACGCCGGCAGCGTGGCCAGCCTCGGCCTGCACAAGGGCGTCGCCCAGGTGTACGGGATCAAGATGACCGGGCTGCCGGCCTGGTTCATGCACCGTACGTACCACATGAGCCGGATCCCGTCGCTGAACCGTAAGGTGCGGGTGATCGTCGACTGGACACTCGCGCTGGTGCTCAAGCGTGAGGTGGTGGCGCTCGGGCAACTGCACGACCCGCGTGAGGAGTTCCTCGGGGCGACCCCGCAACTCGACCAGCCGGGTGCCGCGCCAGCCCGGGTCAGCTGACCGGCCAGGTCCAGGCGTCGGCTACCCGTTGGCCCGGCCCGAGCAGGTCCTCGGTGGTCTGCCGCAGCTCGGCGGCGTGCGTGGTGCCGTCCATCAGCACCACGCAGTCGGCGCCCCAGCGGGTCAGGTCACGACGGGCCCGGGCGCGTTCCTCGTCGGTGATTTCCGGCACCTCGCCGGTCCGGGCCACCTCGGCGAGGATCTTCGACGTCGGCAGTTTGAACGTGCCCATTGAGGCGTCGCCACCCGGGGCGTACGGGCCGATGAAGAACCCTTCCGGCATGCCGAAGGCGACCGTGGTCGCGGTGGCCCAGGCCATCGGCCACGGCTGCGGCGGGGTGGCGGGCGGCACCGGCACCAGCACGCCGCCGGACGGTACGCAGGTGCGCCAGTGGCCGCCGACGATGAACTCCGGCAGCGGGTCGCGGTCCATCGCCGGCAGCGGGGCCGGCGCGACCGGGAGCAGCGCCACCGCGACGACGGCCGGGCCAGCCAGCCGGGCCGGTCGCCAGGCGAGCCGCAACGCCCGGTCGACGGCGAGGGTCAGGATGACGGCGATCAACGGGATCACCGCGAGAGCGAACCGCATCGGCAGCGCGCCGTCCACCACCGGCATCCCGTCCAGCAGGGCGTACGGCCCCGGGACGTCAGTCCTGGTTCCCTCCACGACGATCCGCGGGCCGAGCGAGAGCCCCGCCATCAGCAGCGTCCCGGCGGCGCAGGCGATGACCACCGGTCGCCGGATCAACCAGGCGGTGGCGGCGACCGTGACCAGCACCAGCGGCCAGCCGAGGAAGGTGTTGTACTCGGCCGGTCCGGTGGTCAGCTCGGCGGCGGCCGCCGAACCGGCCACCGACAGCTCGGACACCGCCGGCCAGCTGGCCAGGTCGGCCGAGAAGTACGCCGGGTCGAAGACGCCGTCGGAGACGCCCTGCGGTCCGGCGAACTGGAACCACAGCGGATAGCCGAGCAGCACCACACCGACGGCCACGGCGACCAGCATCCCGGCGACGAAGTTCGGCAGGATCCGCCACACGTACCGGGGTCTGGTCGCGGCGAACGCCGCCGCCATGATGATCAGCGTGACGGCGGTGAGGAAGAGTACTTCCTCGCCGACGAACACCTGGACCGCGACGACCACTCCGAGCCAACCGCCGGAGGCGACGACCCGGCGGCGGTCGGGTCGGCCGGCCGGCCCGAGGATCCGCCCGTCGGGTGTCGAGCCGGTCGGATCGGCGGCCCGCATGATCCGGATCAGCAGCCACACCATGACCGGGATCAGCCACAGCGCGGTCATGTGCAGGTGGCTGTTGCTCTGCGAGACCATACCGGGGGCGAACCCGCAGAACGCTCCGCCGGTCGCCGCGGCCAGCCGGTGCGCGCCGAGGGGCCGGGCGAACAAAAAGTAGAACGCGATCGCGCTGGCGGCCAGGTTGCCGGCGACCAGCAGCGCGAAGCTCACCGGGGCACCGAAGAGCACCGTGACCGGGGCCATCAGGAAGCCGAGCGCGATGACCGTCGTGTTGGCCATCAGGTTCACCCCGTCGGGGGCGTTCAGCCGGTCGCTGAGCAGGCCGAAGTCGCCGAACAGCAGCCGCGCGTCGCTGGCCAGGAACCACTCGTACAGGGTCTGGTCCTCCGGGTTGAACGCCAGCAGGTGGGCACCGGGTGCGGGCCAGAGCCGGTGGGTCAGCAGGCCGGCGAACAGGACGAAGAGCAGGCAGATCATGGCGTCCACCCGGTGTCCACGGGCCGCTGCGGCGATTCGGGACCACCGGGAGTCGGCCGCCGAGGGTCCGCCGGGCCGGGGCGGGACGGGGCCGGTGTCCTGCGCTGCGGTTGCTGAGCGGCTCACGGTTCGCACCCTAGTGCCGTCGACCGGCCGGGCTGCGTCCGGCTGGGCGCGACCCGCTACCGTGACATCTGCCGTCGCGTACCAGCGCGCGGCGTGTCGGCGATCGGGTCCGACCGGGTGCACCCCGGCCGACCCGCCGGCCCGGGTGGTGGAATGGCAGACACGGCTGCCTTAAAAGCGGCTGCTGAAAAGCGTGCGGGTTCGATTCCCGCCCCGGGTACTCGGCGTCACCTGGTGCCGTCCGAGCCCGGCCCGTTGGTCGGAGCCCGCCCGGTTCCACCGGTCAGAGCCCGCCTTCGGCCGGCGGTACTGCACGGTGTCGATCGAGCCGTCTACCCTTGACCTCACACCATCGTGTGACAACCCCCTGAGGGAGGCTGGACAGTGAAGACATCCAACCCGGTCCTGGCCCGGCTCGGCCAGGCGGCCGAGCGGGAGCGGGCCACCGGGTACGCCCCCGCCGGTCCCTACGGGCAGCCCGGCACCGGGCAGCCATATCCGACGCAGGCCGGTCACCCGGCCGCGCCACCCACCGTCGCGCCGATGACGGTCGACGACGTCGTCGTCAAGACAGTCACCCTGCTCGGCATCACCGGGCTGTCGGCGGCGGCGGCCTGGATCCTGGTCCCCGACTCGCTGCTGTTCGGCGCCTGGATCGGCGCCGCGATCGTCGGTCTGGTGCTGGGGCTGGTCATCTCGTTCTCCCGGGTCGCGAACCCGGCGCTGGTGGTCACCTACGCCGTCGTCGAAGGTGTCTTCGTCGGTCTGGTCAGCAAGTTCTTCGAGGTGATCGCCGGCTACCAGGGCATCGTCCTGCAGGCGGTGGTAGCCACCTTCGGTGTCTTCTTCCTGATGGCCGCCCTCTACAAGATGAAGGTCATCCGGGCCACCCCGAAGTTCACCCGTGGCCTGATCGCCGCGATGGTCGGCGTCTTCGCGGTCATGATGATCAACCTGGTGTTGTCGCTCTTCGGCGTCGACACCGGGCTGCGTAGCGGCGGTCCGGTCGCCATCATCTTCAGCCTCATCTGCATCGTGGTCGCCTCGCTGAGCTTCGTGTTGAGCTTCCACGAGGTCGAGGAGGGCGTCCGGCTCGGCCTGCCGCAGCGCTACTCCTGGACCGCTGCGTTCGGCATCCTGGTCAGCCTGATCTGGCTCTACATCGAGATCCTGCGCCTGCTCAGCTTCTTGCAGGGCGACGACTGACCGTCCATCAGCGCCGCGCCGCGCCGTACTGTCGGCGCGGCGCGGCGCGTCGTCGCCGGCACTAGACGAGTTGTTCCGAAGTCCCGTCAGTGGTCGTAGGCGATCAGGGACCGGGTGACGGGTGCGCCGGTCTTGTTGTTGTGCCAGATCGCGGCGGCCATCGCGAGGAGTCGCTGGGCCACCCGTACGGCGACGCCGACGAAGGTCCGCCCACCGTGTTCCTCAAGATCAAGCTGGCCCTTGAGGGTGTCGTTGACCGACTCGATCAGCTGCCGGACCTTCTTGAGCATCGGTTCGCCGTAGCGGGCCTTCTCCCGCTTGCGTGACGGGCGTAGCAGGGTGATGCCCTGGTCGGCGAGTTCCCGCTCGAGTGGTCCGGACGCGAAGCCCTTGTCGCTGATCAACAGGATGCCGTCGTGTTCGGCGACGACACCGGCCTCGACCTCCAGCATCGCGGCGAGGACCTCCCGCTCGCCGATCTTCGGGTTCGCCAGGGCCCACAGGATCGGCATCCCGGTCGGGGTGCAGACCAGGTACAGGCGCAGTCCCCAGAAGAACCGGGAGTGGGAGGCGCAGTAGCCGTATCCGGCCCAGCCGGCCAGGTCCGAACGTTGCACGGTGGGGCGGGACATGCCGCACGGCACCGGGGTGGAGTCGACGATCCAGTGGTTGTCGAACCAGAAGTCGCTGTCGCGGGCCAGGTTCCGGATCGTCTTCTTGATCAGCGGGAGGGCGGCGCGGAGCCGTTTGTTGTAGCCGGGCCGCTGCGGTAGGTAGGGGAACATGCCGGCCAGGTGGACCCGGGCGTAGCGGATCCAGCGGGCTTCGGAACGGGCGCCGAGCAGGACCTGCGCCACGGCCAGGCAGACCAGTTCGGAGTCGGTCAGCAGTGGTGGTCTGCCGCGCCACCGGGGCGTGCGGATGCTGTCGTCGATCTTCACGTACAGTGCGGTCAAGAGGGTGTCCAGGTCTTGCGTCACAACATGATCTTGGATGCCCTCTCCTCATGCCCGGACATCGACCCCTGACTTCGGAACTACTCGTCTAGACTGCGGCGGTGGCCGCAGCGCACCTGACCCGCCTGGTCGACCTCCTGGTCCGGCAGGTGGCCCACTGGGAACAGCCCCGATGGGCGGTGGCTGACGGCCACCGTGCGGACGATTTCCACGATCTGGTGCAGTACCTTGCCGATGTGGGCGCGGCCGCCGAAGGGCGGCCCGGCCGGCAGGTACCCCGGCTGAGCCGGGACACCGCGCTGCCCGACCAGTTGCGGGTGGTCGCCGCCGACCTGATCCGGGCGGCACCCGACCCTGCGGTGCTGGAATCGGCGGCGGCTGCGGTGCGGCGGCTGCGCGGCCGGCTCGAAACGCCCTGACCCGTCGCCGGAGCACCGGAAACACCCAGCCGACCGGCACCCTGCCCGGACCGTTGCGGCCAGTGGTACGCGGTGGGTCAGCGGTGCGGGGCGGTGTTCGCCGCCGCGAGTACCGCCGGAAGCAGCGCGTGCGCCCAGATCCGGTATCCGTCGGCCGACGGGTGGTAGCCGTCATGGCAGTAGGTGTTGGGGTCGGCGCGGAACACCGCGCCGGTCTCACCGGCCAGGTCGACCACCCGGGCGCCGGCGTCCCGGCCGGCGCGGGCCTGGGCCCGGGCGGTCCGCCGGCCGAGCAGCCCGGCGAGCTGACGCAGCGGCGGCGCGATCGCCCGGGCGGCGCCGAGGTCCGGGCAGGTGCCGACCACCACTTCCGTCCCGGCACTACGGAGCCGGCGTACCGCCGCAGCGAGATGAACCGCCGACTCACCGGGCCGGCGCAGCGCGGCCGCGTCGTTGGTGCCGATCAGGACGACCGCCACGTCCGGTCGTTCGCCCAGCAGCGCTCGGGCGACCTGGGTGGCCAGGTCCCGTGAACGGGAGCCGGCCACGCCGACGCTCGACAGCAGGACCCGGCGCCCGGCGACCGCCGAACCGCCTTCGTGCTCGGCGAGCAGCCGGGCCAGCTGGCCGCCGACCGTGTCGGCCACCCGGTCCACCCCCACTCCGAGGGTCACCGAGTCGCCGAGCAGCACCAGCCGCAGTGGCGCGCCGCTGGCCGGACCGAGCGCCACCCGTACGGCCAGCTCCAACTCCGGCTGGGCGTACCGGCGGTGGCGGGCCAGCAGCGCCTCTCCGGCCAGCAGCGCGGCGCTGCCCACCGCACCGGCGGTGACCGCGGCGGCGGTGACCCGGCCTATCCGTACAGCGATGTTTCTCGACGTCACGGCGGTCACCTTCCGTCGGTACGGTTGCGGTCGCGCACGGCTCAGTCCTGCTGTCCGGCGGCGGACAGGCCTACCCGCTGATCGGAGGATACGGCCGACTTGCGGTGGTCGCCGTCCCGATCGCCGCCCGGCGGACCGAACAACCAGTTGAGCGCGGCGGTCTGCCAGGATCGGCCGGCGAACCTCGGCCGACGGCGCAGCCGGGCCCAGCGGCCGGCTGGACCCCGTTCCCGGCCGGCCACCCGGGTGCCGCGGACCTCGGTGCCGGCGTGGCGGACGGCCTCGTGCGCGGCCTGGGGCAGCGTCCGCACCTTCTCCCGGCCGGCGACGCCAGCACGCGCCGCGGTGCTGGCGCCGAGCGCGCCGAGCGCCGCCGGCAGCAGGACGGCGGCGGCCATGGCATACCCCTCAGCCGAGGGGTGGAACCGGTCCCAGGAGTAGAGCCGACCCGGTTCGGCGGCGAACCGTGGACCGAGCAGGTCGCCGAGGGAGACCGTCCAGCCGCCGGCTTCGACCACCGCGACGGTCTGGGCCGCGGCGAGTTGTCGGCTCCACCGACGGGCCAGCCAGCGCAGCGGCGGTTTGATCGGTTTGATCGCGCCCAGGTCCGGGCAGGTACCGACGACCACCTCGGCCCCGGCTGCGCGCAGTTGCCGTACCGCGTCGACGAGGTGCCCGACCGCGACCTCCGGCGGGGTGCGGTGGGTGACGTCGTTGCCGCCGATCAGGATGACCGCGAGGTCCGGTCGCAGCTCCAGCGCCGCCTCCACCTGCGGGACCAGGCCGACCGACCGGGCACCCACCACCGCCAGCCGGTGCAGCCGGACCGGTCGCCGCTGCCGGCGCGAGATGCCGGTGGCCAGCAGCGCGCCGGGGGTCTCCCGGGGGCGGTGCACGCCGTAGCCGGCGGCCGACGAGTCGCCGAGCACCACCAGGGTCAGCGGCGGTCCGGGCAGCCGGGAACCGTACACCCCGTCGCCGCGTGGCGGCGGTGCCTCGGCCAGCGGGATGATCCGCCGGGCCTGCTTGGCCTGCCCGTAGAGGGTGCCGGCGGTGGCCACCGCGGCCGCTGCGGCGGCGCCGGCTCCGAACGCCACCAGCCGGACGGCCAGTGTCGCCACGGTCCGGTCGGTCGGACGCGTCCCCGTACCACCCGTGCCCATCGCGCCCCCCCCGCTGCGATCCGCTGCTGCCGTCGTGCTAGGTCCTTCGAGATTATCTCGGCACGCGGTGTCCGGCTCAGCCCGATTCTGGCCGGGGTCCACCGGCCTGGGGACGCGTGTCCGGCGACATTTGCCGATCCCGGGCATCATGGAGGGCAGGACACCACGGGTCGACGACCGGGGCACGGCCGGCGGCCGGTGGACACACATACATCCGGCAGGCCCGGTGACGAGGAGGTGGCCGCGATGGCCAGGACACTCAAGCGGGCGGCGGCGTTCGCGGCGCTGGGGCGGGCACTGACCGCGGGCACCCGCGGTGGTCCCTCACTCGGGCGGCGGCTGGCGGCGCTGCCCCGGATGATCCGGGCAACGATGCGCGGCGACTACGACGGCGGCCTGCGGCTGGCGTTGATGACCGCGGCCGTGGCCTACGTCGCGTCCCCGTTCGACCTGGTGCCGGAGGCGATGCTGCTGATGCTCGGCATCGTCGACGACGCGCTCGTGGTGACCTGGCTCGCTGGCACCGTGCTCGCCGAAACCGAACGCTTTCTGGACTGGGAGGCCCGGCGCGATTCGGTGGTGCCCGGTCAGGTGGTCGGCTGAGGTGCCCGGGCACCAGTAGGCTGACCGCGACATACTCCACCGCCGGCAGCGGGCTGTTGTCGGCTGACGACCTCAAACCGACGATGGCGCCTCGCCGGCGTCAGCAGAAGGGCACAACGAGGTGCGTTACCACGACAGCGTTGTCGATCTCATCGGCGACACCCCGCTGGTGCGGCTGCGCAACGTCACCGCGGGGATCTCCGCGACGGTGCTGGCCAAGGTCGAGTACTTCAACCCGGGCGGCTCGGTGAAGGACCGGATCGCGCTGCGGATGGTCGAGGCCGCCGAACAGGCCGGGCTGCTCCGGCCCGGCGGCACGATCGTCGAGCCGACCAGCGGGAACACCGGCGTCGGCCTGGCGCTCGTCGCGCAGCTGCGCGGCTATTCGTGCGTCTTCGTCTGTCCCGACAAGGTCAGCGAGGACAAGCAGAACGTGCTCCGGGCGTACGGTGCCGAGGTGGTCGTCTGTCCGACGGCGGTCGCGCCGGAGGATCCCCGCTCGTACTACCAGGTGTCCGACCGACTGGCGGCGGAGATTCCCGGCGCGTGGAAACCGGACCAGTACGCGAACCCGGCGAATCCGCAGTCGCACTACGAAGGCACCGGGCCGGAGTTGTGGACACAGACCGAGGGGCGAATCACCCATTTCGTCGCCGGGGTGGGCACCGGAGGGACCATCTCCGGGGTGGGCCGCTACCTGAAGGAGGCGTCCGGCGGTGCGGTACGGGTGGTCGGCGCCGACCCGGAGGGCTCGGTCTACTCCGGCGGGTCAGGGCGGCCGTACCTGGTTGAAGGGGTGGGGGAGGACTTCTGGCCGCAGACCTACGACCGGTCGGTCTGTGACGAGATCGTGGAGGTCTCCGACCAGGAGTCCTTCGAGTTGACCCGGCGGCTGGCCCGGGAGGAAGGGCTGCTGGTCGGTGGCTCGTGCGGGATGGCGGTCGCGGCGGCGTTGCGGGTGGCCCGCCGGGCCGGTCCGGACGACGTGGTTGTGGTGCTGCTGCCGGACGGCGGACGCGGCTACCTGTCGAAGATCTTCAACGACGAGTGGATGGCCCGGTACGGGTTCCTGGGGGTAGAGGCGGCCGAGCCAACGGTCGGCGACGTGCTGGCGGCGAAGCCGGGCGGCCTGCCGGAGCTGGTGCACGTG
Source organism: Solwaraspora sp. WMMA2059 (assembly GCF_027497315.1). Taxonomy (GTDB): domain Bacteria; phylum Actinomycetota; class Actinomycetes; order Mycobacteriales; family Micromonosporaceae; genus Micromonospora_E. Next base: position 5,064,273 of record NZ_CP114908.1, on the reverse strand, counting down.
CACCCGACCGAGACGATCCGGGACGCGATCGACTACATGCGCGAGTACGGCATCTCGCAGCTGCCGGTGCTCAAGGCGGAGCCGCCGGTGGTGACCGGCGAGGTGGCCGGGTCGATCGCCGAGCGGGATCTGCTGGACGCGCTGTTCAGCGGCAAGGCGCAGCTGCACGACACGATCGAGCGGCACATGGCGCAGCCGCTGCCCATGGTGGGCGGTGGCCAGCCGGTACGCGACGCGGTGGCGCTGCTGGCCGGCACCGACGCGGCCCTGGTGTTGGTTGACGGCAAACCACGTGGGGTGATCACCCGCCAGGACCTGCTGGCAAACCTGGGAAAGTCCGGCCGATAGTCGCACAATGTGTCCGGTTGATCGCTGGCGACTGGGGTTGACTAGAGCCATGGAAGCGCTGCCCCGGCACGGTCCGCCACCGGGGCAGCCGACCATGGTGCTTCACCACTGCGGTGACCCTGGGCGCCCGCCAGCATCCCGGGGTCCCGCACTGTTGCCCGCCCACACCGATCAACCGGCACGCCTCCGCCGGTTGAGCGCCTTCGGCCAGGCGTTTTCCCCCGGTTAGGGCGGGCAGTGCCGGGCGAGAGTGCGGGGCTGGACGGAACCCCCGCAGCAGCGGTCCCGTACTCTCGCCCGGCTTCAGCCCGCTGCGGCGGCGCGGCCGGTCAGCCCGCTGCGGCGGTCGGTGTCACCGGCTCAGCTGCGGCGACCGTGAGGTCACGCGCGTAACGCAACTGCGGAGTCGACACCGGCCCGAGCCAGCCGTCCCGGCGGACCCCGTCCGGGTGCCAGCCGCCCGCTTCGTAGAAGTTTCGGGCCCGGTGGTTGGCCGCGTACACCCAGAGCACCGCGCGCTGGCACCGGCGCTCGCGCATCGTGCCCAGCGCGTCGCGGATCAGCGCCCGGCCGACACCGCAGCCCTGGTGCTCGGGGTCGACGTGGATCGCGTACAGCTCAGCGGTGGCCGGCTCGCCGTCCTCGTGCGGCCCGACGTAGGTGAACCCGATCAGCCGCCCCTGATGTTCGGCGACCGTGAGCCGGTGCGTGTCGCGTTCGTGGCTCCACCGCTCGACCCACCACCGCGCCGTGACGTCGGCGCCGTAGGTCTCCAGCGCGGCATCCGGCACGATGCCCTGGTACGCGCTGAGCCGGGACCGGTGGTGCAGGTGACCGACCGGGGCGATGTCGTCGAGGATGGCCGAGCGCAGGGTGACCGCCATCCGGCCGAGCCTACCGGCATGAAACGACCCCCGGGGCTTCCGCGTCTTCGACGCGGGCCGGCTGGACTGGGCCGGCACCCCGGGGGTCGGGTGGCTGTCGTGGATTCGCCGCACCGCTGCCACACGGTCTCGACGATCGGAGCTGTCAAGGACAGCGGCTAGCGGGCAGCCACCTCACGAGTCCTATAGCTATACAACGCTGGACCACCTCCTTTCCCGTGTACGGCCACGCTAGCCGGCTGGCGCGGCGGCCGGCAACGATTTTTGCCGCCGGCCGAGGCGACGGCGCGGACCAGCTCGGCCGAGGCGACGGCGTGGACCTCGGCCGGGCTGGGCCGGCCATCACCGACGGTGACGAATAGTTACTCTGCACTTACTTTGAGTGGTTAATGACAATAATTGATTAAGGTCTTAGTCTCGGGTATCACCTCACTGGAGATCGGATGAAGTCGGCCCGGACTTGTCCAGCGCGGTCGACATCTGCCATCGTCTTTGCCGTATGGTGTACCGGATCCCAGATCGTTGGTGCACATGGTGGCCTGTCACTGGCATGCTGGTCGATGGGCCGCGAGGTCGGCGGGCCGTTGCGCCGAGTCGGTGGAGGTTCGGTCCAACGCGTCCACGCGCCATCCCCGCAGCCTCTGGCCAATAGAGTCAGGGGCAGTCGAAGGTCAGGAAAAGCGCGGCTGGGTTTTCAGCAGGTCTTCAATACAGGTGGGCAGGCGGAATATGAGCGATACGGGTGAGACCCTGAGGAAGGCCCGGGAATCCGCTGGTGTCAGCTTGGCGAAAATGGCCGCGCTGAGCCACTTCAGCAAGGGCCACCTGTCGAACGTCGAGGCGGGGCGGCGGACAGCGACGGCCGACGTGGTGACCGCCTACGAGCAGGTCTTGGGGGACCATATGCAACGTCGGGGCCTGATCACCGGGCTCGCCGCCGCGGTGGTGGCACCGGCCGCCGTCTCCGAGTTGATCCATCGCGGCTTCACCGCGGCGCTCGGCGACCCGGCGGCCGAGGAACAGTGGCAGGATCGCGCCGCCAATCTCGGCCGGGACTACATGTCGGTCGGCGCCGGTGAGCTGCAGGACCGGATTGCCAGTGACCTCGTCGTGCTGCAACAGCAGCTCGGCACTCCGGTGATGTGGGGGCTGGCCGCCCGTTTCCTCAGCGTCTACGGCAAGACCACCGGGATGGCGCAGGAAGCCGTCCGGTGGTACCGACTTGCCGCGGTCAGCGCGGATCGCAGCGGCGACCGGACCGTGCAAGTCTGGGTCCGCGGCCGCGCCGCGCTGGCCCTCGGCTACGAGGGTGCTGCCCTCACGGTCGCGCAGGACCTGGCCGATCAGGCCCTCGCGCTGACTGACCGACCATCGCTCGGGCGGCTCAACGCGTTGATGGCCAAGGCGCACGTCGCCGGCGTCCGTGGCGACCGGATCAGCGCATTGACACACCTGGACGAGGCCCGCCGGGTCTTCGACCAGACCGGCTCCGCCGAGCAGATCTCCGACTTCGCCGTGCCCGAGTGGCGGATGGCGATCTTCACCAGCATGCTGCTCGCCCGCCTCGGCGACCCGGCCGCGGTCGACGCCCAGGAGTGGGCGGTCCGGACCCGGCCGGCCAGCCTGGCCCGGTTCGCCACCCACATCGAGCTGCACCGTGGGCTGATGCTGGTCAAGTCGGGTGACCGCGTCGAAGGGCTGCGGCACGCCCGGTCGGCGCTGGCGAGTCTGCCACCGGCCAAGCACAGCCAGTCGCTGCGGTTGATGCTGCGGGAGGTGGAGCGGGCCGCCGCCTGATCGGCGGCGGCCGGCTGCGGGTCAGTGTCGGCGGCGGCTCAGTCGGCGCTGCGGGCGACGCCCACCGGGCAGGTCATCCCGTTCGGCCCGTGGTTGCAGTAACCACCCGGGTTCTTGTGCAGGTACTGCTGGTGGTAATTCTCGGCGTAGTAGTACTCGCCGAGCGGCCGGATCTCCGTGGTGATCCCGTCCCGGCCGGCCGCGGCCACCACCGGAGCGAATGCGGCCCGGGAATCGGCGGCCTCGGTCGCCTGCTCGGCGTCGGTGGTGTAGATCGTCGACCGGTACTGCGTACCGACGTCGTTGCCCTGACGCATGCCCTGCGTCGGGTCGTGGTTCTCCCAGAACACCTTCAGCAGGTCGGCGTAGCCGATCCGGGCCGGGTCGTAAACCACCTGGACGACCTCGGCGTGCCCCGTCCCGCCGGAGCACACCTCCTCGTACGTGGGGTTCGGCGTCTCGCCGCCGGCGTACCCGACCGAGGTCGACACGACCCCGGGCAGTCGCCAGAACAGCCGTTCGGCTCCCCAGAAGCAGCCCATCCCGAAGACCGCCACCCGGGTACCGGCCGGCCACGGGCCGGTCAGCGGCGTACCGAGCACCGCGTGCCGGTCCGCCACCGGTATCGGCCGGTCCCGGCCGGGCAGGGCCTGCCCAGGTTCGGGCAGATTCGCTTTCATCGGTCGCAGGAACACCGTGCGACTCCTCTCGTTCGTGGCCTCTCGGACAACACCGGCGGGGGCCGGCTCGTTCCCGCCGGGGTACCCGCAGGTCGGGTGGGCATCCGTCCCACCGGCGGTGGCGCTCGGAGCGATGGCCTAGCCTCGTGCCATGACATACGGGTTCGACACGGTCGCCATCCACGCCGGGCAGGAGCCGGAGGCCCGGACCGGGGCGGTCGTGCCGCCGATCTACCAGACCAGCACGTACGCTCAGGACGAGGTGGGTGTGCCCCGGTCGGGCTACGAGTACAGCCGGTCGGCCAACCCGACCCGGGACGCGCTGCAGGAATGCCTGGCCGCGATCGAGGGGGGCCGGACCGGGCTCGCCTTCGCCAGCGGTCTGGCGGCTGAGGACACGCTGCTGCGTACCGTCTGCCGGCCCGGCGACCACGTGATCATCCCGGACGACGCGTACGGCGGCACGTTCCGTCTGTTCGCCAAGGTCGCCGAACGCTGGGGACTGGCCTGGACCGCCGCGCGGATCTCCGACGTCGACGCGGTCCGGGCTGCGGTACAACCCGGCCGTACCCGGATGATCTGGGCGGAAACCCCGACGAACCCGCTGCTCGGCATCGCCGACATCGCCGGGCTGGCCGCCCTGGCCCGCGACGTCGCGGCGCGGCTCGTGGTGGACAACACCTTCGCCTCGCCGTACCTGCAGCAGCCGCTGGCGCTCGGCGCCGACGTGGTGGTCCACTCCACCACCAAATATCTCGGTGGACACTCCGACGTGGTCGGTGGCGCGCTGGTCGCCGACGATCCGGAACTCGCCGCCGAGCTGGCCTTCCACCAGAATGCCATGGGCGCGGTCAACGGACCCTTCGACGCCTGGCTCACCCTGCGCGGAATCAAGACCCTGGGCGTACGGATGGAGCGGCACTGCGACAACGCCGAACGGGTCGTCGAATTCCTCGACCAGCACCCGGCGGTACGCCAGGTGCTCTACCCCGGACACCGCGACCACCCCGGCCACGAGACGGCGGCCAAGCAGATGCGCCGGTTCGGTGGGATGGTCTCGTTCCGGGTGGCCGGTGGGGCGGCGGAAGCGGTGCGGATCTGCAACCGGGCCCGACTGTTCGTCCTCGCCGAATCGCTCGGCGGGGTCGAATCGTTGATCGAACATCCTGGACGGATGACCCACGCGAGCGCCGCCGGCTCGCCTCTTGAAGTCCCCGGCGATCTCGTGCGACTGTCTGTCGGAATCGAAACCGTGGACGACCTGCTGGCCGACCTGGATCAGGCGCTCGGCTGAGGATCCGTCGGCGAGATCCGACGGGCGGGCCCACTGCGGGCCGGCCCGACACCCGGGCGGGTCCGGCGACGGGTCCGCACAGCGACGCGAACCGCGTACCGGCTGCCTGGAGGTGCCGTGCACGACATCGTACCGACCTGGGTCGGGACCACCGCCCGGCAGATCGCCCGGGCCGTACGCCGGGGTGACACCTCGGCGACCCGGGTCGTTGCCGATCATCTCGACCACATCGCCCGGGCCGACCCGGAGCTGTCCGCCTTCCGCGCGGTCCGTGGCGGCGAGGCCATCGTCGAAGCGGAGAAGGTCGACGAGCAGGAGGACCTGGCGAACCTGCCGCTGGCCGGGGTGCCGGTGGCGATCAAGGAGAACACCCCGGTCGCCGGGCTGCCGACCTGGCGCGGATCGGCCGCCGCGCGGACCCCGGTCGCCGAACACGACCACGAGATCGTCCGCCGGATGCGCGGTGCCGGCGCGGTCGTCGTCGGGGTGACCCGGATGCCGGAGCTCGGGCTCTGGGCGACCACCGACGACGCCACAGCGACCAGCCGCAACCCCTGGCAGCTGTCACGCACCCCGGGCGGTTCGTCGGGCGGCGCGGCGGCGGCGGTGGCCAGCGGCATGGTGCCGATCGCGCACGGCAACGACGGATTCGGCTCGATCCGGATCCCGGCCGCCTGCTGCGGCCTGCTCGGGCTCAAACCCGGCCGCGACGTGGTTCCGCGACAGCTCGGCACTGAGGACTGGTTCGGCCTCACCGAGCACGGCATCCTGACGACCTGCGTGGCGGACGCCGCCACCGGCTTCGCGGTGCTCGCCGGCCGGCGACCGGAGAAGCTGGTCCAGCCGGGCCGGCTGCGGGTGGCGGTCTCGCTCACCTCGCCGGTGGCGGGGCTGCGGGCCGACGCGGCCAACCGGGACGCGGTGGCGGCGACGTCGCGGCGGCTCACCGAGGCCGGCCACGATGTGAGCGGCACCGAGCTGCACTATCCGGCCTCGCTGGGACTGCGGGGACTGTCCACCTGGTTCGCCGCCGCGGCCGAGGACGCCGCCGCCGGCCGGGCCGGTGGCCGGGACCTGCAGCCACGGACCCGTCGGCACGTCGCGCTCGGCCGGTGGGCACAACGGCGCGGGTACGTGCGGGAGGCCGACCGGACCGCCTGGCGGGACCGGATGACCGGGTTCTTCACCGACCAGCGAGCCGACGTGCTGCTGACGCCGGCACTGGCCGGCACCCCGCCGGCCGCGACCGGCTGGGCGCGCCGGTCGTGGGCGGCGAACATGTGGAGCTGTGTTCGGTACGCCCCGTACGCCGCGCCGTGGAACATGGCCGGACTGCCCGCGTTGGTGGCGCCGGCCGGGCTGCGCCCGGACGGCCTGCCGGTCGGGATCCAGCTGGTCGGGCCGCCCGGCTCGGAGCTGTTGCTGCTCGCCGTGGCCGGCCAGCTGGAGATTATGGCATCGTGGCCCCGCCACGCCCCGTCGTGGCCGAGAGTGGACAGCCCGATATGACGGAACTGGTCGGACTGCCGGACGTCCTCGCCGCCCGGGACGTCCTGGCGGACGTGGTACGGGTGACTCCGCTGGAGCCGTCCCGCCCGTTGACCGCCCTGCTCGGCGGGCCGGTCTGGTTGAAGTGCGAGAACCTGCAGCGGGCCGGCTCCTACAAGGTGCGGGGCGCGTACCTGCGAATCTCCCGGCTGACTGAGCGGCAGCGGCGGCGCGGGGTGGTCGCGGCCAGCGCCGGCAACCACGCCCAGGGCGTGGCACTCGCCGCCGGACTGCTGGACATCGGCGCGACGGTGTTCATGCCGACCGGCGCGCCGCTGCCGAAGGTCGCCGCGACCAGAGGGTACGGTGCCGAGGTCGAGTTCGCCGGCACCACCGTGGACGAGGCGCTGGACGCAGCCCGGGAGTTCGCCGACCGGACCGGTGCGGTGCTCATCCACCCGTTCGACCATCCGGACGTCATCGCCGGTCAGGGCACCGTGGCGCTGGAGATCCTGGAGCAGTGCCCGGAGGTCACCACCATCGTCACTTCGGTGGGTGGCGGCGGGTTGATCTCCGGGATCGCGGTAGCGGTCAAGGCACTGCGCCCGGACGTACGGGTGATCGGCGTGCAGGCGGACAGCGCGGCCGCGTACCCACCGTCGCTGGCCGCCGGTGCCCCGGTGCGGTTGGCCGACTACCGTACGATCGCCGACGGTATCGCCGTGGGACGCCCCGGTGACCTGACGTTCGCGCACGTCAGCAAGTTGGTCGACGAGATCGTGACGGTCTCCGAGGAGGACCTGTCGCGGGCGCTGCTGATGTTGCTGGAGCGGGGCAAGCAGGTGGTCGAACCGGCCGGCTCGGCCGCGGTGGCAGCGCTGTTGTCCGGCGCGGTGCGGCCGGCCACCCCGACGGTCGCGGTGCTCTCCGGCGGCAACATCGACCCGTTGCTGCTGTTGCGGGTGATCGAGTACGGCCTGGCCGCCGCCGGCCGGTATCTGCGATTCACCGTACGGTGCGGCGACCGGCCTGGCGAGCTGGCCGCGCTGCTGGCACTGATCGCCGAGCAGCGGGCGAACGTGGTCGACGTCGATCATCAGCGGCGCAACCCGCACCTGCGGTTGGGTGAGGTCCAGGTCGGCCTGTCGGTGGAGACCCGCGGCCCAGAGCACTCGACCGAGCTGGTCGAGGTGCTCCGTGATCGCGGCTACCAGGTGGCGTTCGCCGCCGCTGACTGACCCATCCTCGGTTACTGACCCGCTGCCGCTGCGGCGGCCGCAACTCAGCCGGCGAAGGGCTCGAACTTGTCGACAGTGACCTTGATGTCCGCGCCGCTCGGCGCGGTGTAGGTCACCGTCTGACCCTGCCGGCTGCCCAGAATGGCCTGACCGAGCGCGGACTCCGGGCTGTAGACGGTCAGCTCGGTCGTCGAGGAGATCTCCCGGGAGCCGAGCAGGAAGGTCTCGGTGTCGGCGGGATCGTCATCAAAGTGGATCGTGACGACCGTGCCGGGCGCGACGCTGTCCGCGTCTGGTGCCTCGCCGACCTTGGCGGTACGCAGCAGCTCCTGCAGGTAGCGGATCCTGGCCTCCTGCTTGCCCTGCTCCTCGCGGGCAGCATGGTACCCGCCGTTCTCCCGCAGGTCGCCTTCCTCCCGACGGGCATTGATCTCGGCGGCCATCGCCGTCCGTCCGGCGATCAGCTCGTTGAGCTCGGCCTGGAGCCGGTCGTAAGCGTCCTGGGACAGCCAGGTGGTGGGCGCCTCGCGGTCGGTCGTGGACACAGACGATCTCCTTGTGGGCTTGCGGGCGGTCGAGGTCGAACTACCAACGTACCAGCGATCCGCACCGAGGTGCCGGGGTTGCAACGGCCCGGGTGCCGACCGCCGGGTCGCCACCCGCCTCGGCGGGTGTGGCGAGGGTCACGCTCGGCTGGTCAGCCGGCGGGTCGGCAGCGTGGCACCTCGCCCAGGAACGCGACTCGTTCGGTGGCCAGCCGGTACGTGGTGCGGACGTGTCGTTCGCCCGGTTCGGCCCGGATGGTCACCTCGGACCGGCCCACCTCCGCCCCGTCCCGCGACCGGGCCCTGACCAGGCAGGTCGTCGCACCGCCGGGGGGCACCGTGACGGCGAAGTCGATGGTGATCCCGTCCTCGGTGGCCTCGGTGTAGGTGATCACCTCGGGCTGGTGCAGCGGGTCGCCGTAGAGCGTGTAGAGCCGGCCGGCGATCGCCGTCCCGACCAGCACCGCTACCGCCGTGAGCAGCGCGACGAGCCACGGCCGGCGCGTTCGGGGCGCGCGTCGTCGTCCGTACCGCCCGGGTGGGAACATGGCGGCGGTCGGTGCGGTTGTGGCGGACGTGTCGGTCACCCGGGACGGAACTCCTTGGCGGACGTGTCGGTGGGGTCGGCGAGAATGGTCGACGGGCCCATTGTCGCAGCCGGGCCCGGACGCCGCCGGCAGGGGATGTCAGGCACGGGATGAGGGAGCGTTTTCGTTGGCTGAGCAACTGCGTCTGATGGCGGTGCACGCCCATCCTGACGACGAGTCCAGCAAGGGTGCCGCGACGATGGCCCGGTACGTCGCGGAAGGTGCCCAGGTGCTGGTGGTGACCTGCACCGGCGGGGAGCGGGGCAGTGTGCTGAACCCGAAACTCGACCGGCCGGACGTGTGGGAGAACATTGCCGAGATCCGCCGGGCCGAGATGGACGCCGCCCGGGCGATCCTCGGCGTCGAGCAGGCCTGGCTGGGCTTCGTCGACTCGGGTCTGCCCGAGGGTGACCCGCTGCCGCCGCTGCCGGATGGGTGTTTCGCCCTGGAGCCGCTGGAGGAGGCGGCCGGGCCGTTGGTGCGGTTGATGCGGGAGTTTCGTCCGCACGTGGTGACGACCTATGACGAGGACGGCGGCTATCCGCACCCGGACCACATCATGTGCAACCGGGTGAGCGTCGCCGCGTTCGAAGCGGCCGGTGACCCGGCCCGCTACCCGGGTGTCGGTGGTGAGCCGTGGCAGCCGTCGAAGCTGTACTACTGCATGAGCTTCACCAGGGCGCGGATTCTCGCGCTGCACGAGGGGATGCTCGCGATCGGTCGGGAGTCGCCGTACCAGGAGTGGATGGACCGGTGGGAGGATCGTCCGGACAAGGGCGACCGGATCACCACCCGGGTCGACTGCGCCGACTACTTCCCGGTCCGCGACGACGCGCTGCGCGCGCACGCCACTCAGGTCGATCCGGACGGCTTCTGGTTCCAGGTGCCGATGGAGGTGCAGCGGCAGGCCTGGCCGACCGAGGATTTCGAGTTGGTCCGGTCGTTCGTCGAGAGTCCGAAGCCGGAATCCGACCTTTTTGCCGGGATTCGTGAGGGGCTCGGCCGATCCTGATGCGCCGGGCGTACCGTGTAGTCGACGTCGGCGACGCAGAGGGGTCCGATCGTGCTGAGTGCTGTCCATGTCCTGGCGGTGAACAACTTCGGGGACACCCGCAGCGGTGGTCTGGCCGGGCCGATGGGGCTGTTCCTGCTCCTGCTGCTCGCCGCCGCGACGGTGTTGCTGATCCGGAACATGAACGCCCGGCTGCGTCGGCTGCCCGAGCGGTTCGACGACGCGGCGCCGGGCGGCGGGGCGGCGCCGGGCGAACGCAATGTCCTTGATCCGACAGAAGGCGACTCGCGTCCAGGATCCCCTTTGTAACCGCTTACATGCGCTCTCACCAGGGACTTTTCTCCCCTCCAGTGGGCTCCCGCCGGTAAACCGGCCCAGTGGCCCCTGTTGCCGGAATCGGCTTTGGCTTAGCCTTCCGCCGGGGACCTTCAGTTCCTCCGACCGCGCGCGGAAAGGGGCGACCATGGATCGCACAGCTGTCGTCCCTGGTCGTACGGAACGGACGCGAGGGATACTCACCATGGTCGGCCGCCCCCGCCGGGCACCGGTCCACGGCTCGGCGGTCACCGGGAGTGACCCGTGACGTCGGCGCGGCCGGAACCGGCTGCGACCGCGCACGAAGCGGCGACCGGAGCCCCTGACGGCGGGGGCCAGTGGCGGCTGCCCGTCTTCACCGTCGCCGTCCTGGTGGCCGCCGTCGCCACCATCGCCATCGGGCTGCTCACCGGGCCGGCTCGGCAGGCGTCGGCTCTCCCGGCCCCGGCCGGTTTCGCGATCGTCGCGGCACTGCTCGGCGTCGCGCAACTCGCCCGACTGCGGTTCCGCATCGGCACCGGCACGGTCAGCTTCACCTGGGGCGAGGCCGCCCTCATCGTCGGCCTCTACATCCTGCCGGTCGGCTGGCTGCCCGCCGCCGCCGCCGTCGGCGTGGGCATCGCCTGGACCCTACTGTCGATCTTCTCCGAGCCCCGTACGGTGCCGGAGATTCTCCGGGTCACCGCGTCGCTGACCGTCGCCGTCGCGGCGGCCGGCGTCGCCGCCCGGGCGGTTGCCGACCCGTACGCCCAGCAGCTCACCCCGCTGCTCGCCGCCGCCATGCTCCTCGGCGGGCTGGTCTATCTGCTGATCACCGCCGCCCTGGCCACGGTCGCCCTGTCGCTGCGGCACGGCCGGCCGTTCGTCGCCACCCTGCTGCACGCGCTGCGCAACAAGCTGCTGATGTTCGTCGGCAACGTCCTGGTCGGGCTGGCCACGGTCGGGATGCTCGGCCACGATCCGCGTTGGCTGCTGCTGCTGCCCCCGGTGCTGTGGCTGCTGCAGCAGACCTACGGACACCGGCTGCGGGTCGAGGACGAACGTCGGGCCTGGCAGGAGTTCGCCCGGGCGACCCGGGCGCTCAACCAGCTCGACGAGCCGGCGGTCGTCGGTGCGGGGGTCGCTGGCGGGCTCACCCTGTTCGGCGCCGAACGCGTCGAGATCGACGTGCGGCAGGTCGACGGCAGGCTATGGCGCTACGTCGGCGACGCCGACGGCGGGTTGCGCCGGTCGGAGCCGCCGGCCGACCCCGTCGACCCCGTGGCGGCGGCTGAGGACCTCGCGGACGATGATGCTGCGGACGACGCAGCCGACCAGATGCTCGTCCACCCGCTCACGGTCGGCCGGACCGGCGTCGGTGAGCTGCGGATCCACCTGCCGGCCAGCACCATGCCGAGGTCCCGGGACCGCAACGCGCTCTCGGCCTTCGGTGACGCGCTCGCCGCGGCCCTGCACGACGCTGCCACCGACCGGGCACTGCGCCACCTCACCGACCGGACCATGCACCGGTCGATGCACGACCCGGTGACCGAGCTGCTCAACCGGGCGGCGCTGCTCACCAAGGGCGACGTCGCCCTGCACCGGCTGGAGCACGACCATCCGGTCGCTCTGCTGCTGCTCGACATCAAGGGCTTCAAAGAGGTCAACGACACCCTGGGTAACGCCGCCGGTGACGAACTGCTGCAGTCCGCCGCCCGGCGGCTCAGTGACCGGCTCCGCCCCGGCGAGCTGCTCGGCCGGCTCGGCAACGACGAGTTCGCCCTGCTCCTGACGTCGCTGAGCCCGGCTGCCGCCGGCTGCGTCGAGCGGACCTCGCCGACCGCGGTGGCGATGCGCCGGGCCCGCGAGATCACCGCGATGCTGGCCGAGCCGACCGAGGTCGCCGGTGTGCGGATGTCGGTCGAAGGCGCACTCGGCGTAGTGGTCGCCGGTGCCGGCACCGCCGACATGAATGAACTGCTTCGTCGGGCGAACATCGCGATGAGCCATGCGAAGGCGATCGGCGGCAGCGTCGCCGGCTACGACAGCGCGAAGGACGCCGCCAACACTGATCAGCTTGCGCTGCTGGCCGAACTGCGCGCCGCGCTGGACGTCGACGACCAGCTCGAACTGGCCCTGCAACCGGCGGTCGACCTCGCCACCGGCGGGCCGACCGGGGTGGAGGCGCTGATCCGGTGGCGGCATCCGCGGCGCGGCCGGCTCACCCCGGTCCACTTCGTCAGAGCGGTCGAGGGCAGTGAACTGCTCGCCCCGTTCACCCGGTACGTCGTCGACCGGGCGTTGTCGGCCGCCGCCGAGTGGGCGGCACACGGCATCGACGTACCGATCTCGGTCAACATCTCGGCCCGGAGCCTGCTCGACCCGCAGCTGCCAGCCGAGATCGGCGAGCTGCTGCGCCGCCACCAGGTCCCGGCCCACCGGTTGGTGCTGGAGATCACCGAGACGGTGGTGATGAGCGAGCTGGAGATCATCGACGAGGTGCTGGCCAGCCTCCGGGAGATGGGCGTCCAGCTCGCCGTCGACGACTTCGGCACCGGGTTCTCCTCGCTGGCCTTCCTGACCCGGGTCACCGTCGACGAGCTGAAGGTCGACCGGTCCTTCGTGGTCCGGATGGCCGACTCGCCACGCGATGCCGCCATCGTGCGGCACACCGTCCGGCTGGGCCGGGAGATGGGCCTGCGGGTGGTCGCCGAGGGCGTGGAGACTGCCGACCAGCGGGCCACCCTGGCCGCCCTCGGCTGCGCCGCCGCGCAGGGCTACCACTTCTTCAAGCCGATGCCCGCCGACAAGGTGCTCGCGGTGCTCCGGTCCCTGGCGGACTCCGCGCAGGCCCAGATCTACCCGCTGCGCGCGGACGGTGCGTCGTGACCGGCGGGCCCAGCGGTGCCGTCCGGGACTGGTTGGTTTTCGACTACGGCCAGGTCATCTCGCTGCCGCAGCCGCCGGGCGCGGTAGCCGCCATGGCCGAGCTGGCCGGGCTGCCGCAGGCCACCTTCGACGAGGGGTACTGGCGGCACCGGGACGCCTACGACGCCGGCTGGCCGGCCGAGCGCTACTGGAGCCACGTGGTCGGTCGGCCGCTGTCCGCCGACGATCCGCTGGTGGCCGAACTGGACCGGGCCGACATCGCCAGCTGGTCGCAGCTGAATCCGCGTACCGTCGAACTCGTCACCGGCCTTGCCGCCGACGGACACGGCTTGGCGCTGCTGTCCAACGCCCCCGAGTCCATCGCCACGGCGATCGACTCGGCCGACTGGGCGGCGGTGTTCCACCACCGGCTGTTCAGCTGCCGGCTGGCGTTGACCAAACCCGATCCGGCGATCTTCGCGGCGCTGCTGCACCGGCTCGGCGCGCCTGCCGACCGGGTCACCTTCGTCGATGATCGGCCGGAGAACGTGCAGGCCGCCGCCGAGGCGGGCCTCACCGCGCTGCGATACCCGGACGTTCCGGTTTCGACCCGGCGGTGAGCCGCCCACCGACTGGCTATGGTCGGAACGTGCGACCCCACACCGTCGGGGTCGTGCCACGACCCCGAGGAGCGACCAGCGTGAACCGGCTCGGCGAGGCGACCAGCCCGTACCTGCAGCAGCATGCCGACAACCCGGTCGACTGGTGGCCGTGGTGCCCGGAGGCATTCGATGAGGCCCGCCGCCGGGACGTGCCGGTGCTGATCTCGGTCGGGTATGCGGCCTGCCACTGGTGCCACGTGATGGCGCACGAGTCGTTCGAGGACGACGCGGTCGGGCAGCTGATCAACGACAATTTCGTCGCGATCAAAGTGGACCGGGAGGAACGCCCCGACGTGGACGCGGTCTACCTGGCCGCGACCCAGGCGATGACCGGTCAGGGCGGCTGGCCGATGACCGTGTTCGCCACCGCCGACGGCACCCCGTTCTTCTGCGGGACCTACTTCCCGCAGGCGAACTTCGTCCGGCTACTCCACTCGGTCGGCGCCGCCTGGCGCGACCAGCGCGACGCCGTGCTGCGCCAGGGGGCCGCGGTAGCCGAGGCGGTCGGCGGCGCGCAGGCCGTCGGCGGGGCGACCACGCCGCTGACCGCCGACCTGCTCGACGCCGCAGCGGTGACGCTGGGCAAGGAGTACGACCCGACGCACGGCGGGTTCGGCGGGGCGCCGAAGTTCCCCCCGCATCTCAGCCTGCTCTTCCTACTGCGGCATCATCAACGCACCGGCGCCGCCGACAGCCTGGAGATCGTCCAGCACACCTGCGAGGCGATGGCCCGGGGCGGCATCTACGACCAGCTCGCCGGCGGCTTCGCCCGGTACGCGGTGGACAGCACCTGGACCGTGCCGCACTTCGAGAAGATGCTCTACGACAACGCGCTGCTGCTGCGGGTCTACACGCTGCTGTGGCGGCTCACCGGCGACCGGATGGCCGGCCGGATCGCCCGGGAGACCGTCCGTTTCCTCGCCGAGGCACTCGCCGTACCCGGTGGTGGATTCGCCTCCGCGTTGGACGCCGACACCGGCGGGGTCGAAGGCGCCAGCTACGTGTGGACCCCGCAGCAGCTGATCGAGGTCCTCGGCGAGGCCGACGGCCGGTGGGCGGCCGACCTGTACGGGGTGACCGGCGACGGCAGCTTCGAACACGGCACCAGCGTGCTGCGGCTGGCCCGCGACGTCGACGACACGCCACCGCAGCAGCTGGACCGGGTCCGGGCGGCACTGCGCCGGGCCCGGTCGGCCCGGCCGCAGCCGGCCCGCGACGACAAGGTGGTGACGGCCTGGAACGGCCTGGCGGTCACCGCGTTGGTCGAGTTCGCCACCGCCGCCGATGCCCTGACCGGTGCCGACGGGACCGGTGCCGACGATCTGACCGGTGCCGCGGCCGGCACCGACGGCGACGTCGAGCTGGCCACCGAGTTGGCGGTCGCGACCGGTGCACATCTGGCCCGTACCCACCTGGTCGGCGGGCGGCTGCGCCGGGTCTCCCGGGACGGTCTGGTCGGCGCGCCCGACGGGGTGCTCGAAGACTACGGCTGCCTCGCCGAGGCGTTCTGCTCGCTGCACCAGCTCACCGGGGAACGCCGATGGCTGGACCTCGCCGGTGAGCTGCTGGACGTCGCGCTGGCCCGGTTCGCCGCCGACAACGGCGGCTTCTACGACACCGCCGACGACGCCGAACAGCTGGTCGCCCGGCCGGCGGACCCGACCGACAACGCCACCGCGTCCGGGCTGTCAGCCACCGCCGCCGCGCTCACCGGGTACGCGGCGCTGCGCGGCGCCCCGCAGTACCGGGCCGCCGCCGAGGCCGCGCTGGCCACCGTCGCGCCGGTCGTCGCCCGGCACGCCCGGTTCACCGGCTACGCCGCCGCCGTCGGCGAGGCGTTGCTGTCCGGTCCGTACGAGATCGCCGTGGTCACCGAGGACCCGACCGGTGGCCCGCTGCTGCGGGCGGCGCGGCGGCACGCGCCGCCCGGCGCGGTGGTGGTGGCCGGTCGTCCCGACCAGGCCGGCGTACCGCTGCTGGCGGACCGGCCGATGATCGGCGGGGCGTCGACCGCGTACGTCTGCCGGGGCTTCGTCTGCAACCGGCCGGTCACCTCCGTCGCGGACCTGGTCGCGCAGCTGAGTTAGGCTGTCGCCGCAATGGATACCCGTACCGGACTGCCCGTCGTCGGCATGGTGGGTGGTGGGCAGCTCGCCCGGATGACCCACCAGGCCGCGATCGCGCTCGGCCAGTCGCTGCGCGTGCTGGCCCGCACACCGGAGGACGGCGCCGCCCTGGTCGCCGCCGACGTGCAGTACGGCGAGCACACCGACCTCGCCGCGCTGCGTACCTTCGCCAAGGGCTGTGACGTCGTCACCTTCGACCACGAGCACGTGCCGGGCGAGCACATCCGGGCGCTGGCCGCCGATGGCGTGCGCCTGCACCCGGGGGCCGACGCGCTGCGCTGCGCCCAGGACAAGGCGGTGATGCGGCGGCGGCTGACCGAGCTGGGTGCCCCGGTGCCCCGTTGGCGACGGATCGGCTCGGTAGACGAGCTGGCCGCGTTCGGTGCCGAGGCCGGCTGGCCGGTGGTGGTCAAGACCGCGCGCGGCGGCTACGACGGCCGCGGGGTGTGGCTGCTGGACACGCCGGACGAGCTGGTCACCGCCGGTCTCGACCCGGCCGACCCGTCAGCCGACCCGGCGGTGGAGCTGATCGCCGAGGAGCGGGTGAAGCTGGTCCGCGAGCTGGCGGTGCAGGTGGCCCGCTCCCCGTTCGGTCAGCTGGCGGTCTACCCGGTGGTGGAGACCGTGCAACGGGACGGCATCTGCGTCGAGGTGCTGGCGCCCGCACCGGCCCTGCCGCAGCCGCTCGCCCTGGCGGCCCAGCAGCTGGCTATCGACCTGGCCAGCGCGCTCGACGTGGTCGGGCTGCTGGCGGTGGAGCTGTTCGAGGTGACCGGTGGCGGTGGCCTGGTGGTCAACGAGCTGGCGATGCGGCCGCACAATTCCGGGCACTGGACGATCGAGGGCGCGCGTACCTCCCAGTTCGAGCAGCATCTGCGGGCGGTACTGGACTATCCGATGGGTGACACCGGGCTGACCGCCCCGGCGGTGGTGATGGCGAACGTGCTGGGCGGCGCGGACGGCGGGATGGGCATCGACGAACGGCTGCACCACCTGTTCGCGACCGACCCTGGCGCGAAGGTCCACCTGTACGGCAAACAGGTCCGGCCGGGCCGCAAGATCGGCCACGTGACGGTGCTCGGCGAGGATCTGACCGACGTCCGAAACCGGGCCGCCCGGGCCGCCCGCTGGCTGCAGGAGGGGCGATGATCGGCGTCATCATGGGCAGCGACTCGGACTGGCCGACGATGCGGGCCGCCGCCGAGTCCCTCGCCGAGTTCGACGTCGAGCACGAGGTACGGGTGATCTCGGCGCACCGCACCCCGCACGGCATGCTCGACTACGCCGGCAACGCCGCCGACCGGGGCATCCAGGTGATCATCGCCGGGGCAGGCGGCGCGGCCCACCTGCCGGGCATGGTCGCCTCGGCGACCCCGCTGCCGGTGATCGGGGTGCCGGTGCCGTTGAAACATCTGGACGGGATGGACTCGCTGCTGTCGATCGTGCAGATGCCGGCGGGCGTGCCGGTGGCCACGGTGTCGATCGGTGGTGCCCGCAACGCCGGCCTGCTGGCGGTGCGGATCCTCGCCGCCACCGACCCAGGGCTGCGCGCCCGGATGCTCGCCTACCAGCAGGAGCTGGTCGAGCTGGTCGCCACGAAGGACGCCGCGCTGCAGGCGTCACACGGCGGTACCGCCTAACCCCGGCCGAATCTGCCCGGCCGGCCGCAGCGGCCGGAGCCGTCCAGCCGGGTCTCCCCGAGCGGCCTCAGCGCATGCCGCGCAGCGCGCCCCGCACCCGTTCCTGGGTCTGCCGGCGCCACTCGCTGCTGGCCCCGAGCGCCAGCAGCACCAGACCGACCGGGATCAGCACCAGCCACGGCCCGAAGAAGGTCAACGCGTGCAACGCGGTCACCGCGCTGACCACCGTACCGACCACCACCGGAGCCTGCTGCTGACTCATCGCCCCGACCAGCAGGGTGCCGACCGCACCGAGCAGCAACAGGACCTGCCGGAAACTGTTCTCCCCGGAGCTGATCACCAGCACCAGGGTGGGCAGGAACGCCGCGGCCAGTGCCGGCCCGTACGCCGTCCAACTGCTCAGGTCCGGCCGGTGCCGCAGTTCCAGGACCCCGACCAGCAGGGCGAGGACGGCGAACGGCAAGGTGTACGCCTCGGTGAGCGCCACGTCGGTGATCCGCATCAGCATCCACCAGGCGGTGATCTCACAGCCGACCGCCAGCCAGAACAGGACCCGACGCTCCATCGCGCGTCGGCCCGGCCGGGTGGCCGTCACACCGAGCACCGCGCCCCAGGCGGCCAGCAGCCCGGCCAGATGCGCGGCCGAGTCGTACGCCAGGGCCAGCGCGAGCAGTGCGGCCGCGTAGCTGCTCCACTCGACCACCGCCGCCTCGCGTACCGCCTCGGGGTGGCTGAGCCGGGGCAGCCGGGTCGCGGACAGCAGCAGGCCGGCACCGACGGCGAGTACGCCGAACGCCGACCAGCTCGGCGGGAGGCCGGCGACAAGGCCCACGGTCAGTACGAACATCTGCGCCATCACCGAGGCGAACAGCCAGCCGAGGATCCGAGCCGGCTGGCTGCGTCCGGCGTACGCGGCCACCGCTCCGACGCACACCGAGCTGCCCAGCGTGAAGACGGTCAGTTGATCGTTGGCCAGCGCGCCGGCAAGCCCGGCGCCACCGGCGGCGAGGCCGATCAGGAACAGCAGCCGGCGGGCGATGCGCAGCGGCCGGTGCCGTTCGGTGTCCGGCGGCGGTTCGGTCAGCGCCAGTCCGACCATGGCGACCGCGAAGACCAGCAGCGCCGCCATGGTGCCCGCCGGCCAGCCGACGCCGAACGACATCGGGGTGATCAGCAGGGTGATCGCCACGCCGGGCAGCACCACCGGAACCGCCTGGCCCGGCCCGCCGGTGTTGAACCCGGTCGCGGCCAGCGCCGCCGCGACGGTGAGCAGCAGCGCGGCGAGCACGTTGGTCGGGTCCACGGCGGCGGCCGGCGGATCGAGCAGCCCGGCCGGTGGTCCCTGCCAGATCGCGGTCAGCGTGCGGTACGGCTCGACCAGCGCGGCGGTCAGCGTCGGTGCCACCGCCGCGACGGCCAACGCGGTGGGCAGCGCGGCGGCTGCCAGCGCACCCTTGACCGGGCTGATCGCCCACTCCCGGCCGATCTCCAGCGGCCCCGGCTGGCTCCACCGGCCGCCGAGCCCGGACCATCGGCGACTCGGCCGGGACAGGTCCACCGGCGGTGGGGTGGCGGCCCGCAGCAGTTCGGCGAGTACGCCGAGCAGTGCGGCCCCGGCGGCGTACATGCCGGTCGGCAGGTCGGTCGGGAGCGACGCGAGGGCGGTGACCGTCGCGCCGCCGGCCAACCCGACGGTGGCGTACGGCAGGTAGTGCGGCACCTGGCGGCGGACCATGGCCAGCACGGCGACGCCGAGCGCCGAGGCGGCCAACGCCCCGGTCAGCACGATCTCCGTGGTCCAGCCGAGCGCGGCGGCCAGCGCGGCGACCGCCCCGGGCATCGCCAGCAGCGCGGCCCCGGTCGCTGCGCCACCGATCTTCGCCAGGTGCGCCGGCATCGACTCCCGGTCGGGGACGAGCTGCCCGGTACCTGCCTGATCATCCTGGTCAGTTTGACCAGCCTGGTCGGCCGGAGCGGACTGGTCGGCCAGCGTCACGGTGGCGACGACCCGGGCGAGTATCGCCACTACCACGCAGGTCAGCACCACGACACCGAGCGCGGCGGCGGTGGTCCACGGACGGACCAGGCTGGCACCGATGGCGTACAGGGCGACCGCCACGGCGACGCCGGCCCGGGCGGTGGCTGCCTGTGGATCGTCGGCGGCCACCGAGACGATCCCGTACCCGATCGCGACCAGGCATCCGACCACGATCGGCGACCACCAGGGCAGGCCGAGCGCCGCCGGGGTGCCGACGGTGGCGAGCGCGACCAGCACGCCGGCGGCGTGGAACGACCAGGGTCGGGGCAGCGCGACGGCGGCGGCCAGCGCGAGCAGTACCAGGGCCAGCGGCACCTGCCACGAGTTGGCGGCGACCTCGGTGGACCAGGCGGTCAGGTCCGCCTGCCAGAGTTGGCCCGGGGTGGCCAGTGCCTGGACGCCGCCGGCGACCGCGGTGTAGCCGGCGAGGACGGCGATGACTCCACCGCTGACTGCGGTGCCCAGGACCGGTCCGCGCCGCCAGTGCTCGGGCAGGGCGCGTACGGCGACCGCCACCAGCAGGGTCAGCGCCGCGCTGGCCACCAGTTCGGTGCCGGGTACCACGATCGCGCTGACCCTGGCCAGGGTGCCGACCAGCGCGGCGGTGGCGGCCGCTGCGGCGTAGTCGGGGCCGTCGAGCAGCCGGTCCGCCCGCCGCCCGGCGTCGATCGACGGTGCCATGAGCAGCAGCCCTGCGGCGACCAGCAGCCCGACGGCGACCCACACGTCGGCGACGGCCGCGCCGGGGGAGCCGAACGTCGCAGCGGTGACCGCGAGCGCCCCGAGCCCGGTGCCGATGGTCAACGGCCGGGGGATCTGCCGTTCGGCCACCTGCGCCAGCGCCGAGTAGCCGAGTGTGCCGCAGACCGCGAGGAAACCGGCGGCCAGGATCGGGGCGGTCGTCTCCTGGACGGTCAGCGCGGTCGGCCCCGGCGGCGGTACCAGAGCGGTGACGAACGCCGCCACCCCACCGGGCAGGGCGAATGCTGCACCGCCGGCTGCCCAACCGCCGACCGCGTCCCCGGCGGGCCGGCGACGTACCTCCGGCAGGGTCCCGGCCACCGCGATCAGTACGCCGGCGGCGGCCAGCACCAGCAGAGCGGCAGCGGTGGAGCCGGGGCGGGCCAGCGCCGCGCCCGCACCGGCGGTGCCGAGCACCGCCGCGCAGATCACGTGCACCCGGGCGGCCCGGGTGGTGTCGGTGAGGAAACCTGTGCCGGCCACCGCGACGGCGGTGAGCACCGGCAGCCACGGTGCGGCGTACCAGGGCAGTGCGAAGGACGCCGGTACGGCCAGCGCGGTCAACGTCACGCCGACGACGGTCGCCTCGCGGCGCCATTCGACCGGCATGGCGACCGCCGCCGCGATGGTGATCAACAGCGCGGCCAGGGCGAGCTGCCAGTCGGCGGGCCCGGCGTAGTCGACCAGGCTCTGCTGGTAGCCGGCCAGGTCGGCCTGCCATGCGGGCAACGCGGCGCGGACCGGTGCCAGCGCCGCTCGCAGCGCGCCACCGGCGACCAGTACGCCGAGCACGGTCAACGCGGCCGCCGCCGCGAGCTGCGGGCCACGGCGGACCTGCTCCGGCAGGGCCCGTACGCCGATTCCGGCGACGGCGACCACGGCGGCGATCAGCAGCAGCGCCGGACCGGGCAGGGCGACCGCCGCGACCCGGCTGGCCGCGCCGATGACCGCCAGGGCGAACACGCCGGCGGCCAGGTCCGGCAGTGGCGGGTGGCCCAGGGTGAATCCACCGGCGAGCCCGATCCCGGCGGCGATCAGCAGCACCGCCGCTGCGACCAGCACGTCGGGCACCGTGTCGGCGCGCAGTACCGCCACCACGGCGAACAGCAGGGCGGCTGTGACGGCGAGCCCGTGCAGGGTCCAGATCAGGTCGCGTAGCCAGAGGACGGCCGCGGTGGGTGCCGGCGGCAGCCAGCCCGGCCCTCGACCACCGTTGCCGCCACCGGGAGGCTCACCCTCGACGACGGCGTCGGCCTCCTCCGGCGCGTTCTCCGGCCGGTCGGAGCCGGTGCCGGTCGGTGCCAGCCCGGCTGACCCGGCGGGCCCGCCGGACCGGTCGACGGGCTGGTTGCCGCTGTCCGACCCGGCCGGCGCGTCCGGCCGGGGTCGAGGCGCCGTCGGCGACCCGAACCGCCAGCCGCCGCCGAGCTGCCCGGGGCCGCTCAGTAGCCGTACCAGCAGCAGATCGAGCACGGCGACCACGGCGAGGGCCGACGCCCACCCGGCAGGCCCCCGGATCACGTCCTGACCGAGCAGCGGCACCACCGGCTGGATCGCGAGCACCATGCCGTACCGGGGCAGGCGTAGCCCGGTGGTGGCGGCGTAACCGGCGGCGACCAGCGCGGTGACGGCGAAGGTGAGGCCGGCGAACGCCGACGGGCTGACCGGCCCGGCCCGGACGGCGTCGGTCGCCCAGATCGCGTAGCCGTCGATCGGGACGAGGACCAGCGCCACGGCGGCGATCGTCTCCGCGGTGGAGGTGAGCCCGCGGGCGGCGACTGCGGGCGGTGCCGCGAGCAGCAGCAGCGTGCCGGCGAACAGCACGCTCAACCGGGTGACATCGGGCAACGCGCTGTTGGCGACGGCGGCGAACACCACCACCGCCATCAGCGCGCCGAGGCCGAGCAGGACGTTCTGGATGGACTGGGCGGACGCCTCCGGTCGGGTGCCGTCCGACGACAGGACCTGGGTCGGATCGTCGCCGGCGGCGGCCGGCGGGTAGCCGGCCGGGCCGGAGCCGGGCGGTTCCGAGCCCGGTGGCGGCCCGGTCAGCGGCACGTCGTCGGCGGCCAGGTTGGGGCTCTGCCGGGGGAACCTCGGCGGGGCGGTGCCCTGGTCGGCGGTCGGCGGTCGACGCCCGGCCCGGCGGCGGACCGAGACCCGGGGCCCCGGGCCACGCCGACCGGCGGCACCGCCGGTGGACAGGATGTCCCGCTGGAAGATCGCCGCCTGCAGGTCGCTGGCCGTCTGCTTCTGCTCTTTGGCCAGCGAGAGCTCGCGGGCCTTCATTTCGGCGATGGACCGCTCGATACGGGCCAGGTCCTCAGCGAACTGCGGCTGCTCGGCACCGCACCGCGGGCAGGTCGCCGCCGCCGGCACGGTCCGCCCGCACGAGGCGCAGCGGTACGGCGTACTCATGGCACCCTCCTCCACGCCCGGACCACACTGTGGACCACTTCCTACGAAGCATGCCTAAACCAAGCAACTGTTGAACAGCCCTAGGCGGCGTGGAGATCGGAGAAAAACCGGTCGTGGGTCCGTCACGGACCCACGACCGGCCGGTTCGGCGCGGGCGGTGCCGGGCTCAGGGGCGGCCCATGCCCCGGTACTGCCAGCCGGCGCCGGTCCACAACGTCGAGTCGAGGCAGTTCCGGCCGTCGATCACCCGCCGTCCGGCGACCAGCTCACCCAACGACACCGGGTCGGCGTTACGGAAATCGGCCCACTCGGTCAGGACGCAGACCAGGTCGGCGTCGCGGACCGCGTCGACCATCGACGGTACGTAGGCCAGGTCCGGCTGCGCACGGCGGGCGTTCTCCGTACCCTCGGGGTCAAAGACCCGCACCTGCGCGCCGGTCTTGGCGAGCATCGCCGCCACCGCGAGCGACGGCGCGTCCCGTACGTCGTCGGAGTTGGGTTTGAACGTCGCCCCCAGCACCGCCACCGTCGTGCCGGACAGATCCGGCCCGGCCGGCCCGGACCGACGGTCCAGCAGCTCGGCCGCGAGCTGCACCACCCGGGACCGCCGCCGCTGGTTGATCAGATCCACCTCGTGCAGGAACCGCAACGCCTCACCCGCGCCGAGCTCCTGCGCCCTGGCCTGGAACGCCCGGATGTCCTTGGGTAGACAGCCACCGCCGAACCCGACCCCGGCCTGCAGGAACCGGTTGCCGATCCGCGGGTCGTAGCCGATCGCCCGGGCCAGCTGGGTGACGTCGCCGCCGGCCACCTCGCACACCTCGGCCATCGCGTTGATGAACGAGATCTTCGTGGCCAGGAACGCGTTCGCCGCGACCTTCACCAGCTCGGCGGTCGCGAAGTCGGTCACCACCAACGGCACCTCCCGGTCCTCGGTGGCAGCCAGGTCGAACACCCCCTTGTGCGCGGCGTACAGCATGCCGTTGGCCCACTCGCTGCGTACCCCGACCACGATCCGGTTCGGCCGCAGCACGTCCTCGACGGCGAAACCCTCCTGCAGGAACTCCGGACTCCACGCGACCTCGACGCCCAGGTCGCCCTGGGCGTGCTTGCCGACCAGCTGCTCGATCCACTCCGCGGTGCCGACCGGCACCGTCGACTTGCCGACGATCAACGCCTTACGGGACAGGTGCTGGGCCAGACCGGTCACCGCCGCCTCGACGTACGACAGGTCGGCGCCCATCGCGTCGGCCCGCTGCGGGGTACCCACACAGATGAAGTG
Source organism: Solwaraspora sp. WMMA2059 (assembly GCF_027497315.1). Taxonomy (GTDB): domain Bacteria; phylum Actinomycetota; class Actinomycetes; order Mycobacteriales; family Micromonosporaceae; genus Micromonospora_E. The sequence continues at coordinate 5,040,331 of NZ_CP114908.1, read as the reverse complement.
CACGTCACCGAACTCGGCCGTCGCCGCCATGTCGGTGGTGAACCGCAGCCGTCCGGCGGCCAGGCTCCGCTTGAGCAGCTCGTCCAGGCCCGGCTCGTGGAACGGCACTTCACCTGCGGACAGCTTCGCGATCTTGTCGGCGTCGACGTCGTAGCCGATCACCTCGTAGCCGAGCTCGGCGAAACAGATGGCGTACGTCGCGCCGAGGTAACCGGTGCCGAGGAAGGTCAGCCGCGGGCGGGGGGCACCCGACGGCGGGGCCACCGCCGCGATGGCCGGAACGGGCTGGATGTTCGGGTACGGGATGGTCACGCCTTGTTCTCCGCTCGCGCTGGCGGCGCTGTGGTCGCGTCGCACTCGGTGGCCCGGTGCCGGGGGCTCGACACCAATCATCGTGGTTTTGACGTTCGCGGCGTACCGCTTCGTGGGTGCCGACTCGGCCGAGGGGTTCCGGTCGGCTGCCCGGCAGACGATAGTCCGTACGGCTGGGCGGGGGCGACCGGCATCGGCGTTACTCACCGGTATCCTCACACTCGAGCAGGATATCGAGGGAACACTCCAGGCGAGGGAGGGCGTGATGACGTCCGGGCCGGCGTTCGATGTCTATCAGTTACCAGAGGAGCACACAGCGATCCGGGAAGCGGTCCGGGAGGTGTGCGACGCGAAGGTCGCCCCCAACGCCGCTGAAGCCGACGAGACCGCACAGTTTCCCACCGCTTCCTACGACGCGCTGCGGGCAGCGGATTTCCATGCCCCGCACGTTCCGGAGCAGTACGGCGGGGCGGGCGCTGACGCCCTCGCCACCGCGATCGTCATCGAGGAAGTGGCGCGGGCCTGCGCGTCCTCGTCGTTGATCCCGGCGGTCAACAAGCTCGGCACGATGCCGCTGCTGCTGGCCGGCTCGGAGCAGTTGAAGGAGCGCTACCTGCGACCGGTGGCGTTGGGCGCGGCGATGTTCTCGTACTGCCTGTCCGAGCCGGAGGCGGGCAGCGACGCTGCGTCGATGACCACCCGCGCGGTCCGCGACGGCGACCACTGGGTGCTCAACGGGGTGAAGCGGTGGATCACCAACGCCGGTGTCTCGGAGTACTACACCGTCTTCGCGGTCACCGAGCCGGGTGCCCGGTCACGGGGGATCTCCGCTTTCGTTGTGGAGAAGTCCGACCGCGGGGTGAGCTTCGGCGCACCGGAGAAGAAACTCGGTATCAAGGGGTCACCGACCTGCGAGGTCTACCTGGACAACGTCCGGATCCCGGCGGACCGGATGATCGGCGAACCGGGCACCGGGTTCGCCACCGCGATGCGCACCCTGGACCATACCCGGGTGACGATCGCCGCCCAGGCCGTCGGCATCGCGCAGGGTGCGCTCGACTTCGCCCGCGGGTACGTGCGGGAGCGCCAGCAGTTCGGCAAGCCGATCGCCGACTTCCAGGGCGTCCAGTTCATGATCGCGGAGATGGGCATGAAGCTGGAAGCGGCCCGGCAGATCACCTACGTCGCCGCCGCCCGGTCGGAGCGCGCCGACGCAGACCTGACCTTCTTCGGGGCAGCGGCGAAGTGTTTCGCCTCAGACGCGGCCATGGAGATCACGACCGACGCGGTGCAACTGCTCGGCGGGTACGGCTACACCCGGGACTACCCGGTCGAGCGGATGATGCGGGACGCCAAGATCACTCAGATCTACGAGGGCACGAACCAGGTGCAGCGGATCGTGATGGCGCGCCAGTTGCTGACCCCCTGACCTGACCTGAGGCTTCCGGAGCCGGCCTCAGCTCGGGGACTTCCCCGCGTCGTCGGGACGGGCCGGCAGCACCGTCGTGGTCTCGTCGCCGCCGTCCGCGCCGTCCGTCGTCCGGACGATCCGGGTGGTCTCGTCGGGGTCGGTGGTGGTCGGCTGGTTGATCCGGGTGGTCTCGTCCGGGTCGGTGGTGGTCGGCTGGTTGATCCGGGTGGTCTCGTCCGGGTCGCCGCCGGTGACCGCCGGTCGGGGCGGTGCGAACGCCGACGCCTGCGGCAGCACGACGGTCGGATCGTCCCGCCGGTGCCCCGGCGGGGTCAGCCGCATCGTGTCGTGCTCCGAGTCGGGTTCGGCACCCGTCGCCGATCGGGCTGGCCGCAGCGGCGGGTTGGCGGCGGCCGGGAAAGCGATGGTCCGAGCCGGATCGCCGGTCGGTGGCTGGGCCGACCACGCCGGCGGTCCGGCGCTGCCGCCGTATCCGCCGGCCGGGTTGCTGCCGTATCCGCTCGGGTTGCCGTATCCGCCGGGGCCGGGCAGCGGGGCGGTCCGCGTCACGTCCTGCGGCGGTGGCCCGCCGGCGTACAGCGCCACCATCCGCTCACCCCGCCAACGACGTGAGCTGAACGCGGTGGCCAACAACGGGACGGCCAGCACCACGGCGAGCCCTTCGGCCGGCGCCGTGAGGACGAAATCCGTGCCGAGCAGCCGGCGCGGCATCGTCTCGTAGAACCCCACGATGTCGACGGTGGCCCAGGCCGACACTCCGACGAACGACGCCCCGGCCAGAACCGGTCCGACCGGGGACAACCGGGGCAGCAACAACAGCGCGTACGACACTCCGCAGACCGCGAGCGCGGCCAACCCGATGAACACGTCGAGCGGTGGTTCGCTGTACGCGTCCCGTCGAGCCAGCGCGTACTCGCTCAGGCCGAGCCCGGCGAGGAACCAGATCACCGGTGCGAGGAGCAGGGACAGGACCAGCGAGCCCAGGTGCCGCATCTGACCTCCTCGCGGGGATGGTGCCTTCCGGGCACGGTACCCGCCAGGCGCAACGTCACCGGCAACAGTCGGTGGGTCGGTTCAGCGAATCACCCGACTGGACCGGGGGATGGGCCGGGCCGGCCGTAGCCCGTCGCCGTCGGGTCGAACGTCTCCGGCCGGCGCGGCCAGTGTCGTCTTCGTTCTCGTCTTCGTCCGCAACGACGCCGGCCGGTCGGCGTCGGCTCGGTCCGGGCCGGTCGGTGCGTCGGCGGAGTCGTCCGACGTCGTGGCGCTGCCGCCCGGCAGCGACCAGAGCGACGGGTCGAACTCGCCGCGTGGCCGGACCGGCAACGGCTCCGCCGCCGCCGCGTCGGAACCGGCCTCGTCGTCGTCGGTGCCGTTCGTCGCGGGCCGGGATCGCCACCGCTGCCTGCTCAGCACCGCGGTGCTGAGCAGCACCCCGAGCAACGCGAGGGTGCCGTTCTCCACCGGCTGCAGCAGCACCACCGGTTCACCGAAGAGCCGCCACGGCGTACCGATCAGGTCGCGGGCACCGAACGGGTCGACGAACATCGCCACGTACGGGGCCGCCAGAGCCAGCCCGGCGGTGAGCGGACCGAGCGGGGAGAACCGTAGCGTGCCCAGCAGCCCGAGCAGCAGACCGGCGGCGAACACGAACGCGGCCGGTGCCAGCAGGGTCGCCGTGTGGTAACCGCCGTCGGTCACCCAGCCGGCGATGGTGCGGGCCGACGTCGTCTGGCCGACCGCGATCAGCACCCAGCACAGCGGTGCCGCAGCCAGGCCGCTGAGGAAGCTCCAGAGATGACGCATGGGCGAACCGTACCGTTTCGGGCGGGAGGCTCGGGCAGGGACGCAACGGGGCGGCGCACTTTCTCCCGTCCGCGTTGGCACACGCCGCAGGCTGTGCCCGTTGCGCTACCTGCCGACGACAGCTTGTGTTCCCGGCACGCTCCGTTGCGCCCCGGTCGGCAGGACAATCGATCAGCGGCACCGCCGCCGGCGGCGCGCGACGTACGCGAGGATGGAAGTGGACGGCCACACGCGGTCCGGCGACGCGGCCGCGACCCGGGGAGGAGTGTCAGTCGTGAGCGAGGTGCTGTGGCGCCCACCGGCGGACGTGCGGCAGCGGACCCGGATCGGCGGGTACCTGGCGTGGCTGGAGCGCACCCGAGGGCTGCGGTTCGCTGACTACCAGCAGCTGTGGCAGTGGTCGGTCGACGACCTGGCCGGGTTCTGGGGGTCGGTCTGGGACTACTTCGAGGTGGCCGGCCAGCAGCCGGCGGAGCAGGTGCTCGCCGACCGGCGGATGCCCGGCGCGCGGTGGTTTCCCGGTGCCCGGCTCAACTACGCCGAGCACGTGCTGCGCGCACCCGGGTTGGCCGAGGGCGCCCCGGTGGTGATCGCGCACAGCCAGACCCGAGCGCCGGTCACGCTCACCGTCGGGCAACTGCGCGACGAGGTCCGCCGGGTGCGGGCCGGGCTGCGCCGGCTCGGGGTGCGATCGGGCGACCGGGTCGCGGCGTACGCGCCGAACATCCCCGAGACGTACGTGTTGATGCTGGCCACCGCCAGCCTGGGCGCGGTCTTCTCGTCCTGCGCACCGGAGTTCGGCACCCGCAGCGTCACCGACCGCTGGCAGCAGATCGAGCCGACGGTGCTGGTCGCGGTCGACGGCTACCGGTACGGCGACAAGGCGGTCGACCGCCGGGCCGAGGTGGCGGCGATCGCGGACGCGTTGCCGTCGGCGCGGCACCGGGTGCTGATTCCGTACCTGTCGGCGGCGGACCCGGCGGAGCTGCCATGGGCCACCTCGACCTGGAGTGCGCTCACCGCGCCGACCGACGAGGCGTTGGCGTTCGACGCGGTTCCGTTCGACCAGCCGCTGTACGTGCTCTATTCGTCGGGCACCACCGGGCTGCCGAAGCCGATCGTGCACCGGCACGGCGGCATCCTGCTGGAGCATCTGAAGATGCTGGCGTTGCATCACGATCTGGGGCCGGGGGACCGCTTCTTCTGGTTCACCACCACCGGCTGGATGATGTGGAATTATCTCGCCTCCGGACCGGCGGTGGGTGCGGCGATCGTGCTGTTCGACGGCAATCCGGCGGTGCGCGCGGCCCCGGGCGGCGCGGCCAGCCCGGACCTGGGCACCTTGTGGCGGCTGGCCGCCGACACCGGTGCCACCTATTTCGGTACCTCGGCGCCGTTCCTGCTGGCCTGCCGCAAGGAAGGGCTGGCGCCGCGGAAGATCGCCGATCTGTCCCGGCTGCGCGGGGTCGGCTCGACCGGGGCGCCGCTGCCGGCTGAGGGTTTCACCTGGGTGTACCAGTCGGTCGGCGAGGACCTGCAGCTGACGTCGCTGTCCGGCGGCACCGACGTGTGCACCGGGTTCGTGGGCGGCGTACCACTGCTGCCGGTGCGGGCCGGGGAGATCGCCTGCCGGTGTCTGGGCGCGCGGGTCGAGGCCCGGGCCGCCGACGGCCGGACGGTCGTCGGTGAGCTGGGCGAGCTGGTGATCACCGAGCCGATGCCGAGCATGCCGGTCGGGTTCTGGAACGACCCGGACGGCAGCCGTTACCGGCAGGCGTACTTCGACCGGTATCCGGGGGTCTGGTGCCACGGTGACTGGATCACCATCGCCGAGGACGGCAGCTGCGCGATCACCGGCCGTTCGGACGCCACCCTGAACCGGGGCGGGGTGCGGTTGGGCACCGCCGAGTTCTACTCGGTGGTGGAGGCGTTGCCGGAGGTCGCCGACTCGCTGGTGATCCACCTGGAGGATCCACAGGGCGGGGCGGGGGAGCTGCTGCTGTTCGTGGCGTTGCGGGCCGGGGTCGGGCTGGACGACGCGCTGCGTACCCGGATCGTGCGTGAGCTGCGGTCGGCGCTGTCACCGCGGCACGTGCCGGACGGAATTCACCAGGTCGCGGCCGTGCCTCGGACGCTGTCCGGCAAGAAGCTGGAGGTGCCGGTGAAGAAGATTCTCACCGGGGTGCCGGCCGGGCAGGCGGCGGCGGCCGGGGCGTTGACCGATCCGGCGGCGTTGGCACCGTTCATCCGGTTCGCCCAGGACCGGGGGACGCCGGTGGGTTGACCGATTCTGCCGGGATGGCAACGCAGCGTCAGCGCAGCGCGTCTCACAGGCGTGGGTGTCTACTTCCGCTTGAAGATCACCGACACGCTCGGCGTCCGGGTCGAGGGGGCGCACGCCTTCAACCCGCTGGCCGGGATCACCCGGACGTTCTGGTACCGGCTGCCAACCGACTGGGTGGTGGACGGCGCGGTGCCGCGACAGCGTCGCGAGCTGCTGGTCGACCGGCTGTACGGCCCGGGCTGGCGCGACGGCAACCCGGACGGGTCCCGGTACATCATCCTCGGCGTGCAGGAGAAGCTGCTCAGCGCCGGTGAGGCGGCGGGCAAGCCGTGGCTGGCCGACCGGGCCGGGTTCTACGTCTGCGCGCCGGACGGCGAACTGCGGGAAGTGGTGCCCCGCGAACTCTGACTGGTTCCGACCGGCAGGCGGTGCCGACGACGACCGCTCAGGCCAGGACCAGATCGACCTTTTCGCTGTCCACCCGCCCGTCGAGCCGCTGCCGGTCGAGGTTGCGGCAGAGCACCATGGTCGCCTCGGCGGCCAGCGGCGCCAGCAGCCAGTCGGTCGGGTCCGGGTACCGGTCGCAGTCGACCAGGACCCGGGCCCCGGCCCCGATGCCCAGCTCCGCGCCGCGCCGGCGGGCCCGGCCGGCCAGCTCCGCGTCCTGTCGGTCGACCGCCGGGTACGGAGTGAAATGGTCGCCGTGGCCGCGTACCTCGGTGATGTAGTCGGTCCAGCCGGACGGCAGCTCCCGGGCGGGTGCCGCCATCGGGGCGAGGCTGAGCAGGTAGCGCTCACCGGCGGGCCGCCGATCGACCTCGGGCACCGCCGGTGGGCTGGCGAAGAGCACTTCCGCAGCCGGGTCGTCGGGCAGCGCCGGCAGGGGGTCCCGGCCGGCCGGGGTGCCGGGCCCAGCGGCCGGGGCGGTCCGCACCACCAGCGCGGCCGACCAGCAACCGAGCAGGACGCCGGCGGTCTGCCAGTGGGCCGGCAACGCGACGTCGGCGTGGTCACCGGCGGCCGCGCCGGCCCCGTCCACCACCAGGTTGGCGGTCTTGGCCACCCAGTTGGCCAGCGTCGCACCGGACAGCTCGGTCCGGTCGCCGGTCGCGTCGTCGTACCAGGTGAGCAGGGGCCGCGTCGGGTCCGCAGTGACGGCGACCGCGAGCAGCCCGGCCAGGTTGTTGGTCATCGGGCCGAGCGTAGCGCCGTCACTGTACGTACACGCTGTCACCGGGTGGTCTCGCCCCGCTGATCGTCGGCGGCGCGGTTCGCCGCGACGCGTTTTCGGTCGCGTCGTCGACACGGCGGACGGCGTCGGGCGGCGTAGTCTTGGCACACGTGTCGTTCTTCACAACCCTCCACCACCCCCTTAGAGGAGTTGCCCAGTGACCGCCGGTCGACCGCCCCGCGTACTCATCGACGCAACGAGCGTGCCCACCGACCGCGGTGGTGTCGGTCGATACGTTGACGGCCTGCTGGGGGCCCTCGGCGCGCTCATCGGCAGCGGCGTCGAGCTCTCCGTCGTAGCGCTGCGTACAGATGTCGAGCGGTACACCCGGATGTTGCCGGCCGCCGACGTGATCGCCGCGCCGGCCGCCGTCGCGCATCGCCCGGCCCGGCTGGCCTGGGAGCAGACCGGGTTGCCGCTGCTCGCCCAGCAGGCCGGTGCTGATGTGCTGCACTCGCCGTACTACACCTGTCCGATGCGGGCGGGATGTCCGGTAACGGTAACTGTGCACGATGCGACGTTCTTCACGGAACCGGAGCACTACGACAAGTCGCGGCGAACCTTCTTCCGCAGCGCGATCAAGACCTCGCTGCGCCGGGCCAGTCGGGTGATCGTGCCCAGCAAGGCCAGCCGTGACGAGCTGATCCGGCTGCTCAACGCCGACCAGGCCCGGATCGACGTGGCGTACCACGGCGTCGACTGCGGCGCCTTCCACGTGCCCAGCGACGAAGAGAAGGCCCGGGTACGGGCCCGGCTCGGGCTGACCGGCACCGACTACATCGCGTTCCTCGGTGCCAAGGAGCCGCGCAAGAACGTGCCCAACCTGATCCGGGGCTGGGTGCGCGCGGTGCAGGACCGGCCCGATCCGCCGGCGCTCGTGGTCGCCGGCGGGCAGGGCCACGACGACGACATCGACCGTGCCGTCTCCGACGTCCCGGCCCACCTGCGGCTGCTGCGTCCCGGCTACCTGCGCTACGCCGACCTGCCCGGTTTCCTCGGCGGTGCCCTCGTCGCCGCCTACCCGTCCTATGGGGAGGGCTTCGGCCTGCCGATCCTGGAGGCGATGGCCTGCGGTACCCCGGTGCTGACCACGCCGCGGCTGTCGCTGCCTGAGGTCGGCGGTGATGCGGTCGCCTACACCAGCGAGGATCCGGACCGGATCGCCGCCGACCTGGTGGCCTTGCTCGACGACGAGGCCCGCCGGCACGCGCTGGCCAAGGCCGGGGTGGACCGGGCCAAGGAGTTCACCTGGTCATCCAGCGCCGAGGTGCACGTGGCGTCGTGGAGCCGGGCCGCCAGCATGAACCGGGCCGCCTGGTGACCCGGCCACTACTCACCGGTACGGGGAGGTATCCACCATCTCCTCGGGTGGCGTGCCCGTGCCGGGCATGATGTGCTGATGCTCTTCGCCGTCATTCCGGCGGGTGGCAGCGGCACCCGACTGTGGCCGCTGTCCCGCGCCGGTAACCCTAAATTCCTGCACCCCCTCACCGGCACCACGGCCTCGCTGCTGCAGGCGACCGTCGCGCGGCTGGCACCGCTGACCGATCCGGAACGGATTCTGGTGGTGACCGGTGCGGCGCACGCCGCAGCGGTCGCCCGGCAGTTGGCTACGGTGCCGGAGGAGAACGTGCTCGTCGAGCCGTCGCCCCGGGACTCCTGCGCGGCGATCGCCCTCGCCGCCGCAGTCGTCGCCCGGCGTGAGCCGCAGGCCGTGATGGGTTCGTTCGCGGCCGACCACCTGATCGGCGACACCGACCGGTACGTCGAGACCATCCGTCAGGCGGTGGACGGAGCCCGCACCGGCCTGCTGATGACCGTTGGTATCACCCCCACCCGGCCGGAGACCGGCTACGGCTACCTGGCCTGCGGCGACACCATCGGCCCCGGGCCGGTCCGCCGGGTCGAGCAGTTCACCGAGAAGCCAGGGCTGGCGGTCGCCGAGAACTACCTGCGCTCGGGTCGCCACCTCTGGAACGCCAGCATGTTCGTCTGGCGGGTCGACGTGTTCCTCACCGAGTTGGCCCGCCAACAACCCGAGCTGCACTCCGGCCTGACCCGGATCGCCGCCCGGTGGGACAGCCCCGACCGTGACGAGGTGCTCGGCGACGTCTGGCCGACGTTGCCCCGCATCTCCGTCGACTACGCGGTGATGGAGGGCGCGGCCGCCGCCGGGCGGGTCGGCACCGTCCCCGGCGACTTCGGCTGGAACGACGTCGGGGATTTCCACACCCTCGGTGACGTGCTGCCCACCGATCCGGACGGCAACGTCGTCCTCGGCGCCCCGGCGGCCGAGGAGAAGCCGGGGGTGCTGCTGCGGGACAGCAGCGGTTTGGTGGTGGTGCCGCACTCCGGCCGGCTGGTCGCAGCGCTCGGCGTACGGGACCTGATCGTGGTGGACACCCCCGACGCGGTGATGGTCTGCCCCCGCGACCGGGCGCAGGACGTCAAACGGTTGGTGGACGCGCTCAAGGAACGCGGCGAGGACGGGTACGTGTAAGCCGCCCGGTCCGTCACGGCGTCGCGACGAGCCCGAGCAGGACGACGGTGCCGTCGGGGCCGGCGACGGTACCTAGCTCGGCGCTGGCGACACCGTCGGCCGCCAGCGCCGCCCGTAGCCGGTGCAGGTCGGTGCCGAAGCGCACCAGGTCCGGCGGCGTATCGCCCGGCGGCCGGCAGCGCAGCAACGCCGGGTACGCCGCGTCGGCCGGCAAACCGTCGGCCGCGCTCCGCAGGCTGTCGGCGTCGGCCAGCTCGAAGCGGGTGCCGGGGGCCACCACCTCGGACACCAGCCGGACCGCCCGGGCCACGGTCTCGCCGTCGACCGCAGACGGGCCGTCGACCGGACGAGGGTCGTCGACTCCGGCGGCCGGAGCGCCCGCCGGCCCGCCCGGCGGCAGGGTCGCCGCCGCGAGCAGCCCGGCCCGGCGGGCCTCCGCCGTACCCAGCGTGAACAGGTCCTGACCTGGTTCGCGGATCAGCGGTCGTACGCCCGGCCCGGCGGGACCGGCCGGCCCCGCCGGCGGTTCGGCCCGCCACGGGTAGCCGCGGACCACCGCCACCGGCACCTGCTCCGACTTGCCCTTCACCAGGTCCCCGGCAGCAGCCATCTCGTCGACCACCGCCATCTGCGTCAGCCGCAGCTCGTTGCCGTACCGGTCGGTCTGGCCGCGGTAGTCGCGCACCGGGTCGATACCGGCGGCCCCGAGCGCGACGTCGGTCAGGCCGTTGCGCCACGGCCGTCCCATGGTGTCCGACACGACGACCGCAAGATCGAGCCCCAGCCGGGCGTAGAGACCGGCGCGCAGCTGCCGGGCCGACCGGTCCGGATCGACCGGTAACAGCACCAGCCGGGTGGGAGCCACATTCGAGTTGTCGATCCCGGCGGCCGCCATCACGAACCCGTGCCGGGTCCGGACGATCCGGGTCGCCCCACGCCGTGCCACCACCTCGACGGTCTCGGCGGCCAGCACCTCGTCGCGGACCAGGCTGCGGTCCGGTTCGTCGGCCGGCAGATCCACCAGCCGGCCCTCGGCCTTCGAAACGATCTTGCTGGTCACCACGAGGACGTCGCCGTCGCGCAGCCAGGGTGCGGCGTCCCCGATCAGCGCCGCCAGGTCGTCACCGGGAACCACCTCGCCGATCCCGGCGACCGGCAGGATCTCCAGCCTCATCCGGTCACCCCGGTCGGCCGGCCGGCCAGTTCGATCGCGGCGCCGACCATCGCGGCCGTCGCCGTCTCGTCGGACATCCACAGCGGTACGGCCCGCACCTCGATCCCTTGCACCCGGGTGGCCTCGTCCACCGGGTCGACCAGCCAGCCGTCCAGCAGCCCACCGGCGCGCCGGGCACCGTAGAGCGCCGCCACCCCCGCCGCCGTGCACGGTTCACCCAGCACCGCGAGGCACCGGTCGGCCATGCCGCGTACCGGGGCGTCGCCGATGATCGGCGAGACCCCGACCACCGGGGCCGTATTGCCGGCCAGCGCTTCGTGGATCCCGGGTACGGCGAGCACCGGCGCGATGCTCACCACCGGGTTGCTCGGTGCGATCAGCACGACGTCGGCGGCGGCCAGTGCCTCCGGTACGCCGGCCGCCGGCTTGGCCTGTGCCGCGCCGACGAAGACGAACCGGTGGGTGGGCAGCGCGCCCCGATGGCGTACCCACCATTCCTGGAAGTGGATGGCCCGCTCGCCGCCGGCATCGGGCCCCGGCCCCGGCCCCGGCCCCGGCCCCGGCCCCGGCCCCGACTCCGGGTCCGAGACGACGACGTGGGTCTCCAGCCGGTCGTCGGTGGCCGGAAGCAGCCTCACCCCCGGCCGCCAGCGGGCGCAGAGCGCCTCGGTGACCGCCGACAGCGGGTAGCCGGCGTTGAGCATGGTGGTGCGGACCAGGTGGGTGGCGACGTCCCGGTCACCGAGCCCGAACCAGGTGGGTTCCGCCTGGTACGCGGCCAGCTCGTTCTTCACCGCCCAGGTCTCGTCGACCCGGCCCCAGCCACGCTCCGGATCCGCGCCACCGCCGAGTGTGTACATCACGCTGTCGAGGTCCGGGCTGATCCGCAACCCGTGCAGGATGACGTCGTCACCGACGTTGACCACGGCGGTCAGCTCGGCTCCGGTGCGTCGGGCGTACTCCCGCGCGCCGACCAGGAACTTCGCGCCGCCGATCCCGCCGGTCAGTACCACGATCCGCATGCCGTCCATCCTCGTCCATCGGCGGAGCACTACGCTCACCGGCATCGACCGCCGCCACCTGCGAGCACCGGGAGAATGCGTGACCACCCAACCAGAGGCTGGGCCCGGCGACCGGCCGCCGGCCAGAGATCTCACCATGCCGCTGCGGGAGTTCGCCGCCGCCGTCCTGCTCGGTGCCACCGCAGTGTTCCTGTTCACCGCAATGCTGGACCTGCTCGTGCCGTACCGGCTCGGCTTCGGGCCGGGGTTCGCCCGCCGCTCGGCGGACAGTTTCGGCAGCTTCGTCAATCTGGCCACGGTCGGCTTCCCGTTGCTGGCGGTGCTGCTCGCCACGCACCTCACCCCGGAGCTGGGCCGGGCTCGGCTGATGACCCTGGTCGCCCTCGTCGAGTACGGGGTCGCCGCGGTGTTCGGTGGTCTGTTCGGGCTGCTGGTCGGCTTCGTCGTGCTGGTCGACGACACCATCCGCGGCGGATTCCAGGCGCTGTTGACCCGGGCGGCCTGGCTGGCGGTGCTCGGTGTCGCCGGGTACGCACTGTGGCGGATCTGGCAGGGGCGTTACCAGGTGGTGCGACCGAAGCCGCCGGCACCGGGCGGCTACGGTCCCCCGCCGGGCTACGGCCAGCCGGGGCAGTACGGTCACCCCGGTCCGTACGGCCCACCGCCGCCCGGCTACGGCCAGCCGGGTCAATACGGCCAGCCGGGCCCGTACCACCCGTACCACCAGCCCGGTCAGTCCGGTCAGCCCGGACCGGCGTACCCGCCACCGCCACCGCCACCGCCGCAGAGCGGCCCGCATCCGATGTACGCGCCGCCTGCTCCGCCTGCGCCGTCATCCGGGCCGCCGGCCCCGCCCGGGGACGAGCCGGGGCCGGCTGGGAACGAGCCCGGTCCGGAGGAGCCGGGCTCGGCCGGGACGACCCAACGGATCTCCTGATCACCGCTGGCCGCCGGTGGGCGCTGTGGCGAGCGCCACCGGCCGGCGCAGGCCCGAGGGCCTAGTCTGCAGTGGTGGCCGAGCACACTGAATCCGTCGTCGCCCGAGTGACCGGGGCCGCCCCGGCGGAACAGCCCACCACCAGCGTCCGGCGGGCGCTGCGTCGTGCCGCGACCGGCCGCAGCCTCGACCTGGATGAGGCCGCCGCGCTGCTGGCCGCCACCGATGGCGAGTTCGACGAACTGCTCGACCTCGCCGGTTCGCTGCGCGACGCGGGGCTGCGCGACGCCGGCCGGCCGGGCGTGATCACGTACTCGCGGAAGGTCTTCGTCCCGTTGACCCGGCTCTGCCGGGACCGCTGCCACTACTGCACCTTCGCCACCGTGCCGGGCCGGCTGCCCGCCGCGTACCTGGACCGTGCCGAGGTCCTGGCGATCGCCCGGGCCGGTGCCGCACAGGGTTGTAAGGAGGCGCTGTTCACCCTCGGTGACCGGCCCGAGGACCGCTGGCCGGCGGCCCGCCGGTGGCTGGACGAGCGGGGCTACGACTCCACCGTCGACTATCTGCGGGCCTGCGCGATCGCCGTACTGGAGGAGACCGGTCTGCTGCCGCACCTCAACCCGGGGGTGCTGAGCTGGGCCGAGCTGCAACGGCTCAAGCCGGTGGCGCCCAGCATGGGGATGATGCTGGAGACCACCGCGACCCGGCTGTGGTCCGAGCCGGGCGGCCCGCACCACGGCTCGCCGGACAAGGAACCGGCGGTGCGGCTGCGGGCGATCGCCGACGCCGGTCGGGTCGGCGTGCCGTACACCACCGGCCTGCTGATCGGCATCGGCGAAACTCTCCGGGAACGGGTCGAGTCGCTGTTCGCGATCCGGTCGGCGGCCCGCGAGTACGGCCACATCCAGGAGGTGATCCTGCAGAACTTCCGCGCCAAGCCGGACACGGCGATGCGTGGCATGCCGGACGCCGAACTGCGTGACCTGGCCGCGACGGTTGCCGTCGGTCGCCTCCTGCTCGGGCCGGGTGCCCGCATCCAGGCCCCGCCGAACCTGGTCGAGGGGGAGTACGCGCTGCTGCTGCGGGCCGGCATCGACGACTGGGGCGGGGTGTCGCCGGTGACCCCGGACCACGTCAACCCGGAGCGGCCCTGGCCGCAGATCGACGAGCTGACCCGGCGTACCGCCGCCGCCGGGTTCACTCTGCGGGAACGGCTGACTGTCTACCCCGAGTATGTGCGGCGCGGCGAGGCGTGGCTGGACCCCCGGCTCGCCGCGCACGTGTCGGCGCTCGCCGAGCCGGGCACCGGTCTGGCCGACGAGTCGGCGATGCCGGTCGGCCGCCCCTGGCAGGAGCCGGAGGAGGTGTTTGCCCCAGTCGGCCGGACCGATCTGCACACCACGATCGACACCACCGGGCGGACCGGGGACCGGCGGGGCGACTTCGACCGGGTGTACGGCGACTGGGCCGAGGTCGCCGGCCGGATCAGCGCACCGACCGGTGCCGGCACCAAGGGCGACGGCGCCGGCGACGCGAATCTGCGGGCCGGGCTGCGGCTGGCCGCCGACGATCCGGCGGCGCTGCTGCAACCACGGCACACCGACGCGGCGCTCGCCCTGTTCACTGCCGATGGCGCGGCGCTGGACCAGGTCTGCCGGATCGCCGACGAGGTACGCCGGGACACCGTCGGCGACGACGTCACCTACGTGGTCAACCGCAACATCAACTTTTCCAACGTCTGCTACGTCGGCTGCCGCTTCTGTGCGTTCGCCCAGCGGGAACGGGACGCCGATGCGTTCCGGCTCTCCGCCGAGCAGGTGGCGGACCGGGCCGAGGAGGCGTGGCGGGCCGGTGCCACCGAGGTCTGCATGCAGGGCGGCATCGATCCCAAGCTGCCGGTGACCGCGTATGCCGAGCTGGTCCGGGCGGTCAAGCGACGGGTGCCGCAGCTGCACGTGCACGCCTTCTCCCCGATGGAGATCGTCACCGCCGCCGCGAAGGCGGGCATGCCGGTCCGGGACTGGCTGCTGATGCTGCGCGAGGCGGGACTGGACACCATCCCGGGGACCGCAGCGGAGATCCTCGACGACGACGTGCGGTGGGTGCTGACCAAGGGCAAATTACCGGCCGGCACCTGGGTCGAGGTGGTGACCACCGCGCACGAGCTGGGGCTGCGGTCCAGCTCGACGATGATGTACGGGCACGTGGACCATCCCGGCCAGTGGTTGGCGCATTTCCGGGTGCTGGCCGGGGTGCAGGACCGCACCGGCGGCTTCACCGAGTTCGTCGCATTGCCATTTGTGCACACCAATGCGCCGATCTACCTCGCTGGGCTGGCCCGGCCGGGGCCGACCTGGCGGGAGAACCGTGCCGTGCACGCCATGGCGCGGCTGTTGCTGCACGGCCGGATCGACAACATCCAGTGCTCCTGGGTGAAACTCGGCGACGAGGGCACCGTCGCGATGCTGCAAGGCGGGTGCAACGATCTCGGCGGAACGCTGATGGAGGAGACGATCTCCCGGATGGCCGGTTCGGCGAACGGCTCAGCGCGTACCGAGGCGCAGTTGCAGTCGATCGCGGCCGCCGCCGGCCGTCCGGCGGTCCGACGGTCCACCGCGTACCAACGCTGATGCCGGCTTTCCGCCCTGCGCCCACCGCTGCCCACCGGCGGCCGGATCGGCCTCGGTCCCGGCCGACGCCGTGCGGTGGCGCGTCCGACAAAAGTCGATTGGCGGATGATCGAACCCACCGGCGTCGTCGGCCGTATGAACAGGTGCCGGCGACCGCGGGTGACGGATGGGCCGCGCCGGCACTGGTCCCATCGCGACAGTGGGTTACCCCCTGACCCACCGGAAGGGTTGTCCATGAGAACTCGCCAGCGGAACCGACCGAAGTTCAAACTGTCCCGCCGCCAGGTGCTGACCGTCGCGGCGAGCGCGGGTGTCGGCGCGGCCGCGGTCAGCGTCACCGGCCTGTCATCGGCTGTGGACAGCCGGCTCGCCGGATCTGCCGAAGGTGACGAGGCAATCGTCGTCCACCTGCGGGATCCGTCAAACGGGACGTTGGACGTCTTCGTCGGCACGTCGCGGATCGAGGTACAAGACAAAAGCCTTGCCGCCCGGTTGCAGCGCGCCGCCCGCCAGGGCTGAGTGCGCCGTAAGGGCACGTCTCACCTGACGCGTACCGCGTCACTCACCGATCTTCTCAGGCTATGTGAGGTAGGTTCGTCATGTCTTCGCACCGTGAAGCGCCGGAGATATCCAAGGACCCGGTCGCTGACAGTACCGACGTCTATGCCTTTGTGAGTCCGGACCGTCCGGACACGGTCACTCTGATCGCCAACTATCTGCCCTTTCAGGTGCCGTCGGGCGGGCCGAACTTCTTCGAGTTCGGCGATGACGTGCTCTACTCGATCCACGTGGACAACAATGGTGACGGCCATCCGGACATCACCTACCAGTTTCAGTTCCGCACCGAGATCACCAACGAGAACACGTTCCTCTACAACACCGGGCCAATCGACGCCCTGGACAGTGAGAACTGGAACAGGCGCCAGTTCTACAGTCTGACCAAGGTCGATGCGCACGGCAAGGCGCAGCTGCTGGCCCGCGACGTGCCCTGCCCGCCGTGCAACATCGGTCCGCTGTCCACCCCCGACTACGTGGGGCTTGCCAACGACGCCACCTTCCAGCTCAAGAGCGGCGAGCGGGTCTTCGCCGGGCAGCGGGCCGAGGGGTTCTTCGTCGACCTGGGCTCGATCTTCGACCTCGGAAACCTACGGCCGTTCCAGCAGCTCCACGTAGTCGGTAAGGACATCTTCAACGTGGCGGACGAACCGGTCAACGCGACCGACCGGCTGAACGTCTCCAGCATCGCGCTGCAGGTCCCGATCAACCATCTGGTCAGTGGTGGCGGCCAGTACGGCGTCAACGACCAGCGATCGGTGATCGGGGTCTGGACCTCCGCCGCGCGTCAGCAGGTACGGATGCTGGGCAGTGCCAAGGCGGCCGACGTCAACGTCGGACCGGCGGTACAGGTGTCGCGACTCGGTAATCCACTGTTCAACGAGGTCATCGTGCCGATGGCGCAGAAGGACCTGTGGAACACCCTGCCCCCGTCGGAGGACAAGCGCTTCGCGGGCCTGGTGGAGAAGCCCGAACTGGCGCAGCTGCTGCCGGTGCTCTACCCGGACGTCTTTCCCAACCTTGCCGAGCTCAACGAGTCTGGCGTGCCCCGAGCCGATCTGGTGGCGATCCTACTGACCGGAATCCCGGCCGGGCTGATCGACGGTTTTCAGAACAACACCGGCGATCTGCAGGCGGACATGCTGCGGCTGAACACCGCGATCCCGCCGGCGGAGCAGCCCGACCGGTTCGGTCTGCTCGGCGGCGACCTGGCCGGCTTCCCGAACGGCCGCCGGACGACCGACGACGTGGTCACCATCTCGCTCCGGGCCATCGCCGGCTTGACGTTCCCGCTGATCGATCAGAACTTCACCCCGGACGACGCGGCCGGCGCGGTGACCCACGGGCTGAGCGCGGCCGACGTGACTGCCCCGTTCCTGAAGCATTTCCCGTACCTCGGCGTGCCGTACGACGGGTTCAACAACCCGTCCTGACCGGCCCGCACGTCCCGTCCGGGCCGACCCCGGCACATCCAGAGAAGGTGGGGAGCATGCACGAGCACAGTCTGGCCCCGTCGGAGACCGGCGGCGTCGTCCTCGACATCGGCGGCGACATGGGTGCCCTGATCATCTACACCGGACAGGAGTTCCACGGCCGGGAGATCGAGATCAGCCCGACCGCCGGTCCGGACCAGCCGGATCCGGCCCCGCGTACCCATGCGGCGGTCCGGGAGCGGCAGGTACGCGACGGAGTCTTCTTCAGCGCCGTCTACACCGATCTGCCGGCGGGCTCCTACACCGTGTGGCGCTCCGACGAGGTGCCCGCCGGTCAGGTGGCGATCAGCGGCGGGGCGGTGACCGAGTTCGTCTGGCCGCAGCACGCCGCCGCTGGGCGGCTGATCCCCAAGGCAGGGTGACGGGACTCCCGCACGACAGTGTGACGAGATCGACGTGCTAGGCGCGATCGGCTTCTGGGCCGTAGGCGTGATTGACCTCTGGGGAGGGAAGTAGGGCAGGTGAGGTAGACCGGTCGACCGACCGGAGACCGAGCCGGTGCCGCGTGAGCGGCACCGGCTCGGTGTTGTCTGCGGACAGGGTCGTCGGCGCTGGGACTGGCCGAGCGGGTGGTGCGACTCGCCGGTCCCGCGTTACCCGGTGGGGGGCTGAATCGATAGGGCAGGTTGCGGGCCGGATGACGACGGGGAGGGCGGGTGACCGGTGCGCGACAGCAAGCCCATTTACCAGGTTCGTCTTGACGACGCACGCATTACACGCGTGTAATTTCAACGGGGTCGCTCGGACGGGCTGCATCAAAACCGGATCGAACGGGCAAGATGGACACGCCTTCCGCGTGGGGGGTTGCGCCGGCCGGGTGGGGCGGCGCGCGAAAGGAGGCACGCGTATGGATGGTCGGCTGGAGGTCGCGGACCTGCTCGGTAACGCCCCGGAGTGGCAGGAGCGGGCGCTGTGCTCGCAAACCGATCCGGAGGCGTTTTTCCCGGAGAAGGGTGGATCCACCCGCGAGGCAAAGCGGATCTGCTCTCGTTGCGAGGTGAAGTCCGAGTGCCTGGAGTACGCGCTCGGTCAAGACGAGCGGTTCGGCATCTGGGGCGGACTGTCCGAGCGGGAACGACGCAAGCTCAAGCGCAGGGTCGCCTGACCTGCCGCCGTCGGCCCGGGCGGGTTGCCGAGTCAGGCCAGCTCGTCCGGGTCGACGCCGAGCAGATTTGCCACCTGCTCGATGATCACGTCGTGCACCAGGTCGGCGAGATCCTCCCGGTTCAACGCCCGGAACTCCAGCGGACGCCGGTAGAGCACGATCCGTGGCGGCATCTCCTGACGCCCCGGCCGGCCGGGCAGCAACCGGGCCAACGGCACCTCGCCGTCCTCCAGCACGTCGGAGTCGTAGACGTTCAGATCCGGTGGGACGTCCTCGACGGCGAACTCGACACCGGCCAGCTCCTTCGCGAAGCGCCGCTCCAGCGTCTCGACCGTGTCCAGGACCAGCTCGTCGAAGACCTCGGCCTTGGTCCGGGCCAACGGCACCGTCGCCGGCACCAGCCGACCACGCAGCCCGCGCCCGTGCCGGTCCCGGCGATCCCGACGCGCCCGGCGGGGCGTCTGCGCGCTGCCGGGCACGGGAATGGTCACTGGAATCCTCCGGTCACCTGCCCAGCGTAGTCCGGATCGGCCCTTTCCGGGCGTGGGGATCAGGAGTCCCGGCGTGTCGCGTCGGCAAGCTGGTCGTGGAGCCGGTATTAGAGATAACGTGCCGCCGTGAGGTCATCACGGCGCTGCTCCCGTAACGGCTGCCCCCGCCAGGCCGTCGCCACGTTGACCTATGTCTACAACGAGTCGACCGCCGTGGTCGGCCCGCTCGCCGCGTTCGCCGAGCCGCACACCTACGACCTCTGCGAGCAGCACGCCCGCAGCCTGACCGCGCCCCGTGGCTGGCAGGTCGTCCGGCACGAGGGTGAGTTCGACCCGCCCCCGCCGACCACCGACGATTTGGTGGCGCTCGCCGAGGCGGTCCGGGAAGCAGCCCGACCGGCCCCACCACCGCGCCCCGGCGCCCCGGACGCCGTCGACATCGACATCAACCCGTCGACCGGCCGCCGCGGCCACCTCCGGGTGATCCCGCCGGCCTGACGCCCGGCCGATCAGCCCCCGACTGCGCCCCGCCCCGACCCCGCTCCGCCAGCCCGGCCACAGGCGGTACGGCCGTCACTGCCCGGTCAGTCGGCCCAGCAGCCCGGCCAGCCGGGACGGCCGGTCCCCTCGGTTCTCGGCCGCGTCGGCGGCGGTCACCAGCCGTAGACCCGCGTTGACGCCGAGCCAGCGCAGCGGCTCCGGCTCCCAGCGCGGCGAGCGGTGCCCGACCCAGGGCAGCGCGGTCAGCTCGCTGTCCACGCCGAGGATCAGATCGGCGAGGGTACGGCCGGCCAGGTTGGCGGTGCCCACTCCGTCGCCGACGTACCCGCCGGCCCAGGCCAGCCCGGTGGCCCGGTCCAACCCCACCGACGCCGCCCAGTCGCGGGCGACGCCGAGCGGGCCGCCCCAGGTCCGGGTCACCGGCACCGCGTCGCCGAGCACCGGGAACAGCTCGCCGAGCGTCCGGCGCAGCGCGGTGAACACCCGTGGGTCGCGGTCGTACTCGGGCCGGATCCGGGACCGGAAGTGGTACGGCGCGCCCCGCCCGCCGAACGCCAGCCGGCCGTCGGCGGTCCGCTGCCCGTAGATGATCAGATGCCGGTAGTCGCTGAACGTCTCCCGCCGCGCCAGCCCGATCCGGGCCCAGGTCTCGTCCGGCAGTGGCTCGGTGGCGATCATCAGCGAGTAGATCGGGGCCACCGCGCGGCGGGCGCCGGGCAGCGCCGGGGTGTAGCCCTCGGTCGCCCGTACCACCACCGGGGCGCGGACCGTGCCGGTCGGTGTCCGGGCCGCCCCGGGGCCGTACCCGGTGACCGGGGTCCGTTCGTGGATCGTCACCCCGCGCCGTTCGACGGCCCGGGCCAGGCCACGGACCAGCCGGGCCGGGTGGATCGCCGCGCAGTGCGGGGTGTAGGTGCCACCGAGTACGCCGTCGGCGGCGCACCGGGCGGTTGCCGCGTCAGCGTCCAGCAGGGTGAGGTCGGCGTCGGTGCCGCCGTACGCGTGGACCTCGGCCACCGCCGCTTCGGCCCGCCGCAGCTGCGCCGGGGTACGGGCCAGGGTGACCGTGCCGCCGTGGCTCCAGTGGCAGTCGATGCCCTCGGCGGCGGCGACCCGGCCGACCTCGTCGACCGTGGCGTACATGGCGCGTTGCATCGCGATGGCGGCGTCCCGGCCGTGCCGGCGGGCCAGCGCGGTCGGTGAGCTGGGCAGCAGCGCCGAGCACCAGCCGCCGTTGCGCCCGGAGGCGCCGTACCCGGCGATTTCCTTCTCCAGCACCACGATCCGCAGCGCCGGGTCGGCGCGGGTCAGGTAGTACGCCGTCCACAGCCCGGTGTAGCCGGCGCCGACGATCGCCACGTCGGCGACCGTGTCGCCGTCCAGCGCGGGCCGGGCCGCCAGCTCGTCGTCCACGGTGGCCATCCAGTGCGACACGTCCCGGTAGTCACCGTGACCGCGCATGGTCCACCACCTTCCGCCGTCGGCCCGCGCTACATTCGCTGCCAGGCCTCGGTGAGCACGGCCCGCAGGATCTGTTCGATCTCGTCGAACTCGGCCTGGCCGGCGATCAGCGGCGGGGCGAGCTGGATCACCGGATCTCCCCGGTCGTCGGCCCGGCAGTACAGCCCGGCGGCGAACAGCGCGCCGGAGAGGAACCCGCGCAGCAGCCGCTCCGATTCGGCGTCGTCGAAGCTCGTCCGGGTGGCCCTGTCCTTGACCAGCTCGATGCCGTAGAAGTACCCGTCGCCCCGGATGTCACCGACGATCGGCAGGTCGTATAGCTTCTCCAGCGAGCCCCGGAAAGCGCTTTCGTTGGCCCGTACGTGCCCGGTCAGCTCCTCCCGGGCGAAGATCTCCAGGTTGGCCAGCGCCACCGCGCAGGAGACCGGATGTCCGCCGAAGGTGATCCCGTGACCGAACGATTCGGTGCCGTGCAGGAACGGCTCGATCAGCCGGTCGGACGCGATCATCGCGCCGAGCGGGGAGTAGCCGGAGGTGAGTGCCTTGGCGGTGGTGATGATGTCCGGCTGGTAGCCGTACCGCTGGGCGCCGAAGTACTCGCCGAGCCGGCCCCACGAGCAGATCACCTCGTCGGAGACGAGCAGCACGTCGTACGCGTCGCAGATCTCGCGTACCCGCTCGAAGTAACCCGGCGGCGGCGGGAAGCAGCCGCCGGCGTTCTGCACCGGCTCCAGGAAGACGGCGGCGACGGTCTCCGGGCCTTCGCGTTCGATCGCCCGGCCGATCTCGTCGGCCGCCCACCGGCCGAACGCCACCGGGTCGTCGCCGTGCTCCGGCGCCCGGTAGAAGTTGGTGTTCGGCACCTTGATCCCGCCCGGGACCAGCGGCTCGAAGTCGGCCTTGATGCCGGGCAGCCCGGTGATCGCCAGCGCCCCCATCGTGGTCCCGTGGTAGGCGATGTCCCGGCTGACCACCTTGTGCTTGGTGGGTTTGCCGACCCGCTTGAAGTAGGCGCGGGCCAGCTTCCACGCCGACTCCACCGCCTCGGAGCCGCCCGTGGTGAAGAAGACCCGGTTGAGGTCGCCGGGGGCGAGCGCGGCGATCCGCTCGGCCAGCTCGATCGCCGTCGGGTGCGCGTACGACCAGAGCGGGAAGTACGCCAGCTCGCTGGCCTGCTTCGCGGCGGCCTCGGCCAGCTCGGTGCGCCCGTGGCCGGCGTTGACCACGAACAGCCCGGCCAGCCCGTCCAGCAGCCGGCGTCCCTCGCTGTCCCAGACGTACGCGCCGTCGCCGCGCACGATTGTCGGCACCGGGGCGTCCAGGTAGCTGGACATCCGGGTGAAGTGCAGCCAGAGGTGGTCGGTCGGGTTGCCCATGTCGTGGCCCCATCGCGTCGGTCGCACCGGCGCTCGCACAGCGCCGTCCTGGCTACGGTTATCGCACAGATGCGCCGCTCGCTGCAAGGTTCACGAGATCAACAGTGCCGTTCACCTACGGTTTGAGCAACTCGAGCCAGCTACAACGACGAAATCCGCATCACGGGTGAGTCGGCCAGTCAGGGCCGTTCGCTGACATTGCGCGGTCCACCCGACCACGTGTGACGCCGTCACACGAATACGCCGAAGGGCGGACCCGGGCTGCGGTCCGCCCTTCGGCGCAAGTCGGTGGAACCGCTCGCCATCTATCTGTGTGTCTTGGCCCACCGCGAGGCCGCAGCGACCAGTTCGGGCAGCTCGGCCGGGGTGGGGAGCCCGGCGAGGTCGGCGACCGGCACCCAGCGGGCGCTGGCGACTTCCTCCAGCTGCGCGGTCAGGTCGCCACCGGAGGCGCGGCACACGTACGCGAAGTCGATGTGCCGATGCGCGCCGATCTTGGAGTCGGTCACGTCCATCTCGATGACCGTCCACGGGGCGGCATGGCTTGCGACCGCCGGGTGGGTGAACGCAGGCTCGCCGAGCACGGTGGCCTGGATCCCGGTTTCCTCGGCCACCTCACGCACCGCCGCCTGGGCCGGGTCCTCGTTGGGGTCGATGTGCCCGCCTGGGTAGAGCCATAGGCCGATCTTGTTTGTGGTGCAGGAGCAGGACTCGATCCTCGTCGTCGAGGACGACAGCGGACGCGGTGTTGTGCCGGATCGTCATGGGAGCTGCCCTTCGGCGAAGACGCGGATGCGGTCCGCGACCCATCCTAGGGCCGCCTCGGACATACCCGGGTGAACGGGAAGCTGGAACGTCGTCGCAGCGAGAGCATCGCGTTGACGACGGCGGGGGTCGTCGCGGGAGGTGGCTTCGGGCAGACCGCCGCGCACGATTCTGGCGGCGTAGTCGGCGCGGGTCACGGCGGACTCGTGGCGCAACTCAGGGCCGAGCGTGAAGATGGCGTCGACGAAGCCGTCCGGCTCATCTTCCAGCTCACCCTGGGAGAACGGCCAGAGCTCGATGGTCTCCATCCGGCCGGGCAGCGCGTCGGGAGCGGCTGACGTGCCGAACAACCGCGCGGAGCCGGTGAGAAGGTATCGACCTGGTCGGGGATCCTCATCCACGGCGGCTTTGATAGCCAGCAGCAGTTCCGGGACACGTTGGATCTCATCGGTGATCAGCAGTTCCGGGGAGTCGACGAAGCCGACCGGGTCGGTTGTCGCCGACGCCGGCCGGCCCGGGAGAATCCTGTCCGTGCCTACGGGCAGGGGTGGATTCCGCTGGTGGAGAACGGGGTGCGTACGCCGGACAGGCGGTCCCAGTCCCGGTCGGGGCAGGGGCCACGCAACCAGGTGCCGACCCGGTTGGTGTGACTGCTGTCCGAGTAGTAGTGGGTGACGATCACGTAGTAGTCGGGGGGTGCTGCCTGGGCCGGGGCGCTGGTGACCACGAGGGTGGTGGACACGGCGAGCAGGGCTGCGGCGAGGGCGTTGCGGATGACAGCCGGCACGGTACGAGTCCCTTCAGGATGCTCGACTTTCGGTAGTTATACCGTAGCAACTCGTAGGCGGAATGTGGGGCGGTGAAGATCCGACAAACACCCGCGAGCGGTCAGTCGGTGTTCGCCGGGCGCCCGGCGTTGAGGTCGACGCTGCCGCCGGCCGGCACCGGTAGGAACGTCGGGCAGCCCTTCGCGGTCTCGTCGGTCAGGCAGCGCTGGAACACCTCGTACAGGATGTAGCCCTCCGGGCCGAGCACCTCGACGAGTTGGCGGATCTGCTTGAGCTTCTCCTCGACTGTGGCGTTCTGCTCGACGATCGCCCGACGCTCGGTGATCGCCACCTGCACCGCGGCCAGACCGTCGACCAGATCCTGACGCGGTGTCGGTTTCTGCAGGGTCAGGTTGAACTGCAGGAAGTACGCCCGTCCGCCGGTGGTGGCCTGCACCGCCGCGCCCAGGTCCTCGTTGATCGCCGTCTCGAACGCGGCCCGGGTGGCCGGATCGTTGTACAGCGCCAGCCAGTCGTATTTCTGCGCCTCGGTGGTCATCGCCTTGTGCAGCGGCTGCCCGATGTAGAACCGCAGCAGGTCCAGCCAGTGTTTGGTGGTCCGCCCGTCGCCGTCCATCACCGGCTGGAACTTCAGCCCGATCTCCTCGTGGAACTCGCGCAGCATCCCACCCTCGTCGGCACACGAGGTGTCCAGGTGGAAGGTCAGCCCACCGGACACGGTCAGCTCCTGGTTGTCCTTGGAGACCACCACGAACGGCGTGGACTCGGAGCCCTCGTTGCCGGTGAAGTCGAACGTCCGCTGGCCGGCCGGGTACACGTAGTACCGCTCGCCCGGCCCGTCCCAGGTGCGGTTGTTCTGGGTGACGCAGGCCTGGTAGGTGGTGCTGGAGAAGGCGCCCGCGTCATAGTGCAGCGCCACCTGGTCCGACTCGGTGCTCACCGTGGTGCAGCCGGTCACGGTCAACACCAGCAGCGCACCGACACCCGCGATCACCCGTAGCTGACGACGCATCCGTTGCCCCACTTCCCTCGACGTGTGCCGTCAGGGTAGGGAAGCGAATCAATCCGACTGGTCCGGCCGTACCCCAGGGGTCGGCTGCCGGCGCGACCGGCTTGTGGCCGTACCGTGCCGTCCTGGTCGGGCTAGAAGCAGTACGGGACCGTGATCGAGGTGAAGTACGCGGTACTTTCGCCCGTCAGATACTTGTAGTTGCCATCTGGGCACCGGAAGCGGTAGCCGATGCCGACCTCGGTGGTGTGGCTGCTGTCCGAGTAGTAATAGTAAATGACGGTGTAGTAGTCGGGTGGGGCGCTCTGCGCTGGGGTGGCCGTGAGCGCGATGGTGGTTGCCACAGCCAGTAGCGTCGCCGCCAGGGCGCTGCGAAGATAATTGCGCACGACTGATGCCTCTCCGTCTGGTCACCATGGGTAGCTCCAAAGTAGCACCGAGTGGTGACCCTTGTGGACCCCGGTGAACAATCGACATATGTCGCACCGGCGCCCACCCGTGGTCCCGCCGGTGGGGCGCTGCCGACGCGGGTCAGGCCGTGCCCCAGGTGTAGGTCTGTTTACGCAGCTTCAAATAGACGAACGCCTCGGTGGAGACGACCCCGTCGACCGTACGCATCCGCTGCAGGATCTCCAGCAGATGGTCGTCGTTGCGGCAGACCACCTCGGTGAGCAGGTCGAACGACCCGGCGGTGATCACCACGTAGTCGACCTCGTCCAGCTCCGCAAGCCGGTCGGCGACCGTCTCCAGATCCCCGGCGGTACGCAGCCCGATCATCGCCTGGCGGGGGAAGCCGAGCTGCAGCGGATCGGTGACCGCGACGATCTGCATCACCCCGGCGTCGAGCAGCCGCTGCACCCGCTGGCGGACCGCCGCCTCGGAGAGCCCGACCGCCTTGCCGATCGTCGCGTACGGGCGCCGCCCGTCCTCCTGCAACTGTTCGATGATCTGTTTCGCCACGTCGTCGAGGACGACGTGACCGGAGCCGTCGCCGCCCTGCTGTCGTGTCCCCATCCGGGTCTCCTCGTCTGTCAGAATCGGCGCATTGTGCCGCACCGCTGATACGTCGCCGAGTGGGTCGGCGTTAAGAGTCCGAGTCTGGCGTATTTCGTGGCCAACGGCGAGCTGCGCAACGGAATCCCTTGTGAAGTGCGAATCTGCATGCCAGGATCGGCGTCTGATTGGTTCACAAGCTACGCCTTGCCTTCGGGTCGGCCCCGCCGGCCCGCACCCTTCAGGAGCCGTCCATGCGCAGTCGCCTCCGCCCCCCACCGTCCGCGCCGGCCGCCGCACTGCTCGCGGCCCTCGGCATGCGCCGTACCCTTACCCGACGCACTCTGGCACGCGGCGCCGCCACCTCCGGTGGGCTGCTGCTCGCTGGCGGCGCGATCGCTGCCTGCGGCACCCCGGCAGCCCAGCAGACCGAGGAGAGCTGCGTCAGCGAGGACCTGTCCGACAGCGAACAGGTGATCAACTTCTCGAACTGGCCGCAGTACATCGACGTCGACGCCGACGACGAGAGCCGCCGACCCACCCTGGAGGCGTTCCAGCAGACCTCCGGCATCACGGTCACCTACACCGAGGACATCAACGACAACAACGAGTTCTTCGGCAAGGTGCAGAACCAGCTGTCCGCCTGCCAGCCCACCGGACGCGACATCATGGTGCTCACCGACTGGCTGGCCGCCCGGATGATCCGGCTCGGCTGGGTGCAGTCCCTCGACAAGGCGAACCTGCCCAACGTCACGGCCAACCTGCTGCCGTCGCTGAAGGCCAGGCCGTTCGACCCGGACGACTCGTACGCCGTACCGTGGCAGTCCGGGCTGACCGGCATCGCCTACAACGGCACCGTCACCGGCGAGGTCCGCACCATCGACGACCTGCTCACCCGGGCCGACCTCAAGGGCCGGGTGACCGCGTTGACCGAGATGCGCGACACCATGGGGCTGCTGCTGCAGTCGAGCGGGCACGACCCGGCCGAGTTCACCGACGCGCAGTTCGACGACGCTCTGGAGAAGCTGCGCCAAGCGGTCGCCGACGGGCAGATCCGCCGGTTCACCGGCAACGACTACGCCGCCGACCTCGCCCGGGGCGACGTCGCCGCCTGCATCGGCTGGTCCGGAGACGTGATCCAGCTCGCCGCCGAGGACCCGAACATCGTCTTCCAGGCACCCGAGTCCGGGCTGATTCTCTTCTCCGACAACATGCAGGTGCCGAACCAGGCCGCCCACAAGACCAACGCCGAGAAGCTGATGGACCACTACTACGATCCGGCGGTCGCCGCCGAGGTCGCCGCGTACGTCAACTTCATCTGCCCGGTCGCCGGTGCCCAGGAGGCGATGACCGCCATCGACCCGGAGCTGGCCGCCAACCCGCTGATCTTCCCCGACGAAGCGCTGCTCGCCCGGTCGGCCGTGTTCATGGCGCTGACCGAGGAACAGGAACGCACGTACGAGCAGAAGTTCCAGCAGGTCATCGGGGCCTGAGGCGGCAACCGATGGCGACCGACCCACTCGGCGGCGACCCACTCGGCGGCGGCCCACGCCCAGCCGACCCACCCGCCGGTGACCTGCAGCTGACCGACCTGACCAAGCGGTTCGGCCCGTTCACAGCCGTGGACGGACTCGACCTGAGGATCCCGCAGGGGGCGTTCTTCGCCCTGCTCGGCGCCTCCGGCTGCGGCAAGACCACCACGCTGCGGATGGTCGCCGGGCTGGAGCAGCCCACCAGCGGCCGGCTGCTGCTCGGCGGGCGGGACATCACCCGGCTGCGGCCGTACCGGCGGCCGGTGAACACCGTCTTCCAGAGCTATGCGCTGTTTCCGCACCTCAGTGTGGCCGACAACGTCGCGTTCGGGCTGCGGCGGCGCGGCATCCGCGACGTGCGCCCGCAGGTCGATCGGATGCTCGCCCTGGTGCAGCTCGACGGCTTCGGCCCGCGCCGACCGCAGCAGCTCTCCGGCGGGCAGCAGCAGCGGGTCGCCCTGGCCCGCGCGTTGATCAACCACCCGCAGGTGCTGCTGCTCGACGAACCACTCGGCGCGCTCGACCTCAAACTGCGCCGGCAGATGCAGGCCGAGCTGAAACGCATCCAGACCGAGGTCGGCATCACCTTCGTGCACGTCACCCACGACCAGGAGGAGGCCATGACGATGGCCGACACGGTCGCGGTGATGAACGCCGGCCGGATCGAGCAGCTCGGCCCACCCGCGCAGATGTACGAGTTTCCGGCGACCGCGTTCGTGGCGAACTTCCTCGGCCAGTCGAACCTGCTGGCCGGCGAGGCCACCGGCCGATCCGGCGACGACGTGCTGGTCACCGCGTACGGCTCGCGGTTCACCGTGCCCGCGGCCCGGTCCCGGTCCGTCGACGGTCCGGTCCATCTGGGGGTACGCCCGGAAAAGCTCGCCCTGACCCGGGACGCGGACGGCGTACCGGCCGGGGCGCAGTCGGTCACCGGCGTGGTCACCGAACTGGCGTACCTCGGGGTCAGCACCCAGTACCAGGTGCGCACCGGCTGGGGCACCGAGCTGAGCGTGTTCAGCCCGAACAGCGGGGACGGAGCTCTGCTGCCGGTCGGTGCCGACGTGGTCGCCTACTGGCAGCCGGCGCACGCCTTCCTGCTGGCCCGTGAGCCGGGCACCGGCGACCAGACCGCCCCGCTGCTCGACGACGCCGTACCCGCGTCATGAGCATCCTGGCCCACGTCGGCGGGGGAGCGGGCAAGCCCCCCGCCCCGGTGCCGGCCGCCCGGCGGCGCGACCGGCTGCTGCCGTACCTGCTGCTGTTGCCGGGCGGGGCGTGGCTGACCCTGTTCTTCGCGGTGCCGGCGGTGCAGCTCGCCGCGACCAGCCTGTACGACCCGACCGGCTCGCTGGCCACCGGGTACGCGATGACCTGGTCGTTCGGCAACTACCCGGACGCGCTGTCGGCGTACTGGACGCAGTTCGGTCGCGGCTTCCTCTTCGCCGGCATCGCCACCGTGATCGCGGTGCTGCTCGGCTACCCGCTGGCGTACGCGATCGCCCGGCGGGCCGGCCGGTGGAAGAACCTGATGCTGATCTGCGTCGTCGCCCCGATGTTCACCAGTTTCCTGGTCCGCACCCTGGCCTGGAAGACGATCCTGTCGGAGAACGGCTGGCTGGTCGGCGTACTGCGGGATCTGCACCTGCTCGCGCCGGACGGCCGCCTGCTGTTCACCCCGGTCGCGGTGGTGCTCGGGCTGACGTACAACTTCCTGCCGTTCATGGTGCTGCCGCTGTACGCGAGCCTGGACCGGCTCGATCCCCGGCTGCTGGAGGCGGCCAGCGACCTGTACGCGAGCCCGGCGCGGGCCTTCTGGCGGGTGACCCTGCCGCTGTCGGCACCTGGCCTGGTCGCCGGCACTCTGCTGACCTTCATTCCGGCCTCCGGTGACTACATCAACGCCCGGCTGCTCGGCACCCCCAACGAGTACATGATCGGCAACGTGATCGACTCGGCGTTCCTGGTGCGGCTGGACTATCCGCAGGCGGCGGCGCTGTCCTTCCTGCTGATGGCGGCGATCCTGATCATCGTGTCGGTCTACGTCCGGCGCGCCGGCACCGAGGAGGTGCTGTGACGGGCCCAGGTGCGCCAACCGGCGCGGGGATCGGTGCGCGGATCGGCCGGTGGCTGGTCGACCGCTGGGTGTTCGGCGTCGGCCTGCTGGTGCTCGGCTACCTGCTGCTGCCGGTCGCGGTGGTCGCCGGGTTGTCATTCAACCGGCCGTCCAGCCGGCTGTCCTACGACTTCAACGAGTTCACGTGGGACAACTGGCGGCAGCCGTGCGCGACCAGCGACATGTGCGACGCGGTGCTGCGCAGCGTACAGATCGGGTTCCTGACCACCGCCGGGGCCACGATCCTCGGCACCCTGATGGCGTTCGCGCTGGTCCGGCACCGGTTCCGTGGCCGGGCCGCGGTCAACCTGCTGATCTTCCTGCCGATGGCCACGCCGGAGCTGGTGATGGGCTCGTCGCTGCTGACCCTGTTCGTGGCCGGGGCGGTGCCGCTCGGCTTCTGGACCGTGGTGACCGCCCACGTGATGTTCTGCCTGAGCTTCGTGGTGGTCACCGTGAAGGCGCGGCTGGCCGGCATGGACACCCGTCTGGAGGAGGCGGCGATGGACCTGTACGCCTCCGAATGGCAGACGTTCCGCCTGGTCACCCTGCCGCTGGTGCTGCCCGGTATCGTGGCCGCCGCGCTGCTGGCCTTCTCGCTGTCGTTCGACGACTTCATCGTCACGAACTTCAACTCGGGCACCACCGTCACCTTCCCGATGTACGTCTGGGGCGCCGCCCAGCGTGGCATCCCGCCGCAGGTCAACGTGGTCGGTACGGCGATGTTCGCGGTCGCCCTGCTGCTGGTGGTGCTCGGCGGTGCCCTCGGGCGGCGGCGGGGCCAGGTCAGTCCTCGATCGCGTGCATGACGTGCTTGAGCCGGGTGTAGTCCTCCAGCCCGTACATGGACAGGTCCTTGCCGTGGCCGGAGTGCTTGAAGCCGCCGTGCGGCATCTCCGCCACGATCGGGATATGGGTGTTGACCCAGACGCAGCCGAAGTCGAGCCGGCGGGTCATCCGCATCGCCCGGCCGTGGTCGCGGGTCCACACGGAGGCGGACAGGCCGTACCTGACGCCGTTGGCCCACCGGACCGCCTCGTCCTCGTCGGTGAAGCGCTGCACGGTGATCACCGGCCCGAACACCTCGTCCTGGATGATCTCGTCCGGCTGGCGCACCCCGGCGACCACCGTCGGGGCGTAGAAGTAGCCCCGGTCACCGACGCGCGCGCCGCCGGTGTGCAGCTGCGCGTGGTCCGGTAGCCGGTCGACGAAGCCGGTGACCCGGCCCAACTGGTCGGCGTTGTTCAACGGCCCGTACGCCACGTCCGGCTCGTCCGGTAGTCCGGTTTTCGTCGACCGGGCCTGCTCGGCCAGGGCGGCGACGAAGTCGTCGTGCACGCCCGGTCCGGCCAACACCCGGGTCGCCGCGGTGCAGTCCTGCCCGGCGTTGAAGTAGCCGGCACCGGCGATCGCCTCGGCAGCCGCCGCCACGTCGGCGTCGTCGAAGACCACCACCGGGGCCTTGCCGCCCAGTTCCAGGTGGGTGCGCTTGAGGTCGGGTGCGGCGGCGGCCGCCACCTCCATGCCGGCCCGGGTGGAACCGGTGATCGACACGAACTCCGGGGTCGGGTGGGCGACCAACGCCCGGCCGGTGTCCCGGTCGCCGCAGACCACGTTGAACACGCCCGGCGGCAGGAACTCGGCGGCGATCTCGGCCAGCAGCAGCGTGGACAGCGGGGTGGTGTCGGACGGTTTGAGCACCACCGTGTTGCCGGCGGCCAGCGCCGGGGCGATCTTCCAGACCGCCATCATCAGCGGGTAGTTCCAGGGCGTCACCTGCGCGCAGACCCCGATCGGCTCCCGGCGTACGTAGGAGGTGTGCCCGGCCAGGTACTCGCCGGCCGATTTGCCCTCCAGCACCCGGGCCGCCCCGGCGAAGAACCGGAGCTGGTCGACGCTGGGCGGCAGCTCCTCGTCGGCGGTCAGCTGGCGTGGCTTGCCGGTGTTGCGGACCTCGGCGTCGACCAGGTCGGCGGCGCGGGCCTCGACCGCGTCGGCCAGCTTGAGCAGGGCCAGCTGCCGCTGCGCCGGGGTGGTGTCCCGCCAGCTTTCGAAGGCGGTGGCGGCGGCCGACATGGCCCGGTCGACGTCGGCGGGGCTGGACGTTGGTGATTGGGCGAACACCTCACCGGTGCACGGGTCGACCAGGTCCTGGTAGCCGCCGTCGACCGGGTCGACGTAGCCGCCGTCGACAAAGTTGCGCACCGTCTGCTTGTCGGTCATCGTTCGGCTCCTGCACGTCGGCTCGGCCTGGATCAGGCAGGATGAGGTATCCGCCAGCTAGGAGCCATCTTCGCGACCGAAATCGCAGCAGACAAGAGGTACGGCAACTGTTTCCGTGCGTGCGTTGCTGGACCGTGCCGCCTCGTCAGCGTGTCTCACGCCGCTTCGTCGGCGTGTCGGGCGAGGAACTCGTCGATCGCCTGACGAATGAGCCCCGACCGGCCTCCCTTGTCGTTGCCGGCGAGTTCGTCCAGCCGCCGCACGGCCGTCGCGGAGAGGCGGACTCCGGTAACGATCATGGGTACGCTCTCCGGTGACGGCGCAGGGCCAAGATCGGGGCCTCTGGAGGCGTCGCGTAGCAGCTCCGAGATGTCGCCACCCTGGTCGAAATACGCCACCAGCTCTTCGCGGCTCATCGTCCGCGGATCACGGCTCGCACTCATCGTGTCCCCTCCATCCACTGCTTGACCTCCTCCGGCGTCGCAGGCCGAGCCGCCAGGATCGCGTAGCTGTTGACCTTCCCCACCCGCTCACACAGCACCATGATCACGCGTGCTGTGTCAGCCAGGCCAGCTACCGCCAGCAGGAGTGTCCCGATGTGGTTCTCGATCCGCTGCGGCGAGTAGAGCGCTTCGACCGTCTCCCGTTCGGAGACGCCGTGCCGTGCCGCGCTGATCTTGCCGGCCTCAGTCCACCCGTACTCTCGCGCAACCACGACACCAGCGTACAACGCGTAAAACGTGCGTACCGGCAGCGCTGCTGTCGCAGCTCTGAGTGACGTCGGCGCGTAAGCCCCTAGCAGGCGGAGCGTTCTACGGCCGTGCGGATGCTGGGCGAAATCTGGTGGATGACCGTCGGCTGCATCGGCGATGATCACATGCGTGGAGGGTCGTCATCGGCAGGTCCGGGCTCGGTACACCGCCGACACCGTCACCGTGTACCAGGCGTATCCGGCGGAGATCGCGGTGCCGACGTTGGCGAACGGGCGGTTCGTGGCCCCGTTCAAGCGGGACCGGATGACGTGGATCAAGCCGTCGTTCCTGTGGATGATGTACCGGTGCGGGTGCAGTGGGATCCTGAGCGGTCGCTGCGGCTCGGGCCGCTGCCGTACCGGTCGCTGCAGGTGGGGCTGTCCGGCGAAGCAGTCGACCGCTACGTCGACGAGTGGACCGTCGCCATCACCGAGGTGACCGGGCTGGCACATGCTGTGCGGGAGCGGCTTTCCGCTGGTGATGACGCGGGTGCTGGTGCCCTACTGCCGGCCGAGCGGGTCTATCCGTTGCCGGCCGAGGTTGCGGCGGTCATCGGCGCAGACCCGACACCGGCGGCGACCTGCTGATACCGCAGGACGGGATCGAGCACGTCAGCCGGTGGGTACTCGTTGAGCTTGATGCCTCAGGTGCATCAAGATGCACCTGAGGCATCAGGTCGTCGGACGCATCATGGGGTCCGGGGCTCGTCAGGCGCGGTCGTGCAGAGTGACCTGGTAGCCGTCGGGGTCGGCGAAGGTGAAGGTCCGACCGAAGGGGCCGTCGATCGGCGCGGAGACGATGGTGTGACCGTCGGCGACGAGAGCATCGTGAATGTCCTGCACGTCTGTGGCGTGGAGCCAGATGGCTGCACCGATGCCCGGCTGAGCAACGGATCCGAGGTCGGTGCCGGGGACGATCTCGCGCAGCGCGAACGCGATGGGCTTGGTTTCGAAAACGACGGCGTGCGCAGGCCCGGCCGGCGAGCGTACGAGCCCGAGGTACTGCTCGTAGAACGCCCGCGAGGCGTCGAGGTCGCGTGCCTGCAGCGAGATGAAGTCGGGGCCGGTGACGGGCATGATGGTCTCCTCCGGTCGTGTCAGGTTCCTGACATGGCGCAATGTATGTCAGGATGCTGACATGAGTCAAGGCGGGCGGGGCAGTGGGCAGGGCGTCGACCTGGAGACATCGCTGGGCTATCTGCTGAAGGAGGCGTCGAGCGCGCTCCGGATGGCCATGGAGGAGGTGCTGCGACCACTCGGGATGAGCGTGACGCGTTACTCGTGCCTGGAGTTGCTGGCGCAACGGCCAGGCCTGTCGAACTCCGAGCTCGCGCGGGGCGCCTTCGTGACCCGGCAGTCAATGAACGTGCTGCTCCAGGCGCTGGAGCGAGAGGGCTACGTGACCAGACCGGCGGAAGCGCCCGTCGGGAAGGTGCTGCCCACGCGGCTCACGCCTCTGGGTCGGCAGAGTCTCGAAAAGGCGACCGTCGCGGTCCGGTCGGTCGAGGTCAAGATGCTGGCCGGGTTGACCGAGACCGAGCAGTCGGAGGCGTTGCGGATCCTGCGGCGGATGGTCCGCTCCCTGCGCGATGGCGACGACGGCGCTTAGCGGGGCCGACCGCATTTGATTCGAGACTCGAAGTAACATGGTGGGGCCGGTGGCCCGGAAGGTACGTCCTGATGCACTCGTTTGCCGGAGAAGCTCGCCGCGACACTGCGGCAGACCCACCAGTCCCAGATCGTCGTACTCGCCGCTGATCTGTCCGACCGCGCCGCGCCGCGTGCCATCGTCGACGCCCTCGCCGGGCAGCGTGTCGAGATCGACCTGCTGATCAACAACGCAGGCATGGGAGCGGTCGGCCCGTTCCTGACCCGCCCGTTGGCTCCGAACGTCGACTCGGTCGAGCTCAACATCACCGCACTCGTGGGCCTCGTGCACAGCATCGGAGGCCACATGCTGGAGCGTGGCCACGGCGGCATCATCAACGTGTCCTCGGTGGCCGGCTTCCAACCCATGCCTTTCCAGGCCAGCTACGCCGCGACCAAGGCGTTCGTGCTGTCGTTCACCGAAGCCCTCGCCGAGGAACTGCACGACACCGCAGTACGGGTGATGGCGGTGCATCCCGGACCTGTCGCTACCGGATTCTTCGACGGAACCACCGCAAAGATGCACACCAGAGCCGTCCCGCCCGAGCGCATCGCAGCGAAGTCGCTCGACGATTTCGCGCGTGGCAAAGAGATCTCGTTCCCCGGCGGTCTGTCCGATCGCGGCATCTCGTTCGCCTCGCGCCTCCTGAGCCGCAAACGGGCAGCGCGCCTGAGCGGCAACCTCAACCGCAGGGCGGGGTTCGACCACGTCGGCGACGTCGACACCCCGGCAGCCGCCTGACCCCGCCCGACCTCGCCGCGTGGCGTTCAGAGTTGGCCGAGATCGACTTCAACGGAGAAGGGCGCGGTCAGTTTTACGACGCCGGTGAAGATCTCGCCATCGCGGTAGCGCCCAGTCGCCGGGTCAAGAACGTACGTGTAGACCAGCGGTGCGCCAGTGGCGGCCTGCTCGACCCGCCAGTAGAACTGGATGCCAACCCTGGCGTACTGGTCAGCCTTGACGATCCGGTCGGTCGTTTCCGATCCGGGAGAGACCACCTCGACCACCAGCAGCACATGCTCGGGGCGGGTTGGGGTGACGTCGATGGTGTCCGCCCGGTAAACCGTCACATCGGGACGACGGTTGTTCAGCGGCACGTCCTGGAGCCGAACATCGAAGTCGGTGTCAGCGTTCCAATCCGGCCCGGCGGCACCATCCAGAGCGTTCGCCAGCAGCCTGGCCAGGCGATTGTGCCGCTTAGAGGCACTCGGACTCACGAGCACCATCCCATCCACGATCTCAATGCCCGCACACTGCTCTTCTGTCCACGTCGCGTACTGCTCGGCCGTGACCTGTTCGTGCATCCAAGCCGGCGCGACCATCTCGACAGTCATCCGCGCCTCCTGACCGGCGATCGGCTACCACCTCAAGATACCGCCGGCTCGGTCGATGAGCAGGCTGCCAGACCTTTTGGGTCGATTTGCCGCAACTAGGATTTCTGTCCGTGTCATCGGAGTGTCATCGGTGTGACCGGCCGGCCTGACGCTGGGTGCAGGCTCGCCCCGCCGAGGGGGGACCGGGCCGGCTTGGTCGAGATGAAGCGCCGGCCCTGGCTGGCAGGGCCGGCGCTTCGACGGTGTCTTGCGGGGTGGGTGGCTGGGTCAGTGGTGGTGCTTCGTCAGTTCGACGAAGGAACGCCAGGCGGGGGCGTCGAAGGTCAGCGTGCCGCCGTCGCGGTCCTTGGCGTCCCGGACCAGGACCCGACCGGGCAGGTTGTCGGCCACCTCGACACAGTTGCTCACGCCGCTTGACCTGGTGGATTTCCGCCATGAAGGGTCAGTTGTGTTCATCAATCAACCTTAGGATCAGGTCCCGGCTCTGGGTAGTCGATAACGAGAGCTCGTTAACGGCTTCCCAGACCCATTCCAGTTCGATGACGTCGGCTGCCGTGCTCGCCATCCTGCCGCGCAGCTGGTCGTCCAGGTAGGCGATCCGGCGGCCGTCGCCCAGGGTGGCCAGCGAAAGTGGTCCGTTCAGACCTGGGTTGAGGCCGATGTTGCGGTCGGGCACCACCCGTATCCGGACGTTCGACTGGTGGCTGGCGTCGACCAGGTAGCCGAGCTGATCCTTGAGAACCTCACGGGACCCCTGGTGCAGAGCGGCTTCGCCGATCAGGCAGGACAGCTCGACCGGCTCGTCACGGGTGAACACCGCCGCCTGCCGGCCGAGCCGGATCCGAATAAGATCGTCGACCTTGCTCTTGCTCCAGGGTGAGGCGGCGAACAGCTCACGCATGTAGGGCTCGCGTTGCAGCAGCCCTGGGATGATCGACAACTCCCAGCAGCGCAGCAACGCGGCCCGCCGTTCGTGCTCAGCCCACGGACGCAGCCAGGGCTGGCGGTCTCCGCGTGCCTCGTCGGCCAGTTTGCTGGATCTTGTCACCGGAGTTCAGCACCTCGTCGAGCGCCTGTGCGGTGTCCTCCTTCGGCACCAGCCGACCGGTCTCGAAGCTGGCTATCAGCGACTTCGACACGCGGAGCGCCTTTGCCAGCTGCGTCTGGTTCATGCGCCGGGTCAGTCGGAGTCGCCGAAGCTCTGTCGTGAGTTCACTCATGATCATCACCTCGAATACCCAGAAGTGGCAGCGGGTTCAACGAGGTTCATCTTCTAACGACACCGACTGATAGTCCAGCGTGGAAGTAGACCACCGGGTGAATTGCCGTGGATGCTGAAATCGGAGCGCTTCTCGCAGCAGCGCTTTTTGATCAAGGAGCGGGGGCGAGTAGCTCGTCGATCTGGTTGATCGCCGAGGTGGAGCCCTCCACCATGCCCATGTCCAGCACCTGTTGCAGGGCCTCGGCGGACTCGTACTTGCCCACGTAGGTCGCCCGGGTGCCGCCGTTGTGCTCGGCGAATGTGTACGTGTTGCGGGAGGTCGGCATCTCCGACAGCGGCTTGAAGTCCATGTCCGCGAAGCCATCCTCGAAGGAAAAACTCGTCGGCTCGTCCACGGCGGTGATCAGCCAGTATCCGGCATGCTTGTCGCCCTCCGGGCCGGTCATGAAGTAGGTGACGCGTCCGCCGGGCGTGAGGTCGTGGTCGACCACGGTCGCCGGGTACGTCGGCGGTCCCCACACCTTCTCCAGTTGGCGAGGGTCGGCGTAGACCTGCCAGACCCGCTCCACCGGCGCGGCGAAGTCCGCGGTGATGGTCAGGGTCCGGTTGTCAAGGTCCTGCTGGACGTCGGTCACGGGCACTGTTCGGTCCTTTCGTCGGGGTCGTCTGCGACCCATCGGGGTCGGCTGCGAGCAGCGCGTCGATGCGTGCGATGCGGCCACGCCAGATGTGTTCGAGCTCGGTGAGCATGGCTGCCACCGAGCGCACCGCCTGCACGTCTCCGCTGGCCAGCTGCTCGCGACCACTGCGTCGTTTGATCAGTAAACCGGCCTTCTCCAGCACAGCGACGTGTTTCTGTACGGCGGCGAAGCTCATGTCGTACTTGGCGGCGAGCGCTGAGACGGAGTGCTCCCCGGCCAGCACCCGGCGCAGGATGTCGCGCCGGGTGCGGTCGGCGAGCGCGTGGAACATGGCGTCCGCCCGGTCCGCGCTCTCCTCGATCACCACGCCAATATACAACCGATCGGTTGTGCGTTGTCAAGGCCATCGAGTGCCTCGGTCACTGGCTTTAGGCTGGCCGGATGGATCACCCCGACCCGACCCCGCGTACGCCGTTCTGGCTGGCTGGCGAACCGGCGCACGGTGACGCGCCACTGGCCGTGCACCACCCGTACGACGGTCGGCTCGTCGGACGAACCAGCTACGCCACGCCCGACCAGGTCGAGCGGGCGGTCGCCGCCGCGCACCGGGTCGCGCCGGTGGCCGCCGCACTGCCGGCGTACCGCAGGGCGGCCGCACTGGACCACATCAGCGCCCGACTCGCGCAGCGGGCCGACGAGATCGCCCGGCTGATCACCGCCGAGAACGGCAAACCGATCAAGTGGGCGCGCGCCGAGGTGGCGCGCGCCGTCTCCACATTCCGCTGGGCGGCCGAGGAGGCCCGGCGGTTCTCCGGCGACCTGCAGCGCCTGGACACCGACCCGGCCGCCGCCGGCCGGATGGCGGTGGTCCGCCGGGTGCCGCGCGGGCCGGTGCTGGGCATCTCGCCGTTCAATTTTCCGCTGAACCTGGTGGCGCACAAGGTCGCCCCGGCGATCGCGGTCGGCGCCCCGATCATCGTCAAGCCGGCCCCGGCGACCCCGCTGACCGCGCTGCTGCTCGGCGAACTGATCGCCGAGGTCACCGAGCCGCACGGCCCACACACCGGAGCGCCCGCCGGATCAGGCACCGGCCTGCCGGCCGGCATGGTCTCGGTGCTGCCGGTGCCGAACGACAGGGCCGGCGACCTGGTCGCCGACCCGCGCCTGCCGGTGGTGTCGTTCACCGGCTCCGGGCCGGTCGGCGCGCTGATCCGCCGATCAGTGCCGGACAAGCACGTCACCCTGGAGCTGGGCGGTAACGCCGCAGCGGTGATCTGCGAGGACTGGACCGGCGACGAGGAGCTGACCCGGGCGGCACAGCGAATCGCCACCTTCTCGAACTATCAGGCCGGGCAGAGCTGCATCGCGGTGCAACGGGTGTACGTGCACGAATGGCTCTACGACGGCTTCCTGCCCCGGCTCGTCGCCGCCGTACAGGCGCTGCGGGCCGGTGACCCGGCCGACGACGCCACCGACGTTGGGCCGCTGATCAGCGAGGACGCCGCGATACGCGTCGAGTCGTGGGTGGAGGAGGCGGTGGCCGCCGGGGCGACGATCGAGGTCGGCGGCCGACGCGACGGCGCGACGTACCCGCCGACGGTGCTGACCGGGGTGCCGGCCGGCGCGAAGGTGCTGACCGAGGAGGTCTTCGGCCCGGTGCTCGTCGTGGACCGGGTGGAGAACGACGAGGCCGGGTTCGCGGCGGTCAATGACTCGGCGTACGGGCTGCAGGCCGGCGTGTTCACCCACAACCTGCAGACTGCGTTCACCGCGCACCGCACGCTCGCCGTCGGCGGGGTGATCGTCGGTGACGTGCCGTCGTACCGGGCCGACCAGATGCCGTACGGCGGGGTCAAGGGCAGCGGTGTGGGCCGCGAAGGAGTCCGCAGCGCGATGGACGACTACACCGATCCCCGGGTGATGGTCCTCACCGGACTCGACCTCTGACCTGGCACCTCGCAGGTTAGGCGACGGCCAGCAGGTCGGCGCCGATCAGCGGTGCCCAGAACCGACTCGCCGACTCGATGTCGTTGCACCAGGTCATTCCGTCGCGGCTGCCGTCGCTGTGCACGATCAGCACCTTGCCGTCCGGCATGGCGAACGCCCAGCCGACGACGTCGTCGACCGCTTCGCCGGTGTCGACCGTTTCGTCCGCGTCGGGCAACTCGTCGTAGTCGTCGTCGAAGCGGCACAGGGCGAACACCTTCGGTGCCCGGTCGAGCAGGACCGCCTCCAGACGGATCGCGGTGGTTGCCGTGCGGGTCTGGTCGCTCACAGTCGTCCTCGATTCGGTACGCAGTGACGTGTGGTGATGTCATCGTGTTCTGTGGTCACCAGCCATGCAAGTGCATTGAATTGCACCATCTGAACTACTGGTAGCTGACGTCGCGCTTTCGGTAAGCGAGACTGGCGTCCATGCATCAATGTCAAGGAGGTGCCTGATGGTCGTCGGATCGCCGCCGACGGTGCGACGCCGGCAGCTCGGTCGCGAGTTGCGCGCCCTGCGGGAGACATCCGGCCTGCTCGCCGAGCAGGTCGCCACCGAGCTGCGCTGCTCGACCGCCCGGATCAGCCGGATCGAGACGGCCCGGGTCAGGATCTCGCCCGGCACCGTCCACGAGCTGCTCGATGTCTACGGCATCGAGGGACCCGAGCGGCAGCGGCTGGTTGCCCTGGCCCGCCAGGCGCAGGAGACCGGCTGGTGGCAGGAGTACAGCGAACGTCTCACCTGGGAATACTCCACGCTGATCGCGCTGGAGAACGACGCCGCCGAGCTGCGCTGGTTCGAGCCGTCCGTGCTGCCCGGTCTGGTGCAGATCGAGGAGTACGCCCGGACGGTCATCCGCAAGACCCTGCCCGGCCACAGCGCCGAGACCATCGAGGAGAAGGTCGGCGTCCGGATGGCCCGGCAGCGGGTGCTGACCCGCGAGACCGACCCGGTGCGGCTGTGGGCGGTGCTCGACGAGGCGGTGCTGCGCCGGTTGGTCGGTGGGCCGGAGCTGATGCACCGGCAGCTGCGTCACCTGGTCGAGCTGTCCACCTTGCCGACCGTACGACTGCAGGTCCTGCCGTTCGCTCAGGGCGCGTATGCCTGCAACACCGGGCCGTTCACCGTGCTGACCTTCCCGGAGACCGCCGACGCCGACGTGGCCTACGTCGAGAACGAGGCCGGCGACCTCTACGTGGAGAAGCCGGCCGGCGTCGCCCGCTATAACCTTGTCTTCGACGACCTGCGGGCGGATGCGCTCGGCTGCGACGACTCCCGGGCGTTCATCGCCGAGGTCGCCGACGGGCTGACCTGACGCGTCGCTGACAAGGAGCACCGCATGTCCACAGCAGATTTCACCGGGGCGGGCTGGCGCAAGAGCAGCTACAGCAGCGGCAACGGCAGCTGCGTCGAGGTCGCCGTCGTCGGCGGGACCGTCGGCGTACGGGACTCCAAGGACCCGGCCAGCCCGGTGCTCGCCTTCACCGCGACGGACTTCGGGCGGTTCGTCGCCGATGTCCGGGGCGGCGCGCTGCGCGGTCCGGCCGCGTAGCCACCGCGCGGTAGCCTGTCGCGCGGTGGCGTCCGAAGCGCGGGTGCCGGCGACGCGGAAGGCGAGGCGGAGATGTCGGTACGGCGTGGCACGGCTCGACTGGCGACGGTGCTCGCGCTGACCGTCGGCACAGCGGCACTCGCCGCAGGCCCCGCGTACGGCCAGGACGAGCGGGTGCGGATCGGCCTGCCGAGCAAGTTCACCGCCGGCGAGAAGGCCGGTGGGGTGACCGTGAAGGTGACCAGACGCACCGACGGGTGCGTGGCGGTGCGTACCGCGCTGGCGATCCGGCTGCCCGGTGTCACCCCCGACCAGGTCGGCGTGCAGGCCCGGATCGACGACGACTGGGTAACCGTGCCGCTGTGGGACAACGGCGACGGGCTGCTGCTGACCGAGCACACCGCGCCGGAAAAGGACGAGCTGTGCAAGGGCAAGAGCCGCTCGGTCCGCTACCGGATGGCGTTCCGGGCCGGTGCGCCGGCCGGAGTCGCGCACATCGTCGGTGAGGCGTACACCGCCGGTGGGGTGCTGCTCGGTCGGGAAGCCGGGGCGAAGCGGGTCGGCGGTCGGCTCGCCGGCACGTACCAGCCGGGTCCGCCGACCCCGTCGCCGACCCTGGAACCGACCCCGGAACCGACGGTCGACAGCGCGGCCGTGGAGCCGAGCGACGCACCGGCCGTACTGCCGGACCAGAGTCTGCTGGCTGCGGCCGGCTCGGCCGGCGGACCGGCCGGTGACGACGGTCCCGGCATCGGCACCGGGGTGATGGCCGCCGGGATCGGCATGGTCGCTGTCGGTATCGCCTTGCTGGTGCTGCTGATCCGCAGGCTGCGCCCGGCCCGGTCGGGCCTGGACGGCCGCAACGGCCCGCCCGGTACGGGTGGTCCCGGTGGGGACGGTGGGGACGGCGGGGCGACCATGCTGTTGCCCCGGATCCGGCGCTGACCAGCGGCTGGGCGCTCCCTGCAGCGGCGTATCCGGCCGGAGGATGAACATCGTGCTGCCGGAGGATGGACCGTCAGCCTTGGCCGAAGGCATTGCCCACCGCTCCGTTACCCTCACTCGTGTTGGCATCGGCACGGCTGAGGAGCGAGACCTTGTCTGACTTGTCCAAAATCGTCAAGGCCTACGACGTCCGTGGCACCACTCCCGACCAGTTGAACGAGACCGTGGCCCGGGCCATCGGTACCGCGTTCGTACAGGTCCTGGCCGAGCGCGGCGACAAAGCCGACCGGATCGTCATCGCCCACGACATGCGTGAGTCGTCGCCACCGCTGGCCGACGCGTTCGCCGCCGGGGCCACCGCTGCCGGGGCCGAGGTGCTGCACGCCGGGCTGGCCTCCACCGACCTGCTCTACTACGCCTCCGGCGCGCTGGAGCTGCCCGGCGCGATGTTCACCGCCAGCCACAATCCAGCCCAGTACAACGGCATCAAGATGTGCCGGGCCGGGGCGGCGCCGATCGGCCAGGACTCCGGGCTGACCGACATCCGGGACCGGGCCCAGGCGCTGCTCGACAGCGGCGAGGTGCCGTCCGGCGGGGACCGGGTCGAGCGGCGCGAACTGCTCGCCGACTACGCCGCGCATCTGCGTACCCTGGTCGACCTGTCGGGGATCCGGCCGCTGAAGGTGGTCGTCGACGCCGGCAACGGGATGGGCGGCTACACCGTGCCGGCGGTCCTCGGTGACACGGTGCTGCCGGCTCTGCCGCTGACCATCGTGCCGATGTACTTCGAGCTGGACGGCTCGTTCCCGAACCACGAGGCGAACCCGCTCAACCCGGAGAACATCGTCGACCTGCAGAAGGCGGTCCGGGAGCACAACGCCGACCTGGGGTTGGCGTTCGATGGCGACGCCGACCGCTGCTTCGTCGTCGATGAGCGTGGCGAGCCGGTCTCGCCGTCGGCGATCACCGCCCTGGTCGCCGCTCGGGAGCTGGCCAAACACCCCGGTGAGACGGTCATCCACAATCTGATCACCTCCAACGCGGTGGCCGAGATCGTCCGGGAGAACGGCGGCGAGCCGGTGCGCTCCCGGGTCGGTCACTCGTTCATCAAGGCCGAGATGGCCCGGACCAACGCGGTCTTCGGCGGTGAGCACTCGGCGCACTACTACTTCCGGGACTTCTGGTTCGCCGACACCGGGATGCTGGCCGCGATGCACATGCTGGCCGCGCTCGGCGAGCAGGACAAGCCGCTGTCCGAGCTGGCCCACGAGTTCGAGCGGTACGTCGCCTCCGGTGAGATCAACTCGACGGTCACCGACCAGCAGGCCAAGCTCGCCGAGATCAGGACGGCGTACGCCGACGCCGACACCGACGAGCTGGACGGGCTGACCGTCCGCTTCGACGACGGTGCCTGGATCAACATCCGTGCCTCGAACACCGAGCCGTTGCTGCGGCTCAACGTGGAGGCACCGACCACCGAGCGGATGGCCGAACTGCGCGACGGGGTGCTCGCGCTGGTTCGCGGCTAGGATCTTCACCGGAAGGCGCACCCCGGGACGGGGTCCGCCGGCGAGACACGTGGAAGGAGCCATCCGATGGCCCTGGATCAGCAGCTGCTGGAGATCCTCGCCTGCCCGGACACGCACCACACGCCGTTGACCTACGACGCCGACGCGGCGACCCTCACCTGTCCGGAGTGCTCGCGGATCTTCGAGGTGCGGGACGGGATTCCGGTGCTGTTGCTGGACGAGGCCCGCCGGCCCGGCGAGGCCGGCTGATGGCGGTTCCGATCGACGGCACGTCCGGGGTGGTGGGTCGGCGGGTCGCCGACGAGGCGCTGCTCGACGACGTGGACGGGCTCAACTCGACCGATCCCGGCGGCATGCTGCGGTTCACCGCGTCGGCCGGTGCCCAGGTGCGCGAGTCGGCGGCGCTGGCCGCCGAAGCCAACCTCGGCATGCTCAGCGACGAAGGGCGGCCCCGGGCGGTCGTCATC
Source organism: Solwaraspora sp. WMMA2059 (assembly GCF_027497315.1). GTDB lineage: Bacteria > Actinomycetota > Actinomycetes > Mycobacteriales > Micromonosporaceae > Micromonospora_E. Next base: position 4,996,522 of record NZ_CP114908.1, on the reverse strand, counting down.
GCCGGTATCGGTACCGCCGGGCGGACCGGTGACGTGCTGGCCACGGTGGCCGGACCGCGCTGTCCCGTACCGGTGATTCCGCACCGCAGCTCCGGCGTGCCCGGCTGGGTCGGCGCGGCCGACGTGGTCATCGCGGTCAGCGCTTCGGGGCGCAGCCCGGAGGCGCTGGGTGCGGCTCAGGCCGCCGCCCGGCGCGGTGCCCGGCTGGTCGCCGTCGGGCCGCCGGACTCGCAGCTGCAGTCGGTCGCCGAAGGGGTACGCGCCCCGTTCGTCCCGGTGCCGCGACGGGCCCCGGCTCGGGCCAGCCTCTGGGCGTTGACCGTGCCGGTGCTGCTGGCAGCGCGGGCGTTGGGCCTGGTCAAGGTCAACGAGGCGGATCTGGCGGAGACGGCGGCCCGGCTGGACGCCGACGCCGAACGGTGTCGCCCGGCCGCCGAGTCGTTCGTCAACCCGGCGAAGGCCCTCGCTCTCGGGCTGGCCGGTTCGGTGCCGATCGTCTGGGGCTCGTCGCCGGTGGCGTCGGTCGCCGCCCGCCGGTTCGGCGACACGCTGTCGACGAACGCCCGCTACCCGGTGGTCACCGGGGCGCTCGGCGAGGCCGGCCGGGGTCGGGTAGGGCTGCTCGACGGGGTCTTCGGCGGCCTGGGCGAGTCGACCCGGGACATTTTCGCCGACCCGGACGACGACGATGACCAGTCCGAGTCGCCGACCCGGCTGCGTCTGGTGCTGCTGCGCGACGGTGGGCTGAACCCGGAGGACGACGCCGACGAACCCTTCGTGGTCGAGGAGCGCCGGGCCGAGGCGGTGCAGACCCTGGCGGACCGGCGCGGTGTGCGGTGCGACGTGATCACGGCGGAGGGCGGTTCGGCGCTGGAACGGCTTGCCTCGTTGATCTCGGTCCCCGACTTCGCCTCCGTCTACCTGGCGTTGGCGCACCATCTGGACCCGATGGCGGTGCCGGCGGTGAGCGAGATGAAGGAACTCTCCACCACCTGAGGCGGGCGTCGTGGAACTGTTGACCGGCCGGATCCGGGACTATGCCTGGGGGTCGCGGACCGTCATCGCGCAGCTGCAGGGGCGCCCGGCTCCGGCACCCGGGCCGGAGGCGGAGCTCTGGCTGGGTGCCCACCCCGGCGCGCCGTCCCAGGTGCGACGGGGCGCGGCGCTGGTCGGGCTGCCGGAGCTGATCGACCAGGATCCGGTGGGCTGGCTGGGCGAGCCGACCGCGACCCGGTTCGACGGGCGGCTGCCGTACCTGATGAAGGTGCTGGCCGCCGAGACGCCGCTGTCGTTGCAGGCGCATCCGGACGCGGCGCAGGCCCGCGCCGGGTACGCCGCGCAGTCGAAGCTGCCGGCCACCTCGGCGGGGCGTAACTACGTCGACCCGCACCACAAGCCGGAGCTGCTGGTGGCGCTCAGCGAGTTCGATGCGCTCTGCGGCTTCCGGGTGCCGCAGCTCTCCGCCGAGGTGCTGGCGGCGTTGGGTGTCGACGAGTTGGAGCCGGTGACCAAGGCGTTGCGGGTCGGCCCGGACGGGCTGCCGGAGGCGTTGGAGCGGCTGCTGCGGTGGCCGCGGCCGCAACGACCGGCTCTGGTCGCGGCGGCGGTGGCGGGTGCCGACCGACTGCCGACGCGGTACGCCGCCGACGCGGCGCTGCTGCGCCGGTTGGCCGGACACTATCCGGCCGACCCCGGGGTGCTGGTGGCGCTGCTGCTCAACCAGGTCACCCTGGCTCCGGGGGAGGCGATCTGGATGCCGGCCGGCAACCTGCACGCGTACCTGCGGGGTGCCGGCGTGGAGATCATGGCGGCCAGCGACAATGTGCTGCGCGGTGGGTTGACCCCCAAGCACGTTGACGTCGCGGAGTTGCTGCGGGTGTTGCGCTTCGAGGTGCTCGACGACCCGGTGGTACGCGCCCGGCCGGTGGACACCGGGGTGGTCACCTGGCCGGCGCCGGCCACCGAGTTCGCGCTGCACCGGGTTGTGCTCGACGCGGGGGCGCGGCAGGTGTCGGTGCCGGTCGAAGGTCCCCGGGTGGTGCTCTGCGTCGCGGGTGAGGTCGCCGTCGACGACGGTGTGGCGGCGGTGCCGGTCCGGGCAGGGCAGGCGGCGGTGGGGCCGGCGGGCGGGACGCCGTTGGTGGTCTCCGGCGCTGGTACGGCCTTCGTCGCCTCGGTCGCCTCAGCCGGCTAGCCGGCCGAGCCGGCTGCTGGCGGACAAGCACGCGGGGCGGCCGGGTGAGCGTCCGCTCCGCTCACCGACAGCCGCCCCGCGCATCCCCCCGGTTTGGTTCCCCCGCGCGTCAGCGTGACGATCATCGTGACGCGACGTAGTCATAGATTTGCAGTGAGTAGCCAGGCTGTCAAGCTAATCCGGAAATTACCGATTCGTGGCGTGTCGGCGGAGGTCAACCCTGGGAGCGGCTGCCCGGTCGTACCCAGGTCCAGATGCAGTACGCCAGCCAACCGAGTGCCAGCGCGGTGGCCAACGGGCGTAACCCGACCGCGTTCAACAGGATCACCAGGGCAAGGACGACCAACCACGGGAGGAATGCCTTCACGGCACCGATGCTGCCACACTTGGCCAGCCGCAAACCGGTTCACGACAGCGCGGATCCGGACGGCCGTTCTCGGTCCGATGGCGCGTCGGAGGCGCGCAGCGTGCTGGCGACCGGTGGACGGCGTACCCCGGTCCAGTCCGGCTGCTCCGCCGTCGGGCCCAGCCAGGGCGGCCGCGGCCAGCTGCCGCGCGGCCAGTCCGGTCCGTCCCGCTGCGCCGGCGCAACCGGCCCGGGCGCAGCGGTCCGGACCGGCTCGGGTGCAGCGGTCCGGACCGGCGCCGCCGGACGCAGGGCGCTCGTCCGCGCCGGACTCACCGCGGCGAGTTCCGGCCAGAGCACGGCGGTCACCGCCCTGGTCCGGGCCAGCCGCTGCGCCGACCGGCGACGGCGTTCGGCGAGAACCGCCGCCAGGTAGGCCCAGTGCGGGACACCGGCCGGCGGCGGGGGAGTGACCACTGCCGCGACCTGTTCGGTCACCAACCGGACCAGGTCGGAGCGGGCCGGTTCGGCGAACCCGTGGCCCCGGGCGAGCAGATGCCGTACGTCCAGCGCGAGGTCGTCGTCGAGGCGGCTCAGGTCGAGGGTACGGGCCCAACCGGCGAGCACCGGCGGCATGTCCGGCACCCACCCCCAGGCCGCCGGTGCCCGGTCGTGCACCACGATCGTGCCGGCGGCCAGGTCCCCGATGCGTTTGCCGTCCCGGTTGGTCACCAGTGTCACCAGGCTGGCCAGCCAGGTGAGCGGCGGCAGCAGCAGTCCGGGCCACTCCGCGGCCACGCCGACCAGAGCGCGGGCCAGCGAGTGTCGGAAACGTGGCGGGCTGCCGTCGTCGCGTACCACCCGGATGCCGACCGCCAGTTTGCCGACGGTACGGCCGGCGTTCAGCGTCTCGCACAGCACCGGGTAGCCGACCAGCACCAGGACGGCGCCGACCGTGAGTAGCGCCTGCCCGAGCGCCTCGTCGACTTCGATGGACGCGCGCATCGACGCGAGCAGCAGCCCGGCCAGGACCGCCAGCACCACCGCGATCAGCGCCTGCACGGCGAGGTCGACGAGCAGGGCCAGTAGCCGCGAGCCGAGCCGGGCCAGCCGTACCTCCACCTCGACAGCTTCGCCGCTGACCAGCCTGCCGCCCCCGGTTGTCTGCATGGCCACCCTGCCAGTGAACACTATGGGACGGGAGGTGACCGTGGACCTCGACGCGTACGTGGCGGAGCACGGGCCCCAGTGGCGACGACTGGAACAGCTCGTGCGTGCCCGGCGACTAACCGTCGCCGAGGTGGACGAGCTGGTCGCGCTCTACCAGCGGACCGCCACCCACCTGTCGGCGGTCCGCAGCCGCTCGCCGGACCCGGCGCTGGTCGCCCGGCTGTCCCGGCTGGTGCTGGCGGCCCGCGCTCGGCTCACCCGGGGCCGGGGATTCTCCTGGGCCCGGGTCGGCCGGTTCTTCAGCGTCGGGTTCCCCCGGGCGGTGTTCCAGGCGGCGCCCTGGTGGGCGGCGGTGGCGGTCGCTTTCTGCACGCTCACCGGTTTTCTGATGTGGTGGGTGGCCGGCAATCCGGACAGCGCCCGGCTGCTGATCGGTGACCAGGCCGCCGCTGAGCTCGCCGAGTCGAGCTTCGCCGGCTACTACACCCGGTACGCGGCACCGAACTTCGCCGCCCAGTTGTGGGCGCACAACGCCTGGCTCGCCGCGCAGTGCCTGGCCGCGGGCGTACTGGTGGTCCCGGTGCTCTACCTACTCTGGGTGAACGCGCTGAATCTCGGGGTCACCGGTGGGGTGATGATCTCGTACGACCGGGCGGATGTCTTCTTCGGACTGGTCACGCCGCACGGTCTGCTGGAGTTGACCGGCGTCTTCATCGCTGCCGGCGTGGGGCTGCGGATCGGCGGGGCGTGGATCGCGCCGCCGGCGCACCTGACCCGGGGCCGGGCGGTCGCCGAGGCCGGGCTCTCCGGCGTACTGGTGGCGCTCGGGCTGGTGCTGCTGTTCGCGGTGGCCGGGCTGATCGAGGCCTTCGTCACCCCGGCACCGCTGCCGACCTGGCTGCGGGTCGCGATCGGGTTCGCCGCCTGGCTCGCCTTCCTCGGCTACGTCCTCATCCTCGGCTCCCGGCACCCCGCCGACCCGGCCCGGCACCACGCCGATCAAGCCCCGACCCGGACCGTCGACGGGGGCCCGGTTCAGAGCCGGCCGAGCAGTTTCAGCTGAAGGTAGAGGTCTGCGAGCCGGTCGGCGAAGCTCGGCGCGGCCGCGTCCAGCACCGGAACACCGTGCCGACGCAGCGCACCACCGACCCGGTCCCGCTCGGCCCTGGTCTGTGCCGCGGAGGCGGCCAGGTACGCGTCGGCGACATCGCGTACCGGCCCGTCTGCGACGGCCGGCACCGCCGGATCCCCGACTGCGGCCACCACGACCTGGTGTCGGGCGACGAGCCGGGGCAGTACCGGCAGCAGACCGTCGCCGAGCGCCGCCGGCTCCAGCGCGGTGCAGAGCACCACCAGGGACCGGCGGGTCTCCCGGCGGAGCACCTCACCGACCATCAGCTCGTGGTCCGTCTCCACCAGCGTCGGTTGCAGCGCCGCCAGTTCGGCGACCAACCGGGGCAGCAGCGTCTGCCGGTTCGCACCCCAGATGCGCGCCCGGACCTTCGTGTCCACCGCCAGCAGGTCGAACCGGTCACCGGCCCGGTGCGCCAGCGTGGCCAGCAGCAGCGCGGCGTCGACCGCCACGTCCAGCCGGGGCTGGTCGCCGACGCGGACCGCCGACGTGCGCCCGGTGTCCAGGACGAACACCACCCGCCGGTCCCGCTCCGGGCGCCAGGTCCGGACCAGTACGTCGGAGCGCCGGGCGCTGGCCCGCCAGTCGATCGACCGTACGTCGTCGCCGACCACGTACTCGCGCAGGTTGTCGAACTCGGTGCCCTGCCCCCGTCCCCGGGTCGCCCGCATGCCGTCGATCACCCGCAGCCGGGCCAGCTTCTCCGGCAACAGCCGCCGGGAGTTGAAGCGGGGCAGCACCCGCAGCGTCCATTGCGGGGTGGACGGCCGCCGGCGTCGCTGCCGGAACGCCAGCCCGAGTGGGCCGGTGGACCGGACGGTCACCTCGACGGCGCGCCGGTCGCCGCAACGGGTCGGGCTGAGTACGGCGGGCATTGCGGCGATGGCTCCCGGTGCCAGCCGTACCCGCCAGACGGGCCCACCGCCGATGGTGCCGGCGGGGTAAGCGGCGGTGGAGGCGCGATCGGCCGGATCGGTGCCGGCGGGATCGGCGACGATGCTCTCGGCGGGGGCGGCGCCGGCCGACGGGGTCCAGGCGTCGCGGACCTCGGCCCGCAGTCGCCGTCGGGAGCCGTTGCGCAGCCGCAACGTCACTGTCGCCGCAGTGCCGAACCAGCTGGTCCGGTCGCCGTCGCGGCGCAGTTCCAGGGCGCTCAGTGGGGCGGCCCACGCCAGGTCGATCAGCGAGAGCAGGGCCACCGATCCGGTGACGACCACCAGACCCAGCCATGGCCGCGGCCACCACGGCAGAGTCACCGCGCCGGCCCCGAGCAGCACCGCCGCCCGCCAGGTCAGCACGGCGGCCGTCCGGCCCCGGCCGGCGGCACCTCCGGCCCGGTCACCGTGGCGTCGGGACGGCGCCGAGCACCGATTCGAGTACGGCGTCCTCGATGACCCCCTCCAGTTCCGCCTCCGGCCGGAGCCGGATCCGGTGCCGCAGGGTGGCCCGGGTGACCGCCTTCACGTCGTCCGGTGTGACGTAGTCGCGGCCGGCCAGCCACCCCCACGCCTTGGCAGTGTTGAGCAGCGCGGTGGTGCCCCGCGGTGAGGCACCGAGCGCCAGCGCGGGAGCCGTCCGGGTGGCCCGGCACAGGTCCACGATGTAGCCGAACACCTCTTCGCTGACCCGTACCTGCCCGATGGCCCGGCGGGCCGCGGCCAGGTCGGCCGCCCCGGCGACCGGGCGCACCCCGGCGGCGGCCAGGTCCGCCGGATCGAAGCCGGCGTGGTGGGCCCGCAGCACGCCCAGTTCCTCGTTCCGGCTGGGCAGCGGTACGGACAGCTTGAGCAGGAACCGGTCGAGCTGCGCCTCCGGCAACGGGTAGGTGCCCTCGTACTCGATCGGGTTCTGGGTGGCGGCCACGATGAACGGTGCCGGCAGCGGCCGGCGGACCCCTTCCACCGAGACCTGGTGCTCCTCCATCACCTCGAGCAGGGCCGACTGCGTCTTCGGTGGTGTCCGGTTGATCTCGTCGGCGAGCAGCAGGTTGGTGAAGACCGGGCCTTCCCGGAAGGTGAACGCGGCACTCCGTGGATCGAAGATGAGTGACCCGGTGACGTCGCCCGGCATCAGGTCCGGGGTGAACTGCACCCGCTTGGCGTCCAGATCCAGCGCTGCGGCGAACGCGCGTACCAGCAGCGTCTTGGCGACGCCGGGTACGCCTTCCAGCAGCACGTGCCCACGGCAGAGCAGCGCGATGACCAGACCGGTGACCACGGCGTCCTGCCCGACCACGGCCTTGGCGACCTCGGCACGCAGCCGGCGTAGCGCGTCACGGGCCGCGTCGTGGTCGGCGGGTGCGGCGTCCGCCGGACCGGTCACGCTGGGTCGGGTCACCAGGGTTCTCCTTCGATCGCGGATGGGGACCGGGGTGCCGGAGCCACCGGCCCGTCGGACGGTGTCCGGACCGGCCCGGCTGCCGGTTCGATGCGGTTGGCCGGACCGGCGACCTCGGTGGGCAGGGCGGCCAGCCGCCGGGCCAGGTGCAGCAGGTCGCCGTCGGTGGTGGGCGGCGGCCCGTACAGCAACGCGTCGATCTGCTCGGCGGACGCCCCGGTCCGGTCGGCGACCGCCGCCACGACGTCCGCCGGTTGGGGTTGATCCGGCAGATCCAGCATCGGGACGAGTCGGGCCAGCGCGGCGGTACGCAGGATACCCGTGGTGGGGGCCCGTTCCCGGGACCGCCGGTAGAGCTGCCCTCGGCCCAGCATCGTCTCGGCAACCGGAACTGTCACCGGCAGCGCCTCATACACCGGTGGACCGAACCGGCGGGCCCGCCACAGCACCAGTACCAGGGCGGCGACGGCCAGCTGGGCGAGCGACGCCCAGAACCACGGCGGAAAGGCGTCCAGCAGGGTGTCCTGCGACGGCCGGACCTCGCTGGCCACGGGTCCCTGCGGTTGCCCGGTCGGCTGGGCGCTGACCCGCGGGCCGGCGCTCGGATCGTCCTCGCCGAGGTGGATCGACGGCTGCTGCACCGGCTCCCCGGGCTCCGGTGGGGTGTCCGGGTGGGCGAGGTCGAGCCAGACCACCTGCGCCCGGGTGCCGAGCAGCTGGGCGGCGAACCGCGCGTTGCGGTGCTCGTCGAACCGGTCGTTGCGGAACGGGTCGCTCGCCCCGACCACCACCAGCTCGGCCTGCCCCCAGTCGAGCCGGGCCAGGCCGGCATCGAAACACAGGTCGAACCGGTCCGGGTCGATTCCGGGCGGGGCAGCGTAACGCTGCCGTACGGCCGCCGCCGGTCCGGTGCCGGCCACCTCGGGCAGTGCGCACGGCCGGCCGTCATGGTCCGGACCGTCGACCCGGGCCGCCCAGCGCCGGGTACGGCTGTCAACCGGCAGCGGCTCGCCGCGCAGCAGCCGGGCCGGCGGGTCGACCAGCAGCACCCGGGTCCCGGCCGGCATCCGACCGAGCGCCCGCAGGTAGTCCGGATGCACCAGGGTCGGCGCGGGAACGAACAGCGTGGTGGGCCCGGTCAGCGCGGCGCGGATCGCGTCGACGGTCCCGTCGGCGGAGTGGACGGCGATACCGTCGTCGCGCAACGCGGCGGCGAGGTCGCTGCCGCCGTCCGGGCCGTGGTTGGTCGGGGAGAGGAAGCCGGGCCGGGTCGGGTCCGGGTGGGTCAGCTGGTACGCCACGGCGGTGCCGACGAGCAGTACGCCGACCACCGTGAACGGGATCGCGATCCGCAGCCACCGCCACCGCCGCTGTTGCAGCCGTGGGCGGCGGACACCGGGCCGGGTCACCGTCGCCGGCCCGGTCGCTGGCCGGCGGGCCGACGGTCCTGGTCGAGTGCCTGACGCAGCTGGCCGGCGAGTTCGCGCATCCGCCGGTCGTGGCCGGGCAGTGCCGGCTGCTCTCCGTACCACACGTCGCTGAAGATGTCGCCGGCCTCGGTCAGCACGGGGTGGGCGGCCGGCTCGGTCCGCCCGGCCACGTCGGCGAGTTCGGTGACGGTCCAGCTGGGGCGGTCGGTGAGCACCCCGTGGTCGGTGACCTCCACGACCATCGCGCGCAACCGTTCCCGGACCGCCTCGGCGTACCGGCCCTGGTCGGCGTACCGGTCGGCGAGTGCGGCCGGAACGTCGGTCGACCGGGGCGGCGGCACCGGCGAACCACCGGGGCGATCGCCGCCGGCGGTCGCCGTCCGGCGCCGCCAGCGGCGTGGATCGAACGCGGCCAGCCAGCGGCGCGGATCGAACGCGGCCAGCCAGCGGGGCAGGCCGGGCGGTGCCGGCCGCCAGCGGCCCAGCCGGCGCAGCCGGTCGGTTAGGCCCGGCCGGCCCAGCCAGCCCCATGGACCGGGCCGGCGCCGTGGCCACCAGCGGGGCCAGTGGAACCATCCGAGGGCGACCAACGCGGCGCCGGCCATCAGCAGCACTGTGGCAAGGGGCAGCGGGACGACGTCGCCGACGGCGGCGACGAACTCGGTCCACCAGCGGCTCACGGTCGCGATCACCCGCCAGCAACCGGCAAACCGGCGTCCGGTCTCACCGACGCTGCGGCCCGGAAGGTGCTCGTCGGGGTCGACGCTCGCCGCAGGCGGATGTCCAGTCCTTCGGTACGCATCCGCGTCTCCACGTGCAGGACGGCGTCCAGGCAGGCGAGTGCCGGGTAGCCGACCGCGTTGAGAAGGGTCCAGCCGGCGACGGTCGCGACGGCGAGCCACGCCGCGTCCCGGTCGACCAGGTTCACCGCGCCGATCGCCAGGCCGGCGCGGATGACGAACCAGATCAGGTAGCCCAGGACGCGGATCAGCCCGGCGCGCAGCCCGGCGCGGGTGGCGAGCGCGGCGGACCGGGCCAGCGACTGCCAGACCGGCACCCGGTCCAGCACCACGGCCGGGACCGCCAGCCCGAGGACCGCGTATCCGATGAACCAGACCGGTCCGGCGAGCGCGGCGGTGAACATGATGGTGCCGGCCGCCCAGGCGACCAGCACGACTGCGGCGAACCGGCCGCCGCGCGGGTCGAGCAGCCGGGCCCCGGTGCTGCGCCGACCGGACAGCGCCGCTCCGGCAGCCCGCGAGGTGAGGCCGCTGAGCAGGGCGATCGCCGTCACTTCGAGGGCTGCCCCGGCGGCGAGCAGCAGCCAGTAGAGGCCGAGCCGGTTCCAGCTCGGCAGGTACCCGGGGGCGGTGGCTCCGGCCGCCTCGCGCAGTGGGAGCAGCAGCAGTTGCTCACCGAGAGCGAGTACGGCGCCGACGGTCAACAGGACGGGCGCGTGGCCGCGGAGCAGACCCACGGCTGCGTCCAGCAGTTCGCCCGTGGTGAGCGGGCGCAGCGGCAGCACGTCGGGCGGGCCGGCGTGATCCACGCGGACTCCTGGTGACGAGGTGGTCGATGGTTCGGACGGGACGCTGGCCTACCATCGTGGCACGCGGATCGCCGTCAGCCGCTGTAGGGCGGCGCGGCGTCCGGAATGTCGCGACTATGGGGGGATGTCACGACCGGGCCGGTGGCGCTGCCACCAGCCCGGCCGGGTGGCGGTCCCCCACCGCTGGAACCGGGATGGAATATTGGTCACATGAGAGCCCGCGTGCTGGTTGTCGATGACGATCCCGCCCTGGCGGAGATGATGGGTATCGTGCTGCGCAGCGAGGGCTTCCTGCCGTCGTTCGTTGCCGACGGTGAGCGGGCGCTCGCCGCGTTCCGGGACAACCGGCCGGACATCGTGCTGCTCGACCTGATGCTGCCCGGGATGAGCGGGATCGACGTCTGTCGGGCGATCCGCTCCGAATCGGGCATCCCGATCGTCATGCTCACCGCCAAGAGCGACACCGTCGACGTCGTGCTCGGCCTGGAGTCCGGCGCCGACGACTACGTGGTGAAGCCGTTCAAGCCCAAGGAGCTGGTCGCCCGGATGCGGGCCCGGCTGCGCCGGGGCGAGGACGTCGCGCCCGAACTGCTCACCATCGGGCCACCGGGGAACCAGATCACCATCGACGTGCCGGCGCACACCGTCAGCCGCGACGGTGCGGAGGTGAAGCTGACCCCACTGGAGTTCGACCTGCTGGTCGCGCTGGCCCGCAAACCGCGCCAGGTGTTCACCCGTGAGGTGCTTCTGGAGCAGGTCTGGGGTTACCGGCACGCGGCCGACACCCGGCTGGTGAACGTGCACGTGCAGCGGCTGCGCGCCAAGATCGAGCCGGATCCGGAGCGACCCGAAATCATCCTCACCGTTCGGGGCGTGGGCTACAAGGCGGGCACCGGCTAGCCTGGTCCGTACTGTGGCTGGCCGATCCCGCACCGTGTCCGACCTGTCCTCCCGTGTCAGTGGCGCACTGCGCCCGGCGCGGGATCTGCTGCTGGCCCGGACCCGGCCGGTGACCAGCGGAGCCCAGCGGATGTGGCGCAGGTCCCTGCAGCTGCGGGTGGTGACCATCACCCTGGTCGCGTCCGGCCTGCTGGTCGGCGGGTTCGCGTACATGGTGGCGTCGCAGAGCACCAACATCCTGCTGGACCGGGCCCGGGAGGACGTGCAGCGGCGGCTCACCCACGGGCGGGACTACGCCGCCGAGCAGATGAGCGTGCATCCGCAGTACTTCGACCCGCAGGTCCGGGTGACCTTCGAGCTGACCGTCAGCACCCTGGCCGGCGGCGACCCCGACCAGGTGGGTGGGGTGGTCGTGGTGATGGCGGCGAGCGGCTACCCACTGATCCAGTCGGCGACCTCGCCGGCGGTGGACGCGTCCGGCATGATCAGCGACGAACTGGCCCGGCACGTCGGCTCCGGTGCCCAGGCGCATCAGATCCGCACCGGTGACCTCGGCGAGGGGCGGCTCAAGTACCTGGTCTACGGCTCCCCGGTGCCGACCAAGTTCGGTCAGGTCGAGCTCTACTACCTGGTGCCGCTGACCACCCAGGATCAGGCCGCCAACCAGATCCGGGCGACCGTGCTCATCACCGGACTGGCCCTGGTGATGCTGCTCGGCCTGCTGGCCGCGCTGGTCACCAGGCTGGTCGTCACGCCGGTACGGGTGGCCGCGCGCACCGCGCAGCGACTCTCCGCCGGGCTGCTGGACCAACGGATGGTGGTCGACGGCGAGGACGACCTGGCCATGCTGGCCGCCTCGTTCAACCAGATGGCGACCAACCTGCAGCGGCAGATCACCCGGCTGGAGGAGATGTCCCGGCTGCAGCGTCGGTTCACCTCCGACGTGTCGCACGAGCTGCGCACCCCGCTGACCACCGTACGGATGGCCGCCGATCTGCTCTTCGCCGAGCGGGACGGCTTCGACCCGGCGGCGGCCCGCAGCGCCGAGCTGCTGCAGACCGAGCTGGACCGGTTCGAGAGCCTGCTCACCGATTTGCTGGAGATCAGCCGGTTCGATGCCGGGTTCGCCGTGCTGGACGCCGAGCCGACCGATCTGGTGTCGGTGGTCCGCCGGGTCGCCGACCGGCTCGACGGGCTGGCCGCACGGCTCGGCGTGCGGATCGAGCTGCGACTGCCCGCGACGCCGGTGATCGCCGAGGTGGATCCCCGTCGGGTCGAGCGGGTGCTGCGCAACCTGGTCGGCAACGCCGTCGAGCACGGCGAGGGCCGGCCGGTGGTGGTCACTCTCGGCGTCGATGACGCGGCAGTCGCGGTGACCGTACGCGATCATGGGGTCGGCCTGCGCGCCGGGGAGGACAAGTTGGTGTTCAACCGCTTCTGGCGGGCGGATCCGTCCCGTGCCCGGCAGACCGGTGGGACCGGCCTCGGCCTGTCGATCAGCGTGGAGGACGCCCGGCTGCACGGCGGCTGGCTGGAAGCGTGGGGCGCGCCTGGCGAGGGTGCGCAGTTCCGGCTCACCCTGCCGGCCCGGGCCGGTGACCGGCTCGCCTCGTCACCGCTGCGGCTGGTTCCGGAGGACCGCCGGCCGTCGGACGGCGGGTCGGACGGTGCCGATCCGGACGAGCCGTGGCGGGCGCCGACGCAGCCCGCTCCGCCCGGCGCCGAACCGGTCGGCACGATGGTGGTCCTCCCGGAGCAGAGCGTCGGCTCCGACGACCGGGCCAGTGGCGGCGTGGCCGCGACCGGAGCGGCACCGTGACCCGCCGGTGGCGTCGACTGGCGCTGCTGCCGGTGCTCGCCGGGGTGCTGCTCGCCGGGTGCGGCATTCCGGAGAACACCGACGTTCGGGTCGACGGACAGGGTCCGGCACCCGGCCTGCCGACCGGTGGCGGCGGGGCCCAGACGCCGGCGTCGCGGCTCGACGAACGCAACAACACCGAGGCGTTCGTCGTCAACTTCCTGCAGGCCGCCGCCGTGGAGGCGGAACGGGCAGTGGAACAGGTACGTGAGTACGTCGCGCCACAGGACCGCGCGGACATCCGCGATCCCAACCCTGAGGTCGCGCTGACCGTGGTCCGACTGCGGGAACGTCCGCAGATCACCCGGGCCGAGGCCGGGGTGGAGGAGGTGGCGCTCGACGTCCAGCAGCTGGGCCTGCTGCGGCCGAACGGGGCGTTGGAGCCGCTGCCCGCCCAGGAGCCGGAGTTCACCGAGTACACCTTCCAGGTCGGGTCGGTCGCCGGTGAGACGGGCAAGTTCGTCCTCAACCCGCCGGCGGCGTTGCTGCTCAGCGTGGATGCGTTGAACACGTTCTACCTGCAGCGCACCATCTACTTCTGGGACACCAGCGAACGGGCGCTGGTGCCGGATCTGCGCTACCTGCCGGTGGCGGTGCCGTTGGAACGCCAGCGCACCGTCCTGCTGGACATGCTGATCGGCGGGCCGTCGAGCTGGCTAGCCTCGGCGGTGCAGGCGCTGCCGAGCGGTATCCGCTCGGGCGGCAACGTGCCCGACACCGGGGACCGGCTGAAGGTCACGTTGATCGCCGACGCGACCCCGTTCGCCGACGAACGCGAACTCGACCGACTGGCCGGCCAGCTGATGTGGTCGCTGTGGCCGGAGTTCGACAACGACCTGGAGCTGACCATCCAGGGACAGACCCCGAAGGTCTACCCGGGTGCCGACCTGCTGGCGATGAACGGCACCCAGGCGCTGCCCGAGACGCCCGAACGGTTCACCGTCTACCAGGGCCGGGTGCACCGGCTGCGCAGCTCGGCGCGCTCCGGCGAGCCGATCCCGGTGCTCACCGAGGAGGTCAACCAGAACGTGGTCACCGCCGGTTTCACCCAGGCCGGTGGTGGCACGTACGCGGCTCTCGCGGTGGCCGACGGCGGTGCCCAGCGGCTGATCGTCGGCGCGGCGACCGGGGCCGGTACCAGCTTCGACGCCAGCACCCGGACCTTCGACGACATCGGCCGGCCGGTCTGGCTCAAGGCACCAGGTGACGCGGGTCTCGTCGTCGCGGACGGCGGGCTGTTCTCGTTCAGGGTCGGCAGCGGTGCGGTCGAACAGGTCACGCTGCCCGGGGTGACGGGCGAGGTGCAGTCGGTCGGGGCGGCCCCGGACGGTCACCGGATCGCGTTGGTGGTCGACGGCCGGCTGTACGTGGCCGCGCTGAGCCGGGGCGGCAAGCTCGAGGTGCTGCCACCCCGCCGGGTGCCGACCTCACTGTCCGACCTCACCCAGGTCGACTGGGTGGCCGAGACGCTGCTGGTGGCGGCCGGCACGAACCCTGACGGGCGGGTCAGCCTGTACGACGTGACGGTGGACGGCGCGATCGAGACCAGTTCGCTGCGGGACCTCGGCGGGGCGAGCGTGACCCACCTGGCCGGCTATCCAGCGAACCCGGTCGGCGGCGGCACGGTCGGTGCCCGGATGTACGTCGCCAACGGTGTGCCGTACGACCTGTTCGAGCCGAGCGAGCAGATCCGGCCGGAGGAGATCGAAGGGGTGGAGCCGAGCGGGACCGAGGAGCCGGAGAACTCGACCGCCAATCCGACCGCCCCGTTCTTCCTGTACTGACCTGCGGCGGTGGTGGGCGACGTCTGGTCGGCGCTGGCCGACCTGGTGCTGCCGGCGGAGTGCGCCGGTTGCCGCCGCACCGGCGGCCGGCTGCGGTTCGGTGTGTGCGGCCGGTGCGCCGACGAGGTGCAGCGGCTGCGTCCCCGGCCGGTACGCCCCGAGCCGGCCCCGCCGGACCTGCCGCCCTGCGTGGCGTTGGGTGAGTACGCGGGGGTGCTGCGGGAGTTGCTGCTGGCGTACAAGGAACGGGGGCGGCACGGGCTGGGCCGGCCGCTGGGCCGGCTGCTCGGCGACGCGGTCGCCGCCGCGGTCGGCACCGGTGCGGACCGGCCGGTGCTGCTGGTTCCGGTGCCGAGCACCGCTGCGGCGGCGCGGGCCCGGCACGGTGATCATCTCGCCCGGCTGACCCGGTACGCGGCGGCCCGGTTACGGGTCGACGGCCGGCGGGTCACGGTGGCGCGGCCGCTGCGGGCCCGGACCCGCCCGGACTCGGCCGGGATGGACAGCGCGGCGCGGCTGGCGTCCGCGCGGACGGCGTTTCGGCCCCGGCGGGTCGGACTTGACACCTCGCTGCGGGCGGATCCGCGACTGCGGGTGATCGTGGTGGACGACATCGTCACCACCGGTGCGACGCTGGCCGCCGTGCACCGGCTGCTCGTCGCGCAGGGGCTGCCGGCGTATGCCGCAGTGGTGCTCGCAGCGACGCGACGCCGTCACCTGCGGTAACCAGGGTGTGGTGTCCTTTGTCGGGGTTTGTTCATGATCTGGGAATCTTCGCGCACCGGTCCCCGCCGAACTGATGACGCGCCGCCGTCGGCGGGTTAGCGTAGGCGCATCAGGGGTATGGCCGGTGGTTGAACAACCGCCTGAGGTGTCCCGGAGGGAGGTGTATTCCGCTACCCGGCCGGTCGACGCCGACCGCTCTCGGTCCGCTGACCGGTCCTGCATTATTTCGCAGCGACACCGATCGTTCAGATCGTTTCAGGAGGTCACGCGTGGACATCGTGGTGAAAGGCCGCAACGTAGAGGTCCCCGACCACTACCGAGCCCATGTAGCCGAGAAGTTGGCCAAGGTCGAACGGTACGACCACAAGCTGATGCGCGTCGACGTCGAGTTGTTTCACGAGCGCAATCCCCGTCAGTCGGACCACTGCCAGCGGGTCGAACTCACCTGTGTCTCGCGCGGGCCGGTGATCCGGGCGGAAGCGTGCGCCAAGGATTTCTACCGCGCCCTCGACGCCGCCATCAGCAAGCTGGACACCCGGCTGCGCCGCGCCGCCGACCGGCGCCGGGTGCACCGCGGCCGGCACGCGCCGGTTTCGGTGGCCGAGGCGACCTCCGGGCTGCCGACCGCCGGACTGAACGGCTTCGCCCCGTTACCGCCGTCCCAGCCGACCGAGGAGCCGGCGGCATCGGTCGCGGTACTCGACCGCACCGCGCAGGATTTCACCGACGATGGGTACGACGACGTTGTCGACGAGTACGACGACCAGCCCTGGCATATCGTCCGGGAGAAGGAACACCCGGGCGATCCGATGACGGTCGACGACGCCTTGTTCCAGATGGAACTGGTCGGGCACGACTTCTATCTGTTCCTGGACAAGGAGTCAGGCCGGCCGAGCGTGGTCTACCGCCGCAAAGGCTACGACTACGGTGTCATCGCGCTGGCTGAACCGACCGTCACCGCCTGATCGACCACCATTTCGGCAATTCGTGGTCGGCCGGTCGGATACCGTTGCCCATCGCCGCCAAACGGGCGGTCGTCGATGGTATCCGACCGGCCGGCGCGGCTCACGCTTCGTCGAGGTCGGCCGGTAGCAGCGAGTACTGGACGCTGTCGTGGCGGCTGGCGTCCGCGCCGGGCAACTGGGCCCGGTTCCGCCCTTCGCGCTGAAATCCGGCCCGCTCCAGCACCCGCTGGGACGCGACGTTGCTGGGCAGCGCACCGGCGGCCAACCGGGCGACGGCCGTACTCGCGAAGATCCACCGGGCGAGCAGCCGTACCGCCCGAGCGGTGTAGCCGCGCCCGCGCCACTGGGGCAGCAGCGAATAGCCGATCATCGCCTCGCCGAGTTCCGGACTCAGATAGGCGAGCCCGATCCGCCCGGCCGGCGTACCGCTGGCCGCGTCGCAGACGACCACGTCGATCCGCTGGCCGGCCAGCCACCTGCCCGGTGCCTTGGCGCACTGCGCCTCGATCAGGGCGCGGGTCGGCACCACCGGTGGGACCGAAGTCGCGGCGACGTCGGGCAGCGACTCCAGGTGGTACGCGAAGTCGACGTCGGCCGGGCCGAGCGGGCGCAGCCGGACCACCCCGTCCGTCAACCCGTCGCCGGGCAGGTCCGGCAGGGTGCGTGGGGTCGGGCCCGGTGGGTCGCCGGCCAGCCGGGTCCAGACCACCAGGTCCTCCCGGTCGGCGGTCGGCCCTCGGCCGGGCTGGCTGGCGGCGCCCCGGCGTACCCCCTCGAAGCTGAACCCGGCGGCCAGCGCCACCCGCTGGCTGACCGCGTTGGCGGCGTCGGTGAGCAGTTCGACCCGACCGAACCCGGAGCGCACCGCATGGCCGGTGGCGGCGATGGTGGCGGCGGTGGCTGCCCCCTTGCCCCGGGCCCGGGGTGTGATCCAGTAGCCGACCTCGATCTGGGCCCGCTCGGGTACCGCCCGGCTGAGCCCGACGCAGCCGAGCAGTTCGTCGCTGCCCGGGTCGGCGATCGCCCAGGCCGCGCCGCCGCCGGCCCAGGCGGCGGTGGACCCCTTGGTGATCCAGCGCAGTGCATCGACGACCGTGTATGGCCGGGGCAGGTCGGGGATGAACCGCTGGGTGATCGGATCGCCGCAGGCCTCGGCGACCGCAGGGGCGTCGTCGGGCAGAAACATCCGAAGCCGGACGCCGCCCTCGGTGAGTTCGACGGGTTCCACCGGCCCATCCTGACGCAGCTTTCGCGCAGGGCATAACGCATATGCTGCACGCACCCCGCCGGCATGGTCCGTTATGTCGGAATATCCGGTGCTGGATGCGGGCTGCGACTGCCGCCGTACCGATAGATGCGCCTACGATGGTGAGGCACACCGTCTAGGGGAGCGTTGATCCGTGTCGATTCTTGAGAAGGTCCTCCGCGCCGGCGAGGGCCGCATGTTGCGTCGGCTCAAGGCGGTCGCCACGGCCGTCAACTCGATCGAGGACGACTACGTCGACCTCACCGACGCGGAGCTGCGGGAGCTGACCGACCAGTACCGCCAGCGGTACGCCGACGGCGAGTCCCTCGACGACCTGCTTCCGGAGGCGTTCGCCACCGCCCGGGAAGCCGCCGCCCGGGTGCTCGGCCAGCGGCACTACGACGTGCAGATCATGGGCGGCGCGGCGCTGCACTTCGGCAACATCGCCGAGATGAAGACCGGTGAGGGCAAGACGCTCACCTCGGTACTGCCGGCGTACCTCAACGCGTTGTCCGGTAAAGGTGTGCACATCGTAACCGTCAACGACTACCTGGCCGAGCGGGACGCCGCCTGGATGGGCCGGGTGCACGAGTTCCTCGGGCTCACCGTCGGCGTGATCCTGCCCAACCGGCCCTCGGCCGACCACCGGGCCGCGTACCAGGCGGACATCACCTACGGCACCAACAACGAGTTCGGCTTCGACTACCTGCGCGACAACATGGCCTGGTCAAAGGACGACCTGGTGCAGCGCGGGCACAACTTCGCCATCGTCGACGAGGTCGACTCGATCCTGATCGACGAGGCGCGGACACCGCTGATCATCTCCGGCCCGGCCGAGCATTCCGCCCGCTGGTACGGCGAGTTCGCCGCCGTGGTCAAGCGGATGCAGGCCGGCAAGGACGGCGAGGGCGACTACGAGATCGACTACGCCAAGCGCACCGTCGCGGTGACCGAGCGGGGCGTCGCCAAGGTCGAGGACCGGCTGGGCATCGACAACCTGTACGAGTCGGTGAACACCCCGTTGGTCGGCTATCTGAACAACGCCATCAAGGCGAAGGAGCTCTACAAGCGGGACAAGGACTACATCGTCAACGACGGCGAGGTCCTGATCGTCGACGAGTTCACCGGCCGCATCCTGCACGGCCGCCGCTACAACGAGGGCATGCACCAGGCGATCGAGGCCAAGGAAGGCGTCGAGATCAAGCAGGAGAACCAGACCCTCGCCACCATCACCCTGCAGAACTACTTCCGGCTCTACGGCAAGCTGGCCGGGATGACCGGTACGGCGCAGACCGAGGCCGGCGAGTTCAACAAGGTCTACGACGTCGGCGTGGTGACCATCCCGACCCACCGGGAAATGGTCCGGATGGACCGGGCGGACGTCATCTACAAGACGGAGAAGGCCAAGTTCAACGCCGCCGTCGAGGACATCGCCGAGCGGCACGCGGTGGGCCAGCCGGTGCTGGTCGGCACGGTGTCGGTGGAGAATTCGGAGATCCTCTCCCAGCTGCTGCGTCGCCGGGGCATCCCGCACGCGGTGCTCAACGCGAAGTTCCACGCCAAGGAAGCCGAGATCATCGCGCAGGCCGGCCGTAAGGGCGCGGTCACCGTGGCGACCAACATGGCCGGCCGCGGCACGGACATCCTGCTCGGCGGCAACCCGGACTACCTCGCCGCGGCCCAGCTGCGCCAGCGTGGGCTCGACCCGGTCGAGCACGCCGAGGAGTACGCCAAGGCGCTGGAAGACATCATGCCGCAGGTCAAGCAGGCCTGCGCCGCCGAGGCCGAGGAGGTCTCCGCGGTCGGCGGTCTCTACGTGCTCGGTACCGAGCGGCACGAGTCCCGCCGGATCGACAACCAGCTGCGCGGTCGCTCCGGCCGGCAGGGCGACCCGGGTGAGTCCCGGTTCTACCTGTCGCTGCAGGACGAGCTGATGCGGCGGTTCCGGGCCGGGGCGGTCGAAGCGGTGATGGAGCGCTTCAACATCCCCGAGGACGTGCCGATCGAGTCCAAGATGGTGACCCGGCAGATCAAGAACGCCCAGGCGCAGATCGAGGGCCAGAACGCCGAGACCCGCAAGAACGTCCTCAAGTACGACGAGGTGCTCAACAAGCAGCGTCAGGTGATCTACGCCGAGCGGCTGCGGGTGCTCAACGGCGAAGACCTGCACGACCAGGTCACCAAGATGATCGACGACGTGGTCGGTGCGTACGTCGACGGGGCTACGGTCGAGGGCTATGCCGAGGACTGGGACTTCGACCAGCTCTGGTCCAGCCTCAAGCAGCTCTACCCGGTGGGGATCACCGTCGACGAGCTGATCGAGGAGGCCGGCGGCGAACGCAGCGCGGTGGACGCCGACTTCCTCCGGGTGCAGGTGCTGGACGACGCCCACGCGGCGTACCAGCGCCGCGAGGAGGAGCTCGGCACCGACGCGTTGCGGCAGCTGGAGCGGATGGTCCTGCTGCAGGTGATCGACCGCAAGTGGCGTGAGCACCTCTACGAGATGGACTACCTCAAGGAAGGCATCAGCCTGCGGGCCTACGCCCAGCGTGACCCGCTGGTCGAGTACCAGCGCGAGGGCTACGCGATGTTCGCCACCATGATGGACGGCATCAAGGAGGAGACGGTCGGCTTCCTGTTCAACGTCGAGGTGCAGGTACAGCAGCCGGGCGCTCCGGCTGACGGTGCCGGCGCACCGGCGGGGGAGCGGCCCGGCCCGCGGATTCCGGTGCCCGACGGTGGCGCCGGAGTCCAGGTGAGCGCCAAGGGCCTCGGCGCGGCACCGCGCCCGCAGGGTCTGCAGTACGTCTCGCCCACCATCGACGGGGCGGCCGGTGCCGACGGCGGGGTGCAGGTGCAGCAGGCGCCGGCGTTGGGCGTCGGTGGCCCGCCGGCCGGGCGTCCGGGCCAGGGCGGCCAGGGCCGTCCACCCGCCGCCAGCCGACCGGCGGCCGGTCCGCCGGTGCCGGCGGCGGCTGGCCGTCGAGCCACGCCCGGCCAGGCCGTCAGCAGCAACGGGCCGTCGCGCAACGCGCCCTGCCCGTGCGGGTCCGGCAAGAAGTACAAGCGCTGCCACGGCGCTCCCGGGGCCTGATCCCCGGCGAGTGTGCCCGGTCACACGACGTCGACTGTGACGGTCAACCAGCCGGTGGGCCGGCGCTCCAGCCGGAAGGCGAGCGCCCAGCTGCGCTCGGTGGTGCCGAGCACCGCGACGGCCTCCGCGACGCCGCTGGCCGGCTCGCAGACCCGCAGTTGACGGACCCGGAGCAGCTCGGCCGTGCGCCGCTTACCCCGGGTGACCGGCGTTGGCTGCGGCGATGCCGGCCCGCGTCGGACCCGGCCCGGGTCGTCCGGTCTCCGGGCCCGGTCGACGGCGGCGGCCAGCTGCGCGCCGACCGCGAGCGCCTGCGCCGGGTCGGCGAGCCGGCGGATGTGACCGGCCGGGCGGAACCCGTTGATGATCTCCAGGCTCGCGGCCAGAAACCGGTGCGCGGCCCGCCGGGCCTCCGGTGACGCACCGGCGAGCGCATCCGGCGCCAGCCCGCGCCGGCCGTCGGCCGGTGGGCCGGCGGTGGTCGCCGACCGATCGGTGACCACGGCGCCGGGTGTCGCCTGGGCCAGGTCGAGCGCCAGCTGTACACCGGGATGGGGGCCGGGACGCAGGTCGAACTGAGCCGGCTCGTCGGTGAACGGCGGGTCCAGCGGCGGGGCGGGCCGCAGTCGGACGGGGGGACGTCGGATCCGGGTCGCGACAGTCATCCGAGCTCCTGTTGATCTTGCGTTTGCCTTCGTTTGCCTTCGGCAGACCGATTTGAAGCCAGCATGACACCGTCCGTCAACGTCTGTCGATGACGGTGTTCGGACAACCAGTAGTCGCCGGACTACTCCGGCTCGCGCTCGATCAGCGGGTTGCTCTGCACCCACTGCGCCGTCTCGGCGTACTTGCGCTGGATGTACTCCTCCAGCTGGGCGCGTTCCACCCGCCACTGTCCGCGGCCGCCGATCTTGATCGCGGGCAACTCGCCACTGCGAACCATGTGATAGACCTGCGAGTCGGATACGTTGAGTTCGGCGGCGACGTCGGACAACTGCAGGAACCTCGGCTCCACGGTGACTCCCGGCTCGTCTACGTCGGTCGGTTCAGTGTGCCACCGTGGCCCCGGTGGCCCGCTCGGCGGCGTACATTGCATCAGCGACGACATCTGTGGGGGGCGAGCGTGTCCAACAACCTGCTCCGGGTCTACGTCCCGGCCACCCTGCCGGCGCTCGCCGGGCTCCGCGGCACCGGCCAACTGGCTTCCGACGTCGCGCACACCGTGACCCCCGCGCTGCGGGAGTGGTACGTCGAGGGTGACGAAGAAGAGTTGGAGTACGTCGCGTTCACCCGCGCCGCCCAGGAGTCACTGCGCCACCTGCGCGACGATCCGGCCGCCCCGCGACGGCGGGTGGTGATCGCCGTCGACCTGCCGGCGGACGCGTTGAAACGGTCCGTCGCCGAGCTTGGCTCCAGCACCGTGACGCTGGCCGGCCCGATCGCCTTCGCCTCGGTCGCCGCGGTGCACGTCGACGGCGACGAGGCGGTCGACGACGTGTCGGCGGCGGTGGACGCCGTGTCGCAGGCCGCCGCCGGCG
Source organism: Solwaraspora sp. WMMA2059 (assembly GCF_027497315.1). GTDB lineage: Bacteria > Actinomycetota > Actinomycetes > Mycobacteriales > Micromonosporaceae > Micromonospora_E. The sequence continues at coordinate 4,974,253 of NZ_CP114908.1, read as the reverse complement.
ACCCCGACGCCCAGTTCGTCGTGGACGGTGCCGAGGACCACGAACTGGAGTGGTACGACGTGTCCGAGCTGGATACGCTGCTGTGACCGGGCCGGCTCGCCCGGCTCAGCCCATGTGCGGGTAGCGGTGGCCGACCGGCGGCACGAACGTCTCCTTGATCGTGCGCGGCGACGTCCAGCGCAGCAGGTTGTGCTTCGACCCGGCCTTGTCGTTGGTGCCGCTGCCCCGGGCGCCGCCGAACGGCTGCTGCCCGACGACCGCACCGGTCGGCTTGTCGTTGACGTAGAAGTTGCCGGCCGCGTACCGCAGCATGGCGCCGGCTCGGTCGATCACCCGCCGGTCGGTCGCGAACACCGACCCGGTCAACGCGTACGGAGCGATCTCCTCGGCCTGGGCCACCACGTCCCAGAACTGGTCGTCGTCGTAGACCGACACCGCCAGGATCGGGCCGAAGTACTCGGTGCTGAACACCTCGTGCCCGGGATCGGTGCAGGTCAACAGGGTGGGCCGGACGAACCAGCCGACGCTGTCGTCGACCGTGCCACCGGCCAGCACCTGACACGACGGGTCGTTGCGGACCCGGTCCAGCACGGCCGCGTGCCGGGCGAACGCCCGGTCGTCGATGACCGCGCCGCCGAAGTTGGTGAAGTCGGCCACGTCGCCGTAGGGCAGTGACTCGACCGTCGCGACCAGTCGGTCCCGCAGCCCGGCCGTCCACAGCGACTTCGGCAGGTACGCCCGGGACGCCGCCGAGCACTTCTGCCCCTGGTACTCGTACGCGCCCCGGACCAGGGCGGTGTGCAGCGCCGCCGGGTCGGCGCTGGAATGCGCCACGATGAAGTCCTTGCCGCCGGTCTCACCGACCAGCCGAGGGTACGAACGGTACCGGCCGATGTTCTCCCCGACGGTCCGCCACAGCTGCTGGAACACCCGAGTGGAGCCGGTGAAGTGGATTCCGGCCAGATCCCGGTCGGCCAGCGTCACCTCGGACACCGCCAGCCCGTCCCCGGTGACCAGATTGATCACCCCCGGCGGCAGCCCGGCGGCCTCGAACAGCCGCATGGTGAAGTGGGCGGCGAACTGCTGCGTCGGCGACGGCTTCCAGACCACCGTGTTGCCCATCAACGCCGGCGCGGACGGCAGGTTGCCGGCGATCGCGGTGAAGTTGAACGGGGTGACCGCGTAGACGAAGCCCTCCAACGGGCGGTGGTCGAACCGGTTCCACACCCCCGGCGCGGACCAGGGCTGCTCGGCCAGCACCTGATGACCGAAGTGCACGTTGAACCGTAGGAAGTCGATCAGCTCGCAGGCCGAGTCGATCTCCGCCTGGTAGGCGGTCTTGGACTGACCGAGCATCGTGGCCGCGTTCACCGTGTCCCGCCACGGGCCGGCCAGCAGGTCGGCGGCGCGCAGGAAGACCGCGGCCCGTTCGGCGTACGGCAGGTTGCGCCAGCCCGGCGCCGCCTGCTTGGCCGCTGCCACCGCGGCCTCGGCGTCGGCCGGCTCGGCGTTGCCGGTGACCCCGAGGACGTGCCGGCGCCGGTGCGGCATCACCACCTCGATCGGCGCGCCCGCCGCCATCCGCTGCCGGCCGCCGATCGTCATCGGCAGTTCGATCCGGTCGGCTGACAACTCGGCGAGCCGGCGGCTCAGGTCGGCCCGCTCGGCACTGCCCGGCGCGTAGTCGCGGATCGGTTCGTTGCGGGGGTCGGGGGTGGCGGAAACGGCGTCCATCACAGGCTCCTGGCGTGATCTCGACAACGTCGGCGAAAGACGGACCCGTCGGGGCACCCGGTGGGGCGGCCACGGCGACGCGGTCCGGGTCCCATCGTCGCACGCCCAGCTGACCCGCACGCCGATCCGCGTACCCTGGTCGGCACCGGGCGACAGCGCGTCCGACGACCAGGAGGGCACCAGCGATGAGCAGCCAACCCGCAGCCGCCTCCGATGCCGAGGTGGGCCCGGACGGCTCGGACGCCGCGATGGTCCCGCACGACGGCCCGGACGGCTCGGTCGGCGCGGCGGTCCTGCTCGGTTGGCTCAGCCTCGCCTGGTTGACCCTGCTGATCGTCTCCGTGCTGAGTACCCTGGGGTCGTCCACCGACGGGGTGCTCGCGGTGACCGAGACCGCGTACGGGCTCCCGGCGGTGATCTTCGCGGCGCTGATCGCCGGAGCGGGTGTCGGACAGGCGGTCCGCCGGCTGGCGCACCGGTGGCTGGGCGCGGCGGCGGTGCCGAGACTGTTTGTCGCCCTCGGCTGCGGAGCGTCGACCGGCGTCGGTGCCGCCGCCGCTGTCGTGTTCGGCGACGGCCGGGGCGGGTCGGCCGTCGAGATCCTCGGCTGGGCGCTGTTCGCCGGCGCCACGGTCGGTGGTGCGTTGACGGGTCTGCACCGTCGTGCCGGCCTGCTGACGGCGGCGGCCGCCGCCGGCGCGCTGGCGGTCGCCGGCACGACGACCGCCCGGGAACTTGCCAAGGGGCCGCTGCTGGAGCTGTTCGGAGCCGCCGACACCGCCGGATCCGTGCTGGCCGCGCAGTCCCGACTGGTCTGGGTCACCGCCCTGCTGGCCGGTGCCCTCGCCGGGCTGGTGATCTTCGGCTACCTGCACCGGGCGGTACGCCGGTCCGGCCGGTCGCTGCCCTGGCCTGGATACCTGGTCGCCGGGGCCGGTCCCGGCCTGCTGTTGGTGATCGCCGAGGTGGTCACCCGGGTCGGCGGTGCCCAACTGCTCGATCTGGCCCGGTCGTTCAGCGAAAGCGACCAGGCCTTCCAGACCATGGCCGACGGGGCCCGAATCAACTCGGCGTTGATCGTCCTGTTCACCGCGGCGTTCACCGCGTTGATCTGCCTCGGCCGGACGTTGCCCGGCCAGCCGGCTGCGGAGCCGGCTGCGGGTTCCGAGCCGGCCGGGGATTCCGAGCCGGCGGTGGGCTCGGCGGGCATCCGCTGACGTACCTGGTCGGACAACTTTCCGTCACAGTGACGCGGATCCCTCCCAGGTTCGTGCCAAGCGTCAGTTCGGCGACCGTCGCTCCTCGGCCGCACACCTACCGTCGAGCGAGTGGACGGGCAGGACAGCACGCGACAGGCGCTCGATGGGCGGTACCGGCTGGGGGCAGAGTTCTCCCGTGGGGCGGTCGGCGCGGTGCACCGCGGGCACGATCTGCATGACGACGTGCCGGTGGCGGTGAAGGTGCTCCGGTCGGAGGCCGCCGAGCATCCCGATTTGGTGGAGGGCTTCCACACCGAGGCCGCTCTGCTGTCCCGGCTGAACCATCCGAACGTGATCCGGCTCCGGGCCCGGACCGCCGTGGGCGACCTGCCCGCCCTGGTTCTGGACCTGGTCGACGGCGACGACCTGCGCCACCGGGTCCGCCGGGACGGTCCGCTGCCACCGGCTGTCGCGGTCGCCGTCGCCGCGCAGGTCGCCACTGCTCTGTCGTACCTGCACGAACGTGACATCGCGCACGGCGACGTCAAACCGGCGAACCTGCTGGCACCGGCGGACGGGGGCCGGGTGCGGCTGATCGACTTCGGCGCCGCCCGGGCCGGGCATGCGGCGGCTCCGGATCAGGCCACCCTGGCCACCCCTGAGTACGCCGCGCCGGAGATCGCCTGTGGCGGTCCGCCGACCTGGTCGTCGGACGTCTATGCGCTCGGCATCGTGCTGTTCGAGTTGCTGTGCGGCCGTACGCCGTACCGGGGCGGGAGCGCCGACGAGGTCCTCGCCCGGCACCGGCGGTGTGCGCCCGTACCACCGGCGGGGCTGCCACCGGCGGTGTGGCCGGTGATCGAGCAGTGCCTGGCAGCGCGACCGGCGGACCGGCCGACCGCCCGGTCGCTCGTCGCCCGGTTACGTGGTCTGGAGCCGGCGCTCGACGGCTGGCCGGCGTTGCCGGCGTTGCCGGCGGATACGGTCACCTGGTGGCCCCGCGACGTTCCGGCCACCGCTGGGGCTGCGGTGGGAGCGCGGCCCCGACGCCGGGCACTGCAGTTCGGCGTGTTGGCCGGTGCGGGGCTCGCGTTGTCGGCGGTGGTGGCGGGTCTCACCCTGGCGGCCGGGCAGGGGACCGGTCCGCAGCCGGGTCGGCTCAGCGGGCCGATCGGCCCGGTCGGCGCGTCGGTTCCGCCGGCTGCGAAGTCATCGCCGGTGTCGGTGTCCCCGGGGGAACCGGAGGGTGGGGCGTCGTCGGGAAGCTCGGTTGGTCCCACCGGCCAGGTAGGTTCGAGCGGGATGGCTGGGTCTGGTGTGGCCATCGGGACGCCGCACCCGTCCGACTCGGGACAGCCACCAGGCTTTACGGAGGATATGCCCGGTGAGCTGGGGCTCCGGATCGGGGACCCGGTGCCACAGTGGCCGATGTCCGGGGTGGCCGGACCGGACACTCCGAACTAGTCAGACGAAGTAGACTTCATGCTTCAAACTTCGCTAATGATTCCTACACGCGGGCATGTTGCTGCGGGTAACATATTCTTTGTCCGTTTTGCTGCCTGATGGTAAATATTGATCTTCCTTACCGGACCGTCGTCCACAGACAGTGCACTATAGAACACGGTTGGTCGCGGATCGCGCCAAATCCTGGACGTAGAGGCGACAAAGTGGCAGCGTAGAGGGCATGGCGGATGTACGAATCAATCCCACGGCGGCAGCCCTTCTCGGCCTGCTCCATGAAGGACCCATGACAGGCGGGCAGCTGATGGCTGAAGCTGACCGTCGACTCGGCGCTTACTGGTCGATGACCAGAAGTCAGGTGTACCGGGAGCTACCGGTGCTCGCCGAGCAGGGCCTGGTCCGGCTCGGCAAGCCCGGGCCGCGGTCCAGCCAGCCGTACGCGATCACCGCGGCCGGCAAGCGCGCGTTCCTCAAGTGGTTGGCCGACGCCCCGGGTCGCGACTCGGTGCGTAACCCGATCGCGTTGCGGGTGGCGTTCGGCGAACACCACACGGCCGACCAGCTCAAGACGGTCTACGCGGACGCGAGCGAGCATCACACCGAGGCGTTGGCCGCGGCCCGCGAGCAGGCACGCGAGGCGAAGAAGAACGGCGACACCTTCGGGGCCGCCGCGCTCGAGTTCGCCGTCGCCTACCACAAGGCCGCACTCTCCTGGCTGAAGACCGCACCGGTGGGCTGACCACCGGCGCCGGTCGTCGGTGGTCACGACGTATTGTTGTCGGTTGTGACCACTGCCGACTATGCCGACCAGCTCAAAGATCTTGACGCCACGCTTCGCCGGATCGAGGCGGTCATCGACATCGATCGACTGCGCCGCGACCGGGCGGAGCTGGAGGAGGCTGCCTCTGCCCCCGACCTCTGGAACGACCAGGCGAGGGCACAGCAGGTCACCTCTCGGCTGTCGTACGCGAACGCGGAGATCGCCAAGCTGGAGTCGTTGCGCACCCGGCTGGACGACGCGGCCTTGCTGCTGGAGATGGCGCAGGCGGAGGAGGACGCCGGCACGGTCGCTGAAGTCGGCACCGAGCTGGCCGGGTTGCACAAGGCGATCGAGGAGTTGGAGGTGCGCACGCTGCTCTCCGGGGAGTACGACTCCCGGGAGGCGCTGGTGGCGATCCGGGCCGGGGCCGGCGGTGTCGACGCCGCCGACTTCGCCGAGATGCTGCTGCGCATGTACCTGCGGTGGGCGGAGCGGCACGGCTACCCCACCGAGGTTTACGAGACGTCGTACGCGGAGGAGGCCGGTCTCAAGTCGGCCACCTTCACGGTCAAGGCGCCGTATGCGTTCGGCACTCTGAGTGTTGAGTCCGGAACGCACCGTTTGGTGCGGATCAGCCCATTCGACAACCAGGGCCGGCGGCAGACCAGCTTCGCCGGCGTCGAGGTGCTGCCGGTGGTCGAGCAGACCGATCACATCGACATCCCGGAGAACGAGATCCGGGTGGACGTCTACCGGTCGTCGGGGCCGGGCGGGCAGAGCGTGAACACCACCGACTCGGCCGTACGGCTCACCCACACCCCCACCGGCATCGTGGTCACCTGTCAGAACGAGAAGTCCCAGCTGCAGAACAAGGCCGCCGCGCTGCGCGTGCTGCAGGCCCGGCTGCTGGAGCGCAAGCGACAGGAGGAGCAGGCCAAGATGGCCGGGCTCAAGACCGACGCCGCCGGCTCGTGGGGCGACCAGATGCGGTCGTACGTGCTGCACCCATACCAGATGGTGAAGGATCTACGGACCGAGCAGGAGACCGGCAACCCGACCGCGGTGCTCGACGGTGACCTGGACGCCTTCATCGAGGCTGGCATCCGCTGGCGCAAGCAACAGGAACTTGCCGAGGACTGATACCGGTAGCAGTCGTCTAACTACTATTCGTCCTCAAGTCTCATGTACGGCCTGTGACTGAGCCCATCATTTCGGGTGGTGTCGGTCCGGTCCGGACGGCTGATTTCCTGGGTTTCGCGGGGATTTGCTGGTACGAAACCTCGCGCATTACCGACATAGGAGACATCCGCCATCAGGCTGGACTTGGCGTAGCCGTTACACCGCGTAGACTCACCACCCGTGATTGCGCTCGAGCAAGTGACGAAGACGTACCCGAAGGCGTCCCGGCCCTCGCTGGACAACGTGTCGGTCGCGATCGAGAAGGGCGAGTTCGTCTTCTTCATCGGTCCGTCCGGCTCCGGCAAGTCCACGATCATCAAGCTGCTGCTGCACGAGGTGACCCCCAACCAGGGCAAGGTCATCGTCAACAGCAAGGACGTCACGACCATGCGCTCCTGGAAGATCCCCAACTTCCGGCGCTCCATCGGTTGCGTGTTCCAGGACTTCCGGCTGCTGCCCAACCGCACCGCGTACGAGAACGTCGCCTTCGCCCTCGAGGTGATCGGCAAGACCAAGGCGGTCGCCCGGCGGGTCGTCCCTGAGGTGCTGGAGCTGGTCGGCCTGGGCGGCAAGGAGCACCGCTACCCGCACGAACTTTCCGGTGGTGAGCAGCAGCGCGTCGCGGTGGCCCGGGCGTTCGTCAACCGGCCGCTGGTGCTGCTCGCCGACGAGCCGACCGGAAACCTCGACCCGGACACCTCGATCGAGATCATGCGGCTGCTGGACCGGATCAACCGCACCGGTACCACGGTCGTGATGGTCACCCACGACTCGAACATCGTCAACCAGATGCGGCGTCGGGTCATCGAAATCGAGGCCGGCCGGATCGTCCGCGACCAGGCTCGCGGCGTCTACGGCTAACCAGCCACCACGGCTCCACCGGGGCCTGTGTCGGCCGGCACCGGCACGTGGCGGCCTGGTACCACCATCCAGCGGCAGATCCGGAAGAGGAACCCGATGCGCGCGAAATACGTCCTGTCCGAGGTGATGGTCGGGCTGTGGCGCAACGTGACGATGACCGTCGCCATGATCATCACCATGGCGGTGTCGCTCACCATGCTGGGCGCGAGTGGTCTGATGTACCTGCAGGTCAACTCGATGAAGGACTTCTACTACGACCAGATCGAGGTCTCGATCTTCCTGGTGTCCGACGTCTCCGAGGAGCAACGCGACAGTCTGCAGAGCTCGCTCGACGCCGACCCGTTGATCTCCAACGTGACGTACGAGTCCAAGGAAGAGGCGTACAACCGCTTCCAGACGCTCTACGCCGACGCTCCGGATCTGGTCAACGCGGTCGAGCCGGACCAACTGCCCGAGTCGTTCCGGATCAAGTTGATCGATCCGGAGGAGTACCAGGCGATCTTCGACAAGTACAACGGCACCGAGGGCATCGACGAGATCGTCGACCAGCGCAGACTGCTCGACAAGATCTTCAACATCCTCGGCTCGGTGCAGAGCATGGCGCTGATCGCCGCGTCGATCATGGCCGTGGCGGCGTTGCTGCTGGTCGGCAACACGATCCAGGTCGCGGCGTACAGCAAGCGGCGCGAGGTCGCCGTGATGCGACTGGTCGGCGCCTCCAACTGGTTCATCCAGGCCCCGTTCGTACTCGAAGCCGTCGTCGCCGGCCTGTTCGGCTCGCTGCTCGGCTTCGGTGCCCTGGTGCTGGGCAAGATGTTCCTGCTCGACGGCTCGCTGCGCGACCTCACCGAGCTGCTGACCCCCATCGAGTGGAGCAGCGTACTGCTGATGTTCCCGGTGATGGCCGGCGTCGGCGGCCTGGTCAGCGCGATCACCGCCTGGGTGACGCTGCGCTTCTACCTGCGGGTCTGACGCCCCTACCTGCGGGTTCGACCTCGACCCGATCCGATTCCACCTGCCGCCGCGCGCCGGTTGGTCACCGGAAAGCTGGTACCGGCCGGCGCGTCGTCGCGGGGTAACATGGCGCGGTTGTCCGTCGGCGCCGCGTCTGCGCAGCGGCGCCCGGGTCCGGAGAGGAGGCAGCCATGCCGCGGGAGAAAGGGCGCAAGGTCGTCGCCTCGAACCGCAAGGCTCGGCACGACTACGCCATCACCGACGTGTACGAGGCCGGCATGGCGCTGACCGGCACCGAGGTCAAGTCGCTGCGCTCCGGCCGGGCCTCACTGGTGGACGCCTTCGCCCAGGAACGGCAGGGCGAGATCTTCCTGTACGGCATGCACATCCCGGAGTACGACCAGGGCACCTGGACCAACCATGAGCCCCGCCGGACCCGCAAGCTGCTGCTGCACCGCACCGAGATCGACCGGCTGCTCGGCAAGCTGCGGGAGGGCGGGCTGACCCTGGTCCCGCTCTCGGTCTACTTCTCCGACGGCTGGGCCAAGGTCGAGCTGGCACTCGCCCGGGGCAAGAAGTCCTACGACAAGCGGCAGGACCTGGCCAAGCGGGACGCCGACCGGGAGATCCAGCGGGCGGTCGGCCGGCGTGGCAAGGGGATGGGCTGACCGAGCAGCACCTTCTGTCCGTAGCCGGCTCAAGTCTTCCGGCCGTAATCGGGATGAAGCCGGGGGCCGGAGGCGTTAGGATCGGTTAGGACGCGGACCACCTCCGGGCCGCGCCGCACACCAGGGGGTGACTGGTTTCGACTTCGTACGTTGCGGCAGGGGAAGCGAGCCGAGGAAGCCGACGTCGTCTCGTGAATCGGTCGTCGGAAACCAATAAGCGCCAACTCCAAGCGCGCTGACTTCGCTCTCGCCGCCTGAGGCGAGTAGCAAGTCTGTCGGTCTGGGACTGCCTTCGGCCCAGTAACCGGCATCAGTGAGAGGGCTGGCCTAGCGAACCCGGTCGCGGGGTTCGTGCGGCGAGATCAAACGCGACTGGGCCCGTCACATCGACTCGCTCGCGTGATCGATGGGGCCGAGTAGAGGCACAGCGAGCTGCGCTCGGAGAAGCCCTGGCAAGACGCCGAAGGACCCGGGTTCGATTCCCGGCACCTCCACGGACGACAGCCGGCCCACCGCCGCCAGGCGGTGGGCCGGCTGCATTGTCGGGCCGAACTCACCATGTGTAGCCCACCGCCCAGTTGGTCCGGGAACCCGCTGCCAACCTGGTGCGTCTGACCCGACATGCGCCGTTTCACCGCCCTGTTGGGCATAACACTGATCCTGATCGCAGGTTGCGCGCGGACCGACGGGACCGGACCCGGCGGGCCAGGCGGGTCCGCCGACGAACGCTGGGAGACCTTCCAGCAGCGTGCCGACGAGGTCGCCGAGGCGTGGCGCACCGCGAGCGGGCGGCAGGAGTGGCTGGCCGGCTACGCACCCCTGCAGAGCCGTACCGTGCTCCCCGCCGAGCCCGGGTTCACCCCGGAGACCGAGCAGGCGTTCCACGCCGGGTGGTACCGGGCCGAGCTGACCGTGTCGACCGAGACACCCGCCGACGGCACGGTCGACTTCCCCGACGGGACGCTGAGCGTACCGCTGGTCAGCGCCGCCGACGCGTACGCGGAACTACGCCAGGGCGACCCGCCCCAGTGCGACGCGGCCCGACCTGGCCCCGACCCGACCAGCAGCGCCACCGACCTGGGCGGCACACCTGGCCCGGACGACGGTGTCACTGACTCCGGTGAGCTCGGCTGCCAGGCGCTGACCGTCACGGCCGCCACGCTCGGCACCGTCGAGCTGCTGACCAGCCGGGGCACGGCGCAGGTGCCCGCCTGGCTGTTCGACGTCGCCGAACTCGACGGGCCGGTCGCCCGGGTCGCCGTCGCCGAATCGGTCGCCGTACCGGCACCCGACCCGCAGGTGCCGGACGCGACCGGCCTCACCACGTTCGTCACCGCACAGGACCTCACCGGCGTCGACGGCACCGAGTTGGCGTACCGACTCGGCGTCGGAGCCTGCGACAGCGACATCACCCCGTTCGTCCAGGAGTACGCGGACGCAGTGGTGGTCGCCGGCGGTGTGACCCGCACTGCGCAGGAGTGCACCGACCAACTGCTGTTCCATCCGGTCACCGTGACCCTCGACGAGGCGCTCGGTGACCGTACGGTGCTGGACGCGCTCACCGGTCGCCCACTGCACGTCGCTGCGGGCGGCTGAGCCATGCCGCAGCCGTACGGCCCGGGTCAGGAACCGGATGACACCGCCGTGACCATGTCCCAACTGCTCGACCGAGGGCTGCCCGGGCAGCGCCAACCGGCTGGAGCCTGGAACCTGCCCGCCGGGGAGGCGGTGATCCTGGCCGGTGACGCGGCGACCGGCAACCGGATCCGGATGTGCCTCGACGTCGCCGGGATCAGCGCTGCGGTTGTGGTGCTGGCACCGTCAGGGCAGCTCGAGTGGCAGGGTGATGCCGTCGAGTGACCGCGGGCACGGGCAGTCCCGATCCATCGGCCAGGTCTCCAGCGCGGCCAGCAGCAGCGCGCGTAGCCGAGCGGTGTTCTCGCCGAACACCCGGAACACCTCTTCCTGGGTGACCGCGTGCCCACCCTCGACGCCCGCGTCCAAATCGGTCACCAGGGCGATCGACGTGTAGCACAGCGCCAGCTCCCGGGCGAGGATCGCCTCCGGGTGGCCGGTCATGTTGACCACCGCGCCGCCGATCGCGGTGAACCACCGGGACTCCGCCCTAGTGGAGAACCGTGGCCCCTCGACCACCACCACCGCACCGCCGTCACGTGGCTGCAGGCCCTGCTCGGCGCCGACCCGCAGCAGCACCGACCGCCCGGTCGGGCAGTACGGGTCAGCGAAGCTGACGTGCACCGCACCCTGGTCGTAGAAGGTCTGCACCCGCGCACTGGTCCGGTCGATCAACTGGTCGGGCACCACGAACGTGCCCGGGCCGAGCTCCGGGCGCAGCCCGCCGACCGCGCACGGCGCCAGCACCTGGCGTACGCCGAGCGAGCGCAGTGCCCACAGGTTGGCCCGGTACGGGATCCGGTGTGGCGGATGCCGGTGATCGCGGCCGTGTCGGGGCAGGAACGCGACCCGCCGCCCGCCGACATCGGCGACGGTGATCGGATCGGACGGTTCACCGTACGGCGTCGGCACCCGGTGCTCCGTCGCGTTGTCCAGCAACGCGTACAGCCCGGATCCGCCGATCACCGCGAGCTCTGCCTGCGCCTGCATCAGATCCCTCCCGTTTCGGGCAGGGTGGCCGGAAACACCGATGCCACGCCCCCGCGGTTAGACCTTAACCGGGCGCTGCCGAGCAAGCTATGGTGCCAGGCATGGCTTTCACGGCACCCGTGGCGGATCGTCGCCGCGCCGTCCGCGCGGACCGTGCGGGTCGTGACTGCGCCGCGTGGGCAGGTACGGGAGGTCGAGGTGCACGGTGAAGGTCAGCGGATCGGGGGACGGTCGATGGCGTCGATGACCGGCCAACTGCTGGTCGCGACGCCAACGCTCAAGGATCCCAACTTCGACCGTACGGTCGTGCTGCTGGTCGCCCACGAGGCCGGGGGAGCGCTCGGGGTGGTGCTGAACCGGGCCACCGAGGTGCCGGTCGCCGAGGTGCTGGGCGGCTGGAGCAGTCTCGCCCGGGAGCCGTCGGTGCTGTTCGAGGGCGGCCCGGTGCAGCCAGAGTCGGCGATCTGCCTGGCCCGTACCCGCACCCAGACCGGCCGGGTGAAGGGTTTCCACCGCATCGCCGGCCCACTCGGCACGGTCGACCTGTCGACCGACCCGGGGCCGCTCGCCGAGTCGATCTCCGGGATCCGGGTCTTCGCCGGCTACTCGGGCTGGTCGGCCGGGCAGCTGGAGGAGGAGATCAACGCCGGCTCCTGGTTCGTGCTCGAGGGCCTGCCGGACGATCCGTTCATGGCCCGCCCGGACGACCTGTGGCCGATGGTGCTGCGCCGCCAGCGCGGCATGATGGCCGCCGTGGCCCACTTCCCGGCCGACGTCTCGATGAACTGACCCTCGCGCGTCGATGAACTGACCCCGCGACCCGGGCGGCCGACCCCGCGAGATGACCGCGCGGGGCGGCGTGTGTAGTATTGCCGGGTGCCCGGGAGATCCGGGCCGACCGGGGGCCGTGGCGCAGCTGGTAGCGCACCACACTGGCAGTGTGGGGGTCAGGGGTTCGAGTCCCCTCGGCTCCACCCGTGTTTATGCACGTTGACTGACTTCAGTCGTCGATAGCTTTTTCTTGTGATTTCATGGTCGCCGGTAGTTCGTCGAGCGGTTTGAGAGTCCGTGGCCATTCCGGCCGGCCGGTCGCGGTGACCGCAGGCGGTGCGCCTCCCGATGGCATGCGGTGGGTAGGCGACGATGATCGCGGACGACGGATCGGTCGCGTCGGCACGGGTCCGTTACCGGACCCGCGCGCCCGGCACGTCTACATGATCAATGATCACCGCCGCTGGCAGCCACGGGTCATTACCGCACCGCCTGCCAGGGTCACAGCGGCAGACCGATTTGCCGTGCGACGGTGAGGAAGTCGTAGTAGATCCGACCGCTCGCGATCCGGCCGCCCCGGAACTGGTAGATCTCGCAGCTCAGACCCTCCACCGGCCGTCCGCTCGGTGGCAGCGCGTCGCCGTTGGGCAGCTCGAACGGGCCGGTCTGCGTACCCCGGTTGATCACTTCGGCGACTGCGGTGTCGCCGCGCACGATGAGCGCGGTGATCTCCGTCCGGGCGTCCGGCATCGCCCGGCGGTTGGTTCGCTGCCGGGCTAGGTATGGCTCCGGACCGGTGGTGACCTCTCCGGCCGCAACGTCATGCGCTGCGAAGTCCTCGGTCAGGAGTTCGGCCATCGCGGTGATGTCGTCGCGGTTGAACCGCGCGTACAGCTCACGCAGAGTCGCCTCGTTGCGCGCCTCGCGCTCCGGATCGGTGTCCGACTGGCCGAGCAGGCCGATCAGAAACCCTCGCGTTTCGGCGCCGAGTGTTCTGGTGCTGGTCATGGTGTACCTCCTGAGGTACCGGTTGGCGGTGGCTGCGGGCGGGTGCCGGGCAGCCGGTAGCGCCATCGTGGAATCGGACACGGCGGCCGAACTTCTCAACGTTTGCTGATCCGCGCCGGCCGTACCGGCCATCGGGTGGACCGCCCGGATCGCCCTGCCTGGTTCGCCGTCGCTGACGCCGATCGCAATCGGGGAGAGGTCCCCAGAACCGCCCGGCCGTATCCAGGAACTAGCAGCGCACGTCGCGTCGCCGCCGGTCGGACACGCACAGGCTGGCCGGCCCATCCAGCCGAAGAGGAAGCGTCAATGACGATGATGAGAACCGCCGGGCGGGCCACGGGCCACGGCCCTGGCGGCCCGAGCCGCATGCTGGCCGGATTCGCGGTGGCCGCCGTACTGCTGGCCGCCGGATGCACGACGGACCAGTCGCCACCGCCGGAGTCGGTGCCGCCGCTGAATCCTGCGCCGACGCAGCCCCAACGACCAATGCCGATCCCGCCGCCGACCAGCCCGGTGACGCTCGCGGAAGCACGGTCCTTCCCCGCCGGGGACGCGTCTGCCGACATCGTCGCGGCCGACATCGACGGCGACGGTGTCCTCGACCTCGCCACACCGAACTACAACAGCCACGATCTGGTCTACCTGATCGGCGACGGCCGCGGCGGCTATGAGCCACCGGTGACGATGGCCGCGGGTCGCACGCCGAACGGGATACTCGCTCGGGATCTCGACGGGGACGGCCACCTCGATCTGGCCACAGCAAACCTCGGGTCGGACGACGTCAGCGTCTACCGAGGACTGGGCGGCGGCCGGTTCGCCGAACCGGTGCATCATCCGGCCGGCGACGGTCCCGCCCGGATCGTCGCGATCGATCTCGACCGGGACGGTGCGCTGGATCTCGTCACCCCCAACCTCAACGGCGATGACGTCACCGTCCTGTACGGAACGGGCGACGCGACCTTCGAGGCTCCGGTGTCGGTACCGGCTGGTGACGGACCGCTGCGGATCGCCGTGGCCGACCTGGACGGAGACGGACTGCTGGACCTGGCGAGCGCGAACTACAACTCCGACGATGTCACCGTGATGCGCGGTGACGGTCGGCGTAGCTACTCGGCGCCGGTGGCGTACGCCGCCGACGACACCGCAGCCGGGATCGTGGTGCGCGACCTCAACGGCGACGGGATACTCGACATCGCCACGGCGAACTACGACGCCGACACTGTCGCGGTGCTGTTCGGGCAGGGCGGCGGCAGGTTCGCCGTACCTGCCCTGTACCAGGCCGGTGACGCGCCGTCGGACATCGTCGCGGTGGACGTCAACGGTGACGGTCAGCTCGACCTGGTGACGGTCAACTTCGACTCCGACGACATCACGGTGCTCGCTGGGGACGGCCGGGGCGGATTCGCCGCACCTGCCTCGGTGACGGTGGAGGACGGCCCACCGGCGTTGCTCGTCGCCGATTTCAACGGTGACGGTCTGCCGGACATTGCGACCGCGAATTCGCTGTCCGACAGTGTATCGGTGATCATCAACCAGGGTTGACCAGCGACGGCGGGGGTAGGCGCCGGGCGTTCGACGTCGGCGCCTGCCCCTGCGTCAGGCGGACCCTCGCCGGAAACATGAGTATTTCGAGGATCATGTCGCCCCCTCCACGTGGGCCGAATGAGCGGTCCTGTGTAGTCCGCCCTACTTCAACGGGCCTTCTTGGCTATTGTGCATCGACCGGCATCTCCGGCCCGTGGCTGCATGACAGCGCGGTAAGCCTGTCGTACACTCCGTGAGTATCCAGCTCGGTCGCTCAATGCGGCGTCAAGATCTTTCAAGGAATTGTTAGTACGCGATTCCGGTCATCGCCCGTCCAACATCAGCCAGGAGCGTCGACATGTCCCCTCGCGTGACCGGGATCGGCGGCTACTTCTTCCGGTCCCGGGATCCACAGGCTCTCGCCCGTTGGTACTCGGACAACCTTGGAATCGATCCGTGCCCCGGTGGCGACCAGGTGTGGACTCAGGCTGCGGGGCCGACGGTCTGGGCTCCGTTTCCTGAGGACACCGACTACTTCGGCGCCCGTGACCAGGCGTCGATGGTGAACTTCAGGGTCGAAGATCTTGACAGGATGCTCGATCAGCTCCGGGCGAGCGGCACGACGATCGTGGGCGACGTGCACACGGAGCCGATCGGCCGCTTCGCGTGGGCGCTCGACCCGGAGGGCAATCGCTTCGAGCTGTGGGAGCCGGCCTAGGTCTTAGCCAGATGCACGCCCGTCTTCGGCGTGTTTGACCAGTGCAATCGAGAGGAGCGCAGTGTCAGACCCAACCAAGCCACCGTTCGGCACCGTTGTCGGCTTCGACCTGACGGTGCAGGACGCTGACCGGGTACGGGACTTCTACGCCGAGGTGATCGGCTGGAGCCCGATGCCGCTAGACATGGGTGGTTACAGTGACTACTTCATGATGAGCCCGGCAGGGACGCCCGTCGCCGGAGTGTGTCACGCGCGTGGGGGCAACGCGGACCTGCCACCGCAGTGGTTGTCCTATGTCTGCGTCGACGACCTCGATGCCAGCATCAAACGTGTGGTTGAGTTGGGCGGCGAAGTCGTCGCCGGGCCCAAGGGCACCGCGCCGGAAGCGCGATTCGTGGTGATCCGCGATCCTGCCGGCGCCGTGCTGGCACTTCGCGAGCCCGATCGTCCACAGGACGGCTGACTGCCGTCCGGCTGCCGCCCAACAGAGGTTGGCCGACTCATCGGCGTCACTGACGCTTCCACTGTCGCCACGCCCGCTAGATCGTTGGCGGGCGTGGCGACGCCTCCCGGACCCCTGATCGCCGGCACCCCTTGGAGTACGCCATGACCCATACCCCCAGCCAGGATCTGATGGCGCCGTCACCCGAGCAGGGGGAGGCCGTCCTGCTGCCATGGTTGCGACGGATGCTCGAGGACAAGCCCGTCTGGCAGGACGGATACGGAGTCTGGCATGTCTTCCGGTACGCGGACGTGCGGCGGCTGAGCGCCGACCATGAGACGTACTCCTCGGATCAGAGCCGGGTGAATCCGGCAGCCGCCGAACTCGCTCAAGGTAACCTCACGATGCTTGACCCGCCGGAGCACCGGTCATTACGGCGGCTGGTCAGCGCCGCGTTCACCCCGCGTACGGTTGCCGAGCTCGAGCCACGGATCGCCGCAGTGACCCGTGAGATGATTTCAGATCTCGACGGTGAGTTCGACCTCGCAGAGCGGCTGGCCCACCCTATGCCGGTCACCGTGATCGCGGAACTGCTCGGGCTGCCCGTCGGTGACCGGGCGTTCTTCGCGGCCTGCGCCGACCGGCTGTTGAGCATCCACACCGATGATCCGAACGATCCGGCGCTGATGGAACGCTTCACCGCAGCCATGGGGGACCTGTCCGGGTACCTGCTGGAGCACTGCCAGCAACGTCGGCGGAAGCCTGCCGATGATCTGATCACCGCGCTGGTCACCGCCGAAGTGGACGCGCGACGGTTGACCGATCAGGAGGCCGTCAACTTCTGCACGCTACTGCTTTCCGCCGGTCACATCACCTCGACGCTGCTGCTCGGCAACGCAGTGCTGAGTCTTGCCGAGCAACCCTCGACGTGGCAGCGGCTGCGCGACGATTCGGCGCTGATCCCCTCGACCGTCGAGGAGGTGTTGCGGCACCGGTCGCCTTTCGCGCAGGTCGTCCGGGTCACCACCACCGATACCGAGCTCGCCGGAGTGCAGATACCGGCCGACTCGTACGTGATGCCATGGTTGGTGTCGGCGAACCGGGACCCGAGGGTCTTTGCCGACCCGGACCGGTTCGACATCGACCGTACTCCTAACGACCACATCGCCTTCGGCTTCGGCGGACACTTCTGTCTGGGCGCGCCACTGGCCCGTATCGAAGCCCGCGTCGCGCTGTCCGCGCTCGTCGAACGGTTCGCTGATCTACACCTCAACCCCAGTATCCCGCTGCGGTTCTACGGCCGTGGCGTGTTCGGTGTACGCGCCGTCCCGGTCGTGACGACCGTTTCCTGACCGAATCGGCCGGGCCCGGCCGGGTACCAGCTGAACTGAGACCAAGGGGAGATGCGATGACTGACCAGAGTCAGGAGCCCACCCGAGATGCTCGGCGCCAGCCGCCGCGGTGGACGGCAGGGGGCAGTGCCCTACTTGCCCTCTGCCTGCTTACCGGGTGTCTCGGAGTGACGGAGACGACACCCGACGAGCCGCAGGAGTCGGCGGGGGCCAACGCAGACAGAGTCACCATGTCGGCGATGGCGGAGATTTCGGTCGGTGACGCTCCGGCCGGCCTGGAGGCCGCCGACCTCAACGACGACGGCAAGCAGGACCTCGTCGTCGTCAACTTCAACTCGAACACCGCCGCTGTGCTGCTCGGCGAGGGCAAGGGCAGATTCGCGTCGCCGGTGACCTACCGGACCGGCGACAACCCCAACGGCGTGGCGTTGGCCGACCTCGACGGCGACGGCCGCCTCGACATGGTGACCTCCAACTTCAACTCCAACGACCTGACTCTGTACTTCGGCGATGGGAAGGGCGCATTCGCTGGGGCCAAGTCACTGCCAGCCGGCGGCGGCGCGATCCGGGTGAGCGCCGCCGATCTCGACCGGGACGGTTCCGTCGACCTGGCCGTGGCCAACTATCAGGACAACGCCGTGTCGATCCTGCTCGGCGACGGCACCGGTGGGTTCGCCGAGCCGGCCAAGTATCCGGTGGGCAAGGACCCGAACCGACTCACCGTCCTCGACGTCACCGGTGACGGGGTGCTCGACATCCTTACCTCGGACATCGGCGACAAGACCATCTCGCTGCTCACCGGCACGGGCGAGGGCACCTTCGGCACGGCCAAGGCGATGCCGGCTGGCGACACCCCGTCCGGCGTCGCCGTCGGTGACTTCACCGGTGACGGCAACCTCGATCTGGCCACGGGCAACTACGGCGGTGAGACGGTGACCCTGCTCGCCGGTGACGGCAAGGGGTCTTTCGAACGGAAGCAGGAGTTCGTCGCGGCGCGTGGCCCGGGCGACGTCGTCGCCGCCGACTTCAACGGCGACCGCGCCACCGACCTCGCCGCCGTCGCTCCTGAGGCGGCCGACGTCATCGTGCTGTCGAACAGCCGCAGTGACGGAGTCTTCAGCACCGCCCAGTCCTTCTCCGCAGGCGAGGCACCCGCAGCGATCATTGCCGCGGACTTCGACGGGGACAACCTCGTCGACCTGGCGGTCAGCAACTCACTCTCCGGCAGCATCACCGTGATGCTCAACGGCACCCAGACCGCAGCGGGTGCCGACCTCGCGCCGGTCGCGCTGGTCACCAACGAGAACTCGGCCACCGTTTCACTAATCGACGCCCGGTCCTCGACTCTGCTGAAGACCATTGACATCGGCGGTGACCGCCCAGGCGGGGTGGCGCTGACCCCGGATGGCCGACGGGCGTACGTCGCGAACCTCGGTTCCGACAATGTGTCGGTGATCGACCTTCCCAGCCGTCGGTTGCTGACCACGATCGCCGTCGGCCGCCAGCCCAATGGGATCGCGGTGTCGCCCGACGGCACCCGGATACTGGTCGCCAACGAGTTCTCCGACACGGTCTCGCTGATCGACTCGGTCACGAACGCGGTGACCGCCACCATCCAGGTGGGGGAGCGCCCAGTCGACGTCGCCTTCACCCCGGACGGTCGGTATGCCTACGTGCCGACGAATATATCCTTCGAAGTCGCCACCGTGGACGTGGCGCGGGCATCCGTCGTCGCCCGTACCCGCGTCGGCGCACGTCCTGGTGGGGTGGCGGTCAGCCCGGACGGTCGCCTGGTCTACGTCACGAGCATCGCCGACGACCAGGTGACGGTAGTCGACACCGCTACCAACAAACGCGTCGCAAACATCGACGTAGGTGACTGGCCGCTGAAGGTTGCCTTCAGTCCGGACGGCCAAAACGCCTACGTGGTGACCTACAGTTCCGACGCGGTCAGCGTCGTCGACGTCGCCAGGGGCGCGGTCACCACAACGATCGAGGTCGGCATCCGTCCGTACGGGTTGGCGCTGTCGCCGGACGGCCGTCAGGCGTTCGTGACCAGCCAGAGCGGCAACTCGATCTCCGTGGTCGACTTGGAGCGAGGCGAGTCAGTGGCGACCGTGGAGGTCGGCGAACATCCGATCGGGGTGGCCTCGGTGCTGGCCCCGGTGGAAACAGTCAACGCGTAGTCAGCCGAGACCAGGTGCCCGTCGACGGCCGGATTCGTCATCGGATCCGGCCGTCGGCGGTGTCACCGGTGTCACCACCTGCCGCGTGACCAGCCCGAGCAGCGCTGCTACTGCGGCGTTCGCCGCACCGATCTGCGTCACCGTGAGTGGCACGACGTCAAACGTCGCGAGAAGGTTGAGCAGCGCCAGCACCGCCGACTGAATCAGCACCGGCTCCCGCCGCCAGATCGACCACCGCGTCATAGCGACGTCCACGCCGGTCGTCCCCACCGGCGGGCGAAGGCGATTGCCTCCGGGGCCAGTCTGGTCCCGTACTCAGCCTGGTCGTCCGGTCCGGCCGGCCCGTTGCCACCGACCACCAGGACGACGATCGGCTCGAAGCCAGCCGGCACGCCCAACTCCTGGCGCAGCCGCTGGTGGTCGAAGTCCCCGAGTTGGCGGCACTGCCAGTCCTGCGCCCGCGCTTGTACGCAGATTCGGCTCACCGCCATTCCCAGCTCGTATTCGGCGCCCAGCATCGGCACGCCCTGCTGATCAGCGGTCTGCGCCAGCGCTAGCAACAACGCGGCGGCCCCTCGCGTGTGGCTCTGGTGGGCCGGGTTCAACGCGGTGCGCAGCAGCGAGAACGTCGTGTCGCCACGACAGCCCAGCATGAACCGCCACGGTTGCCGGTTCCCACTCGACGGGGTCCAGCGCGCGGCCTCGATCAGCCTTGCGAGTTGCGCGGTGTTCAGCGTCCCCGTGGTGAATCGCTGTGCGGAGTCGGCTGGCGCGAGGAGCGGGTGTAGCCCTGTCTGATCAGGTGGACTCGTGGGTGGCATGAGCAAGGCCTCCACCGGTGCTTTGATCTATCGCTTACTGGTTTATCGCAACAGCGGCAGGCAGTGATCTCCTCCGAAATCTTGCTAATCGATGAGCGCTGCCTTAGCGCAAGTTAGAAGAAGGTTGTCCCTGGGCCAAAGGGCTAGAAATTGACCGAGCGTCAGTCATGCTCGTGCCCATCAACCGAGAGGCAAGGAGATCAGCCGTGCCGCCACCCTCGGGTGCTCATCAACCAGACTGGCAGGCCGCTATCGAACCACGCGGCGAGGGCTTCCGGCTCCGTCGGGTAGCGTCAGATCCGGCTGGTTCCGGAGACGGTGCCATCTCGCCCGATGGTGCCTTCTTCGTGGCCTCATCGAAGCGGACCGGAACCGTCAACCTCTGGATATTCGACCTACATAGCGGCCGGTGGCATCAGGCCACCCGAGGAGCAGGTGATGACATCGAGGGGCAGTGGTCCCCCGACGGTCGGCGCATTGTCTTCACTTCTACCAGGGGCGGACACAAACAGATTTGGTGGTACGAAGTCGCCACCGGTCGCATTGAGCAACTGACGTTCGGCGATCATGAGGAAGAGTATCCTTCCTTCGCGCCGGACGGCCAGCGCATCTTGTACGTCGGTGGCCCCTGGGGGCGCCGGTATTTCTACATCGTGCCCGCCGGTGGCGGTGCTCCGCGTGTCGTGGACCGGCCACCGGGTAGGGCAGGTGCTGGTTCCTGGGCGCCGGACGGCCGTTGGCTGGTGTGCCATTCCTACGACGCGGGGGCCGGAGCGATCTTCCTGCAGGACTCAGCAGGCGCCGAAGAGATCCCGGTGACCGACGGGACAGCTTGGGACTACAAGCCCACCGTCTGTCCCACCCGGCAGGTCGTCGCGTTCTCCCGCAGCAACGAGGGCCGCTCGGTCATTTGGGTGCAGCGCCTCGGCGACGGATCCGGCCGTCCCCTGGTCACCACCGGAGCGGACGACCGGTGGCCGACGTGGACCGCCGATGGCCAGAGCCTGTTCTTCCACCGGCTCATCGACGATGGTCGCGCGATCGGCATGTGGAACCGTGCCACGGGCGAGGTGCAGGAGCTCGTCGGGGCGGACGAACGGCCGCGGTACGCGTCGTTCGACCCAGCGGCGCGCCGGATCGTCTACGCCAGCGAACGTACCGGACGATCCAACATCAAGATTTTGGACCTGTCCGACCATGTGGTGACGGCTCTGCCGGTGGGAGAGGCGTCCTTTCCCGCCTGGTCGCCCGCCGGCGAGCGGATCGCGTTCTGCTCGCGCCGCGGATTGGCGCACCGCTGGCAGATCAGCACGGTGGACGTGGCGACCGGTGAGGTCCACGACTGGACATCGGGGGTGGTCGGGCTACGCCGCCTGCATGGTCCGCTGAGCTGGTCACCCGATGGCGACCGGCTGCTGTTCAAGAGTGAAACCGAACCGTTCGCCGCGAACATCTACGAACTCGACCTGCGTACCGGCGGGGTCAGTGCGGTTACCGACGACTCATGGTGGGACGAGTCTGCGGCATACACGCCGGACGGCGCCGCGGTGGTCTTCATGTCGACCCGCGGCGGCGACTGGACCTGGGGCTTTTACCGCAAAGATCTGGCGACCGGCGAAATCGAGACGCTGGCGGGGCCGGACTACGTGGAACGGAACAATCCACGGCTCACCCGCGACGGCGTCCTGTTGTCGACGCTGGTGGCCGGCACCAGCGAGGAACTGTACGAGCAGTGTCCCGACGGTACGGGGCGGGTCGTCGCGGAGGCGGGTCAAGGTGTCCGCTATCCGGTGCCGTCGGCCGACGGCCGGATGGTGCTGTTCGCCCGCACCCATCGCACGGTGGAGTACTGGCTCGCCGAAAACGTCTGGGCGGCGGATTCACCGGTCGCGGACTTGGCGCGTCCGCTGGTCGCGCGGGCTGCGGGAGGTACGCCGATCAGTGAGCAGGCACCGCTGGGGCCGGTCCGAAGCCCGGTCGACACGCGACGCAGATGACGGATGTGAATCGCTCATCCGGTCGGGTGAGCTCCGGACGAACCGCCAACCAATCTGAGGAGTGCCTGTGGAGCCGCAACTACTGCGACCCGGCCCGCCCGCCGCGACGGCGCCGTCGGACGGCGCGGACAAGAACCACATCTATGACAGTGTTACCGCGCCGATCTGGCAGTTGGCCGTCTACCAGCCGGTGCATGCCGGCTGGGAGTTCACCAACGTCGGTGGGGCGGCGTTGCTCGACCAGATCACCGAACCGCTCCGACTCGGCGCCCGCCATCGGGTTCTCGAATGCTGCTCTGGAACGGGAGCGGTCAGTCGCTACCTGAATGTGCGTCGCGGTTGTGCGGTCACCGGCGTGGAGATCAACGAGAAACAACTCGATCACGCCCGCCGGCTCGCGACCGGAAACCCGGACCTGCGGTACGTGCTGGGCGACGTCGAGCGATGGCAGCCGGACGGTGCCTACGACCTCGTGCTGGCGATCGACTCGCTGAGTCTGCTCGCCGATCCGCAGGCGGTGATGCGGACCGCCCATCGGGCGTCGTACCCGCGTGGGGTGTTCGCGATGGCCGATACCGTCGCCGGTAGCAGCATGTCCGACGAGACCCGGGGACGGGCCTGGGATCTGGACGGCATGCGGCCGCTGCCGGGACCCACCGCCACGGTGCGGATGCTGCGGTCAGCCGGGTTCGACGACGTCGAACTGACCGACTGCACGGCGATGGCGGTCGAGTGCTTCGAGCGGATCGGCACAGCTCTGGTGCGGCGTGAGGACGAGATCTCCGCCCTCGTATCGGCTGATGAGCTGCGGCACTGGCGGGACTCCAGCGAGTTCTATCTGGCCGCGTATCGAAGCCGCCAGCTCACCTACTGGCGTGGCGTGGCCCGGCACAACGACCACCGCGGCACCGTGTCCGCGTCGCGGCGCCGCGCCCGAACGACCTACGGAGGGTAAGTAACGATGGTCTTCAAACGGGAGCCAGTGATCATTCAGGCCGGACTGCTGGCCGTGTTCAACCTCCTCGGCGCGTTCGGCCTCGTGAGCTGGTCGTGCACTCAGATCACGGCGGTCAACGCGGCGATCGCGGCCGTCCTCGGGGTGATTACCCGCCAGTTGGTGACCCCGCTGCACGACCCACGTGACGCCGCCGGCCGGCCGCTCAGCCGGCGTCCGGCGGGCCCGGGTGACGGCGAACGGACCGTGGCATGAATCCACGCCGTCTGACAGCACCGGCGATGGCTGCAACCCTGCTCGCCGTACTCGGCGGGCTGAGCGCCCGTCCGGTCGCCTCCGCCGCGGAACTCGCGGCGCTCGCCGCCCCCTTCGACTTCGTGGTGACCCCGCTGAATTCGGCGCCCCCGATGGCCCACGGTGACCGGACGGTCGCTCCGGAGCTGGCACATCTGCGGTCCTGGATATCCGCCGTCGGCGCCGCCGTCGGGCTGACCGACGCCGACGGCAACGGCCGTGCCGACGACACCTGCCTGGTCGATCCGCGCGACAATTCGGTACGGGTCGCCCCGGTGCGCGGCACCGGAGATCGTTTCGCCGCCGTGCGGCTCACTCCTCCCGGAAAACCCGACCCGGCGGTCGCGCCGATGGGCTGCGTCCCGACCGACCTCACCGGGGACGGAATGACGGACTTCCTTGTCTACTACTGGGGGCGTTCCCCAGTGCTGTTTGTCCGGGCGGGAGAGGGCTACCAGGGCAGGGACCTCGTCGAGCCGGCCCAGCACTGGAACACCACCGCGACCGTGATCGCCGACATCGACGGCGACGGCAACCTGGACGTCCTGGTCGGCAACTACTTTCCAGACGGTGCGCGGATCCTGGACAGGCGAGCCGACGACGACCAGCGGATCCAGATGCAGGCCGGGATGGCCCGGGCCGGCAACGCCGGAATCAACCGGTTGCTGCTGTCCCGCCCCGGCGGACCTGGCCGCCCGCCTGTGTTTGTCGACGCCAGCACGGCGTTGCCGGACCGGTCGGCACGATCCTGGACGCTCGCGTTCGGGCTGCAGGACCTTACCGGGGACCTGCTACCTGAGATCTACGTGGCCAACGACTTCGGCCCCGACGATCTGCTGGTCAATCGGTCTACTCCGGGACGTCCGGTGTTCGAACGGGTCGAGGGGCGCAGGGATGCCACCACGCCGAAGTCGAAGGTGCTCGGCCACGACTCGTTCAAAGGCATGGGCGTGGCGTTCACCTATCGCGGCGGGCAACCGCTGCCGACCGTTCTGGTCAGCAACATCACCACTGCCTGGGGGCTGCAGGAGAGCAACTTCGCGTTCGTGCCGGAGGGATCCGGCGAGGATCTGCTACAGGGGCGGGTCCCGTACCGTGATCGAAGCGAGCAACTCGGGCTTTCTCGCAGCGGTTGGGCCTGGGACATCAAGGCCGTTGATTTCGATGCGGACGGTGCGGACGAAATCCTGCAGGCGACTGGCTACCTGCAGGGCGACCGGTGGCGCTGGCCCGAGTTACAGGAACTTGCGATGGCCAACGACCAGGTGCTCGCCCACCCCTGGGCATGGCCTAACTTCCAGCCCGGCGACGACCTGTCCGGCCATCAGCACAACCCGCTGTGGACCTACGCCGCCGACCTTTCGCCGCCCCGCTACGTCGACCTCGCGCCACGGCTCGGGCTGGGCTCACCGTGGGTGAGCAGAGGCATCGCGATCGGCGACATCGATGGTGACGGCCGGCCGGACGCGGTGATCGCCAACCAGTGGCAGGACTCCGTCGTGCTGCTCAACCGGAGCCGTACGGCATGGCCGCACACCACCATTCGCCTGCTGCGGCCCGGTCCGCGCACCGGGGCGACACCGGCGATCGGAGCACAGGTGCGAGCCGTCACACCCGGTGGCGCGCAGTTGTATGCCGAGTTGCAGCCGAGCAACGGGCACGCGGGATCGTCCGCACCGGAGTTGTTCTTCGGCACGGGCAGCGGAGCTGACACGGCCTTCGCCCTGAAGTGGCGTACGTCCGGCGGTGTTCGCCGGGCCGCAGAGATCCGGTTGTCACCGGGCATTCACACCCTGCTCCTCGATGACGACGGCACGGTCCGGTCGATAGACGACGACAAGGGACGATGAACATGATCAAGACGACCGGCATCGCGACGACCACCATCGAACCGTTCGCCGACGCCGACGAGGCCGCCGCCAGCGCCGACGCTGACCCGGCGGCGGCCCGCCGCCGGATCATCCGTACCGATCGGGCCCTCACCGACCCGAGGCTGGCTGCGGCCGTCCGTCGGCACGGCCGCCCGGCGGTACGCCAGGCGCTGCGCGACGCGCAACAGGAGGCGCGGCGCGGCGCGATCTCCCCGGACCAGGTCGTCCGACACACCGCCGATCTCGTCGATCGGCGCGCCGAAGGCGTCCGTTCGGTGATCAACGCGACCGGGGTGCTGTTGCACACCAATCTCGGCCGTGCTGTGTTGTCCGCGCCGGCCCGCCGGGCGCTTGAACGGGCCGCGGGCTGCATCGACATCGAGTACGACCTCGAGAGCGGCCGGCGGGACCGACGCGGTAGGGCCGCGCTGGAGGCGTTGGCCGCGGCCGTACCGGCTGCCGGTGCGGTACACGTCGTGAACAACAACGCGGCCGCACTGATCCTGGCCTCGGCAGCCCTGGCCAGCGGTCGCGAGGTCGTCATCAGCCGTGGCGAGATGGTGGAGATCGGTGCGGGCTTCCGGCTGACCGATCTGGTCGCCGCCGCCGGTGCCCGGCTTGTCGAGGTCGGCACCACCAACCGCACCTCGCTGGCCGACTACGCGGCCGCGGTGTGGTCGGGGACCGGATTCATCCTCAAGGTTCACCCGTCCAACTACCGGATCGACGGCTTCACCTCCCAGGTCGATGTGGGCGCGTTGGCCGGGCTCGGCGCACCGGTGGTGGTCGACATCGGCTCCGGGTTGCTGGGGCCGGAGCAGGTGCTGCCGGACGAGCCGGATGCGGACACCGCGCTGCGCGCCGGCGCGGCCCTGGTGACGGCGAGCGGCGACAAGTTGCTCGGTGGCCCGCAGGCCGGCCTGTTGCTGGGCCATCGCGAGGTGATCGCCGAGCTGCGGCGCCATCCGATGGCCCGGGCGGTACGGGTCGACAAGCTGACCCTCGCCGCCTTGGAGGCCACCGTCCGCTGTCCACCCACCCCGACCCAGCAGGCACTGCGCACGACTGTCGACGAGCTGCGGGCCCGGGCCGAGACGATCGTCGGCCGACTCACCGCAGCCGATGTGCCGGCGGCCGTGACGGACACGACAGCCGCCATCGGGGGTGGTGGAGCGCCGGGGGTACGGCTGCCGAGCTGCGCGATCAGCGTGCCACAGCACCTGTCCCGGCCGCTGCGGCGACAGCCGATCGCGGTCGTCGGCCGGGTACGCGACGGCCGACTGCTGCTCGACATGCGTTCTGTGCCAGCGGAGCTGGACGAAGTCGTGACGGCGGCGGTACTGCGGGCGGCCACGTCACCCGCTGGCCAGTCGCCGGACGAACCAGGCCGGCCCACACCCATGGCGGTCGAGCGGCGATGAGCCACGTCGTCGCCACTGCCGGTCACGTCAACCACGGCAAGTCCAGCCTGCTCCGGGCACTGACCACAATGTCGACCGACCGCCGACCGGTCGAGCGCGATACGGGTCGGACCGTGGACCTGGGGCACGTCTGGACCCACCTCGACGACGGTCGGGAGGTCAGCTTCGTCGACGTGCCGGGACACCGGCGGTTCCTCGCGAACACCTTGGCCGGGGTGGGTACCAGTCCGGTCGTCATGTTTGTGGTGGCCGCCGACGAGGGCTGGCAGCCACAGTCGTCCGAGCACCTGGCGGTGCTTGCCGCGTTGAACGTGCGGTACGGCGTTTTGGTCACGACCAAGTGCGATCGCGCGACACCGCAGTGGGCGCAGGCCGACGCGGGTCGGCGGTTGGCCGCCGCAGGCCTGCCGAACTGGCCGGCGGTGGCGGTGAGCGCTCGCACCGGTGCCGGCTTGGCCGCCCTGCGGGAGGTGCTGACCAAGGTGCTGCGGCAGGTGCCGCAGCCGGACCGGGCAGCTCCGGTCCGGCTGTGGCTGGATCGGACGTTCACGGCGGCGGGCACCGGCACTGTGGTGACT
Source organism: Solwaraspora sp. WMMA2059 (assembly GCF_027497315.1). Classification (GTDB taxonomy): domain Bacteria; phylum Actinomycetota; class Actinomycetes; order Mycobacteriales; family Micromonosporaceae; genus Micromonospora_E. The sequence goes on along the minus strand of NZ_CP114908.1, from coordinate 4,946,874 downwards.
GGCACCTTGCCGGCCGGGACGGTGCGGGTCGGGGACCGGATGAAGCTGGGGCCTGACCGTCGACCGGTGGTGATCCGGGAGGTACAACGGTGCGGCAGCGCGGTGCAGGCGGCACACGGCGTCAGCCGCGTGGGTCTGGCGCTGCGCGGGCTGCCGGCCGGCGTCGCCACCCGAGGCTGGGCGCTGGTAAGTCCAGGGCACTGTTGGATGTCCACCTGTGTGGACGGGTGGCTCGACCGGCCCGGCGGCGTGGACGGCCCGGCGCCTGAGCAGGTGGACCGCCCGCTCGGTGGTCGGCCGCGCCGGCGACACCTGCCGGCGTCGCTGCGGCTGCACCTGGGTAGCGCTGTCACGATCGCCCGGGTCCGGGTGCTCGACTCTGACGGCGAGTCGCTGGCCGTCCGACTCGACCTCGATCAGCGAATGCCGTTGCTGGTTGGTGACCAGGCGGTCCTGGTCGACCCGGGGGCGGCCGGTGAACGGATCGTCGGACAGCTGACCGTCGTCGACGTCGATCCACCGCCGTTGGGTAGGCGGGGTGCCGCCGCCGCTCGCGCCTCGGCGCTGCGGGACGTGACGACGGTGCCCCGCGACACCTGGCCGCTACGGCTGCGGAAACTGATCACCGTGGCGCAGTCACGGGCCATGACGGGGGCAGCGCCGCCGACCGACGCCCTGAGCGTCGGTGGCTGGCTGCTCGATCGGGCGCACCGGGACCGCCTGCACGCCAGGCTGGTACAGCTGGTAAGCGGTGCCGGCCGGGACGGACCCGCCGAACAACCGGTTCCTACCGGGCGCGTCGACCACCCGGCCGACCGGGATGGCTCGATGCCGGTGCCCGGTGTGCCGGCCGGCCAGGCCAGATCAGTGCTCGGGCTGCCCGATTCCCGGCTGCTCGGACTGCTGCTGGCACCCGGGTTGGCCCTCGCCGGAGATCTGGTCGTCCCAGCAGACCAGCAGCGGCGGATGTCCCCACGGGTGGCGACCGCGCTGGACCGGCTGCGTGCCGCACTGAGCAAAGGATCCGGCTTCGAAGCTCCCGACGCCGACGGGCTTCGGCGGCTCGGATTCGACCCATCGGTGCTGGCGGCGGCCCGCCGTACCGGTCAGGTGCTGGTGCTGGGGCCCGCCGTGGTGCTGCCGGTCGAGGCGGAACGGGCCGCCGTCGAGGTCCTTGCCCGACTCGCGCAGCCATTCACGGTCGCGCAGGCCCGCGTCGCCCTGGGTACCACGCGTAGAGTGGCCGTGCCGCTACTGGAACATCTGGATCATCGCGGTTGGACGGTCCGATGCGCGGACGGGGGCGCCCGACGGCTGAGTCCGAGAGCGAAGACAGGAGTCGAATGATGCCCGGGTCCACCCCGCAAGCCGACCCGCCGATCGGGCCGATCCGGCTCACCCAGTATTCACGTGGTGGCGGCTGCGCCTGCAAGATCCCGGCCGGCGAGCTGGAACGGCTGGTCGCAGACCTCACATTGACGCCCTCCGGGCAGCCGCTCGTACCCGCCGGCCGGTTGCTCGTCGGTCTGGACACCGGCGACGACGCCGCCGTGATCGAGGGCCCCGGAGGTACCGCGTTGATCAGCACGGCCGACTTCTTCGGTCCGGTTGTCGACGACGCCTACGACTGGGGGCGGATCGCGGCGGCGAACGCGTTGTCCGATGTATACGCGATGGGTGGGCGGCCGGTTCTCGCGATCAACCTGCTCGGCTGGCCTCGCGAGCGGCTGCCGATGGAGTTGGCCCGGGCGGTACTCCAGGGCGGTGCCGATGTCGCGGCTCAGGCCGGATGCGCTGTGGCCGGCGGGCACAGCATCGACGACCCGGAGCCCCGCTACGGCATGGCGGTGACCGGACTGGCTGACCCCGGCCGGCTGCTGCGTAACGATCAGGGCTTGGCCGGCCTGCCACTGAGTCTGACCAAACCGCTCGGCGTCGGGGTGCTCAACGCCCGGCACAAGGCGACCGGTGAGCGCTTTCCACACGCGATCGCCGAGATGGTGCGGCTCAACCGGGACGCAGCCGAATCAGCGGTCCGGGCGGGCGTGCGGTGCGCCACCGACGTCACCGGTTTCGGACTGCTCGGCCATCTGGTCAAGCTGGCTCGGGCGAGCAGAGTGGGCGCCGTCATCGACGCGTCAGCGGTGCCCTACCTGGCGGGCGCCCGGCAGGCGGTGCGGGACGGCTATGTGTCCGGCGGCACCCGACGCAACCTGGAATGGGTACGTCCGTGGGTCGATTTCGCCGGGGTGGACGAGGAGACCGCGTTGCTGCTGGCCGACGCGCAGACTTCCGGTGGTCTGCTTGTCGCCGGTGAGGTCCCGGGCGCACCGGTGATCGGCGAACTGGTGCCATCGGGAGGCACCTTGGTAAAGATCCGCTGACCCCACACCAATCTCACCAGTCACGGGATCCGTCCCGGGGAGGTGTACGGGCGCCTGGTGACGCTCCGCGGTCTTCAAAACCGATGTGACCGGGTATCCCGGTCAGGCGGGTTCGATTCCCGTCCACCTCCGCTATCGTACGCAACCGTAGAGAGGGCGCACGCTTTTTCGTTGCATAGAAATGATCTCAGGTTCGCCGCCTGAGGAGGACATCAAATGCAACGAACTTCATTGGCCGATCGGGTCGAACGGCGGCCCTGGTCGCAGCCCGGTCGATGTGGCTGGCCATGGACGTGACGAGCCTGGTCGCCTCGGCCGCAGCTGTCATCACCGCGTTGCTCAGCTACCTGGGCGGGCGCCAGATGGCTCATCTGGCGCATCGACGTGAGGTCGCGCGGCTCGCCCGACTTGTCCGCAACGACACCGCCGCCGCCGAGCAGGCCGCAGCCCAGGCCGATGAACGGGCCCGGGGTGCGGTGCTGGCCGAGCGCAACGAGCTGCTGGCGAGGTGGCGGGTGACGTTGGACGAGGCGCGAGAGGAACGCCGCCGGCTCGTCGAGGAGCATCGTGTTGAGACCGCGCGACTACGGCAGGAACACCGCGACGAGCTGGCCGGGTACCGGGAGAGCGCCCAGGCGGTCATCGCGGATCTGCGCGTACAGAATCGCGCACTGCGTGATCAGCTCAACGCCGAATACGCGAGACGCTACGGCCGGACGACGCACGACTGAGGTGGGCCGCAATCGCAAGAGTAGAGAAGAACGGCCCGGTCCCTGGCAATGAAAATAGAGGCAGCCGGGTGATGCGGATCCGAAACAACGACCCGCGACCGGTGGACGCAGTGAACGCTGTGCCGGTAGACGACCGTGCACACCAAGAAAGGACAACCCGCACATGACAGAGATCCAGGATTTCGGACGGCAGCTCGGGGGATTCCTCGGGGGTGTCTTCGGTAACGCGGCAGGTGGCGCCGGTTCGATCTTCCAGCCGGACCCGCAGGCCGAGATCGAGGTGCGCAAGCTCCTCGCCGACCTGCAGAAGGCGTTCGCCGAAGGGGACATCGAGACGATCCTGGCCAGCCTCGCCGACGACTTCACCACCTACGAACTGGGTGCCACCGACGGCTCTCCGTTGGAGATCACCGACCCGGGCGTGATGCGTGAGTACCTGACCACGCTCTTCCCCAGTGCGGGCGAGACCCAGAACAAGTCGATCAGCGCCACCCGGGTGGTGGCCACCGCGAACATGGGTTTCACCCTGGAGGGTGGAGACGTCGTGATCGCCCGCGCCGACGGGACCTTCGAGCACCAGCCACTCAACGCGACCGCGGTGGCGGTGCGTACCGCCGATGGCTGGAAGTGGCTGCACTGGCACATGTCCGAGGCGGGGTCCCGGTTCCGGGTGAACGCCAACGGCGTCCGTGTCGACCTGGCCACCGGAGCTCCGTTGCCCGGACCGACTGACTGAGCCCAGCTCCCCGGCCATCGCCGGCTGTCCGTCCAGGAGGACATTCACCATGGACCAGAACGTCGTCGGGCAGCAGGCCCCGACGGTCGAACACAACAACAACGGTGAGGAAAACACCTACCCGAACTATGTGGCGTGCTTCCATAAGGGCCTGCCGCACGACGACGATGGCGAGGTCGACCCGAACGCGTACCGCCAACTGCTGCGGGCGCTAGCCAGTCGGTCGCCGGAGAGCTTCGAGCGCGTCCCGATGGGCACCGTGGACGGCGTACGGCTGACAAACCCCCTCGCCGGGCTGGCCCGGCACGCCTCCGGCACGCCCAGCGATCGGTTCAGGCTCCGACCGGCACCCCGGTTGGACGGTGCCGAGCATTCTGCGGAAATGGTGGAACTGTACTGGATGGCGCTTTGTCGCGACGTGCCTTTCGCCGAGTTCGGCTCGGACCCGACGGTGGCTGAGGCTGCGGCTGAGCTCGGCGCGCTCAGCGACTACCGGGCTCCCCGCTCGGACGGATCGGTCACCGCGGCCACCGTCTTCCGTGGCGACACCCCGGGCGACCTGGCCGGGCCGTACCTGTCTCAGTTCCTGCTGCGTGATCTGCAGTTCGGCACGTTCCGTACGCAGCAGCGTCAGGACACGGTGCGTCCCGGCCAGGACTACATGACAACCTGGAACACCTGGTTGAAGATCCAACGCGGATTCAGCCGAGGCCTCGGGCCGCAGGACCGGGATCGCAACCGCACGCGGTATCTCGCAACCCCCCGCGACCTGGCCCACTACGTGCACTTCGACGCCACCCAGAGCCCATTTCAGCCATACCTTCACGCGGCGCTGATCCTGCAGGACCTGGACATGCCGCTGGACGCCAACCTGCCGTACCAGTGGTCGATCAACCAGCTCGGGTTCGGGACCTTCGGTTGGCCGCATCTGTACGACCTGGTGACCGGATCGACCGCCCGCGCGTTGCGGACCGTATGGTTCCAGAAGTGGTGGGTCCACCGGCGGCTGCGTCCCGAAGCGTCTGCCGGGTTGGTACACAAGCACCTCTCCGGGCGTCGCCGATACGACTTCCTCCACCATGAGGTGCTCGAATCGGAGGCGGCCCGGCGCAGCTTCGCTCGCAACGGAAGCTACCTGCTACCGCAGGCATATCCGGAGGGTTCGCCCACCCATCCGTCGTACGGTGCCGGACACGCGGCGGTGGCCGGTGCCGGCGCGACGCTGCTGAAGGCGTGGTTCGACGAGACCGCGGTGATTCCGAATCCGGTCGAGGTGAGCCCGGACGGCACCACCCTGATTCCCTACCTGGGCTCGGATGCCGCACGGATGACCGTCGGCGGGGAGCTCGACAAGCTCGCGGCGAATATCGCGATCGGTCGCAACATTGCCGGTGTGCACTACCGCAGCGACTACGCCGCCTCGCTCGAACTCGGCGAACAGGTCGCCATCGACATGTTGCGTAGTCAGCGGGGGTGGTTCGAGGAGAACTATTCGCTGACCCTGACTCGATTCAACGGGCAGTCCGTGACCATCTGACCGGATTGCCGCGGGTGTCCCGCCGGCGGGCTGACCACAGCCACCGGCGGGACACCCCCCTGTCCGCGAGACATCTGATCGACCTCCGAGGAGAAGCGCCATGCCGACCTATCCACCTGTCGGAGTCGAGCCCGCACCGACTCCGGCCGTGACGTCGACCGTCGCCGACCGACGCACTCCGGCGCTGCGCCGGTTCGCGGTCTCCATCACGGTCCTCACCGTGGCGGGGCACTGGTTCCTGGGATTCGAACAGGCACCGATCGTTCCGCTCGTCGTGGTCGGCTACGCGTACCTGTTGGACCTCGCGTTCGAGTGGTCGACCTCGTGGGCGCAGCGTCGGCGTCCGGGATTCGCGGGAGGCTGGCGTCGTCTGGTCGACCATCTGCTGCCCACCCACATCAGCGCGCTCGCCTGCGCGATGTTGCTGTACGCGAACTCGTCGCCATGGCCGTACCTGTTCGCGATCACCGCGGCGGTGTCCAGCCGCTACCTGATCCGGATTCGAATCGACGGACGGCACCGGCACGTGCTGAACCCGTCGAACGCCGGCATCACACTGACCCTGCTGCTGTTCTCCTGGGTGAGTATCGCGCCGCCGTACCAGTTCACCGCGGACATCGGAGGGGCGCTCGACTGGCTGGTGCCGGCGGCTGTGCTAATGGCGGGCACGGTGATCAACGCAAAGTTGACCGGTCGGATGCCGCTGATCGTCGGTTGGCTCGCCGGGTTCGCCGGGCAGGCCGTGGCGCGATGGCTCCTCGCCGATCACGCGTTGCCGGCGGCCTTGATGCCGATGTCCGGCCTGGCGTTCATTCTGTTCACCAACTACATGATCACCGATCCGGGCACGACACCGCACCGGCCCGTCAACCAGGTCCTGTTCGGAGTGACGACCGCGATGGTCTACGGCTTGCTCGTTCTGTCACACGTGTCGTACGGGCTGTTCCTGGCGCTGACCATCGTGTGTGTGATGCGGGGGGCGTTGTTGGCCGGCTTGGGCCTGCGACGACGGGTGCCGGTGGTCCGCCCCTAGGTCTCGACCGACCATCGGGGATGGTAGCTGCCAGCGTCATCGGGGCAGGGCAGGCTCGCACCGAGCCGGCCCTGCCCCGTGTCCTCGGATCGTCGTACGCGGCTCAGGCCGGGGTGCCGGCGCTCGCACAGCCGGTCGAGCACCCGCCGGCGTCTACGCTGCCCGGTGCCGCCCGGTCCAGGACGAGCCGGAGCAGCGCGGGGGTCAACTCCACGGGCGGATCGATCGGCCGCGGCCGTCTCAGGGCGATCTGAAAGGCCCGAACCGAGCCGCCGTCTCTAATCACAATCGGACTCCCGGACAGCCCGATGAAGTCTGCGGGTACCGCCGGCCGGGCTAGCACGTCGGTCAGCCGCGCGCCAGGGTGGAAGCCCAGCGCCACCGCCTGATAGGTGCCGTCGGGCATCGGCGCGATCCGGGTGAGGCGGTTCGTCCGCAGCACGCTGTATCCGACGGGTGTGTCAGCGTCAGTTTCGGCGTCGGATCGGAACATGGCCAGCACCGCGCAACCGCCCTCTGCCGGGCCGCCGGTCACCGTGCCGACCGGGCCAGGGGCGGTGAGCCCGTTGTCGAGGTGGGTGACGAGATCGATGAGCCGGACTCTGCCGAACGAGGCGAGGGCCACCCGGAAGCGGCGCGGCGACATACCAGTGAGTTTGCTGAATTGACCGATGAAGGTGCCAAGGCTGGAATATCCCACCTCGATGCAGATCTCGGTTACGCTCAGGTCCGTTGTCAACAGCAGCCGCCGAGCCTCGGCCATTCTGAGTGCGGCCAGGAAACGGGCCGGAGTAGTGGACGTCAGGTAACGAAAAACGCGGTGGAAATGAAATGGGCTCAGTAGCGCGGCCTGGGCGATGTCGGATAGGCGCTGCGGCTCGGAGAGGTTCTCGGTCATGTACGCGACGGCGCGTGCGACCGAATCGATCCGGGCGCTGTCGGTTGGGCTGCCGAGGCAAGCTGTCACGGCGGTGCATGCGGCGATTTGAGTGCAGCCCATGCAATTTGCTCCCTGTTTTACCGACGAGACCGTGGCGATTGTCATGAATGTGCCTCCTCTTTTTCCGGGCAGGGCCTGGGCGATGGCGTGGTTGCTCGTTTCATCGCCTGCTCTGCGTCCGGACCTGGCCACCGGTCGCCTCATGGTTGAGGTCGGGGCGAGGGTCTCGAGGCTTGCCTGGCCGGAGCAAGCCATACGGATCGGTCGTCGCCTGACCGGGTGGGCTGAGTTGGATGTCAGTCAACACCGCGCCTAGCCCTCGTAATAGATGGAATCTTGCTAATGGCTACTGCTGTGCAAGCGAATCAGAAGGTGTCGAGGCATCGACTCCCGTGGTGGTCGTGAACCCGCGGGGTGGGGATGTTCGGCTGGGCCGGGTGCCTGCGCGCAAGCTTCATCGAGTTCCCGTCGACAGTTGATATTCGCAGGTCACGCCGCTCCTGTCGGTTGAAAGTCGGGTAACTCCCGAGGAGTGGGCCCGCTTTCGACCGGTGGCAGTCCGTGTCAATACTGGCGATAAGGACCAACATGCTGATAGTTCCCCCGAGGTGGTTTATTCGGGTATCGGCTTGGGTGCAACCGCGTGGTGCCCGACGACAGGAACCGGGGCGGGCGACGTCGCCCGCCCCGGTCGTGGGGAAATCCTGGTCAGTTCATCCAGTTGGTACGCGGGCAGAACTGCACGCCTTCGATGTCGGCGACACCGTCCTGGTCGGAGTCCACGTCACCGTCACGGGTCGAGTAGATGTCGAGCGAGTTCGCGTCGATGGCGCCGTCGCCGTTCCAGTCGACCAGCTTGCCCTTGAAGGTTCCGACGATGAAGGCATTGGCCAGCGGCCCGCTCGGGGTGTCCAACGTTCCCAGGATGCTGTTGCCGGGGAACAGGACATCCTCCAGCGAGCTGCCCCGCATCGTGTCGAAGTTGAGGTAGCCCCAGGTGTGCACTCGCCCGCGGACGTAGCGGATCGCCGGCTCGCCCTTGATCAGCATGTTCGGGTCCAGCGTCCATTCACCGGAGCGCTTGGCCGCGACCATCTCGTTGCGGTGACCCAGCGAGTCGTCGTCGGCCCGTCCGGAGAGGAAGACCGGACGCAGCCCTCGCGATTCGAAGTAGAAGCTGCCACGACCGGCGTTGGCGTGGTTGGTCAGGCCGCGGAACACGAAGTTCTCGGTGTGCGGCGAACCGTCCTCATGCAGGCCGTCGAGGGTCTTGCTGATGATCAGCTTCTGGTTCCGGGTGTCGACGTTCGGGCATGCGTGCGCCTGCCCGTAGCTGCGTGCCAGGCCCTGCGGCGAGAGAGTGATCTTGCCCCAGTTGCGGCCGCTTTCGTCCAACGCGACGTAGACGTCGCAGTGGATGTTCAGCAGGATGGTTTCGTCGAACGTCCGACTCGAGTCGTAGGTGAACGACCGGTTGTCGAACGACGGCAGGCCGGTGCGCAGTTCCGAACCGAACAGCCGGGCCCACTCGCCGACATCCGGGTCGTCGTCGTTGGCGTGCCGGTCCAGCACGCGCAGCGCATCGGTGCCGCCGATCTTCTCCAGGGCCCAGAGCGCGTTCCACCGGACCTGCCGGTCGGAGTCGTTGGCGACCGCCTCGGCGAGCAGGTCGACGGCACCGCTGAGCCGCCGGTCCATCGCCTGGTACAGCGACTGCTCCCGGATCATCGGGTCCCGGTGGTGCAGGGCCTCGTACTCGACCTGCTCGTCAGTGCGAGCGTCGAGCCGGACCGCGCCGCGCTCCAGCATGTCGCCGAACTCGCTGTTGAGTAGCGCGGGATCGCCCTCGAGGTAGTGCTCCCACTCCGGAGCGCTTCCAGCGCCGCCGGTGGTGGCGCTGACCGATTGAAGCGTCATTCTCACATCACCCTTTCTCTGGTGTGGCTGTCGTGGTGCCGGACCTATTCAGATGGCGGCGCGTTTCGGAAGCAGAAACTGATCGTTCGCTTACCGCCCTCGAGAACCGCGTCGAGCTGCGTGAGCGGTTCCGACTAAGTGGTTGACGTGACTTGTGCGCGCCGGTGGAGTCGAGGCACTCCGATGCGGGGAGGTCTCGCCGGTCGCTGCTTCGCCGACCGGTGCACCGGTTGCGCGCTGACACCAGATTTCGCCATCGCCGTGCTGGCCGTCCAGTACTGGACGGTGAGCTAGCAAGAACGCAGAAACAGCGGCGGTTCGAGGCGCCGGGATAGCTGTCTGGCGGTGGATCAGCCGAGAGTTTGCCCATCTCTGTCGTGGCCGTATGGGAGATCGGCGACGCAACCCTAGCCTGATCCGCGACGACCTCGAGAACGGTCGTCACGACCAGGAGGAGGAACAATGCCGTTCTCGCTTGCCTTCATCAGCCAGGGCGCGCACCGTCGACCGCGTCGGCCGATCCGCCATCATCCGGCGGTCCGGGTGCTCACGATCTGCGGTCACCTGACGCGCATCGTCCTTCGGGCTGCGGTCGCACTCAGCGGGGCCGGTTTGCGGGGACGTCTAGCCGACCGGTACGCCTGGCAGCGGTTGGCCGGTGACCTGCTCGCCGACGCGGCCGAGCGACTCGGTCCGACGTACATCAAATTCGGTCAGATCCTCGCCACCCGGGTCGACGTCGTCCCACCCGCGGTGGCCGCGCGGCTTGGTCGGCTGTTCGACAAGGTCACACCGCCGTCGATCCGGCCGCCGATCACCGGGAGCGTCGGTGCCGCACTCGATGGCGGTGTCGGTGGTCTGCGGCGAGTAGCCGCAGGTAGCGTCGCGGTGGTCTACCGGGGCCGGCTCCGAACCGGAGAACAGGTCGCGGTGAAGGTGATCAGGCCCGGGATCGATGCCGTGATCGACACGGATCTCGCGCTGTTACGCGTGGCCGCCCGCGGCGTCAGCACGCTGCCCAGGTTTCGGCGCGCACCACTGGTGGAACTCGTCGACCAGCTCGGTGCCGCGATACGTCGGCAGCTCGACCTGTGCGCCGAGGCTGATGCGTTGCGCCGGCTCCGCCGAAACCTGGCGCATCTCGATGGGGTACGGGTGCCCAGCGTGTACCGCGAACTGTCGGACCGGACGGTGCTGGTGACCGAATACCTGTCGGACATCCGCCTCAGCCTCCCCGCCGCGCCTCCGCAGACGGCCCTGGTGACAGCCATGCGGGCAGCCTTCCAGATGGTCTTCGTTGACGGATTCGTGCACTGTGACCTGCACCCCGGCAACCTACATCTGGCAGCGCACCGGGTGACCGTGCTCGACGCCGGCTTCGTTCACGAGCTCACCCCGATCGCCCGGCGGGCCTTCGCGGAGTTCTTCCAGGCGATGGCGTCCGGCGCGGGTGACCGGTGCGCCGAAATTCTCCTGGCCACGGCCGACCGGGTCGAGCCCCCGGCAGACCTCGTCGGGTTCCGCTGCGACATCGCGGCGCTGGTGGTCGCGGCGGCTGGCCGGCCCGCAGGTGAATTCAACCTTGCGGATTTCGCATACCGGATGTTCGCCGCCCAACGCACGCGCGGCCTCTACGCAGATGTCCAGTTCGTCTATCCGATCTTGGCGCTTCTCGTTTTGGAAGGTCGGGTGCGCCAGCACGCGCCGGACGTCGATTTTCAGCGGGTGGCCATGCCCTACGTGCTGCGGGCGCTGGCTGACACCGTCTCGCTGCCGGGCTGGCGGCCGTCGCCGACCCGATAGCCAGCGAACCGCGGCGTTCGCAAAGTCGGAGAAGATCGGCGGCACCCGGTTCCAGACGATGGGTACATCGCTACCAGATCGAACATCCTGGAGTCGTAACATGCCGTGCTCATGGCGATCACTGCGCCGCCGACTGCTGACCCTCACCCCGGACGGGACGGTGGCCGTCCGTCGTGGAACTGGCCTGGCTGACACCACTACCCGAAGCGTCTTCGAGATGGTGGACCGCACGGTACAGGCCGGCTTCGACGCGGCCCTGGACTCGACCAGCGTCGGCGAGCTGGAGGCCCGGTTGGACCGCACCGCGCGGGACTTCAGAAGCTTCGCGTACGAGGGGGCCGCGGCGGCGTACGCGATGCTCGACGCGGTGGCCCCGACCCGGACCCGTCGGGTGGGCCGACTGCTGACTGGACGCGGCGCGGCACATCGCTTCCTGATCTACTTCGGGGTCGGGCGGGCGATAGGCCGGCTGCCCCGGTTCCGGTGGCGGTCGGTGCTGCCCGCCGACCCGGTGCTGCACTGGCTGGCAGTCGATGGCCTCGGCTTTCACCGGGCGACCCTCGACCCGATCAGGCATGTTCGCCAGCAGTACCGGGCCGACGTGGCGGGATGGCCGCACGGAGACTTCCGGCACTACCTGGATCGCGCGCTTGACCAAGGCACCGGCCGGGCGATGTGGTTCGTGGAGGGTGCCGACGTCGACCGGGTGATCGCGACCGTCAGGCGGTTCCCGGCCGACCGTCACGACGATCTGGTCAGCGGCGTCGGTTACGCGGCGACCTACACCGGCGGGGTGAGTGAGCCGGCGCTGCGTCGGCTGTGGCAACTCAGCGGCGAGCATCGCTCCTTCCTGGCTCAGGGCGCGGCTTTCGCCGCGCTGGCTCGCGACCGGGCAGGGCTGGTCAACGCGCACACGCGGACGGCGGTGGCCGTGCTGTGCGGCACCAGCGTCGAACAGGCGGCCGACATCGCTGAACGATCGGAGACCGATCTGTCACCGGACGGTGCGCTGCCGAGTTACGAGGTCTGGCGACAGCGGATCGCTGACCGGTTCACCTCCCGCAGCCGTCGCTAGTACCCCGACGAGGAGGGTGCCGAGCACCGCCCCGGACAGGCCCCATAGCACGCTTCTCACCCGACGGTTCCTCCTCCGCGTACCCGGTGCGACCCGACGCCGCGACACGCCGAACACAGTATCTGGTGTTGCGTCTTCTAGCTTGCTCCCATATATGGTGTACCCCGCAGCTGGTTCGGCCGCCCCTCGGCGGTGGTCGAGGCAAGAGGGAACCCGGTGTGAGTCCGGGACTGCCCCGCAGCGGTGAGTGGGAACGACCGCCGTCACCGAGCACTGGGCCCGTGGCGGGTCCGGGAAGCGACGGCCAATAGGCACGAGCACGACGCCCACGAGTCCGAAGACCTGCCAGCGTGCCGCACGCGTCGCGTGCGGTGGTCGAAGGCCGCGCGGGACGGCCGACGCCGACGACCGGTCGACACCCGGCGGAGCAGACCGTCAGGTGAGTGACCGGTGGCGTCCTCCCCGCGTGTCCGTCGACCGGTGGACAGGCACGACAAGGGGAACCGATGCAGGTACGCAAGCGCAACGGCGACACCGAACCGGTGGACGTCAACAAGATCGTCAAGGCGGTCGAACACTGGGTCGCCGACCTGGACGAGGTCGACCCGCTGCGGGTGGCGACCCGGACGATCAGCGGACTGTACGACGGGGCGACAACCGCCGAGCTGGACAAGCTGTCCATTCAGACGGCGGCAGAGCTGATCGGCGAGGAGCCGCAGTACTCGAAGCTGGCGGCCCGGCTGCTCGCCGCCTACGTGGACAAGGAGGTCCGCGGCCAGCAGGTGGCCAGCTTCAGCCAGTCCATCCGCTACGCCCACGGCCTCGGGCTGATCGGCGACGACACCGCGGCCTTCGTCGCCCGCAACGCCCGCAAACTCGACGACGCCGTCGACGTCGACGGCGACCTGCGCTTCGAGTACTTCGGGCTGCGTACGGTGGCCGACCGCTACCTGCTGCGGCATCCGCAGACCCGGCTGGTGGTGGAGACGCCCCAGTACTGGCTGCTGCGGGTGGCGTGCGGGCTGTCCCAGACGCCGGCCGAGGCGGTCGACTTCTACCGGCTGATCTCCAGCCTGGCCTATCTGCCCAGCTCACCGACGTTGTTCAACTCGGGCACCCGGCACACCCAGATGTCGTCGTGCTTCCTGGTCGACTCGCCGCGCGACGAGCTCGACTCGATCTACGAGCGTTACCACCAGGTGGCGAAGCTGTCGAAGTTCTCCGGCGGGATCGGCATCTCCTGGTCGCGGATCCGTGGCCGGGGCGCGCTGATCCGGGGCACCAACGGCAGGTCGAACGGCATCGTGCCGTTCCTCAAGACCCTCGACGCCGGGGTCGCGGCGGTCAACCAGGGCGGCCGCCGCAAGGGCGCCGCCTGCGTCTACCTGGAGCCGTGGCACCCGGACGTCGAGGAGTTCCTGGAGCTGCGGGACAACACCGGCGAGGACGCCCGGCGCACCCACAACCTCAACCTGGCCAACTGGATCCCGGACGAGTTCATGCGGCGGGTCGAGGCGGACGCCGACTGGTCGCTGATCGACCCGTCCGACGCACCCGAGCTACCCGACCTGTACGGCGAGGCGTTCGACGAGGCGTACCGCGCGGCGGAGAAGAAAGCGGTCCGGACGGTCAAGGCCCGCGACCTGTACGGGCGGATGATGCGCACCCTGGCGCAGACCGGCAACGGGTGGATGACGTTCAAGGACGCCGCGAACCGGCTGTCCAACCAGACCGGCGAGCCGGGCAACACGATCCACCTGTCCAATCTGTGCACCGAGATCCTCGAGGTCAACAGCGACACCGAGACCGCCGTGTGCAACCTCGGGTCGATCAACCTCGGCGCGCACGTCACCGCCGACGGCGTCGACTGGGACAAGCTGCGCGCCACGGTCCGTACCGCCGTGGTGTTTCTCGACCGGGTGATCGACATCAACTACTACCCGGCGGCGCAGGCGGCGGCGTCGAACCCGCGCTGGCGGCCGGTCGGGCTGGGGTTGATGGGCCTGCAGGACGCGTTCTTCACGCTGCGGCTGCCGTTCGACTCGGCGCCGGCCCGGGAGCTGTCCACCCGCGTCCAGGAGGAGATCTTCCTGACCGCGCTGGAGACCTCCGCCGGGCTCGCCGAACGGTTCGGCCCGCATCCGGCGTACGCCGAGACCCGGGCCGCCCGGGGCGAGCTGCACCCGGACCTGTGGGGTGCCGAGGTCGGCCAGCCCGAACGGTGGGCCCGACTCCGGTCGACGATCGCCGCACACGGCCTGCGGAACTCGCTGCTGGTCGCGATCGCGCCGACCGCGACGATCGCCTCGATCGCCGGCTGCTACGAGTGCATCGAGCCGCAGGTGTCCAACCTGTTCAAGCGCGAAACCATGTCCGGGGAGTTCCTGCAGATCAACACCTACCTGGTCGGCGAGTTGAAGGCGCGCGGGCTGTGGACGGCACCGGTCCGGGAGCAGATCAAGCGGGCCGAGGGGTCGGTGCAGGGCATCGCGGACCTGCCCGCCGACGTGCGGGAGCTGTTCCGTACCGCATGGGAGCTGCCGCAGCGGGCGCTGATCGACCTGGCCGCCGCCCGCGCCCCGTACGTCGACCAGTCGCAGTCGCTGAACCTGTTCCTCAGCGCACCGACCATCGGCAAGCTGTCCTCGATGTACCTGTATGCCTGGAAGTCCGGGCTGAAAACCACCTACTACCTGCGGTCGCGCCCGGCGACCCGGATCCAGCAGGCCACCGTCGGCATTGCGCCGACCGCCGGGCCGACCGCCTCGCCGACCGTCAGGCCGGTCGTCGCGACCAGCGACGACGAAGCGCTGGCCTGCTCCCTGGAAAACCCCGAAACCTGTGAGGCCTGCCAGTGACCACCGTCTCCGGAACCAGCAGCGCAACCGCGACCGCCGCCGCCAGCGACGCCACGACCGGAGCGGGTCGGCGGCAGCTGCTGCTCGACCCCGGTATGGACCTGACCCTGCGGCCGATGCGGTACCCGCAGTTCTTCGACCGGTTCCGGGACGCGATCAAGAACACCTGGACGGTGGAGGAGGTCGACCTGCACTCCGACCTGCCGGACCTGGCCAGACTGTCGCCGGCCGAGCAGCACCTGGTGTCTCGGCTCGTCGCGTTCTTCGCCACCGGCGACACCATTGTCGCGAACAACCTGGTGCTCAACCTCTACCAGCACGTCAACTCCCCGGAAGGACGGCTCTACCTGTCCCGGCAACTGTTCGAGGAGGCGGTGCACGTCCAGTTCTACCTGAACCTGCTGGACACCTACGTGCCGGACGAGCGGGAGCGGTTCGCGGCGTTCGCGGCGGTGGAGAACATCCCGTCGATCGCCCGCAAGGCCGAGTTCTGCTTCAGGTGGATCGACTCGATCTTCGAGTTGCGGGAGCTGCGTACCCGCGCCGACCGGCGGGCCTTCCTGCTGAACCTGATCTGCTTCGCCGCCTGCATCGAAGGGCTGTTCTTCTACGGCGCATTCGCGTACGTGTACTTCCTGCGGTCCCGGGGGCTGCTGCACGGCCTCGCCTCGGGCACCAACTGGGTGTTCCGCGACGAGTCGATGCACATGGCGTTCGCCTTCGACGTGGTGGACACGGTCCGCGCCGAGGAGCCGGAGCTGTTCGACGCCGAGATGGAGGAGCAGGTCAGGCAGATGCTGGCCGAGGCGGTGGAGTGCGAGGTGCAGTTCGCCGCGGACCTGCTCGACCAGGGCGTGTCCGGGATGTCATTGGCCGACATGCGGGAGTATCTGCAGCACGTCGCCGACCGGCGGCTCGCGGTGCTCGGCATCGAGCCGATGTACGGGTCGAAGAACCCGTTCGCCTTCATGGAGCTGCAGGACGTGCAGGAGCTGTCCAACTTCTTCGAGCGGCGGGTGTCGGCGTACCAGGTCGGGGTGACCGGCTCGGTGACCTTCGACGACGACTTCTGACCCGCGTACCGGCCCGGGCCGGCGGGGCCGGCTGTTCCGCGAAGGTCGGCTACCCCGCCTCGGCCCGCTCCGTCACGGTGCGGATCGCCGCCGCCGTGCCGACCGCGATCTCCTCGACCTCGTCGGCGGAGACGACCAGCGGCGGGCCGAGCAGGATCACGTCACCGTTGACGCCGTCGGCGCAGCCGGTACCGCTGTAGAGCAGCAGACCGGCGTGCCGGGCGGCGGCGACGACCCGTTCGGCGACCCGGGCGGTACGGGCGTACGGCCGCGCGGTCTGCCGGTCGGCGACCAGTTCGACGCCGACCAGCAGGCCGCGACCGCGGACGTCCCCGACGTACGGCGAGTCGGCCAGTTCCCGGCGCAGGGCCCGGCGCAGCGACTCGCCGGCCCGCCGGCCGGCCGTGACGAGGTCACGCTCCCGCAGCACCCGCAGCACCGCCCGGCCGGTGGCCGCCCCGACCAGGTGGTGCGAGTAGGTGAACCCGTGGGTGAAACCGGTGCGCGCGATCGTGTCGTGCACCGGGCCGGCGGCGACGGCCAAGCCCAGCGGCCAGTAGCCCGAACTGGCCCCCTTCGCCGCGACCAGGATGTCCGGGCGTACGCCCCAGTGGTCGACGCCGAACCAGGTGCCGGTGCGGCCAAAGCCGGTCATCACCTCGTCGGCGATGAGCAGCACTCCGTACCGGCGGCAGACCTCGGCGACGGCCGGCAAGTAGTCGTCCGGCGGGACGCAGGCACCCAGCCCGGCCCCGGCGATCGGCTCGGCGATGAACGCCGCGACCGGCCGGGCCCGGCACAGCTGCGCCAGCGCCGCCGCGTGCCGCGCCCCGCAGCCGACCGGATGGGTGTCCGGGAACGGGCAGCGGTACTCGTACGGGGTCGAGGTGTGCACCGCCTGCCCCAGCCACGGCAGGTACGGCGCACGCAGCCCGGCCCGGCCGGAGACGTCCAACGCGCCCCGGGAGTTGCCGTGGTAGGAGCCGACCCGGCCGACGACGAGGTGCCGGTCCTCGCCCCGGGCCAGGTGGTAGGCGCGGGCCATCTTCAGCGCGGTCTCTACCGCCTCGCTGCCGCCGGAGACCGGGAAGACCAACGGATCGTCCATCGGCAGTACGGCCGCGAGCTCGGCGGCGTACTCCTCCAGCACGTCGGCGCGGAACATCGAGCCGTGCGCGTACGCGACCGCGCCGGCCTGCTCGGCCTGCGCCCGGACCACCTCGGTGACGCCGTGGCCGATGCCGACGACGATCGCCCCGGCGGCCGCGTCGAGGTAGCGCTTGCCGGTGGTGTCCCACAGCTGCGCGCCGAACGCCGAGGCGATCCGTGGCGCGTCGTCGGACACCCGGCCGAAGACGTGGCTCATCCCGGTACGGCGACGGCCCCGCCGGCTGCGATCTCCCCGCCGGCTGGGGCCTTTCCGTTGCCGGCGACCTTTCCGTTGCCGGCGGCCTGCATGTCGGCGGCAACCTCGGCGACGGCGGCGCCGAACAGCCGCAGACCGGTCTGCGCCTGGGCCCGGGTGATCACCAGGGGCGGCGACATCCGTACCGCGTTGACGCCGGCCTCCAGCACCAGCAGGCCGCGACTGAACGCCGCCTGCTGTACCTGGCCGGCGATCTCGCCGGTGGGGAACTCGACGCCGATCATCAAGCCGACCCCGCGCACGTCGACGAGTAGCTGCGGGTACGCCTGCTGCAGTTCGCGCAGCCCGGCGAGCAGGAACTCACCCTGCTCGGTGGCGTTGTCGAGCAGGCCCTCCTCCTGGATGACCCGCAGGGTGGCGAGGCCGGCGGCGCACGGCACCGGGCTGCCGCCGTAGGTGGAGCCGTGCGCGCCCGGACCCCAGGCCTCCATCAGCTCGGACCGGGCCAGGAACGCGCCCAGTGGCAGGCCGGAGGCGATGCCTTTCGCGCTGATCAGGATGTCCGGCTGTACGCCGGTGTGCTCGATCGCCCACATCCGGCCGGTGCGGCCCATGCCGCACTGCACTTCGTCGGCGACGAGCAGGATCCCGTGCCGGTCGCAGATCCGCCGCAGCCGGGCGAGCCAGCCGGCCGGCGGCACGATGAAGCCACCCTCACCCTGGATCGGTTCGACGAAGATCGCCGCGACCTCGCTCGGATCCACCTGGTGCTCGAACAGCACCTCCTCGATGAAGTCCAGCGAGGCTGGTGCGTAGGGCGCGTGCAGCACGCCGGGCAGCAGCGGGCCGAATCCCTTGTGGTACTTGGACTTCGACCCGGTCAGCGTCATCGCCCCGTAGGTGCGGCCGTGGAACGATCCGTAGAAGCTGATCACGTACTGCCGGCCGGTGGCGTACCGGGACAGCTTCAGCGCGCCCTCGACGGCCTCGGCCCCGGAGTTGGTCAGGAAGACCCGTACCGGCCCGTCCATCGGTGCGGTCTCGGCCAGCGCCTGGCACATCTGGCCGTACAGCGGCAGGTAGAAGTCGCTGGCCGAGTAGTGCAGCAGGGTCGCGGCCTGCTGCTGCACCGCTTCGACGACGCTCGGGTGGCAGTGGCCGGTGGAGGTGACCGCGATCCCGGCGTTGAAGTCGAGGAACAGGTTGCCGTCGACGTCCTCGACGACGGTACCGTGGCCGCGCCGGGGCGCGATCGCGTAGGCGCGGGGCAGCGACGGGCTGGTCACCGCTTGGTCGCGGGCCAGCACTTCGCGGGCCTGCGGTCCGGGCAGTTCGGTGACCAGGTGCGGTTGCGGGCGGTCCGGGTCGAACCAGTCGGGGATCGTCGTCATCAGGCCACCACCGTCTGCGACTGCTCGCGGAGGAACTGCTGGAGGTAGTACGGTCCGCCACCGGCCTTGCCGGTGCTGCCGGAGCCCTTCCAGCCGCCGAACGGCTGCACCCCGGGCCAGGCACCGGTGGTGGCGCCGGCCGGCCGGTTGACGTAGACGACGCCGGCTTCGATCCGGTCGAGGAAGTGGTCGATCTCGCCCTGGTCGGTGGAGAAGAACCCGGCGGTCAGGCCCAGCGGCACGCTGTTGGCCCGGTCCAGGCCCTCGTCGACCGAGTCGACCGGGCTGACCGCCACGAACGGCACGAACAGCTCGCGCTGGAACAGGTCGTCGTCGGGCGGTACGTCGGCGACGACGGCCGGCGCCAGGTAGTAGCCGTCGGGGCGGCCGTCGACCCCGGCGAGCACCTGGCCGCCGGTGACCACCCGGCCGATGGTCGCGGCGTGCGCGACGGCCTCGCCGTAGCGGCGTACGGCGGCGGCGTCGATGACCGGACCGAGGTACGTGTCGCGGGCCAGCGGGTCGCCGACGACCAGCGACTCGGCCCGTTCGGCGAGCCGGGTGACGAACTCGTCGTGGAGTTCGCGCGCCACGTACACCCGGGAGCAGGCCGAACATTTCTGGCCGGAGAAGCCGAACGCGGAGCGGGCGACGCCGGAGACCGCCCGGTCCAGGTCGGCCCGGGCCGAGACGATCGCGGCGTTCTTGCCGCCCATCTCGCAGACGACGGGCCTCGGGTAGGCGCCGGTGAACGCCCGGATGATCGACATGCCGGTCTTGTACGATCCGGTGAAGGTGAGGCCGCCGACGCCGGGGTGCGCCACCAGCGTCCGGCCCGGGTCGTCGCCGCCGGGGAGGAAGTGCGCGACCCCGGTCGGCAGCCCGGCGTCGACCAGGCACTCGAAGAACTTCCAGGCCGAGAAGGTGCCCTGCAGGCTGGGCTTGAGGACGAGGGTGTTGCCGGCGACCAGTGCCGCGCCGGCCGGCCCGGCGGTCAACGCCATCGGGAAGTTGAACGGGCTGATCACGGCCCAGACCCCGTACGGCTTGAGCACGCTGCGGGTGGACTCGTTCGCGGCGATGGTCGCCATCGGCTGGTCGAAACCGTGGTGCTTGTCATACATGTCGCAGTAGTAGCGGATCAGGTCCGCCGACTCCTCGACGTCGCCGAGCGCCTCCAGCCGGTTCTTGCCGACCTCCATGCTCATCAGCGCGGCGTACTCGTTGGAGCGGTCGCTGATCAGGTCAGCCGCCCGGCGCAGCACCGCGACCCGGTCCGGCCACGGTGTCGCGGCCCAGCCGGGCGCTGCGGCGTGAGCGGCCGTGACGGCCGCGTCGACGTCCTGGTCGGTGGCGGCGGTGACGGTGGCCAGCTTGAGCGTCACGTCGCCGGGGCTGACCAGCTCGGCCGGGTCGACCCCGGGCCGGACGGTGCCGTCGACCACCGGAGTCAGGCGCTGACCCAGCCAGGCCCGAGCCCGGTCCGCGCCGTCCTCGTACGCCGTGTGCAGGTCCTCGTTGTCAGCGGACAGGGTCGCGTAGGTGACCCGGAAGCGTGCGGCCACGGAAGAACTCCTTTCGGCAGGACGGCACCCCGGTGAAGGGTGGCAAAAATTCCAGACATCATCGCGTCATGCAGGAAAATCTACTGCGCAATGCGTATCAGAAGCAAGAACTTCTCCGCCGAGCAGGGCCGCTGCCGGGCCGCCGGAGGCTGCTGCAGGGCTCACGACAGACGGGACCGGGGTGCCCGGACCGGCCGTCAGGCCAGCCCGGACACCCCGGTCCGTGGTGTTTCGGTCAGTCGCTGCGGGTCAGGAGACACCCAGGGTGGAGAGGTAGTCCGGGTTCTCCGACAGCCACGCCTCGACGGCGGCCGGCTCGTCACCCTCGTGCACGTTGAACATCAGGTCCTCCAGCGAACCGAGCTGCTGGTCGTCCATCTGGAACTTCTCCAGCATCGCGGTCACCTCGGGGAAGTCCGCGCTGAACCCGGTCCGGGCCAGCGTGGTGATCTCCTCGGCGGTACCCAGGGTGCCCTCCGGGTCGGCCAGGTCCTTCAGCTCGTAGTTCGAGTAGGCCCAGTGCGGGTGCCACAGGGTCACCACGATCGGCTCCTCGTCGCCGATCGCGCTCTGCAGCGCGGCGAGCATCGCCGGGGTGGACGAGGTCCGCAGCTCGTAGTCGTCCAGCCCGTAGGTCGGCATGACGTTGTCCTGGGTGGCGGCGGTCAGACCGGCACCCGGCTCGATGCCGATGATCTCGTTGTTGAACAGTTCGGCGTTGTCGGCCAGGTCTGCCAGCGAGTCGACCCCGTCCACATAGGCGGGGACGGCGATGCTCAGGCTGGCGTTGTCGTACCAGACCCCGATCGTCTCCAGGTCGTCGCTGTACTCCTCCATGTAGGAGGCGTGCGTCTGCGGCAACCAGCCGTCCAGGAACAGGTCGATGTCACCGGAGGCCAGACCGGAGTAGACCACGCCGGCTTCAACGTTGGTCAGCTCGACCTCGTACCCCTCGGCCTCAAGGATGTTCTGCCACAGGTAGGAAGCGGCAATCGCCTCGTCCCAGGCCATGTAGCCGATGGTGATGCTCTTGTCGACGGCGTCGGAACCGTTGTCGCTGCCGGTGTCGCTGTCGGCGTCGCTGCCGCAGGCGGCGAGCCCCAGGGCCAGTGCGGCGGTGGCCGCCACCGTGGCGCGGCGTAGCGGGTTGTTGCGGAACATTCGTTGTCGTCCTTCCATCGTGTTGCCCTACACCGGCGTACTCGCGGCAGCGAGGCAGGGCGCCGGCACCGGTGACCCTCCCTGCGGGATCTCGGTTCGGATACGGTTTAGCTCTGGTTCGGTCTCGGGTCGGGCCGGTCCGGTCGGACTTGCGGGTCAGGCTTCCTGCAGCGCCCGCTGGGCCTTCGCCGACCGGGTACGGGCCCCGATCGAGTCGGTCAGCCGGTCGAGCACCACCGCCAGGATCACCACGGCCATGCCGCCTTCGAAGCCCTGGCCGACCTGGAGCCGGGCGAGTGCGGTGTTGATCACTTCGCCGAGGCCGCCGGCCCCGACCATCCCGGCGATGACGACCATCGACAACGCCAGCATGATCACCTGGTTGACCCCCTGCATGATGGTCGGCAGGGCGAGCGGCAGCTTGGTACGGAGCAGGACCGCCCAGGGCGACGCGCCGAACGCCTCGCCGGCCTCGATCACCTCGCGGTCGATCTGTCGCAGGCCCAACTGGGTCAGCCGGACCCCCGGCGGCATACTGAACACCACCGTAGCGATCACCCCGGGGACGGCGCCAATGCCGAAGTAGAAGATCGCCGGGATCAGGTAGACGAACGCCGGCAACGTCTGCATCAGGTCGAGCACCGGACGGGTCACCGCCGCGGCCCGCTGGTTCTCCGCGATCAGGATCCCGAGCGGGACCGCTATCGCCAGCGACAGAGCACTCGCCACCAGCACCAACGCCAGCGTACTCATGGTCTCTTCCCAGTAGGGCATGCCGGCGACGATGCCGAGCCCGACGGCGGTGCCGATGCCGAACTTCCACCCGCGCAGCCACCAGCCGAGCGCCGCGAAGATCAGCACCACGACGATCGCCGGCGGTGCGAGCAGCACGTCGACCAGGGGATCCACCAGCGACTCGACGAACGTCGAGATCCCGTCGAAGAGCGCACCCAGGTACTCGGTCGTCCAGTCGACGACGAACTCGAACGCCGCGCCGATCCGGACGTACGGGAGGATGCTGTCAATGCCGTCAGCGGCGTTCATGAACGGTCTCCCTCCGGGCTCAGCACTGCATCAGCCGGGGTTGCCTGATCGGGGACTGTCGCGGTGATGGTGCCCACCTCGCTGGAACTGGTCGGCTCGGCGTCGTCGCTGGTCCCGTCGCTGGTCCCGTTGCCGGCGTCGCTGCCGATGCTGCCGAGCGCGGTGAGCAGGGTGATCCGGGGGATCACGCCGGCGAGCCGGCCAGTGGCGTCGGTCACGGCGAGCGGGTGCGAACTTTCCGCACAGGGGGTGAACAACTCGGCGACCGGGGTGTCTTCCCCGGCGACCCGGACGTGGTCGGTGGTCACCACGTCCTGCAGGTTCCGCCGGCCGTCGCGGACCGCCTGGTCGATGACGTCGTCGGAGACCGTACCGAGGAACTGCTTGTTCTTGCCTGTGACATAGATCGCGGAGGTCTGGGTCTCCCGGAGGATCCGGGCGGCGACCCGGGGACCGGAGTTGACGTCGACGACGCCGAGCGGTCGCTCCATCACCGATGAGGCGGTGAGGATGCGGGTACGGTCGACGTCCGCCACGAACTGTGCGACGTAGTCGTTCGACGGGTCGGTGAGGATCTCCTCGGCGGTGCCGAGCTGGACGATCCGGCCGGAGCGCATCACGGCGATCCGGTCACCGAGGCGCATCGCCTCATTGAGGTCGTGGGTGATGAAGACGATCGTCTTGCCGAGCTGAGCCTGCAGGTCCAGCAACTGGTCCTGCACCTCGCGGCGGATCAGCGGGTCGAGGGCGGAGAACGCCTCGTCCATCAGCATGATGTCGGTGCCGGCCGCCAACGCCCGGGCCAGGCCGACCCGCTGGCGCATCCCGCCGGACAGCTCCTGGGGCAGTTTGTCCGCCCAGCGGTCCAGACCGACCAGGCGCAGTGCCTCCATCGCCCGCTCCCGCCGTTCGGCGCGGGGCAGCCCGGCCGCCTCCAGCGCGTAGCCGGCGTTCTCCAGCACCGAGCGGTGCGGCAGCAGCGCGAAGTGCTGGAAGACCATGCTGATCTTCTCGCGGCGCAGCTTGCGCAGCGCGGCCGGCTTGAGCTTGGTCAGGTCGACGCCGTCGACCTCGACCGAGCCGCCGGTCGGGGTGAGCAGGCCGTTCAGCATCCGGATCAGGGTGGACTTCCCGGACCCGGAGAGCCCCATCACGACGAAGATCTCGCCGGGCCGGACCTCGAAGTTGGCGTCGACGACGGCTGCGGTGGCGCCGCCCAGGTTCGCCGGAGCATCGGGTTGGCTGGTCTTGAGGCGCTCGAGCGCCTTGTCAGCACGTTTGCCGAAAATTTTGTACAACGATTTCACGACGATTGCGGACACGATCTCCATTCCAACGAATGTCGTGACGCTGGTCCCAATCGACGCACACGGCAGGTGTTCATCGACCGAAATCGAGTCGTCGGACGGTCGGTGGGCAAGTCAAACCAGGTCTGTGGTGGGGGTTTGCACCCGACCATACCCGACGGTCTGCCACGAACGAAAAACATCCCCGTACGGGATGTTTCGGGCATCTCGCACGGGGTGTCTGGGGGCGGTGCTGCCATTCCAGCTGTTCCATTGTCGACGGTATCGCCACCGAATCAGGTATGTGTGCTGGCGGTGCGGCAAAGCGCACACCGCGCTCGCCGGCCCGAGATGCGAGGTATGACGAGGAACCTCCGGTTATCCCGGGGGTAGGGCCCTGACCTGCGGCGGCGACGCCCAAGGGCGCCCGGCGGAGGTCTGTGCCGCAGGTCGCCGTAGCTACCTGGATAACAATTCATCGGCAACTGGGTGGGCCACTGCTGATCTGCGGAAAAGGGCGGCCGGGGCGACGGTTCGGGTTGAACGTGATCTCTCGACGGTGAATCAGTAATCGAGTTTCGTAAAATGTGCTGGCAGGGTGTGGGGGAGTGCGGTGCCCGAAGTGCCGCTCGATCGTCGTGAATGGTTGGTGCAAATGAGCGGGCAAGGGTTTGCGTGGCGATGAGCGCGCTAACCTCTCTGCACCGCCCTGCCGTCCTGCCCTTCACCTCTGTGGCTCTGCTCCCTGCCTCTGCCGCCCTGGCACCTCGCCCGATGAGCCACCTCCCCCGCTGGGCCGCTGCCTCCGACTACTTCCCACTAACAAGCCGTGCTGGCTCACCCGGACTTCGCAGCCCGAAGGCGGTTCTGGAGATGGGCACCCTGACCTGACGGTCGAGAAAGTTGCATGTTCAGTGTCGGTCGGGCAACGACATTCGTGGCGCCCGACGGGAGCCCTTGCGGGTGGAACTGTCGACCCGACCACTGAGTGGATCACTGCGGTCGATCCGGTCTCTTGCCTGACTGCCCCGCATAATTGGGCAAAACCGCCTATAGTCCTGTCTATGCTCAGTACTCGGGCGAGAATCCGGCACGCCATCGGTGACCAGCGGATCATCCGCGTCCAACGGCTCGTGGCACCTGTCGTGCGCCGCAACCTGACCCTGCTGGCCAGGGTCTACGACACCGACAAGGGTCGCGGACACGGCTACGCCGCGCTGTACGAGCGGCATCTCGGCGACCTCCGCGACCGCCCGATCAACCTGCTCGAAATCGGCATCGGCGGCTACGACTCAACCACCTGGGGAGGTTCGTCGCTGCGCACCTGGCGGGACTACTTCCAGCGTGGCCAGATCCACGGCCTCGACATCGCCGAGAAGCAGATCGACGAGCCGCGAATCCACGTTCACCGCGGCGACCAGTCCGACCAGACCTACCTGCGGGAGCTCGGGCGCCGGTACGGGCCATTCGACGTCGTCATCGACGACGGTAGCCACGTCAACGCGCACATCCGGGCATCGTTCGACGCACTCTTCGTCGACCACGTGCGACCGTCGGGCTTCTACATCATCGAGGACATGTCGACGGCCTACCTCGACGAGTACGGCGGCGGCCCGCCCGGAGACCAAGGCACATCCGTCGGACTCGTCCAGAGCCTCTGCGACGATGTGAACCGACGGCACTGGGCGGGGTGGCACGGACGGCCCGCCCTACCCGTACGGGCCGTCCACGTCTACGAAAAGATCGCCTTCGTCCAGCACGGCTGACCACCGGCGGAACTGCAGTGGACATCGACGACGCGGCGACGGTCAGCCGAGTCCCTTGACGCCCGGATAAGCCGTGTCCGAAAGAACCTGTACGGCGGTGCCTGCGGCGGAGGTAGAGGGGTGGTACACCCGCAGCGGATGCCGCGTTCGACCTTGTCAACCCACGAGTGGGGTTTGCCGATCCGGTTCGCGAAGACCTGTTGGGTGAGTCCGCGTCGGGCGCGGAGTTGGGCGATCCGCCGGCCGATGGGCTGGTCGGCGATGCGGTGGCGGCCGGGCGCGGTCATCGGTGCATGCTCCGGTGGATCTCCTCGGTGGTCGCGCCGCAGCGGGGGCACCACCGGGACTTGATGCGGATCGCGAACAGGCCTAGGAGGAAGCCGGGCATCAGGCCGGCGAAGACAATCGGTAGCAGTTTGGCGATCACGAGCACTCTTACCCTCTGGCGAGGCCGGCGGGTCGGAGCGCGGCAACGCTCCGACCCGCTGGCCCGTTTCACCGGAATCGGATTCGGGTCACCGCCAAAATCCGATGTGCCCAGTTGACCCCAGTCGGGTGGTGACAGGAGGGGGTGCGCGTGGTGCGTATCGGTGCGGATCAGTGTCAGGGCAGCCTGCCGGACACCAGGTCCGCTACCGTGCGTGAGAGCGACCACTACGGATGAAGGGTCGATGCGGTGGCAGTCAGCGGGGACGGGATCACGCGCTTGTTGACCGAGGCGGCTGGCAGCCTGAGCAGTCGGCACGATCCTGGACCTGCGCGCCGCCGAGGCGTACGCCAACAACCACGCCGTCACCGACACCCGCCGTGCGCTCGACAGCGCCTTCGACCGGCTCACCGACGAACGTCCGGAACACGGCGACCCCGACTGGGCGTACTGGATCAACGAAGCCCAGGCCCACGCCCAGGCCGGCTACTGCTACGTCAAATTCGAAGACTGGATCCGCGCCCGCGAACACCTCCGAGCCGCGCTACGACTCCAGGACGACGAGTACAGCCGCGAAGGCGCGCTGCGCAACGCCCTGCTCGCCACCACCTACGTCCGGCAGGACCAACCCGAGCTGGACAAGGCACTCGCCCTCGGTGACCAGGCCGTCCAGACCCTCACCGGGCAGGTCACCTCCGCCAGGTGCATCAAGCACGTCCGCAACCTCGTCGGCGCACTCGGCCCCTACCGACGCACCCCCTCCGTCCGCCGATTCTGCAACGACGCCAAAGACCTCATCGCACGTGAGTAGGCCAGCAGCCATCAGACGAGGGAGCGAGCATGGAACGTAACACCTGGCGCACGTCGAGCCGGTCCGGCAGCAACGGCCAGTGCGTCGAGGTCCGCGACCGGGGCACCCAGATCGACGTACGCGACTCCAAAGCCCCCGCCGCCGGGACGCTGACCTTCGACCCCGCCGCCTGGACCACCTTCACCACCACCCTCAAGTCCGACGGCACCCGCCCGTAACCCCTGGCTCCCCCTGCTCGTGGCGACTCTCCACACGGGCCGCCGCGAGCGCACCAACTGCGTCAGTCACGGCCGATGATGGTTGCCGAGTCGGCAGGCAGCATGCGCCGACGGATCTACCTGACCCTGCTCGTCTCCGCACCGATGTCGCCTGCACACGAGTGGATCATCGCCCAGCAGTCGGCCGATGTTGCGTCGGCGACCGGCAGGCAGGTCGCTCATCCCGGCCTTACCTGACGCACCGCAACCATGATCAACCGCCTACGCTTCACCCCTGGCAACCGAGCCATCACTCACGATGCTTGGTGCCGCACTCAACAATTACCAGACACCCCAGGAATCTGTAGGCTTGAGGTCACTACCGGGTGTAGTCCATTTGTCTTACATCGACTTAGATATTTCACCGATCTTCTCCCGTAGAACTGAATTCTCCTTCAAGGTTTCAGGAATCGCGATGGATCCGCGCTCCGCGATGACCAGAGAGGTCAAAAGGAGACCTTCAATCAGTTCCTTGCGAACGGGGTGCCGGCTGGCCCAGTAAAACTCCGAGAGGGAGCCGATGAATCGAGAAAACGCTATCGAGTCGACCTCGCAAGTGTCGTTCTCGGCAGGCTTTAGTCCACTGTCGACACCTAGCATCGATGCCACCTTTTCCGTCAAGGCAACATAGAGCAGCCCAGTCTGCAGAGCAGGATCCCAGACATCGTCACCTGAGATTGTAAAGTAGTAGCTCACTCGGCGATCTCCAACCGCAAATCTAGCCCCGGATGCTCTTGGCGCAATCGAGCGAAGCGCTCCTGCAGGGCGGATCGAAATCTGGGGTCAACGCCAGGCCTCGTAAATCTAAATCCTATGCCTCGCGCTCGGCGTCGAGCCCTCACCGAAACAGGTCGAAGGCACCCGAGCGAAGCTCAAACGCATGGCCAACCGCCAGGTCCTCACCGAAGACAAACCCGGAGTATTCACTCTCGCCCAGAAAAGGACGTAATCTTCCGAACTGCCCTCTGAAGACCACCTTCAAAGCGCCCCGCAACGTCAGCCTCAACCCCTGGCGCATCAGTCAAATCGTCGCGGCCGGCCTCGTCGTCCTCCACATCGAACACGACCGGACCAACTGACACAGTCCGCGATCAGAAGCTCGCTCGGACAGAATCATTGAGGTCAGTGGCTCCGAGACCCGGGTTTATCCCGTCGTCACCCACGAGCGGACGGATGCTCGTTCGCGATTGCCACCCAGGCTATCAGAACCCACTTTTCATGATCCATGAGCAGTACATGAGTTATTGAATCGTTCCTCAAGGACCCAATTGCCACCCACCCGACCGCCCCCTGCAAGGTATCCAAAAATCCCTCGAACCCATACAGTTTCTTACCTTGCTCGACAGCGATTTCACCCCTGGTGCGGTAAGTGTTAACAACATGAGATGCGCGGACTATCGCGAATCGAATCCGCTGCCCGATCAGGGGGGCGACCTCGACCTGCATTCCGGACAATCCTGCCATCTCACGAAGGGCATCAGCCAACACTTCATCGACTACGCGCTCCTCATCCATGGATTGCACCCCCTACTTCTTAACGTACGTGATAGTGCTTCTGAACCTTCACGACACCCTGAATAAGCACTTCACTCTCCCCCCACTTATCCATCCCCATAAATGCCATATCAATGATGGGACCCGTTGTTCCGCGGCGCACCATCAAAACAACACCCCTACCCGAAAGGTTCCTCGCATGCCTCTCGGCCGTTGTCCTACTGGAGGTCCATGAGGTGTAGATACTTTCCGTATTGTTGTCGTTGTGAAGAACTGGGTCACTGTGACCACCCATCGGCGTCACCGTGCCACCGTGCTGCGCATTGTATGAACGATGGTTTTCGTCTACCCCGCGGAAGAACCACTCGCTTTCGTCTTCTGGAGGACCCTCGTCGCCGCAATTGTGCGTGAGGACCGGCGTATCACCGGCGAGTACATGGTACGTGTGGACGTGGCTGATGGTGAGGTTGTGGACGACGGCTCGCGGGACGGTCCTGCGGTGGATTGCGGTGATTTGTATCCAGGTGCCGGTGCTGGTGTGGAGCCATTGGCCGGGTTGGAGGTCGGTGGCGTCGGTCCACTGGTCGAGTTCGGGGACCCAGAAGGGGTGTCCGTCGGTGGCGGTGACCTGGGCGGTCTCCGGGCCGTGCTGGCCGTCGGTGTCGATGGTGATCTTCACCAGGTGTTTGACGCCGTCGCCGGTGATGGTGGCGGTGACGGTCTCGACGCTGGTGGTGCCGGTTTCGGGGTCGGTGGCGATGACCTTGTCACCGGGCTTGACGTCCTCGATCGGCGTGGTGGTGCCGTCGGCCATCAGGACCTTGGTGCCGGGGGTGAAGCTGTTGTTCAGCGGGCAACTGTCGGCGGGTTTGTCTCCTCCGCCGCTGGTGCCGCCGTTGGAGCGGGTGCTGGCGCCGGTGTTGCCGCCGGGTTTGGAGCTCGCCTTGCCGCTCCCGCCTCCTGCGCTGGTCCGGCCGCCGCCTCCGCTGCTGGTGGAGGCTTTGGGGTTGGTTTTGGCCTGGGCCTGTTTTTGGACGGGGTTGCCGGTCTTCTTCGACGCGTTGACAGCTTTGTTGCTGGTGGTGTTGGCCTTGTCTGCGGCTTTCTTCGCGAGGGCCTGGGCGGCGCGTTTCGCCCGCTCAGCGGCCGCCTTCTTCGCGTTCAACGCGACGGTCTCGGCGGCGCGGGCCGCCCGCAGCACCGCCTGGGCTGCCGTTTTCGCTTTCTGCCAGGCCCTGATCGCGGAGAAGGTGCGTTCGACGGCCTTGACGATCCGGCCGAACGCTTTGAACAGTTTGAAGGCGGGCACGAACTCGGTGACCAGATCGACACAGGACCACACGTCGCCGCCGAAGCAGCCCAGCGCGGCGTTGAGGCCGATGAACTCCTTCAACACGTCCCAGGCCACCGACAGGATGACCGACGTCATGGACCGGCCCGCGGCCGACCGGGCCTGGGCGACCTGCGCGGTGGACAGACCCGCCCCGGCCAACGCCGCCGCCCGCTCCGACGCGGTCAGGCTGATCGACAGACCCGACGGGTCGGCGTGGGTGACCGGGTTGTTGTGCGCGTACGCGTACCCGTTGGACTGCAACGGGTCCGCCACATCGAGGACCGGGTCGGCGGACAGGAACCGGCCCACCACCGGGTCGTACAGGCGGGCCCCCAACGGGGTGTAGCCGGACGCCTCATCCGGGACCGCGCCCAGGAACCCGGCCCGGGTCTTCAGATTCGTGGCCAGCACGTCGACCGCGCGGGGGTTACCGAACGGATCCCGTTTCAGGATCCGTACCGGCATCCCCGCCAGGGTCGAACCGACCTCCGCGTACGGGCTGCCCTGATGATCGGCCGCGACCGCCGCCAACTGGACCGACGCCGACCCGTAGGCGTACCGCAGCATGCCGCCACCCGGCACCGCGTAGCTACGCTGACTGTTGACGTTCACCCCACCAGCCGCCACCGTGACCACCGCGTCGGCCAGGTGCAGCGTCGCCCGCCGGTCCTGCACGGTCAGCAACCGCGCCCCGTCCGGACCGTAGACGTGCCGGGTCTCGTCCTGCGCCGACCACACCTGACCGGTCGCGGCAGCATCACACACGGCCAACACGACCGGCGTCGAGTTCACGGTCGCACCACCATCGACCGCCAGACACAGACCGGACCCGGTGTGCCGCAACTGCCCGACCACCGTACGGGTCAACCGCTGCGCCGCGGTGCCGTCACACGCACGCAACTGGACAGCCGACCCGGCCGTGTCCCCGTCCGGCTGGACACACCAGTCGTCGTACACCCGCAACGTGCCCAGATCGGCATCCGGCTGCCCGTCCACCACCGTGAACGACCACCGCTGCGCCGTCGTGCCGTTGCACTCGTACAACTGCACCTGCTGACCGGCAACCGCGAACCCCGCCTGCAGGTCCAGACACTTACCCACCACACCCACATAGGCGGTCCCGCCACCACCGCCCTGACCGGCGATCCGCTCCACCTGACCGTCGTAGGTCCAGGTCAGCTCCTGCACGTCACCGGAAGGCACCGACTGCACAGACCGCGTCTCACCGGTTGCCTCGTACAACCGCTCGGCCTCGGCCGTCACCTGCGCACCCGCCGGCGTCACATACTCCTTACGGACCGACGTCAACGTCCGCGGCTGCGACCCGTCCGCGCCGCCGTAGCCGTACGTCGTCGTCGCGTCCTTCCCGGTGTCACCACCGAGGTCCTTCTCCACCAGCTCCGACCGGTTACCGAGCAGGTCATAGGAGTACTCCTGCCAGTAGCCGGCCCCGTCCGGACCCGCCGCCACCGACGCGGCAGCCGGCGCCACCGCGCACGAGGTCTGGTCGGCAGCCGTCCACGCCCCGGTCAGCTGGCCCAGCGGGTCGTAGCCGAAACACTGCCGTTCCTGAATGCCGGCCGCGTGCTCCCGGATCGCGGTGACGTTACCGGCCGCGTCGTAGCCGTACGACCGGTGCGACACCAGGTTCCCGCCGACGATCGCCTGATCACCGGTCTGCTCCCGGAACACCCGCTGATCGGTCAACGCGCCACTGGCGTCGTCGTACGACGCCGTCGTCCACACCCGGTGCGGCTGCGCGCCCAACGTCGACCGGAGCACCTGCCCGTACGGCGAGTAGACCGTCTCCGCGCCGTACCAGTCCTGCCCGGACACCGACAGCGGCAACCCGTCGGCCGTGTACCGGACCAGCACCTGCTCGGCCGGCATCCGACCGACCGCCGGCAGGTCGACCGACGCCGGCAGCCCGGTGTCGGTGTACGCGTAGCCGTACGTGTAGGACTCCGCCAGACCCCACATGTCGGCGACCGACTGCGGCAACGTCAACGTCGTCGACGTCGGCTGGTAGTCGTCGGTGTAACCACCGACCTGCTGCGTGTACGCCAACCCGTCGGTGTAGCGGGTCGCGGCCGCCGGCAGCCCGATGCCACCCGGCGCGGTGTCGTAGCCGTACTCGGCCAGCAACGTCCCGCCCGGCCCGTCGAGCCGCTGCTGCGTCGGCCGGGACAGCTCGTCGTAACCGTTCCACACCGTCACGCCACGCGCGTTCGTCGAGGTCAGCGGCCGGTCCCGGTGGTCGTACGTCAGCGTCGTGCTGCCGGAGTCCGGGTCGTTGGCGGTGACGAGCCGGCCGCGCTGGTCGTAGCTCCAGGTCCACGGGCGGTCCGGGTCGGCGGAGTGGGTGGCCGACGCCAGCTGGCCGCGCGGGTGGTAGCCGTACCGCATGGTGGTGAACTCGGTGCGCGCGGCGTCGGTGAACGTGTCGACCCGGACGGTGCGGCCGATGGCGTCCGAGTAGGTCCGGTACGACGGCGAGCCAGCCGGGTTGATCACGGTGGAGTGGTCGGTGCCGTACTCGTAGCGGGTTGCCCGCTCCGGTGCTTCCGTGCCGCGCAGCACCGGCATCTCGGTGACGACCCGGCCGAGACCGTCGTAGGTGTAGCGGGTGGCGTTCGGCACGGCGGTGTCGGCGAGCGGGGTGAACAGCCCGCCGCTCGGTGCACCCTCGGCGTAGTAGGCGTTGTTGGTCTGCCACACCTCACCGGAGGTGTTGTAGAGCGTGTCGCTGATCAGCCGGCCGCCGCCGACGGCTTCCTGCTGGCTCTGCCGTTCCCGGCCGAGCCCGTCGTAGAGGGTGACGGCGGTTTCGACCCGGTTCTCGTGGCCGCGGCTGCGAGTGACCACGTACGGCGGTTTGCCGGCCGGCAGGTGGTATTCGGCGCTGAAGTCCGGGACCGCGCCGGCGGTCGGGGTCCGTCCGGGCGCCCAGACTTCGACGAGGCGACCGAGCGGGTCGTACGTCGACTGGCTGACGTGCCCGTTCGGGTCGGTGCTGCGTACGGCGACACCGCGACCCGGGTCGACCTCGACGGTCTGTTCGTGGCCGAGCGAGTTGCGTTCGACGACCTCGTAGGCCTGCCCGGTGGCCGGTTCAAAGGTGGTCGTCGAGGTCCTACCGTCCGGATCGGTGCGGGACACCACCCGGCCGATCGCGTCGAAGGCGACGGTGCCGTCGCTCTGGAAACCGGACCCGTCGGCCTTCAACGACCAGGAGCCGGTGACCAGGGCCCGGGTCGACGCGGCGAGGGCGGTGCCGTACGGCTGGCCGTCGTAGCCGACCCGGCTGGCCGAGCTGAGTGTGGTCAGGTCGTCGAAGTCGGCGTCCGCGCACAGCGTCGGGCTGGTCCGCAGCTGGCGGGTCATCCCGATGACGTGCTGGTCGGCCCGGTGCAGGTAGTCGACGTACGTGCAGGACTCGTCGCCGGGGCGGCCGGTGTCGCCTCGGGACTCGACGTGCGTGGGCAGCCCGTACATCGTCTCGTAGGTGGTGCGGGCTTCGACGACCCGTTGGGTGCGGGTGTCGTCGCCGGTCCCGGAGGATCGGGTGTACGTGATCTGCCGGGGTTCGGTGACCCGCCAGGCGCGTAGCGGGCTGAGCCCGTCGTCGCGGTCCCGCCGGGCGAGTTCGGTGGCGGCCGGCACGGTAATGCTGCGGGTCAGCCACGCCGCGTCGGCGTCGTCGGCGCTGGTGTAGGTGAGTTCCTCGGCGATCCGGCCGGCGAACGGCTCGGCGTCGGAGGCGATCAACACGCCGTCGATGTCGTGGACGTCGACGGTGTCGCCCAGGCCGCGGAAGTACCGGGTGACGGACTTGCTCCGGCGGCTGCCGATGGCCGGGTCGTCGTCGCCGGTGATCACGGTGACCTGGCCGAAGCCGGCGAACCGCGAGTAGGTGCGGGTGGACTTCTTGGTGAACTCCTGCTCGGTGAGTTTCCAGCCGGCGTCGGCGTAGGAGTACCGGGTGACGGTGGGGTAGGCACCGTCGACGGCGGGCAGTTCCTCGACGGTGTCGACGACGTACTTGTGGAACCAGTCGATGTCCTCGACTGCCGGGTCGGGGTGCCAGTAGGACGGATAGCAGAGCCGGGTGTTGGCCTTCAACGCGGCGGTGTCGTTCTTGCCGGGCAGGCCGGTGCCGGTGTCGCAGGCCCCGGTCGGCTGCTTGTACGTGACGATCGTTTCGCCGCCGTACTCGTTGATGACCCGGCCGATGCGCAGCCGGGAGAAGTTGGGCCGGTCGTCGCGGCGTACCCGGTTGGGCATGTCGTCGGGGTTGGCTTCGAACCGCACCGCGTTGAGGGCGATTTTGTCGTCGGGGTTCCCGCTACGGCCGTAGCCGGTGCGGGTGACCGACTCCAGCCACAGTGCCGTGTTGAGCCCGGTCCGCAGGATCGGGAAGGACTGCTTGAGCCGGTATTCGTCGACGGTCTGCAGTGCGGTGGAGCCGGGCTGCCGCTGCGCTGAGGTGGTGATCCGGTCCAGTCGTTTGCGGGTGAAGAACGCCGGGGAGGCGTTCCAGCACTTCTGCCCAGCGGTGCAGTGCAGGTCGGCCGGGGTGTCGTACCAGATCCGGTAGTTGCTCGGGTCGGTGCTGGTGAAGTTGGCTTCGGTGCAGGTCAGCGAGCCTTCAGCGAAGCAGCGTTCGGCGACGGTGAAGGAGACCCCGGCCAGCGGCGCGGCCGAGTAGACGCTGTCGGCGCGCTGGCCGTAGTCGATCCGGGTCAGGTAGCCGCCCCGGTCGTAGCGGACCGGGTCCTTGAA
Organism: Solwaraspora sp. WMMA2059; assembly: GCF_027497315.1. Classification (GTDB taxonomy): domain Bacteria; phylum Actinomycetota; class Actinomycetes; order Mycobacteriales; family Micromonosporaceae; genus Micromonospora_E. The sequence continues at coordinate 4,912,104 of NZ_CP114908.1, read as the reverse complement.
GTTGAAGTTGCGGGCGTAGTAGTTGATCTCCTTCGCCCACCACAGGCTCATCGCGTTGCCGTGGACGTCCTCGACGTAGTCGAGGGACCAGCGCCACGCCTGGGTGCAGGCCGACCCGGCCCAGTTGCCGACCTGGTAGCAGGGTTCACCCGGGTGGTTGCCGTAGACGGGGGCGGTGAGCACCGAGTTGGTCACCGGGTCGCCGGACGACCAGCCGGGCAGCCGGTGCCGACCGAACCAGTGCCGGGTGCCGTCGCGGGTGGTGACCACCCAGTACTCGCCGTCGGCGTCGCCGTTGGCCAGCCCGGAGTCCTTGAGTAGCTGCACCTTGGAGCCGTCGCCGTTGGCGGTGATCCAGGTTTGCTCGTCGTCGTCGAGGACAAGTTCGGTGGTCATCCCACCCAGCGACAGGGTGGCGTTGTTCGACCCCCAGCACAGGTCACCGGTGCGGTGGCTGGCGTTGTTGGAGCCGGCCTTCTTCGAGTCCTGCCGGCAGTTGGCGTAGCTGCGGGTGATCGACCCGGCGGCGTAGTCCCAGCCGTCGCCGATCCAGGAGGCCTGGTTGTTGGTGGCCGAGGTCCGCCCGTCCACCGACTGCGACGAGTACGACAGGTTGACCTGCGGCATCAGCCCGCCGGAGGTCTCCGGCACCTGCACCTGGTAGCCGTAGGTGAACGCGCCGGAGGAGGAACCGGCCGCCCAGGAGCCGGAGGAGAGCAGCGGGGTGGCGGTGTAGTCGCCGGCCGCTGACGCGCCGGTGTCCAGTACGCCGACCACACTCGACGACGTGGCGGACGTGGTGGCCCGGCCTGCTGCGGGCTCGCCCGCCAGCAGCGCGCTGACCGGGACGGTGCCGCGGACCACGCGCCGGGTCGACGCCACCGAGACCTGGCTCGGTGCCGGGGTGAACTCGCCGGTCCCGGTGATGCCGGCACCGCCGGCCTGTGGTCCGGCGCTGCGGCCGGTGCTGCCGTCGGCGGTGGCGCAGTCGCCACTGTCCGGGGCGTCGTAGACGCATTCGGGCAGCAGCAGGAAGCCGAACCGGTCGGCGGCCTGCGGCCCGTACAGGTCGGCGAAGGTGGTGTAGTCGACGGTCAGCGCGACCTCGGCGGCCGGGTCGGCGGTGGCCGGCGGGGTGATCTTCATGATCAGGCCGGCGACGCCGGCGGCCTGGGACGCCTCGGGGGCGGCGAGGCCGACAGCCCAGCTGCCGGCGAGATCGGCCGGGTCGCCATCGGACGGTACGCCGAGCGCGACCGGCAGGTCGTCGACCGGCAGCGTCTCACCAGCGGCCACACCGGTGAGGTCCACGGTGCCGTCGCCGGACTCCCACGGGGTGACGGCCTGCGGTTCGTACGGCACCACCGGTACCTCGTCGGCGGTGGTCAGGTCGGATTCGGCTGACTCGTCCTGGCCGACCCGTTCGGCGTCCGGGATGTCCGGCAGGTCGACCTCGATCGCTTCGCGACTCATTCCCGGGCCGGGTATCGCCCATGCCTGCGCGGGCAGGACCGTCACCACCATGACCGCCGTCAGCAGGAGCGTGCCGCCCCGGCTGGCAAGCCGTCGGCCGAGCCGGCGTGCTCTGGTACGGGTGGCTCGGTCACCGGCGGCTCGGCGGTCCAGCTGCCAGGACTGTGGACCGGTTCCACGCATGCGCGTCGACTCCCAGGCGCGAAGAGAAGGTGCGGACGGACCGCGAGAGCACACGCCGGGTGTGGGGCACGGTCGTGAGCACTCTGCGTCAAGTTGATCTGACACTCAAGTGAGCGGCAGGTTGACGGCAGGGATCTGAGTGAACTGCGTCACTGGTCAATCACGACCTGTGGTGGCAATCTGCACACAAGGCGTAGAGATCTTGAAATCGCAATACATGGATGAGTTGCCACTAGCAAAAGCTGACAAAGACTCGTATTCCGGCGCGGGTGGCGATGCGCACCAGTGGGATATATCAGGTTAATAACGTTAAAGAGGGGCGCGTCGACAGTGGTGTCCGTGCGATCGTGTGCGGACTTCTGCCCCGTGGCCGCCGAGCGGGCGCAGTGGTGTCCACATCGTCCCTGCCCACCGGGTCCCACGGGAGTAGACCGCAGTGACCGCGCCTCGCCTGCTCAGCCCATTCACGCGTACGCGCACCAGGCTCGCTCTGACCGTCGGTCTGCTGGTGGTCGCGCTCGTCGCCGCGACGCTGCCCTGGCTGCGGTCCACCATCGACCGGCTCGTCGCCCCGGACCCGGCACCGTCGGCTGGCCCGCTCGACGACTCAGCGGCCCTGGCTCAGGCCCGCCGCACCGGTGAGGAGGTGCTGATCGACACCGCGACGACCGCCACCTCACTCACCTGGGCCAGACCGGACGGGCAACTGCGTACCACCAGCCACGCCATCGCACAGCGGGCCCGCGACACCACCGGGCAGTGGGCGGAACTCGACACCACCCTCACCCGCACCGGTGCGGCCGACCAGGGCCGGGCCGACGGAGCCGGCCGCAGCCGGGTCACCGACGACGCCGACGGTCTCGGCGTACGGCCGGTCAACGCCCCGGCACCGGTCCGCTTCTCCAGCGGCGGAGCGGCCGCCGACCGGTACGCGGCAGCGGACAACCAGCCTGCCGACACCACCGACACCACTGACCGGGTGCTGGCCGAGCTGGACCTCGACGGTCACACCATCACGTACACCTGGCCCGGTCCGCTACCCGAGCCGGTGCTCGACGGCCCCCGGGCGCTCTACCCCGACGTGCTGCCCGGCGTCGACCTGCTGATGGTGGTACGCGACGACGGCGGCGTCGGCCAACTTCTGATCGTCAAGACGCCCGACGCGGCCACGGTGGACTCGGTCCGCCAGATCAACTACGGCCTGCGGTCGGCGACCGCTGTCTTCCAGCACGATCCGGTCACCGGCGGGGTCCGGATCCTCGACCCGGCCGACGACGAGGAGATCAGCTCCATCCCCACCCCGTTCGGCTGGGACTCCTCCGGACGCAACACGGACGACCCCGACTCGCCCCCGCGTACCTCGGTGGCCACCACGACCGACGTGCTGAGCCTGTCCGGCCTCAGCGGTGCCGAGCCGGGCTCCAAGGTCGGCCAACTGCCCAGCACACTCGACGGTGACGGCACCGGTGAGGCGCGGCTGCGGCTGGACGCGGCGGCCAGCGGACTGCTGGACGACCCCGATGCCCGGTTCCCGATCTTCCTCGATCCGACGATGCGCAGCACCACCCAAGCGTGGGCGACCATCTACAGCCAGCACCCGAATACCAACACCTGGAACGGCACCAACTTCAACAACGGCAGCACCGTCGCTCGGGTCGGCTACGAGGAGGAGACGCCGCTGCGCGCCCGCACCTTCTGGCGGATGGGATTCAACAGCAGCATCGAGGGCGCCACGGTCAGTTCGGCGAGTCTGCGGCTGCTGAACAACCATTCGTGGAGCTGCCAGGCCCGGGAGATGCGGCTGTGGCTCACCGGTGCGATCTCCTCCGGCACCACCTGGAAGAAGCAGCCGGACTGGATCTCCGAGCAGCAGCGTCGGTCGTTCGCGCATGGCTACAGCAACCAGTGCGCCGACGCGTACGTCAGCTTCGACGTGCAGCAGGGGGCCCAGGCCGGCGCGACCAACGGCTGGTCCCAGATCACCTTCGTCATGCGGGCCACCGATGAGGACGACACCCACACCTGGCGCAAGTTCCAGGTCAGTGCGACCGAGCTGACCGTGGTCTACAACCGCAGCCCCAACGAGCCGACCGCCGGCACCATCACACCCGGCGGAAACTGCGCCCCCGGGCCCGGCGGCGGCACCCTCGTCGCCCGGACCAACCTGGTGCTGGCCGCCACTGGTTCAGACCCGGACGGAAACCTGCGCGGGCTGCGCTTCCGCTTCTGGCCCACCGGCGGCACGGTGCCCGCCGGGACCCTCGTCACCAGCCTGAGCAGCGGCCGGGGCAGCGTGACGATCCCCGCCACCAGCCTGGTGGACGGCGTCACCTACTCCTGGGACGTCCGGTCTGAGGACACCGACGGTGCGACATCGTGGTACTTCCCGCCAGGTGATCAACCCTGTCGGATCACGATCGACGCCAGCGCGCCACCGGCTCCGGCCGTCACCAGCGACGTGTTCCTGGCCGCCACCCCGGACGGAGCGACCTGGGCAACGGTGAAGTTCGGCCAGACCGGTCCGGTCACCTTCACCGCCGCCGACGCCGCCCAGTTCAGCTACGCGCTCGGCGGGCGTGAGCTGACATACGTGACCGCCAACTCCGGCACGGCGACCGTGCCCGACCTGCGACCCCGACACTCCGGCCCGACCACCCTGCAGGTGTACGCGTACGACGCGGCCGGCAACCGGAGCGCCCGTACCGACCACACCTTCTACGTACCGCCTCGCGACACCGCCGACGGGCCGGGTGACACCGGCGGTGACGGACGACCCGATCTGACGATCATCGACGCCGACGGCAATCTGCGGACCTATCCCAGCGACACCGACGGAGCCCTGTACGGATCCCTGGCGGCGTCGTACAGCGTCGATGGCCAGCTCGACCCGGCTGGTCACTGGTACGACCCGGCGACCTCCCAGGTCGCGCTGCTCACCAAGTACGGCGACGCCTTCCCCGGCGACGGCGTGACCGATCTGTTCGTCCGCACCCCCGACGGCGGCTTCTGGATCTACCCCGGCGACGGGTACGGCAGCTTCGACGTCGACGACCGGATCCGGGTGCGGTTGCCGGCCGACGCACCGGACCCGGCCATCTGGACCCAGCTCAAGGCCGTCGGGGACATCACCGGGGACGGTCACCCCGACCTGGTCCTGCGGGCCGGCCCCGCATTCTGGACGTTGAGCGGCTACACCGGAGCCAGCTTCCAGCAGGCGACCCTGATGGAGGGCACCGCCTGGGCCCGGCGGGAAATCGTCAACGTGGCCGACATCGACCAGGACGGCACCCCGGACCTACTGTGGCGCGACTTGGACAACGGCAGAATGTCTGTGCGGCACGGCCTACCTGGCACCGTCGCTGGTAGCGTCGACCTGCACTCGTTGAAGTTGGCCATAAACTCCCGCGACGGTGACGTCTCCTTCGGCACCGGCTGGTCGGCCGCGAGCGTCGACCTGGTGATCGGCGTCCCCGACGTCAACGGCGACGGCATACCCGACATGTGGGCCCGGTGGACGTCGGACGGACAACTGCGGGTCTACCATCCCTCCACCTCCGCCGCAGGCACCGCCGTACAGGTTCTTTCAGATGCGGCCTATCCGGGCGTCAAGGGCCTCGGCTGACCGCCGCATCGTCGACGTCCGTTGCCGATCTGCAAGTCGAGCCGTTGATAGGGATCCGGGCGCAGCAGTAGTCGCAGCCGTTCGAGCACGGCGCATGGCGTAGCCGGCGGCGCGGGCACCGGCCCGGGCACGTTGCGGGTGTACGACGACTGGTGTGTCCAGCCGGACGGGGACACGGCCGGGTCGGCGGTCCAGCTGCGTGCGTGTGACGGCACCGCGGCGCAGCGGTTGACCCGTACGGTGGCCGGGCAGTTGCGGCACACCGGGTCCGGTCTGTGTCTGGCGGTCGATGGTGGTGCGACCGCGAACTCGACGCCGGTCGTGCTGGCCGTGTGTGATGCTGCCGCGACCGGTCAGGTGTGGTCGGCGCAGGACGAGACCCGGCACGTCTACGGTCCGGACGGGGCGCGGTTGCTGACCGTGCAGGACCGGCGGGCGACGCTGCACCTGGCCGACGCGGTGGTCACGGTGGCCGCTGGTGGGGTGAACGTCAACAGTCAGCGCAGCTACGCGGTGCCGGGTGGCAGCATGCTGCGGTACGCCTACGGGTCGGCGTCGGTCCAGTTGGCGGCGGTCGCGGCCGATCATCAGGGCAGCCCGTACGCGGAGGTCGGTTCGACCCTGTCGGGGATGCCGGTACGGATCCTGAAACGGGATCCGTTCGGTAACCCCCGCGCCGTCGACGTGCTGGCCACGAATCTGAAGACCCGGGCCGGGTTCCTCGGCGCGACCCCGGACGAGGCGTCCGGCTACACCCCGTTGGGGGCCCGCCTGTACGACCCGGTGGTGGGCCGGTTCCTGTCCGCCGACCCGGTCCTCGATGTGGCGGACCCGTTGCAGTCCAACGGCTACGCGTACGCGCACAACAACCCGGTCACCCACGCCGACCCGTCGGGTCTGTCGATCAGCCTGACCGCGTCGGAGCGGGCGGCGGCGTTGGCCGGTGCGGGTCTGTCCACCGCGCAGGTCGCCCAGGCCCGGTCGGCCGCGGGCCGGTCCATGACGTCGGTCATCCTGTCGGTGGCCTGGGACGTGCTCAAGGAGTTCATCGGCCTCAACGCCGCGCTGGGCTGCTTCGGCGGCGACGTGTGGTCCTGCGTCGACCTGGTCACCGAGTTCGTGCCCGCCTTCAAACTGTTCAAAGCGTTCGGCCGGATCGTCAAGGCCGTCGAACGCACCTTCTCCGCGATCAGGGCCTGGCAGAAAGCGAAAACGGCCGCCCAGGCGGTGCTGCGGGCGGCCCGCGCCGCCGAGACCGTCGCGTTGAACGCGAAGAAGGCCGCCGCCGAACGGGCCAAACGCGCCGCCCAGGCCGCCGCGAAGAAAGCCGCAGACAAGGCCAACACCACCAGCAGCAAAGCTGTCAACGCGTCGAAGAAGACCGGCAACCCCGTCCAGAAACAAGCCCAGGCCAAAACCAACCCCAAAGCCTCCACCAGCAGCGGAGGCGGCGGCCGGACCAGCGCAGGAGGCGGGAGCGGCAAGGCGAGCTCCAAACCCGGCGGCAACACCGGCGCCAGCTCACGCTCCAACGGCGGATCCAGCGGCGGAGGAGACAAACCCGCCGACAGTTGCCCGCTGAACAACAGCTTCACCCCCGGCACCAAGGTCCTGACGGCCGACGGCACCACCACGCCGATCGAGGACGTCAAGCCCGGTGACAAGGTCATCGCCACCGACCCCGAAACCGGCACCACCAGCGTCGAGACCGTCACCGCCACCATCACCGGCGACGGCGTCAAACACCTCGTCACCATCACCATCGACACCGACGGCCAACACGGCGACGAGGGCAGAGACCCAGACACCACCAACGGCCACAGCGACCCCGGTGTCGCCCAGATCACCGCCACCGACGGACACCCCTTCTGGGTCCCCGAACTCGACCAGTGGATCGACGCCACCCACCTCCAACCCGGCCAGTGGCTCCAGACGAGCTCCGGCACCTGGGTCCAGATCACCGCCATCCACCGCAGGACCGTCCCACACGCCACCGTCCACAACCTCACCATCAGCCGCGTCCACACGTACCATGTGATCGCCGGCAAAACCCCGGTCCTCGTCCACAACTGCGGCGATGCAGCGAAGCACAGCGTAGATAACCTTGCGGACTCGCTAGACGACAATGTCGTATTCCATTACACGTCCGAAGGCAATCACGCCAAAATCATGGACGGCGGTGTGGTAACTGCGAACGCAAAGGGCGTCACGTACTTCACAAGGGAGATGCTTAGCTCTAAGGAAACAAGCAACGCACTCTTCATGGGAAGGGGCGGGGACCGAGGAACCCACCTGATCGCGTTCAGGTTGCCCGCTGGGACTAAACTGGTGCCTGGCTCACAACCCAACGAGCTCATGCACACGGGGTCGTTCAGATTCACGCTCGATGACGTGGTTTTCCATGGCCCGAATCCATTCGGATGATGAGGAAGTATGTTCGAGATCAACAACATCGACGAGCTTTACGCACTTCAGAAGGGCTTGATGGAGATCCGCTTCAACGCGGCCGATGTGGATTGGGCGGTGAAAGGTAGCCCGTTCCTGAGTCACGTACATGAGCGGCTAGTTGAGACGATCATTGCGCATCACGAAGAAATTGGGGAGTCGCGGAAAGCGCAAGGTTGGCGTGATTGGCGTCGCTTTGAAGCGCGAGCAATGGAACGCCCTGCCGTACGCGATTACCTGGCCGAAATGTGGGGTGAGTTATCCACGCCGGAAGCCAAAAGAGAGGCTGTGGTCGATCAAATGCGCCCGTTCGTCTTCTCGGATGAGAACGTAACTGAAATGATCGCCGAAATTGAAGCAGAGTGGCGCAAGCGGTCGGCTCTTTGATTTCCAAACGTTCGATTGATCCGGAGTTGTGGAGCATCGGTGGACCACTCCATATGGTGCTGGTTCAGTGACTTTACGCGCCGGGGTGCATGGTTGTGCACCCCGGTTGCTGTCACGACTGATGTCAGGTATCCGGAGCGTATGCGAACGGATCGATGCGGATTTCAGGGCTTGGGTACCGAGATTGCGGCTGCTCGTTGGCACGGCGCGTAGCGGCGTGGCGTCGATCCCCGGAACCCGGCGCGTGGGTTGACCCGTGATGGGATCGTCACGGCCTTGATCGCTTCGACCGGGACGCATCGCCTGGCCGCCTTGGTCGTCGCGCGGCCCGGCGTAGCCGGGCCGCTCTGGCCACGAATCTGAAGACCCGGGCCGGGTTCCTGGGCGCGACCCCGGATGAGGCGTCCGGCTACACCCCGTTGGGGGCCCGCCTGTACGACCCGGTGGTGGGCCGGTTCCTGTCCGCCGACCCGGTCCTCGATGTGGCGGACCCGTTGCAGTCCAACGGCTACGCGTACGCGCACAACAACCCGGTCACCCACGCCGACCCGTCGGGTCTGTCGATCAGCCTGACCGCGTCGGAGCGGGCGGCGGCGTTGGCCGGTGCGGGTCTGTCCACCGCGCAGGTCGCCCAGGCCCGGTCGGCCGCGGGCCGGTCCATGACGTCGGTCATCCTGTCGGTGGCCTGGGACGTGCTCAAGGAGTTCATCGGCCTCAACGCCGCGCTGGGCTGCTTCGGCGGCGACGTGTGGTCCTGCGTCGACCTGGTCACCGAGTTCGTGCCCGCCTTCAAACTGTTCAAAGCGTTCGGCCGGATCGTCAAGGCCGTCGAACGCACCTTCTCCGCGATCAGGGCCTGGCAGAAAGCGAAAGCCGCCGCCCAGGCCGTCCTCAAAGCGGCCCGCGCCGCCGAAACCGCCGCGTTGAACGCGAAGAAGGCCGCCGCCGAACGGGCCAAACGCGCCGCCCAGGCCCTCGCGAAGAAAGCCGCAGACAAGGCCAACACCACCAGCAACAAAGCTGTCAACGCGTCGAAGAAGACCGGCAACCCCGTCCAGAAACAAGCCCAGGCCAAAACCAACCCCAAAGCCTCCACCAACAGCGGAGGCGGCGGCCGGACCAGCGCAGGAGGCGGGAGCGGCAAGGCGAGCTCCAAACCCGGCGGCAACACCGGCGCCAGCTCACGCTCCAACGGCGGCACCAGCGGCGGCGGCGGCGAAGGTAAAGTCGATGTAGCCCTTGGCTATCGCAAAGAGGGCACAAGTGCGTGGGCTGAGAAAAATGGGTTCATCCACTATAACAATCTCTCGGCTGATGAGTGGCGGGGTCCAGTTCTTAGTGCAATCGAAGATAGGAACGTTACTTTGCACGTGAACACCAAGGGTTTTGCTGGTGACTTCGAAACCATGGTCAACAACGGTCTACCCTGATTCTTCGTGGGTCTGACGCCGTTCGATGACCAGCGAGTCTGCATCGTTGGCGGTGGATGTATCGGCTCCGTTGGGTGTGGTTGTGGGCCGGCTGTCGCGCCGGTGGCGTGGTCTCCTGGGGTTCCTCCTGGTCGTCGGGGCGGTGGTGTGGGTGGTCAGGTGGCGGGCATGGGCATCCGGCGGATGATCTCGATGGCGGTGGCCAGGTCGGTGGCCCAGGGCCAGGTGTGGGGTAGGCGTAGCCACCGGTAGCGGCGGGCGCGGACCAGGCGTGCGGGGGTCTGGAAGATCCGGTAACGCAGTGTCTTGGGCTCGGCCTTGGCCAGGGCGCCGGTCAGCGCGTAGAGGCGCATCCACGCGGTGAGGTCCACGGCGATGGTGACGGCGGCGCACCAGGCCTTGTTGACCTGCCATTGTTTGGACGGCAGATGCCCGAGGCCGGTGTCCTTGGTGGTGCGTACGTCGTCTTCGACGCGGGCGTGTACGCGGTGACGGGCGTCGGCGCGTTGCACGGACAGGCCGTCCGGGCCGTGGGCGCCGGTGTTGGTGACGAACGCCGAGTACCGGTAGCCGCAGGTGTCGAACAGGGTGGCCTGTTCGTGGTCGAACAGCTTGCGCCGGCGCACGATGACCCGCATCGTCTTCGGCCACTTCAGGCCGGTCAGCCGCTCGCGGAGCAGGTCGGTGATCTCGGTGACCTGAAGGCCGTCGATGACCTCGCCGGTGGTGTTGGACAGGCACGGGACCCACCAGTCGTCGGGTCGGCGGTTGCATGCCGCCCGGACGTGTTCGTCGACGTCGAACCCGATCGAGTACGCCACTCGACGCCCACCGGTCTGGTCGAGGCTGTGCAGCCAGTCGATGAGCGTGTGTGAGGCGCCGGCACCGTCGGAGGTGATCAGCAGGTCGTCGCGTCGGTCGGCGGGTATCTGCGCGATGGCCTGGCGCAGGACCTCGATCAGATCGGCGGCGGTGTTCGCCCCGGCGTTGCCGGGGCGGGGCATCAGGGCGGCCAGTTCACCGGTGTTGTCGATCCACACGCCGAGGCTGTGGAACCCGAACGTCTTCTTGAACGTCGCCTCGGCGTGTTCCTTGCGGGAATGGGCCACGGTGATGGTGCCGTCCACCCGCAGCACGATCGTCTCGCCCATGCTCAGGCCACCGGCGTAGGTCGCCTCCGGCACGCCGGCCGGTAGCAGGCTCCACAGATGCGCGCGCGACTTCGCCCGCGCGGCGTCGATGCGGTGCAGACCGCTGTCGCTGATCTCACCCAGCGCGCGCAGGGCGGTGGTGTCCGAGGCCACCGGCCCGAACAACGCGGCCTGGGCCCGTAGCGCCTCGATGTCGTACACGTCTGTCCCGCCAGCGGCGATCGAACACGCGATGTCAGTCAGGACCCGGCCCCGGTCATGGACCGGATCGAATCCCGGCCTGGCTAGCACGGTGGAGATGCCCGCCGTCAGGCCGGTGCGGTCGGCGAGCATGCGTAGGCCCGCCACCCCGACCATCGCCACCACCCCGTCACCGTCGGCGGTGACACGCAGGTCCTTCGACCATCCGGTAAGCTCACGCACGTCGGAAGTGCCTCCTCGCTAGAGATCCTGGTAGATGTCGCAATCACCATTTTCCCTTGCCTGGCAGGCACTTCCGCGTTTCCGGGCCTCACGAAACCGTTACAAGATCACGACCCCGTGAATATCCAGGGTCTAAAGCGTGGGGGCGTGGCGCCGCATGCTACCGAGGAGGAGATGGCTTGGATCGCGAGGGCGGTGTCAACTAAGCGGAGAGATTGAGGTCTATTCACAGGCGATCCTGTAGAAGTGCAGCCCGATGACACAGGAGATCGTTTCCGTGAAGGTCGCGAGCGGTCTGCGGTAGTCGGTGTGCAGGATTCTCCAGGTCTTCAGGTTTGCGATGACCTGTTCGACGACCCAGCGGATTTTGTTGACCTGCCTGTTGTATTCCTTCTGCCACTCTGTGAGCTCGCCGCCCTTGGGCTTCTTGTACGGAGTGATCATGCCGTTGCCGACGTAGCCCTTGTCGCCGATCCAGTCTCCGGGATTCAGGCTGACGAGAACACCGGTGTCGTTGATCGCGTACGAGTCGTGGTGGTTGCCGGTGACGGGATCGGAGACCCAGGCGAGCGCGCCGTCGAGGGTACAGGCGACCTGGACGCTCATGCCCGTGGTCTTGTGCTTGCCGGAGTACAGACAGCGGTCCGTGCGCCATGACCAGCAGGGGAACAGAGTGCCGTCGACGATGTACTGGGCGGTCGGGTCGAGCTCGTCGGCGGTCGGCACGAACCCCGCCAGCACGCGGTCGAGGACCGGGGTGATGGCGGTGACCGCCCGTGAGATCGTCGACTGGGAGACGCCGTGCGCCTCGGCGATCTCCGCTTGGACACGGTTACGACGCATGTAGGTCAACGCGACCACGAGGGCACGGTAGAGGCCGAGGACCGGGGGCCACGGTTCCATGCCCAGGTTCCGGCATTCGGCGCGGACCAGCACGCAGAGGTCGCGAATCTGATCGGTCGTGAAGCCGGTGGTATGATACATGCTCGGCGGTCCGCTTTCTTTGGTTGTTGTGTGGAAACTCCATCCTATGGGAGGGCGGGCCGTCTCATTCATCGGGGGGTCCACTGTGGGTTACTGGACCCTGCTGAATAAGCCTCATTGGAGTACTGTGAAGTTCTATGGCGAGGGAGGAGTTAGAATCGCCGTCCCTGAGCCTGACTGGGATTCTATGAATCTCCCCAAGTTCTGGTTCGCGACCGACGACTAGCTATCCAATTCTCGAACCTATCTATTCACAGAAATGGGATTTGATGAAATGAGTGAAGAAACTAGCGATCTCCTGGGCGGTGGCTTGTATCCAGAAATTACCAAAGAAGGCGACCTGGCCTCAGTTATGGCTTCCCTGGCGACCCGCAGTGGGATCAATCTCGGCGTGATTTCGGCAAGGCCTGGGGCTGGCGGGCGTGTAACCGCTGAGGTTGCCTCCGATAAGGGCTCTTTGCTGGTGCAACTAGGAGCTGAGTCGCGTTGGTTCTTCGTGACATTGATAGCTGGCGGTCGCGTATGGGCATCCGGTGGGTCAGTCGACCTTATCGACATTATCCGAGTGGCTGAATTGTGGCGAATGGGTGTCGGAGTCGAAGGATTGCTATCACAATATCCATTCATGGTTGCCGGTGAATTGGCGCTAGAATTCGACCAAGGCGACCCAGTTGCTGTGCAATGGAAAAGTTTGTTATCTGATCCCGACCTGGTCGACCTGCGGCCGCTCTTGTTGGCTGCGCACAAAAATCACCTACTCACTCACCGCTTTCCTTATGTGACTCACTTAACGATGCTGCGCATCATGCGGGATCATCGAGATCGCGCGGCAGGGGAGGTGTGGATTACCTGGACATCTGGAATTTTCCGCGTTGAGGATCCCCGTAAAGACCGGACCTCGACGGCGCTCACGGCCGAAGAGGCTGTTCTAGTTGCGGCATCCCTTATCTAGTTCGGAGTGTCAAGCTAGCGGCCCTGGCTCACATACACTGACCTAACTTTGGCCGGTTTGCCGGCTTTCGGTAGATCGACGTGGCTGATGGTTATCTCGTAGGTAAATCGCGGGTACGTTGTGTTCTTCGTTGTCGTTGGTGCGGGGTCCGGTGCGGGTGCGGATGGGTCGGTTGAGGGGTTGGGCGGCGATCGCGGTGAGTAGTGCGGTTGTGGGGTCGGGGTCGTGGCGTCCGCAGTTGACGCAGGGTGCTGGGTTCTGGCTGGCGAGGTGGGCGCGGGTCAGGGCGAGGACGGTGGCGAAGCTGACCGCGTCGGGGTCGATGTTCAGGTCGACGGCGGTGGTCACGGCGAGTCGGACGAGGGCGTTGTAGACGGTCAGTAGCGCCCAGAGTTCCTGGTGGGCCAGTTCGGGGGTCTGTCCGCGTGGTCGGGCGCCGGGTTCCCGCAGGGTGGTCTTCAGTCGTCCGTAGGTGAGTTCGATCTGCCATCGTTCGGCGTAGAGCGCGGCGAGGGCGGTGGCGGGGTGACGGTGGTGGTCGAGCAGGGTGGTCAGGACGCGGTAGCGGCTGTGGGTGGTGCGGCCGGCGCGGTCGCGGGTGGTGACGGTGAACTCGACCAGACGGGCGAGTGTCGGACGGAGTCGGGGCAGACCCCGGTCGGCGCGGGTGGTGCGGCGGCGGGACAGCATCGCGTCGGACTCGGCGAGTTGCACGAGCGCGGAGCCGTCCGGGAGGACCTCGACCAGGCGGGCGGGCAGGCTCCGCGCGCCGTTCTTGACTCGCCACAGCAGGTGCGCCCCGGTGGCGGCCGCCCGCGTCCAGCGGTCCATGGAGAAGAAGCCCCGGTCGGCGAGGTTGATGGTGCCGGGTTGGAGTTCGCCGATCAGGTCGTCGGCGAGGGCCTGTTCGCTGGTCCCGGAGGAGGCGATACGGGCGGCGAGGATCCAGCGGATGCCGCAGGCGACCAGGGCGACCATCCGGGCTTGCGGGAACCGGCCGCCGGTCGGGGTGGTGAACCCGGCCCGTGTCCGCGCCGTGTCGGCCAGGTCGAACACGGTGCCGTCGATCGCGGTGACCAGCAGACCGAACGCGTACGACTCGGGCCCGAACGTCGGTGTGGACCGGGCGCCGGTGGTGAACACCCGCTGGTGCACCGCCGCGGGGAGTCTGCCCCGGGCCTTCGACACCGCCGCGGCGGTCGGGGTGCCCTCCACCGGGTCCGGGGGATCCGTGAGGTCACCCGTGCGGTCACCACCGATGTGCTCTCCCGCCGGAACAGGCACAGCCCGAGCACGATCATCACCGTGACCGCCCCGGTCAGCACCCGCCGCCGCGCGTCGACGTGCCCAACCGTGGCCCGCGCCCGGCCGATGTGTGCGGCATCGGCCAGGATCGGCCACAACCGGCCGGTCACCTGCTCGTCGAGGGTCCCGATACCAGCCGGACCGGCGATCACTGCCGTCCGCAGCGACTCCCGCTGACCGGCGGCCTGTCGCACCGCACCGGTCGACACCATGGCAGAATCCGACACCGAAGCTCCTGGTTGGAACATGTTGATCTAGTCAATCCATGTCCTACCAGGAGCTTCTGCACGTCTCACACCCGACCCCACACCTAGCTCGGAACCCGCACCATTGCCCACAAAACGACCACAAGTTTAGGTCAGTGGTGTGGAAGCTGGAGGATCGCCGCTGCCGCGACCGGGGTATGGATCAGGGCCTGTGCGTGGACCTTCAGGGCGGGTACGGTCGGGGTAGCCGACCCGACGGCCATGTCAGCTGGGGTGCCCCGGCCCGCTATCCAGGAGGTTAGCGACGGTATGCCTGAGAAGGTGAGCACGGTTGGTGCGCGGATTCGGTACTGGCGGATGCGTCGGGGCGGGATGAGCCAAGGGGTCCTCGCTGGCTTGGCCGGCGTCAGCCAGTCGTACATTTCGCAGTTGGAGTCGGGACACAAGAGCATCGACCGTCGCTCCACCTTGGTCGCTATCGCGAGTGCTCTTCAGGTCACCGTGGCTGACCTTCTTGGTCAGGGCACCGAGTCGGGGGATCCGGCACGGGAGCGGGCGGGGGCGTGCGTTCCGGGGATCTGGTCGGCGCTGATCGAGATCGAGGACGGCGAGCGGCAGCCAGTCGCCGGCAGCGCTGAAGGGCTTGCCGCCCGGATCGCTCGTGCTGACCAGCTCAGGGCGAGTGCGAACTACCCGGCGATGGCACCGATGCTGCCCGGGTTGCTGCACGCTGCCGCCGCTGTCGGTGGGACCACGCTCGCCCATGTCGCCTATCTGACCTCGACCTGCCTGCGGAACCTCGGCTACCGGCATCTCGCGTTGAACGCCGCCCGGATCGCGGTGACGGCCGCCGAGGACGTCGCGGATCCGGCCTGGATCGGTGCGGCGCGGTTCGCGTACACCCAGAGTCTGCCGATCGAGTCCGCTGCGCTCGCGGCGCGAGCCGCCGACCGGTCGCTCGCCGAGGTGCAGGCCGACGCCGCTGATGAGCGAGTACGGCAGATGCTCGGTCAGCTGCACCTTACGGCCGCACTGACCTGCGCTGTCAGTGGTCGGGTGGACAACGCTCGTGATCACCTGGCGGAGGCGGCCAGGGACGCGGCGAGCCTCGGGGATCCAGCCGACGGCGCGGGCTTCAACGGCTGCGGCTTCGGGCCGACCAACGTCGGCCTCTGGGAAATGTCGATCGCCGCCGAGCTGGGCGAACACGGCCGCGTCATCGAACTGTCCCGTACGGTGCGTCCTCATGCCCTCGTCGCCGCCATCCGTCACCAGTCCTACTGGCTGGACCTGGGTCGTGCGCTGTCCGCCGGTGGGCGACGCGACGCCGAGGCGCTGGCGGCGTTCGTCCAGGCCGAGCGGGCCGCGCCGGCACCGTTCGCGTTGAACCCACTCGCCCGCGAGGCGGTGGTTGCCATCGCGCACCGGACCCAGCGTCGTGCGGTCCCCGACGACCTACGGATGCTTGCTGGCCGGCTCGGAATAAACCTGTAGCCATAACCGGTAGTAATAGATCAACTACGAGGCACTCTTACTGTCCTGTGTGGCGCATACCACCGTGTGCTATCCACCAGGCGGCAGGCATTGGATTCCTCGACGAGGCCGCCGTTCACAACAGCGGAGTGCTCGTGATCGCCAGACTGCTACCGATCGTCTTCGCCGGCCTGATGCCCGGCTTCCTCCTCGGCCTGTTCGCGTTCCGGGTCAAGTCCCGGTGGTGCCCCCGTTGCGGGGCGACCACCGAGGAGATCCACCGGAGCATGCACCGATGACCGCGCCCGGCCGCCACCGCATCGCCGAACTACCCATCGGCCGGCGGATCGCCCAACTCCGCACCCGACGTGGCCTGACCCAGCAGGTCTTCGCCGACCGGATCGGCAAGTCCCACTCGTGGGTCGACAAGGTCGAACGCGGCATCCGCTCCCTCGACCGCATCTCCGTCGTCCACACCGTCGCCGCTGTCCTCGGCGTCACCCCCGAAACCATCCTCGGCCCCACCACCGGCCAGCCCGAACCCACCACCAACACCACGGCCGCCGCCGTCGAACACCTCCGCGCCGCCCTCGCCCGCTACGACACCCCCACCCCCGACCAACCCACACCGTCCGCCGAGGACCTGCGCCGCGGCATCCAGTACGCCCACAGCGCCTACCAGCACGCCCACTACCCGCAACTACTCCGCATGCTGCCCGACCTGCTCACCCACACCCGCTACACCACCACCAGCGACGCCCCCGACGCCGGGTACCTGCTCACCCGGGTCTACCGGCTCACCGCCCACCTGCTGACCAAACTCAACGAACCCCACCTCGCCTGGCTCGCCGCCGACCGCGCCATCGCCACCGCCAACGGCCACCCCCGGCACACCGCCGCAGCCGCCATCGCCCTCACCCAGGCACTCCGCGCCCTGCACCGCAGCACCCTCGCCACGCGAGCCGCGCTCACCGCCGTACCACTCATCACGCCGGCCACGACCGACCACCCGGCACCCGACGACCACGCCCTCGCCGGCACCCTGCTGATCGAAGCCGCCCTCGCCGCCGCCACCGGCAACGACCCCGCCACCGCACACCAGCTCACCGACCGCGCCGACAGACACGCAGCCACCATGAGCCACCACCAGCGGCGCCCCGACCACGGCGACACAACCACCGCCTTCGGGCCGACCACGGTCACGCTCGCCCGCGCCCACCTCGCCGCCGCCCTCGGCGACCCGCACCAGGCCATCACCCACCACCAGCGCGGCACCGCCGGTCACGGCTGGCGGGAGCTACCCGCCGAGCACCGTGCCGCGCACCTGATCGACGTCACCCGCGCCTACCTCGACACCGGCAACCCCACCGCCGCCGCCCGCGCCATCATCGCCGCCGACCAGATCGCCCCCGCCGAAACCCGCACCCGACCCACCGCCCACACCGTCGTCGCCACGCTCCTACGGGCCGGTCCCACCCCCGACCTGACCCGCCTCGCCACCACCATCGGCCTCACCCCACGACCCTGACCAGCCGGCTGCTGGACCGCGACTCCCTGTGAAGTGCTCGAAATTTGGCAGCTCGGTTGCTCAAATTTTGGTATCCGCACTTCTCGAATAGTGGTAGTTTCACCTCCTGGGATTCGGTACTTCATTGCTACGGAGGGGGCCAGGGTGCTGGAACCACTCGCCGGAATCGCGCAGCGGCGAGTCTCTGCGCTGCTCGATGACCTGCTCCGGGTGGAGCCGGTCATCGCCCTGCACGGCCCTCGCTCCGTTGGCAAGTCCACGGTCCTGCGCGCGCTCGCCGACCGGCACGGGGTCCCCGTTCTGGACCTGGACGAGTTGGGCATTCGCGACGCCGTGGTGGCCAACCCGCAGACAGCCGTCACTACGCCGGGCCTGCTCTGCGTGGACGAGTATCAGCATGCCCCGCAGATCCTCGACGCGTTGAAGGCTCGACTCAACCGCGAAGGCAGCCGGCCGGGTACCGCCGCGTTGACCGGGTCGACCCGCCAGGACGCGCTGCCCCGCACCGCGCAGGCACTCACCGGACGCCTGCACACCATGACAATCTGGCCCATGTCACAAGGAGAGATACGCGGCGTCCATGAAGATTTCCTGCCGGCGCTTCGCGCAGCGCCCGACGCGACCGTCGCAGCCAGGCCAGCGTCGACGACCACCCGGACGGAGTACGTTGATCGACTCTGCGCTGGAGGGTTCCCCCTGGCCCTGCGCCGCACAGGCCCCGCGCGCGACCGTTGGTTCGACGACTACGTCCGCCAGTCGCTGGAGCGCGATGCCATCGAGCTTGTCCGGGTACGTCAGCGCAGCATGCTGCGCGAGCTGCTGGGTCGACTGGCTGGAAGAACCGGGCAGGTACTCAACCTCACCAGCGCGTCCCAGGGCCTCGCAGGTGAGCGCAAGACCATCGAAGGCTACGTCCGCCTCCTCGAAGACCTCTTCCTCGTCGACCGACTTCCTGCTTGGGGTACGACGCTACGCGCGCGAGCCGCAGCATCACCGAAGGTGCATGTCGTCGACACCGGCGTGGCCGCCCGGCTGATGCGAGTCTCTCCCGCCAAACTCGCCACACTCGACCCGACCGCCTTGACGGAGTTCGGGCACCTTCTAGAGAGCTTCGTCGTCGGCGAGCTCCGCAAGCAGGCCTCCTGGCTTGACGAAAACGTAACTACGGGGCACTGGCGCACCTACGACGGCGACGAGGTCGACTACGTCATCGAGTTCGACGACGGCAGGGTCCTCGCGTTCGAAGTCAAGGCGAACGAACGCGTCGCGGGCGCCGACCTCAAAGGCCTCCGAGCGCTACGAGACGCACTCGGCGACAGGTTCATCGCCGGCGTGGCGTTCAGCACCGGACAACGCTCGTTCACCTACGAAGACCGCATTCACATCATGCCCGTCGACCGACTCTGGACACCTATCAGCGGCTACCTCACGCTGACGCGGTGATGGGGTGCGGGTCAGGCGATCGCGGCGATGGCGCCGTCGTCGAAGTAGATGGCCTGGTGAAGCCGGCCACCGAGCGCGGCGGCGTAGCGGGCGACGACATCCTGTCCGGAGATCTTGCCCTGTTCGATCTGGGAAACTCGGCCCTTGGTGACGCCCATCCGGTCGGCGACCTGTTGCTGGGTCAGGCCTCGGGCCTTGCGTACCTCGGCGAGGCGGTGCCCGACGACGGTGGCCAGCAGTTCCCGCTTGCCGGCCTCGACCGCCTCCTCACCGCCGGCCCGTTCGACATAGGCACTCCGGACGTCGCTCCAGCGCGTGTAGCTCGTCACGGCCTCACCTCCTGCATGGCACCTTCTCCTCGATCGATCTCGCAGCTGCCAGTCGCTCCAGCACCACGAGTGTCGGCACGGTCCCGCCAGCCTCGAACCGGGCCACCGCAGACTGCGTCATCCCTGACGCCGTTGCCAACTGCGTCTGACTCCAACCGCGACGCTCGCGCAGCTCACGCACCGAACGACCGAGCTCGAACGCCAACCGCGCCGCCTCGTACGCCTCAGCTGCGTCGGGCTCAGCCAACCGCCGCTCCCGCAGCACAGCCCAATCGCCACCCTCACCCATGGCTAGACCTCCTCTTCGCCCTCAACCTGGTGTGCCTCGTCGATGCACCGCGCCAGCGCCTGCCGTTCCCCGGTGCCGGGCCCTGCCTGTTCGACGGCGTGGACGTGGCCCCGGTCGCGCCGGAGTTGATCCGTTTCGGGGCGTCGGCGCGTGGCTCGGCCGGCTGGCTGGCTGCTAGAATATCTAGTGCGGGACGATCTCGATCTCCCGCACAGCCTTAGGGCCCGCCTCGCGGGCCCTTTGTGCATCTACCGAAAGTCTCGGGCCCAGAGCTGGCTCTGTCCCCGATCCCCGCTCGACGGAAACCAGCACAGCTCATGGTGTACTCGCGGCTGCAACCGCTTCCACATGGAGACTTTCGCCTTCCGTGACCGCTCGTCTGCTTCTTCGTGGGTGAACACACGGCGGTACAGAAGGGTGATTACGTCTGCGGCCTGCACCAGCCGGCTGGCATGACTGGGAGCAAAGTGCAAGGTGTCGACAATCCTCGTCAGTTTCCGACGGCGGTACCCGTTGGTGCCGACCTCTCGGTAAACCGACAGATCAGTCCGGTGTTTCGCTTGACCGTCGACTTCGTCAGCGATCACCAACGCATAGTCGCCATGCTCGATGGCGCACTCGTCGACCCGCTCCAACAGGTGTTGAAGCACTGCCGTATGCGGCGGGTCAGGGTGGGGGTAGCGGGCACGTTGCCCGACTACATCCATGGCTCGGGCGATGACCTTGACGTCTTGCGCGGCGACCGCTTCGATCACGTCATCGAACACACCGACCCGCGCTCGGACCGGAACTCCCGCCCAGTCGCCACCCGCGTGAAAGATCTCGTGCCCATGGAGTTCGACCTTTGCATCCAACTGATACGCCGCTGCCGCAGCGGCAGCAACCCGCTCCAGCTCGTCCGATAACGCAACTGCGTGTGCCACGAACGAGGAATGGTGATCGCGATGTAGGAGCGATGTCAGGAATCGATGCTGTGCAGGAGATGAAGGTTTGGCCCTTCGGAGTCGCCTTTCGGGAGGAGGCTTCAAACCACCACATGCTGCGTTGGCTGAAGACCGTCGTGGTGAGCGATGTGGAAAAGGCGCCGTGAGAGGTGTCAGGTAGGGACCGGGAAGATGAGTGAAACCGAACCGCTGTTGACGTGTCGTTACGTTTTAGGTGGCATCAGAACCGTGGTCCTTGCTGTTGGCTGCGGGATGAGTCTGGCGGGTGCCCGATGACTGGCCAGGCGGTGCTCGGCATGGAGGCGGCATGAGCCTGGTCTGCGGCTTCTGCATGGAACGTGGGAAGGCGTGTCTCGATACCGCCCCGGGTAGCCGGGCGAGAGGGAGTAGCCGAGCGGGATGTGCCCGCGAGGTGTGAGTACCGATGCGAGACGCGCTGGCGGACCGGCCCGTAGTAGTGACGAAGCCCTGGTAATCGGGGTGGAGCGAAGGGGCCGGGCCATCCGCAGTTGGTTCGTCTGGTCAACCAGAACGCATAACGGTCTGGGAGGAACTGTGAGGAGCGAGCTGACATTGTCAGAGAAACCGTTAGAGATTTCAAAGTGGGAAGTCTGGGAAGCGTACGAAAGAGTCAAGGCGAACAAGGGAGCACCCGGAGTCGACGACGTCAGCTTGGGGGAGTTCGAGAAGGATCTGAAAGGAAATCTGTACAAGATCTGGAATCGGATGTCCTCGGGCAGTTACTTCCCGCCTCCGGTGAAAGCGGTGCGGATACCGAAACCGCAGGGTGGGGTCAGAACACTCGGTGTGCCCACTGTGGGTGACCGGGTGGCGCAGACCGTGGTGGCCCGCAGGATCGAGGAGAAGGTCGAACCGATCTTCCACCCCGACTCCTACGGCTACCGGCCGCGACGGTCGGCGCTGGACGCGGTAGCGGCATGCCGGCAACGGTGCTGGCGCTACGACTGGGTCGTCGATCTGGACGTCCAGGCGTTCTTCGACAGCGTCGACCACGACCTCATGATCAAAGCGGTGGAGGCGAACACCGACCTGCCGTGGGTACTGCTGTACGTCAAACGGTGGCTCATCGCCCCGATGCAGCAGCCCGACGGTAGCCTGCAACCCCGAGACCGGGGAACCCCGCAAGGGTCCGCGGTCTCACCCGTGCTGGCGAACCTGTTCCTGCACTACGCGTTCGACACCTGGATGGCCCGGACGTTCCCGTCCGTGCCGTTCGAACGCTACGCCGACGACGCGGTGGTGCACTGCGCCAGCGAACGCCAGGCGTACCTGGTGCGCCAGGCGATCGAGGACAGGATGGTCGAGGTCGGGCTGCGCCTGCACCCGGACAAGACCAGGATCGTGTACTGCAAGGACACCAACCGGCGAGGCGCCCATCCGGACACCTCGTTCACGTTCCTCGGGTACACGTTCCGTCCTCGCGGGGCCAAAGATCGTCGAGGGGACGTGTTCACCGCGTTCCTCCCGGCGGTCAGCAAGGACGCTCTCAAAAGACTCAGCCGTACCGTCCGGCGATGGCAGATCCACCGCCGGTTGGACCTCAGCTGGGCCGAACTCGCCGAGATGATCAACCCCGTCGTACGCGGGTGGATGAGCTACTACGGGCGGTTCTACCGCTCCGAGCTCAACACTCTCCTGGCGCGCATCAACTCCTACCTGGTGCGTTGGATCCGCAAGAAGTACCGGCGGCTACGACCCCGACGCAAGGCCCGAGTCGTGTGGGAACGCATCATCGCGCAACACCCGCGCTACTTCGCGCACTGGGCCTGGGTCCGTAACCCTCTGATGATGGCCAGGGTGGTACGAGCGGAGTGACGGGAGACTGTCACGCTCCGTTCCGTGGGAGCCCGGAGGTGAGATCCCTCCGGGCGACCCGACCGCAGGCCCGTCGACGAGCAGTCCTGCCATGGCGAACCAGCGATCAGTGTACGACTCGTCAACATACGTCAGCAGCACCAGCCCCAACCTCCGCCCCGTTGCCCTCGATGCATGTCGCGACCTTCGCGTTGACGATGTTTACTACAGGTGCCCGCGACGCAGAGGCGAGAATACGACAACCAGACAGAGATCGCCAATGCGATCAGAAATACTCTCACAATTGCCGAGCAACTCTCGTGTTCCGATCCGGTTCCTCATCGACTCGCAAGATCCTTCACTGCCCGCGCCACGCTCGCCCTCGCGGACTCAGGGGCATGGGCAGCACCGAGGTGACTGTGCGGTAACCCCTACGCCGGTACGCTCCGGCGTTGGGTCCGGCCGGGAAACCGGGCCCGGTGCGGGATGGCGGCATGGCGATCTACCAGGAGATGCCCACCGGTCTTCGCGGGCATCTCGTCACCGACCGTGGCGTGCCGGAGTCCGATGTCGTGTTCGTCGGGCATTGGAAGCACGGCTACGTCAGCCTCTGATCGCGGGCCCGCGTCGTCGGTACCACCACCAACATCGCCGACGCACGCCCCGCGCCCGCCGAGCATCAGACACTGTGGAGCTTGCGGGGCACGTAGCCATCCGCGAGGGACCATGTGCCATCGGGTTGCGGTGCGTCATCGGATATGACTAATGTGCGCTGTCCTCTGTAAGCCATCGCGCTCATCCGCTGCTTCGACATTCCATGGGGGAAACCGCAGCATGCCCAGAATGACAGTCCTCGGCCGGTTCGCCGCCGGCTGCGCGGCCACCAGCCTGGCCGCCCTTTCGATCGCCGCCCCGGCGCAGGCCGTGGAGTCAGACGACATCGCCTGGGTCTCGCCGTTCATCGAGTACGTGACCAACATCGCGATGGACGCGACCACGCCGAAGCCGATCGAGATCACCATCAGCAACAGTGTGCCGACCGCCGCCGTCGACGTGTCGGTGACGATCGACGCGTCCACGGTGTCGGACGCGTTCCGGATCGATCTGCCCGGTGCCAGCCAGGGTTGCACGGTCGCCGGCAAGGTGGCCACCTGCACGCTCGACGAACTCGCCGGCGACTCGACGCACGTCTACCGGGTCGACGCCCTGCCGGGTGACCTGGACGTCCTGGAGTACTCGGGCGTCATCGAGGTCACCACCTCCGCCGCGAACATGCCCGAGGAGCAGCAGACCACCGGCAGGGTCCAGCTCACCGGGCCCGGGGTCGATCTCGTGGTCGGTGAGATCGACGACGTGACGCTGCAGCCGGGGGAGAGCACGAACGTGCCGGTCCGGGCCGCGAACGTCGGCACGGTGGCGGCCGCCGGCGTACAGGTGGTGCTGAGCACCGGCCTGGACCTCGAGCTGCCGGACCGGTACGACAACTGCGAGTACAACGCCGACTTCCTCGAGCTGACCTGCCAGATTCTCGGCGAGGTCGGCCCGGGTGAGGTGTTCACCCTGCACGAGGAGACCCCGCTGCGGGTCAGGGTCGGCGAGACCGCACCCGGCCCGTCCGAACGGATCGTCGTGGTGTCGGTGCTGCCGTTGGGTGACGACGAGGTCGCGGCCCTCGGCACGATGTCCGCCCGATCCGCCGGCAACGAGCTCCGCCTGGCCACCCTGGAGCCGCTGCCGGACCTCAACGACACCGACAACTGGACCGAATTCCTGGTCAATATTCCGAACCAGCCGGCCGACTCGGTGGCGATCGGCGCGACGGTGCAGGGGGCGGTCGGCGACGTGGTCGACATCGAGGTCGGCATGCGCAACGACGGCCCGGCCGACCTGATCCTGCCGGGCCAGGCCTGGGCCCCGTCCGCGGTGGTGACGCTGCCCGTCGGAGTCGAAGCGGTCGCCGTCGGTGACCGCTGCGCCCCGGTCGTTGACGGCAGCCCGGTCTGGGACGACCGCGGTCAGCCGAACGGCCTGGTCTACTTCTGCCGGCCCACGCACAGTCCGGTGGCGGGGGAGTCGTTCCACTACCCGTTCCAGGTGGAGATCGTCGGCGCGGCCGGTGCCGCCGGCTCGATCGTCATCGACGGCGGCGTGCAGGACCCGGACACCGACAACAACACCGCCGAGATCACCCTCGGCAGCGGCGGCGAAGGTGCCGGCGGCGGGCTGCCGGTGACCGGAGCCAACGCCGGGCTGCTGGCCGGCGTCGGCGCGGTCCTCGTCGTCGCAGGTGCGGTGGCCGTAGTGATGTTCCGTCGCCGTCGGATCGTCACCGTCGTCGACTGACATTCAGAGGAGCAGCCGACCGTACGCCGTCCAGCCGACCGTACGCCGTCCATCCGGACCCCGCCGGGATCGCCCGGCGGGGTCCGGATGCTGCCTGTCGCTGAGCGACGCGCCCCCGCGAGCAGCGTCCACGGCGGAAAACCGGGTCCCCGCCGTTGACGGCAGCCCTCTACTATGCGCCGCATGCCTGCCGCACCACCGCTCACCCTCACCACCGATCTCACCACCGGATACCCGGAGCTCGTCGAGCTGCGTGCCGCGCTCGACCAGGCGGACTGGGCCGCCGCGTCGCGGCTGTTCACCGGTCAGCCGCCCGCCGGACCGACCAGGCCGTCCGGCGTCGGCACCGAACTGATCTGGTACGCCAGCTCGGTCGACGCCGCCCACGACGTGGCCCGACGCCGACACGACGCCGACCCGACCGACGGTCCCGCCGCCGCGCTGCTCGGCGCCTGTCTGATCAAGCATGCCTGGGCGGTCCGCACCAGTTTGCGCGCCGAGCATGTCAGCCGCGACCAGTTCCGCGAGTTCCACCGGATCCTGCGCGACGCCGAACGGGTGCTCATCGACGCGACCGCGTACCACCCGGACAACTGCGCGGCCTGGACGTACCGCCTCGTCACCGCCCGGGGTCTGGAGCTGGGCCGGTCCGAGGCGCGTCGGCGCTACGACCGGCTCGCCGAGACCGACCCGCACCACCTCCCCGGGCAGCGGCAACTACTGCAGCAGTTGTGTCCGAAGTGGGGCGGTTCGTTCGAGCAGATGCACGCCTTCGCTCGGGAGGCGGCTGCCGCCGCGCCAGCGGGTGCGCTCAACGGCAGGCTGGTCGCCGAGGCCCACACCGAGCACTGGTTGGAGCTGGAAGGCCGGGCGCAGCGCGACTACTGCGCCGACCCGCAGGTGCGTCAGGAGCTGCGCGACGCCGCCGCCAGGTCGGTGCTGCATCCAGACGCGGAGCAGTCGTACGGGTGGGTGGAGGCGCACAACGCCTTCGCCATGATCTTCAGCGTTATCGGCGATCACGCCGCCGCCGCACCGCACTTCGCTGCGGTCGGCAACCTGGTCGCGGCCGATGCCTGGGCGTACCTCAAGGACCCGGTGGCGGCGTTCGGACGGTTCCGTACACTCGCGACGAAGGCGGCAGGTGAGGCCCGATGATCCGGCAACTCGACGTCGACGGGATCCCGGCGCTGCTGGCCCCGACCGGAGGGCCCACGCACGCCGGGCTGATGTTCCGGGTCGGCCAGGCCGACGAGACGCTGGCCCGGCGTGGCCTCACCCATCTGCTCGAACACCTCGTGCTGCATCCGCTCGGCGCCGCCGACTACCACTACAACGGCACCACCGGCAGCGTGGTGACCCACTTTCACCTGTCGGGCTCCGTCGACGACATCACCACCTTTCTGACCGGGGTGTGCAGGTCGTTGCGGGAACTGCCGGTGCACCGCCTGGACACCGAGAAGGCGATCCTGGACACCGAGTGGGCCGGCCGGCCGGCTGCCGCCACCGACCAGTTGCCGCTGTGGCGCTACGGCGCGCGTGACTACGGGCTGGGTGCGTATGCCGAGCTCGGATTGCCCGCGATCACCGCCGAGGACCTGCAGGAGTGGGCGGCCCGGTACTTCACCCGGGAGAACGCGGTCCTCTGGCTGGCGGGTGCCGAGTTGCCGCCGGATCTGCGGCTGGAGTTGCCGTCCGGGACCCGGATGCCGGCCCCTGCCGCCTCGTCGGCGCTGGCGGGTACGCCGGCGTTCTTCTACGGGCCGGGTCGGGCGACCGCGATGGACGCGGTGGTGCCCGCCGGGGCGGCCGCCCGGGTGCTCAGCGGTGTCGTCGAGCGGGAGCTGTTTCGGGCGCTGCGGCAGCGGGACGGCCTGTCATACACGACCGCCACCGACTACGAGCCACGAGGCGACGGCAACGCGGTGGTCACCGCCCTCGCGGACGCTCCCAACGGCAAGGAGGACGCGGTACTCGGTGGCTTCGTCGATGTACTGGCCAAGATCCGGGTGGGTCGGATCGACGAAGCGGACGTCGCCGCTGTCGTCGGTAAGGCCACCGAGGCGCTGTCCAGCGTGGAAGCGGACGGCGCGCGGCTGCCGTCGATCGCGTTCAACCTGCTCACCGGCCGGCCGGTGCGGTCCAGTGACGACCTGACCCGGCAGTTGAAGGAGGTCACCGTCGAGTCGGTGCATGCGGTGGCGACCACCGCGCACGCGTCGTCGCTGCTGATGACGCCCCGTGGCCGGGGTGCCGACTGGGCCGGTTTCACCCGGGCCGAGCCGGGCCTGGTGGGGTTGCTTCCCGGCACCAGCCACCGAGGGCTGGGCGGGCTGGACGGCCAACGGCTGATCGTCGGGGCGGAGGGGGTCAGCCTCGTCACCGGGTCCGGGCAGTCCGGGCAGGTGGTATCGGTGCGCTACGACCGTTGCGCGGCGATGCTGGCCTGGCCGGACGGTGGCCGTCAGCTCATCGGTGACGACGGCGTCAGTCTGCAGTTGGAACCGACGGTCTACGAGGGTGCCACCGCCGAGCTCGCCGATGCAGCAGTCCCGGTGCAGTCCCGGATCGACCTGCCGGCCCGGGACCCGGCGGAGATCCCGCAGCCGGAGACCGTCGCCGGTCCGGCCGGGCGGCATCCCCGGTCGGGCGTCGCCGGCAGCGGGGTGGTTGCCCGGTTCCGAAGCCTGGGCAGCGACCAGCAGTTGAAGGTCGGCGCACTGGGGCTGATTACGCTCGTCGTCGGGGTCGCCGTGCTCAGCCTGACCATCGCCATGATCGTCGGAGCGGTCGACTTCCGGGTGCTGAGCGCGCTCGGCAGTTGGATGATCGCCGGCTACCTGGGCCGGGCGTTTCTGAAGGCCTGGAACGAGGGCAGATGAGAGACCAAGTCTGAAATATCGCTTCGTGCGCGTATAGCACGATTTATCCTGACCATGCACCGGGCGTCGACCGAGATGGACTTCGTGGTCAGAGATGAACTTCGAGACAGCTGTCCTGATCATCGGTACGACGGTTGACGCCCTCGGTGTGCTGATCATCCTCACCGGCCTGGTCGTCGGCACGGTGCTCTACCTGCGAGGCGCGTTTCGTGAGCGGAACATGCGGGCGACCTACCGCCGGTACCGGCAGGACGTCGGCCGGGCGATCCTGCTCGGGCTGGAGTTTCTCGTCGCCGGGGACATCATCCGTACCGTGGCGATCTCGCCGACCTTCCAGAGCGTCGGCGTGCTGGCAATGATCGTCGCGGTGCGTACGTTCCTCAGCTTCTCCCTGGAGGTCGAGCTGGATGGCCGGTGGCCGTGGGGCCGGCGACGTCGCACCGGCGACGACGCCGCGGCGACGGGACGACAGGCATGACCTGCGGCGTCGTGGGTACGGGATGTGGTACGGCGAAATTCGGTGCCGCCCCCGGCGCAGACGACGTCCGTGAGGAGGAACGATGGCCGCCAAGCGGGAGAAGGCCGACAAGCACCAGCAGGCCGAGCAGATGCGCGACGACGTGCCCAGCACGATCGCCCGCTCCGACGACAAGGCCGTACGGACCTACAAGAAGACCCTGGAGTCGGCCGAGGAGAGTTACGGCGACCCGGCGCGGGCGCACCGCGCGGCGTACGCCTCGTTGAAACACAGCCACGAGAAGGTCGGCGACCACTGGCAGCCAAAGGACAGCCTGGGCCCGTCCGATCCGCAGGCGGCCCAGGGCACGCCCCAGTCGTTGCGCCGGCCCCGGGAGACCGCCCAGGGGGTCGACGCCAACGCCGGCAAAGGCCACCTCGACGACGTGGCGCGCCAGGTCGGCATTGACCACCCGCAGGACATGAACAAGGACGAACTGGTCAAGGAAATTGAGAAGGCGAACGCCCGGGCGACCGCGAAGGCCCGTAGGAAGTGACTGCCTGACTCACCTGAAACGTCAGCGACTGACCGCGTGACCCGGTCCCGGCTGTAGCCGGGACCGGGTCACGCGACCTTGCGGGTGGTCCGGGGGCTGCGGACCACCATCCCGGAATTCTTGCGGACCAGGCTCCAGCGTGTCCTCTCCCAGAATGCTGTTCCCTGCAGTTCGGTCGGCGATTGTGGGCAATATTCGGCAAGCGGTGCGGTGAATCTTGCCGTATCGGATTTCGCTGCCCATCGGGGCAAGGCAACACCAAAGAAGCGTGCCGGATCGGTACTTGTGATGCTCGTAGCGCGGCGGGCCTACCGGAGGCTGCACTGTCGAAATCCGGATTGTACGGCCGAGCGGCCAAGGTCAACTGCGCGCATTTTTCGTTGCCCGACCGGAAAGAGGGAACTGAGATGATGGTGCTGGAAACCGTGAACCTCGAGATGGACGGCCCGGTGGCCACCATCTACATGAACCGCCCGGCCAAGAAGAACGCCATGAACCCGCAGATGCACCGGGACATGAACCAGGCCCTCGACACGATCGAGGCGGCCGGCAACGTCAAGGCGGTCGTGGTGACCGGCGTCGGCGACAGCTTCAGCGCCGGGATGGACCTCGAGGAGTGCTTCCTGCAGCCGTTCGACGACCCGCAGCTGTTCTACCGGACCAACCTGATCGCGTTGACCTGGTTCAAGCGGCTCAAGGCGTTCCCGGCGGTGACCATCGCCAAGGTCAACGGGTTCGCGTTCGGCGGCGGCCTGCTGGTCACCGGCCTTTGCGACCTGGCGGTGACGTCGGAGACCGCACTGTTCGGCCTGTCGGAAATCAACTTCGGGATCTTCCCGGCCGGCGGCGCCACCTGGGCGGCCACCCACAACCTGCCCCGCAAGCAGGCGCTCTACTACATCCTGACCGGCGACACCATGACCGGCCAGCAGGCACAGGAGTACGGCCTGGTCAACAAGGCGGTGCCGGCCGACCAGCTGGACGCCGAGACCGACCGGATCGTGCGGAAGATCGCCAAGAAGAACCCGATCACCCTGGAACTGGCCAAGCAGGTCTACGAGCGCACCACCACCATGGACCTGCCGACTGCCATCGACTACGACCAGGCCAAGCTCTGGGAGCTGTCCCGGCTCAGCGGCAACGAATGGGTCAACGTCGCGCTGAAGCAGTTCGAGAAGCGCGCCTACCAGCCGGGGCTGAGCACCTACAGCCGCGCGGAGGCGAAGTCGTGACCACCACCACTCCGACGCCGACGACCGTCGACATCCCGGACCTGTCGCTGCCGGCGTTCGTGCTGCAGCGCGCCGAGCAGTACGGCGACCGTACGGCACTGGTCGACGTGGCCGGTGGCGACGGCTACACGTACCGCCAGCTGGCCTCGATGGTGCGTCGGCTGGCCGCCGGGCTGCACGCCCGTGGCTTCCGCCGGGGCGACGTGCTGGCGATGCTCGCGCCGAACGTGCCCGAGTACCCGATCGTGGTGCTCGCCGCCTCGCTGGCCGGCGGCACGGTCGTCGTGCTCAACCCGATCGACACGCCCGACGATCTGGCCGGCCACCTCACCGACGCCGGCGCGAAGCTGTTGGTGACCGTACCGTCCGAGGTGCCCAAGGCGGCGGCGCTGGCCGCCCGTACCAAGGTCGAGGAGATCGTGGTGATGGGCGCGGCGGACGGCGCGACGTCGCTGTCGGAGCTGCTCAGTGACGACCCGGCGCCGGAGGTGGCCATCGACCCGGCGAGTGACGTCGCGGCGCTGCTGCACTCCAGCGGCAGCACCGGACGCCCCAAGGGGGTGATGCTGACGCACCGCAACATCGTCGCGACCGTGCTGCAGACCAGGACGGTCACGCCGCTCGGCGCGGACGAGAAGGTGCTCGCCATGCCGCCGTTCCACCACGCGTTCGGTCTGATCATGGTGATGAGCGCCAGCCTGTTGCAGGGCGCGACGATCGTGACGATGCCGCGGTTCGACCCGGAAGGGTACGTCAAGGCGATCCACGACCACCGGATCACCCGCCTCTACATTGTCCCCACGCTCGCCGTGCTGCTGGCCCGGAGCCCGCTGCCGGACCGGTACGACCTGTCGTCGGTCCGGTCGATCGTCTCCGGCGGCGCCGCGCTCGACCCCGAGATCGCCCGGCTCTGCCGGGAACGTCTCGGTTGTCACATCGCCCAGGGGTACGGCCTCACCGAGGCGATGACGTCGTTCATGCAGCTCGAGGAGCCGTTGGTGCCCGCGTCGGTGGGCCGCACGGCGCCCAATGTCGAGTGCCGGATCGTCGACGTGACCACTGGGGCGCAGCTCGGTGCGCACCAGCGGGGCGAGATTCTGATCCGGGGTCCGCACGTGATGAAGGGGTACCTCAACGCCGCCGAGGTGACCAGCAAGGTGCTCCGGCCGGACGGGTTCATGCACACCGGTGACCTCGGCTACCTCGACGACGACGGCGAGTTGTTCCTGGTCGACCGGATCAAGGAGCTCATCAAGTACAAGGGCCAGCAGGTCTCCCCGGTCGAGCTCGAAGCGGTCCTGATGACCCACCCGAAGGTGGCGGACGCGGCGGTCATCGGCGTGCCGGACGAGGAGGCCAGCGAGATCCCGAAGGCCTTCGTGGTCGCCAAGGAGCCGACCACCGAGCAGGAGCTCATGGCGTTCGTCGCCGAACAGGTGGCGCCGTACAAGAAGATCCGGCAGATCGAGTTCATCGAGCAGATTCCCCGGACCCCGGTGGGCAAGATCGAGCGGCGTCGGCTGAAGGAGCGGACGTTCAGCTCGTAGTCCGCGCCGGGCAAGCGGGGAGAAGTACCGGCGACCAGTTCCCTGTCATTCTGGCCATGGATGGTTCCGGCCGAAGTTCTGAGGAGATCTGATGAACCCTCCGCAAGTTGTCTCCAGAGAAGAATGGCTGGCGGCACGCACAGCGCTGCTGGAGAAAGAGAAGGAAGTCACCAAGGCGCGGGACATGATTGCCCAAGAGCGCCGCGATCTCCCGATGGTCAAGGTGGAGAAGGAATACCTCTTCGAGGGGCCGAACGGTACGCTGACGCTGCTCGACCTGTTCGAGGGGCGCCGCCAGCTCGTCGTGCGGCACTTCATGTACGCCCCGGGCGACAAGGAGGGATGCATCGGCTGCTCGATGCAGGCTGACAGCGTCGGCGAGCTGTCGCACATGTGGGCCCGGGACACCACCTTCGTGATGATCTCGCGGGCTCCGCTGGCCGACTTCCAGGCGTTCAAGGCCCGGATGGGCTGGGAGATCCCCTGGTACTCGTCGTTCGGCAGCGACTTCAACTACGACTACGAGGTCTCCACCGAGCAGGGCGAGTCGCCCGGCGTCAGCGCATTCTACCGCGACGGTGACGACGTCTACTTCACCTACTCGATCTTCGACCGGGGTGGTGAGATCTTCAAAAACTTCTACAACTACCTGGACATCACCCACCTCGGCCGGCGCGAGGACGAGCTCGAGCACCCGTGGGACTGGTGGCGTCACAAGGACCGGTACGACGCGGAGAACGCGGCGGTGCCGGGCGCCAACTGGTGGAACGGCACCAGGTTCCAAAAGTAGCCCTGATCCGGGCGGGACGGCTCCGGCTTCTGGCGAATCTGTGGATTCGCCAGAAGCCGGAGCCGTAGGCCTGTCCGGCCGTCCCGCGTCGGACCGGCCACCACCCACCGGCCGGTGGGGCGTCGGGCCGGAGCAACCATCCAGCATCCACCCATCATCAACACAGTGGAGGAACCATGAGTGACATGTCGGGCCGGACCACGATCGTGGTCGGGGCGAGCCGCGGCCTGGGCCACGGGGTCGCCACCGCCTTCGCCGACGCCGGTGCGCCGGTGATCGCGGTGGCCCGTACCGCGATGGACTTCCCGGTGCCGGCCAACGGCGCCGGGTCGATCCAACCCGAGATCGCCGACGCCGGCGAGGCCACCGTCCCGGCCACCCTGATCGACCAGTACGAGCCCGAGGCCGTGGTCCTGGTCGCCGGGGCCACTCCGCACATGCGTGCGCTGCAGGAGCAGACCTGGGAGACGTTCTCGGTCAACTGGGAGACCGACGTGCGGATCACCTTCCACTGGCTGCGCGAGGTGCTGCTCAAGCCGCTGCGTCCCGGCAGCCGGGTGATCGTGGTCAGCAGCGGTGCCGTGCTCGGCGGATCGCCGCTCAGCGGCGGCTACGCCGGTGCCAAGGCGACTCAGCGCTACATCACCGGCTACGCCCAGGACGAGGCGAAGCGGGCCGGCCTGGACATCACCTTCACCACGGTGCTGCCGAGGTTCGCGCCGATGACCGGGGTGGGCCTGCCCGCCGTACGGGCGTACGCGGCCCGCGCCGGCAAGTCGACCGAGGAGTTCGTCAACCGGATCGGGCCGCCGCTGACCCCGCAGATCGCCGGTGCCGCGATGGTGGACCTGGTCCGGGCGGACGCCGCGACGGTCGCGCCGGGCTACGAGCTCACCGGGGCCGGGCTGCAGAAGCTGTCCTGATCCCGTACCGACGGTGATGCCCCGCGGGTAGCGTGCTACCCGCGGGGCATGTCGTGTCACCCCGGTCGGTGCCGGCGGTCAGGAGGCCGTCAGCCAGTCGGCGAGCCGCTCACCGATCATGATCGAGGTCAGGTTGGTGTTGCAGTTGACGATCGACGGCATGACCGAGGCGTCGCCCACGTACAGATTGTCCGTGCCGTGCACCCGCAGCCCTTCGTCGACGACGGCGTCGGCGTCGTCGGCGGTGCCCATCCGGGTGGTGCCGACCGGGTGGTAGCCGCTGTCCAGGCTGAGCCGGACGTAGTGGCCGAGGATGTCGTCGTCGGAGACCATCTCCTCGCCGAGGACGACGAACCGGTCGCCGCGGTCGACGATGCCCGGGGTCTGCATCAGCTGCCAGCAGGTGCGGACCGCGTCGACCAGGATCTTGATGTCCTGCTCGGTGGCAAGGAAGTTCAGGTCGATGTCCGGCGGTGACGTCGGGTCGGCCGAGGCGAGCACCAGGCGTCCCCTCGACTGCGGCCGCTGGTGCACCACCATCACCCCGAAGATCGTCTTCGCCGCGGCGAGCATCTGCAGCTCGGGGAAGAGCGTCAGATCGAAGTGATTGATCATGTAGTACTGCAGGTCGTTGAACTCGTCCGAGCCCGGTGCGGTGGTGCGCACCATGGTCTGCAGGAATGCGTCCTGCGGGTCGAACGTGCCCTCCTTCGGCACCATGAACGCGCCGGTGCGCGGGTGGTCGATCAGGGTGCCGCCGACCCCGGGGCGGTCGAGGAGCACGTCGATGCCGAGCCGGCGCAGATCGCTGGCCGGACCGATGCCCGAGCGCATCAGGATCGTCGGCGAGTTGACCGCTCCGGCGGCCAGCACGACGTTGCGGGCGTGGATCTCCTCGGTGCCGCCGGCCGGGTTGGTGACCTCCACGCCGTGCGCCCGGGTCCCGGTGAACAGCACCCGGTTGACCTGCGCGCCGGAGTAGATGGTCAGGTTCGCCCGGCCGCGGGCCATGCCCAGGTAGCCCATCGCGGTGGAGAACCGGGTACGGGTGTCGTTGCGGTTCGACGGGATGGGACCGACCCCGGTGGCCTCGGGGTGGTTGTGGTCCTCCACGTCGGGGAAGCCGGCCTTGAGAGCGGCCTCGTGGAAGACGTGCTGCACCGGGGCCAGCTCGTCGGGCCGCCACCGGCGGATCGGGATCGGACCGCCCTGACCGTGGTACTCATTGTCGAAGTCCAGGTCGTTCTCGAGTCGCTTGTAGTACGGCAGGACCTCGTTCCAGGCCCACGCCGGATTGCCCATCGACGCCCATTCGTCGAAGTTGTTCGGCGTGCCACGCAGGGCGATGGTCGCGCCGACCGCAGACGATCCACCGGTCAGTTTCCCGCGCGGGAAGATGATGCGCCGGCGGTCGGTGATTTCGGCCTTGAAGCGCCAGTCGTACGTGGACATCGACATGGCACTGCCGTCGAGGATCTCGTCCGGTGTCTCGGCGACGGTGGCGTAGTCCGGACCCGCCTCCAGCAGCAGTACCCTGCGCTGCGGGTCCTCGCTCAGGCGGGCGGCGAGTGCGGCTCCGGCGGACCCGGCTCCGACCACCAGATAATCGAATTCGTTCATCAGCGGCGTCCTTCGGCAGTGTCGAGTTGGCGATCCTGGGCGTTTTCGCAGGGCTGGATGCGCATCCATCGCAGGGACCTTCACGTCCCCCGATGAGCATCACATTTGCCAATTCGTGGTGCTTCTCCGCCGTTGCTCAGGGTGTTACTTCTCCGGTATTGCTCAGGGCGCTGTCTTTCTGGCTCGCCGACGCAGACGCCGACGCAGGTGCCGACGCCGACGCCGGCCGTGGCGGTCGGCGGCGGCGGGCCCGAGCCAGCGAGATCATGGTGGCTTCGTGTTTGTCGCCGGCGCCCACCATCAGCGAGCGCAACTGGGTCTCGAAGCACAGGTCGGCGTCGTACGGGTCGATCAGGTAGCCGCCGAGTTCGAGGGCGACCAGACCGTGCAACGCGATCCACATGGTCTGCCCGACGAGCAGCGGATCGGCCGGTCGGAACCGGCCCTGCTCAATGGCCCGGGACACGGCGTCGACCAGCGGCTCCAGGGTGTACCGGCCGTGCTGGCGGTCACCCTCGCCGAGGGCGAACCCGCCGAGTGCCGAACTGCCGAACATGACCAGGTAGAGCTGCGGGTGGTCGAGGGCGTTGGCGCGGTACGCGTACCCGAGCGCCATCACGTCGGCCACGGCGTCGTTGGTGGCCCGGACGGTCGCCATCCGCCGGTGCAGCCGGGCGAAGCCCTCGTGCACCATCGCCCGGACCAGGTTGTCCATCCCGCCGTAGTAGGTGTAGACGACGGTGGTCGACGTGCCGACCTCGGCGGCCAGCCGGCGGGTGGTCAGCGCGGCCGTGCCCCCTTCGGCCAGCAGCCGCGCGGCTGCTTCGAGCAGGGCGGCGGCCAGCTGCGGATCGACCCGGCGCGGACTCACATTGACATGATCTCACGCCCGGCGTACCGTCGAGACATAACGTTGTTACGTAACTGCGAAACGTAACGCTGGTGCGTAACGATGCCGTCCAGGTCGCGTACGGCCGGTGGAGGCCCCCGATGAGCGTCGTCACCCACTCACCCCTGACTCCCGCGACCGTCCGCCGGGACAACCGGCGTCCCGTCGCTCACGAGACGACCGGCACCGACCTGGTCGTCAGCGGTCGGTTGCCCGCCGAGCTCGACGGCTGCCTGGTCCGGATCGGCCCCAACCCGACCCGATCCGACCCGCGGGCCCACCCGCTGGTCGGCGACGGCATGGTGCACGGTGTGCGACTGCGGCACGGTCGGGCGCTGTGGTACCGCAACCGGTGGGTACGCAGCGACAGCGTCGCCCGTACCCGCGGTGAACTCCCCATCCCCGGCCCCCGGCACGGGCTGAGCGACAACGCCAACGCCAACGTGATCCGGCACGCCGGCCGTACCCTCGCGCTCGGCGAAGCCGGCGTCCTGCCGATCGAGCTCGACGGCGAGCTCGACTCGGTGGCCCGGATGGACTTCGACGCGACCCTGCCGCACGGCTTCACCGCGCACGCCGAGACCGACCCGGTCACCGGGGAGCTGTTCGCCGTCGCCTACTACCACGACCTGCCCTACGTCGAACACCTGGTCGTCGGCGTGGACGGCCGGGTGCGGCACAGCACCCGGATCGAGGTGGCCGGCACTCCGCTGATGCACTCGGTGGCCCTGACCGACCGGCACACCGTGCTGTTCGACCTGCCGGTCGCCTTCGACCCGGCTCTGGCCCACGCCGGATCCCGGTTCCCGTACGCCTGGTCCGCTGGTCGGCCGGCCCGGATCGGCCTGCTGCCCCGGGCCGCCGCCGGGCCGGCCGTGCGCTGGTTCGAGGTCGATCCGTGTTACGTCTTCCACCCGGTGAACGCCTACGAGACCGCCGACCGGTGCGTAATCGACGTCGTACGGCACGAGCGGGTCTTCGACCGGGACCGCCGGACACCCGGTGAGTGCGCCCCGACGCTGTGGCGCTGGACCCTCGACCTGACCAGCGGGTCCGTCGCGGCCGAACAGCTCGACGACATTCCGCAGGAGTTCCCGCGCATCGACGACCGGCGCAAGACGACCCCCTACCGGTACGCGTACACGGTGGCGATGCAGGACGGTACCGGCACGCTGGGCGGCTCGGCGCTGCTGCGGCACGATCTGGACGGCAGGGACGTGGCGGTGCACGACTTCGGGCCGTACCGGGAGGCGGGGGAGGCCGTCTTCGTGCCGCGTGGCCCGGTCGGCGCAGAGGATGACGGCTGGCTGCTCACCTATGTGTACGACGCCCGGGTCGACCGCAGCAGCCTGGTGGTGCTCGACGCCGCCGACTTCACCGGTGAGCCGGTGGCCGTGGTGCACCTGCCGGTACGGGTGCCCAGCGGCTTCCACGCCAACTGGATCGCCGGCTGAACATGCCCAACTAGGCAATCTCCAATATCCACGACGTCATGTTGCCAGCTAGCTTCGCGACAGGATGTCATGCCTGGCTCACGGAAGGTATGTCAAATGGCCCATTCCGCTGCCCATCCCGCCCCCCATCCCGCTTCCTCCAGTTCCCCCGGCCTGGTGGCCCGGCTCAACGGCGCACACCACAAGCTGGCCCTGAACGGTTTCCTCGTCGTCGTCCTCGCGCACTGGGCCGAACACCTGGTCCAGGCGTACCAGATCTGGGTGCTCGGCAGCCCCCGGCCGCAGGCCCGGGGCGTGCTCGGCCAGTGGTTCCCCTGGCTGGTCAGCTCCGAGTGGCTGCACTACGGGTACGCCATCGTGATGCTCGTCTTCCTGTTCCTGCTCCGCCCCGGGTTCGCCGGACGGGCCCGGACCTGGTGGACCATCGCACTGGCCATCCAGTTCTGGCACCACATCGAACATCTGCTGCTGCTGATCCAGGCGCAGACCGGCACCATCTTCTTCGGCCAGCCGGTGGTGACCAGCGTGGTGCAGTTGATCGTGCCCCGCGTCGAGCTGCACCTGTTCTACAACTCGGTGGTCTTCATCCCGATGGTGATCGCGATGTACCTGCACCTGCGCCCGAACGAGCGGGATCGGGAGCAGATGAGCTGCAGCTGTGCCGGCCACCGGTCGGAAGTCCGACCGCTCGCCCCCCATGCGGCCTGACCCCCGCCCAGGCGTACCAGCCGCTGCTCTCGGGCTGACCGGCGTCGTCGCGGCGGCCGCCGCAGTGGCCGGCGTCGTCGCCGTGGTCGCCGCGGTGCTGCTGGCCACTCCCGGCAGCGCCCGTGCCGACGACGGCAGGCTGCTCCTGGCGGACCCGCCGGTCGGCGCGGCGCTCAGCGTCGCGCCGACCGGCGTGACGCTGTCCTTCACCGACACCGTGCAGCCGGAACTGTCTCACGTCGAGGTGTTCGACGGCGCCGGCGACGAGGTCACCGACGGCGACTACCGGCAGGTCGCCCCGGACCGGGTGCACCAGCCGGTGCAGATCGGTGCCGACGGTGACTACACCGTTGCGTACCACGTGACGTTTCCCGACGGTTCGGACGTGACTGAC
The DNA here is from genome assembly GCF_027497315.1 of Solwaraspora sp. WMMA2059. Lineage (GTDB taxonomy): Bacteria > Actinomycetota > Actinomycetes > Mycobacteriales > Micromonosporaceae > Micromonospora_E. Next base: position 4,873,927 of record NZ_CP114908.1, on the reverse strand, counting down.
GTCTACCGGTTCAGCGTGGGCACCGGCGTGCCGCCGGCCGCGCTGGACGCCGCGACCCGGGAGGCCCGTACCGACGCGGTGTCCGAACACGCCCACCAGATCGACGGATTCAGCGCGACCCTGCTGGTCATCGACGGGCTGGTGCTGTTCGTGGTGATCGCGCTGCTGTGGCTGCGGCCCCGCGACGGCCGGCCGACGTCACTGCGCTACCGCGATCCTGACTGACGAATCAGACAGCGGGACGGGGTACGCCGGCGGTCGACGTGCCGGACCGACTGATCGGCGCCGGCGGTTTCGACCGCCGGCGCCGATCAGTTCGTGGGCCATGGCCACGGCCCACGGCCACGGTCAGGGGATGGGGAAGAACGCGCGGACGAACCGGTCCCAGTTGCGGTCACCGATCGTCGCCCGCATCCGGGTCAGCAGCCGGGCGGGTATCCCGAGTCGGTACCGGACGCGCGGGTTGGGGTGGGTGACCGCGGTCTCGATGACCTTGGCTACATGCTCGGCGCGGACCGCCATCTTGCCGCGCAGCGGCGGGTTGTCGCTGAGCCGGTACGCCTGGTGCCACTGTACGAAGTAGTCCCAGAAGTCCTTGTACAGCGCCGGGTTGCCGTGCGACTGCATGCCGAGGTCGGCGACGCTGTCCGGGACGAAACCGCCGAGGATCGGCGACGGCTCGATCAGCACCACCTTGATGTCGAACCGGGCCACCTCGTGTCGCAGCGAGTCGCCGATCGCCTCCAACGCGTGCTTGGTGGCCTGGTAGTAGCCCCGACCTGGCGTCGCGAACAGTCCGAAGATCGACGACATCAGCACCACCCGGCCACCGCCCTGCTCCCGCATCCCGGGCAGGACCATCTGGGTGAGCCGGCACAGACCGAAGACGTTCGTCTCGAACTGGGCCCGTACCTCGTCCATCGGGGTCTCCCCGATGGTGCCGTTGAGGCTGTACGCGGCGTTGTTGATCAACGTGCCGACCGCGCCGTGTTCGTCGGTGATCCGCTTGACCGCAGCGGCCATCGACTCCTCGTCGGTGACGTCGAGATGCATCACGGTGATGCCCTCGGCGGCCAGATCGGCCAGCGCGTCGACGTTGCGGCCGGTGGCGTAGACCGGCCAGCCGGCTCGGTGCAGGCGCAGCGCGGCCGCCTTGCCCGAGCCGGACGACATGCCGGTGCCCGACGACGCACCGGTCAGCAGGATCGCGCGGGATCGTGTCACGACCGGACTCCTCTCCGACCGGAGGTCACTCGTCGCCCTGTCGGGCGATCCGGCTGCGGTCGGTTGACGTACCCAACCCGGTCGCGTCGACCAGCCGGTTGATGAAGGCGAACAGGCTGGCGCAGAAGACCGCCTCGAGCATCTCGGCGTCGCTCCAGCCGGCGGCGGCGGCCTGTTCCCAGTCGGCGTCGGTGATCTTGTACGCGCCGGTGCTGACCTTCTCGACCAGCTTCATCAGCGGCCGGGTCCGCTCGTCGACCGGCAGCTCCTCGGCGGTCGAGGCGGTCGAGACGGCCTCGACCAGCTCCTCGCTGCCACCGAACTCGCTGAGGAACCAGCTGTGCGTGCCCACGCAGTACGGGCAGCCGTTCAGCTTGGACGTCCAGGCCGAGATCAGCTCTTTGAGATCGCGGGGCAGGGTGTCGCCCTTGAAGATGCCCCCGTAGCCGGCGACGACCACCTCGAGCAGCCGAGGATTGGTCGAGGTGAGCCGGAACATGTCCGGCACGAACGGCAGCCCGGTGACTGCCTTGATCTGCTCGTAGAGTTCGGCGGTGCGGCCTTCGGCGTGCTCCTCGTCAATCAGCGGGACCCGGATTCCCGGCTGCTTTGTCGTCGTTTCCATTGAGTGTTCTCCTCAGTGGGTGAGCGGGTGCCGGGCCTGCCCGTGCGTCAACCCTCCACACCAGACCCGAACCGGGGGCGAGACCTGCCGTGCCAGCCCCGACAGTGGCACACGGCGCAGCGGGCAGCACCTGTGGCAACGGTCGACAGGCATTTTGGTCGCCTCATGATGGCATGTACCGCAGGGGGTCGTGCTCTCCCAGATTGCCTAGTCGGCGCACCATTTTGAAGACCGGCGAAAGGAGGGCGGGATCTCCGATAGCTCTGGCTACGTGGCAGTATCAACCGATAGCCTGTCACCAATCAATTGGAACGGATGAGGTCATGATGCCGGGAAGTCTGATGCGTCCGGTGCTGAGCGGCCTGGGGCTGACTCAGATTCGCTACGTCTCCGCAGTGCGGCGAGGAAGGGCGAGTGGTCTCGTGTCTCAGGTGTACCGACAGATGGAAGGCGACTTCGGGGTGCTCGCGCCGCCGGTGGCCCTGCATGCTGCGGCACCTGAGATGCTCGCCGCGGCGTGGCTGGTGCTGCGCGAGACGTTGATCGTGCCCGGGCTGGCGTCCCGGGCGGCCAAGGAGGCGGTGGCCACCGCCGTCTCGGCCGGCAACGCCTGCCCGTACTGCGCCATGATCCACAACAGCGCGCTCACCGTGCTCGGTCCGGGCCGGCGCGACCAGCCCGCGACGAACGCCCCGGAACTGGACGTCTTCGTCGAATGGGTGATGTCGGTGGACCATCCGGGCAGGCCGGTCGATCCTCAGTTTCCGGCCGAGCAGCTCGCCGACCTGGTCGGTGTGGCGGTGTTGTTGCACTACCTCAACCGGATGGTGAACGTGTTCCTCCGTGACGTACCGCTACCGCCCAAGGTGCCGGAGTTCACGCTGCCGCCGGTGCTGTGGGTGCTCGGTCGTCAGATGGCCGGTGCCGCCCGTCAGGCGCACGTACCCGGGGCCGCCCTCGGCCTGCTGCCCGCCGCCGACCTGCCCGCCGACCTGTCCTGGGCGGCTGACAACGACACCGTCGCCCAGGCGTACGCGCGGGCCTGCGCCGCGATCGACGACGCCGGCGCCCGCGCGCTGCCGGCGAACATCCGCGCCCTGGTGTCGGACAATCTCGCCCGGTGGGGTGGCGGGCCACGTGGGATCAGTCGGGTCTGGGTCGAGGAACTGATCGCGCCGTTGCCCGCCGACCAGCGGCCGGTGGCGCGGCTGGCGCTGCTGGTCGCCTTCGCCTCCTACCAGGTGGATCCCGCCGTCATCGAGCGCTGCCGGCAGGTCGGCGCCGACGACCGTACGCTGGTCGAGCTCTCCTCCTGGGCGGCGATGGCGGCGGCCCGGCGGGTGGGCAATTTGCTCCCGATGCGGGGGTAGGCGACATTCCGTTCGGACAGAAAGGGTATCGCCGAGTAATGCGGGTATCCGCTACGGATGGTGATCGGCGCCCGGCCATTGATAGAGCAAGAAAGTCGAAATTTGGCTGCACTTATTGTTCTCGATTTATGGTAGGGTCTTAAGTCATCCGGACCGGTCAGGGCCTAGATGGTGGAGCGATGTTCGACACTTTCCTGCCTCCCGTGAGCCGCCGCGCAGCCAAGCGGCGTGTTGGCGATTACCCTCGGTGTACCGCTCCCGCCGCACCCCGCCAGGGTGGTGGCGGCGTGGTGGTGCCTCTGAGCTGGGGCAATGGGTTTGTGTCGATGCTCCCGGAATCTGCAGTGGGTGACCAGCGCGCGAGCGCACTGTTCGAGAGGCGACCTCGTCGTCTACAGCCGAATGGAGTTGATCCGCAGTGCCTAACGCCGTCGAACGGGCTATTGCCATCATGTGGGACCGCTACCACGAGCCACTCTCACTCGACGCTATGGCCGATTCTGCCTTTCTGAGTCGTTTTTACTTTTCCAGATTGTTTCGGTCCAAGACGGGCACGTCGCCCGGCCGCTTCCTGACAGCGATCCGGCTGTACAAGGCGAAACACCTGCTGCTGGAGACCGACATGAGCGTCACCGACATCGCCTACGCCGTCGGCTACAACAGTCTGGGCACCTTCATCAGTCGGTTCACCCGCAGCGTCGGCATCTCGCCGGCACGCTACCGGTGGCTCGCCGAGCACGGCATCCCACAGTTGTCCCAGCCCCGGTCGGCCGGCAGCCGGCGAGCTGCCACGATCAGCGGAAAGGTCGTGCTGCCGCCGATCGACGTTCCGGTCAAGGTCTACGTCGGAGTGTTCGACAGCCCGATCGTGCAAGGGCTGCCCGCCGCCTGCGACATCCTCGAGGCGTCCGGCGACTACCTGCTCACCGATGTTCCGGAAGGCGAATGGTACCTGAGGGCAGCCGCGATCGCGCTGGACGACATCACCGCCCGCCCATCGACCCGACGTCCGCTCGCGGTCGGCGCGCACGAGCCGTTGTCGGTGACGGTCGGCACCGATCTCACCGTCGACCTGGAACTGCACGCCACCGGCGTCTTCGACCTGCCCATCCTGATCGCACTGCCCGAACTCGACGGGCACGTGACCGGTTCCCGGAGCCGTCGGTCCCGCGGCCGTGACGAACGGCGCGTCGCCGGGCGGACCCGGGTGGTCGGCGCGATCCGATCGTGACCCGAAGGTCTGCCCTCACCCGGCCGGTGGCGCACGCTGCCGGCCGGGCGACGTCGATACATGTGCTTCCGACTGCGGGGTCGAGGGATCCGCAGCGACGTCTTCCGTCGGTGCTTCTGAAGACGTGATGCCGCAGGCGCATCAGAATGCACCTGCGGCATCAAGCTCAACGAGTACCCCCGACCCGGTGCGGTGACACTGCGTTCGCCGGCGAGGCAACGGCCCCTGGCGGTGGTGTCAGCGGCCAGCGACCTCGGCCAGCGACGTCGGGCGGTGACGTCAGCGGACGGGGACGACGAACGGTCCCCAGGTGAACGCCGCGAGCCACGGTGCCGGGTCCGCGCTCCAGCGCAGCGCGCGGATCCGTTCCTCGGTCAACCGGCCGGACATCGCCTGGTAGACGTCGTGCCAGGAGCCGGCGACGGTGGCCGCGGGCGCACCCTCGCCGATCGGCCACTGGCCGAGGTCGGTCTCCACCCGCAGCGCCGGCAGGCCGCGGTTGCGGGTCGACAGCGATAGTCCTTTCGCCAAGATGCCCATCGCTATCGGCAGCGCCGGGTGCTGCGGTGCCGGCGGATCCACCCCGAGCGCCCGGCGTAGATCCAACTCGTGGGTGAACGCGTCCATTACGAGAATGCCCCGTCGGACGGTGAACGGTTCGCCGAGGAACTGCTCGACCGGCCCGCTCAACCGCGTCCAGTCGTCGAGGAGCTCGCCGATCCCACCGGCCGGCAGCGGTGCGGTCGCGCGGTCCGACGGCAGCAGTGAGAACTGGATGCCGGCCGGCGTCGGTCCGCCGCCGGTGCCTTCCGTCGCCGTCTCACCCGCGGCGATCCGCTCATACACCCGGGCACAGACCTGGACCAGGTGGCTGGCCAGGTCCGCGATGCTCCAGTCCGGGCAGCCGGGTACGGCCGCAGCCAGGTCCGGCGGACCCGCGGTGAGCAGCTCGGTCACGTTCCGGCGGACCTGCCGGTACCCGGCCGCAGCCGGTCCGGTCGGAATCGGCCCGGCGGGATCCGGCCCGGCGCCCGAGACACCCGACTCGGCGCGGACGGAGTCGCTTTCGGACATGCTTGCCTCCCTGGTACGGCCGTGTCGCCACGGCGGATCACTGTCGGTCGGGCAATGGCCGTCCGGCCGGGTCGGTCGACGCCCGTCCGGCCTGCCCGGCGGAGAGCCGCCCGGTCCGGTGCAGCCAGCGCACCGTGTCGGCGACCGTTCGGCTGAACGGACGGGCGGGCGGCCCGACCAACGGCTCCTCCTGCGGCGGGTGCGCCGCGCAGGCGCAGACGTAGCAGGCGCCGTACTCAGCCGGGATGTGCCACGGCCAGACCCGCTGCACCAGGTCGGTGAGCCGGGCGAACGGCAACATCGCCCGGGCCGGCAGGAACACCGTCGGCAGCCGTCGCCCGGTCACCGCGCGGACGGTGGCCACGTAGTCGCGGGTGCTGACGTACCGTCCCGGCCCGAAGTGCCGGTCCAGGCCGTCGCTCGGCGCGGTGAGCAGCGCCGCGTGCAGGGCGGCGGTGTCGCGGACGTCGCCGGCCGGGAAACCGCCGGTTGGCCAGACCGGCATCATGCCGCGCAGCACGTACCGCAGCCGGGCGGTCTGGTCGCCGACCTTCGGGTCGTCCGGACCGAGCAGCGCCGGCGGGTAACTGATCACCACCGGCGCGCCCTGCTCCTGGTGTCGGCGGGCGACCCGTTCCGCCGCCGCCTTGCTGGCCAGGTAGGGCTCGCTGGCGGTGCCGACCGGCGAGCGCGGGCCGAGCAGCGAACTCGGGCCGTGCGCAGCGCTCGGATCGAGCGGCGAGCCGGCCGCCGGCAGCAACGCGCCCACCGTGGACACGTACACCGTACGGGCCACCCCATGGTTACGCGCCGCCGCCAGCACCAGCTCGGTTCCGCGTACGTTGGTCCGCCGGGTCGCGGCGTGCCGCCGGCTGTCGAACGAGTAGACCGATGCGGCGTGCACCACCGCGTCCGTGTCCCGGACCGCCCGGTCGACTGCGACCGCGTCGGTGACGTCGCCGAGCACCACGTCGACCGCTGTCTCGGGCACTCCCAACGGCGCCATGGCCCGGGACACCCCGGCGGGGTCGCGGGCCAGCACCCGGACCCGATGGCCGGCGGCGAGGGTGGCCGCGACCGTGTGCGCGCCGACGAATCCGGTGCCGCCGGTGACCAGGACCAACATCGGTCTCCTCCATTTCTGGAATCCACCCATGCGCCATGGTCGGATATCGTCCGCCGACCGGGCCGATAACGGCGCCTGAGCAAAACAAATCTCCCGTACCGGCGTGGAGTGCCCGTACAGGTTGTCGCTCGATGTGTCGTACGACAATTTCGTTGGTGTCGGTCCGGTCTGATCGTGCCCCGGCGAGCGACGGTGGTCTTCTCTCATAGTGCCGTTGTTGACGCTACTTAGCTGCAGGTCACAGGGCAATCGGGAAGTGGCGTCCGCACTGTCGCACCGGCACGATCAATGATGATGCTTGTCTGATCTGGATGAATGGGAGCGATAGGTGACCGGAATCATCCGAGGGCTCCGGCAACGGGTCCTGACCCCTGACATTTCGCAGACCCGGGTATCCGTTCGTGGCTTCCACGACAAAGGGCCGGAAGCAGTTGAGGTTCTGGAATCCGTCGGTGCCTCGTTCCTCGCCGGGCTCTCCTCAGCCGCCGGTGCTCGGCGGGTCACCGACGTCGACACCGACCTCGCTCCGCTGCCGACCCGCTTCCAGGGGTTCGCCTACGAGGGCGCGGCGATGGGCTTCGCCCTGGTCGACGCGATCACCCCGGGGAAACCCCGGCGCAGCGCCGAGTTCCTCGCCGGGACCGGCGACCGGCACGTCTACATGGCGTACGTCGGCATCGGCTGGGCGATGGCCCGACTGCCCCGGTTCCTCTGGGGCCGGGCCAGCGCCGCCGCGACCGACCCGTTGCTGCGCTGGCTGGTGCTCGACGGGTACGGCTTCCACCAGGCGTACTTCCACACCGCCGAGTACGTCGTCAACCGGCGGACGGTGCGCGGCTTCCCCTGGCCGTCGGAAGGCCCGACGTGGTACGCCGACCGCGTCGTGGACCAGGGCATCGGCCGGGCCATCTGGTTCGTCGCCGGCTCCGACCCGACGCGCGCCGCGGACCTGATCGACGCGTTCCCCGTCGCCCGGCACCAGGACCTGTACAGCGGCGCCGGCCTGGCCGCGACGTACGCCGGCGGCGCCACCGAGGAGGAGCTTGCCCTGTTCCTGCGCCGCTCCGGCGACCATGCCCCGTTCGTCGCCCAGGCCAGCGCGTTCGCAGCCCAGGCCCGGGTCCGCGCCGGGCTGCTGATGCCGCACACCGAGCTGGCCACCGAGGTGTTCTGCCGCACCGGTGCGGTCGAAGCGGCCCGGATCACCGACGAGGAGATCCCGCCCGTCACGGCGGAGTCCGACCTGCCGGCGTACGAGATCTGGCGGTGTGCGATTGCCGCACGGTTCCGCGCCGACGTCGGGGCGCAGCCGTGACGGCGCTCGCCGACCAGCCCAGCCGGCTGCGTCCCCCCGGGCCGTCACCCTGGTCGGCACCGGCCCTGCTGGCCCGGATGGCCCGTAACCGGTTGGATGTGATGCGGTCGGTGTCGGCCCGCTACGGCGACGCCGTCCGGCTGCCGCTGGGGCCGAAGACCCTGTACTTCTTCAACCACCCCGACCACGCCAAGCACGTGCTCGCTGAGAACCCGGGCAACTACCACAAGGGGATCGGGCTGGTCCACGCCCGCCGTACCCTCGGTGACGGCCTGCTGACCAGCGAGGGTGAGCTGTGGCGCAAGCAGCGCAAGACGATCCAGCCGGTGTTCCAGGCCCGGCGCATCGCCCGGCAGGCCGGCGCGATCGCCGAGGAGGCGGTCGGGCTGGCCGACCGGCTGCACACCATGGTCGGCCGCGACGAACCGGTCGACATCCGTCACGAGATGACCGACCTGACCCTCGGGGTGCTGGGCCGGACCCTGCTCGACACCGACCTGGGTGAGTTCGGCGGCATCGGCGACGCGTTCGAAGCCGTCCAGGACCAGGCCATCTTCGAGATGATGTCGCTGGGCGCGGTGCCGACCTGGGTGCCGTTGCCCCGGCAGCGGCGGTTCCGCCGGGCCCGCGCCGAGCTGCAGGACGTCGTCGACCAGCTGGTTGCCCGGCGGCGGGCGGCCGGCGGCATCGCCGAACGCGACGATGTGGTGTCCCGGCTGATCGGATCGACCAACGAGGAAGCCGATCCGCAGGTCGCCCGGCAGCGGATGCGCGACGAGCTGGTGACCCTGCTGCTGGCCGGTCACGAGACCACCGCCAGCACCTTGACCTGGGCGTTCCATCTGCTCGACCGGCATCACGACGTCTGGGAGCGGGTGCACGCCGAAGCGGTCGAGGTGCTCGGCGACCGGACACCGGTCTACGAGGACCTGCACCGGCTGCGGTACACCGCGATGGTCGTCGACGAGGTGATGCGGCTCTACCCGCCGGTCTGGCTGCTGCCCCGGATCGCCCAGGGCGACGACGTGGTCGGTGGCTACCATGTGCCGGCCGGCGCTGACCTGGTGCTCTGCCCGTACACCCTGCACCGGCATCCGGAGTTCTGGGTGCATCCGGACCGGTTCGACCCGGACCGGTTCGACCCCGACCGCAGCACCGACCGGCCCCGGTACGCGTACATCCCGTTCGGCGCCGGCCCGCGCTTCTGCGTCGGCAACAACCTGGGGCTGATGGAGGCGGTGTTCGTTATCGCCTGCGTGGCGCGTCGGCTGCGGATGTCGGTGCAGCCCGGCTACCGCCTGGTTCCGGAACCGATGCTGACCCTGCGGGTCCGGGGCGGCCTGCCGATGCGGGTCCACGAGGCCTGACCGGCCCACCCACCTGACACAGCCGGCGCTCGCATCTGCGAGCGCCGGCTGCGTCGTGTCCGGCCCGCGACGGTCCACCGGGCGTCCGAGGCGAACTGCGACGAGTCCGAGGCGACTGCGACTCCACCACGAAGGACCGGGCGGTCCCGCGCACAGCGGGACCGCCCGGTCGGGTGGCGGGTCGGGTCAGCCTCGGCCGGCGACCTCGACGAACCGGCCACCGTGGAACAGCAACGCGTCGTGGCCGTCACCGCGGCCGGTGCCCAGCACCGAGCCGAGGAAGATGGAGTGGTCGCCGCCGTCGTAGACGGCGGCCAGCTTGCACTCCACCCAGGCCAGGCTGCCGGAGATGATCGGTGCGCCGGTGTGCCGCCCCGCCCAGTGGTCGACCGTCTCGAACTCCCGCTCGTCGCGCGGCCGCGACGAGCTGGCGAAGTAGCGGGCCAGCCCTTCCTGGTCGGCACCCAGGATCGACACCGCGAAGGTGCCCTGGGCCAGGACCGTCGCGTGCAGCACCGCGGTGCGCTTGACGCACACCAGCACCAACGCCGGCTCCAGCGATACCGAGGAGAACGCGTTCGCGGTCATCCCGTGCGGCAGGTCGGTCCCGGACGTCACCAGGGTGACGCCGGTGGCGAACATCCCCATCACGGTGCGCAGCTCGGCGTGGTCACCCTTGCCCGTACCGTTGGATCCGGCCGCCCCGACCGTACCGTTGGATCCGGCGGATCCGGCCGTTGCGACGCCCGGCACGGTCTGCTTGTCGGTAGCCACGGTCAGCCCTCCCTGACGTCTTCGAGCACCCGGCGCTGCCCGTTGCCGTTACCGTTGCCGCCGGTGACGGCGTAGTGCGACAGCGCGATCCGCAGCGGATCCGGCACCCGGGCCGGGCGGGTGTCGGTGTTCGGCCCGCGCATGCACGCGATCCGCTGCCGGCCGCGGGCGACCAGCTCCTCGAAGCCGTCGCGCAGCCGGACGTAGTCGAACGCGAAGCCGATCTGGGTCTGGGTCAGGTCCTCCAACCGCATCCGGATCGACAGCTCGTCGAAGGCGCTGATCTCGGCGAAGAACTCACACTCGCACTTGAGGGTGAACAGCTTGAGATCGTCCCGGATGTCGGCCAGCACCTCCGGCGCGCGGTCCCGCAGGAACATCTCCCGGCACCGGCCCTGCCAGCGCAGATAGTTGACGTAGTAGACGTTGCCCACCAGGTTGGTCTCCTCGAAACCCACCAGGTGCCGGTACTCGTAGTAGGACTCCATGACTCACCTGCCTCCGTCGGCGGACATCGCGAAGACCACCGGGTCGTCGACGCCCTGCAGCGCGGTGGTGAAGGTGGCGATCCGGGTGGTTCCGGATCGCAACGCCACCCAGCCGGCCGGTGCGTTCGGCTCGGCGGCCAGGTCGACCCGCGCGTGGCCGTTCTTGCGCAGACACTCGACGGCGCCCCACACCCGGGTCGCCGACACCGACAACTCCTCGCCGTGTTCCCGGGCGACCAGCCTGGCCAGCGCCAGGTTCTCCGCGCCGAGCAGATCGGCCCACTCCTCGTCGGAGCGGCCGGCGGCCACCTCGACGTCGCAGCCGACCGCCGCCGGTCCGGTGACCGCCACGGTCACCCCGGCGCCGTGCGACGCCGAGATCTGCGGCCCGCCGGTGACCTCCGGTTTGCCGTCCGGCCGGTAGCGCACCTGCGCGTCGCCGCCCAACGCCCAGCTGACCGCCTTGCGGGTCTGCTCCCGCCGGTCGGCCACCTCGGTAGCTTGCGGGTCGTCCGGGCGGACCACCACCCGCAGGTCGGTCGGCAGGAACGCGCCGACCCGTCGCTCCAAGTAGGGCCCGACCAGCGCCGGGAGCCACGGACCGGAACCGTCCAGCTTGCGTACGGCGTGCAGCCGCAGCCCCACCCACCGTTCGACGAGGTTGCCGTCCGGGTCACAGACGTCCACGTCGTACAGGTATGTGTCGCCCTCCCGGGACCGTTCCAGCGCGTGGATGGTGACGCTGTCCAGGGTGGCGGCGACCTTCGCGTCGGCCAGGTGCAGCCGTTCGATCGCCCCCGGCAGCAGCGTGGCGTCCGGGACGCAGCACTGCAGGGCGTGCATCACCGTGTCCCGGGTGCCGGGGTCGCCGAGCACCAGCTCGCCCGGCCGGAACCGGGCGAACCATGGCGCCACCGACCGGTTCGACACCCGCGCCACGCAGCTGGTGGCGGCCAGATCCAGATAGCCCTGCAGCCGCTGGAACCGCGACCCCTGGAACAGCACCGGCCCGTACAGCTCACTGGCCGGGTCGATGGGCAGCAGCTCGGTGGCCGCGGTCGCCGGCCGTACCTCGGGCCGGGCCGGCAGGTCGTAGCGCAGCCTGGCCCGGAAATGATCGGCCGCGAACCCGGTGTCGCTGCTGCGGACCACTGCGTCGACGGCACCGTCCGGCGCGGCGAGCACCGCGATCCGGATGGTGTTGCTGCCGTCCGGCGGGACCACGATCGGCCGGAGCAGTTCGACGTTCTCCAGCACCGGCGTCTCGATCCGCCCGGTCAGCGCCCGCGCCGCCTGGGCCATCGCCTCCATGCCGAGCACCGCCGGCAGCAGCAGGTCCCCGTCGAGCAGGTGGTCCGGCAGGTAGAGGTCGTCGTCGGCGGTCAGGTCGGCGTCGACGATGAGCTCGACGCCCGGGTAGTGAACCTGGGGCCGGTCGACGAAGCGCAGCAGCGGCAGCTCCCGCCGCTCCATGGTGACCGTCGGCAGCCCGTCGGAGCGGCTCATCACCACCATCGCCTGCGGCGCGGACGGGCTGGCCAGCACCTCCTTGAGGATCGCGATGCCGTCCTCGACCGGGATCGGGGAGATGCCGTCGCGGGTCAGCGACTCCAGCACCCCGAGCCGTTCACCCATCCCGGCACCCGACCACACCGACCATTCCAGGGCGAGGCAGCGGATGTGCGGGTGGTCCTTGCCGACCTTGCGGGTCAGGTCGGTCATCCAGTCGTTGGCGGTGGCGTAGTGCGCCTCGCCGCGCAGCCCGGCCCGGCCGATGATGCTGCCGAAGGTGATCAGCAGCCGCAGCGCCTGCGGGTCGGTCGCGGCGAGCACCGCGTCCAGGCCGTCGATCTTCGGAGCCAGGGTACGGCGGAAAGCGGCCTCGTCGAGCGCGGCCACCGGTGTCGGCTCGTTGCGTCCGGCTCCGTGCAGCACCCCGGTGACCTGGCCGAGCGCCTGCTCGACGGCGTTCACCGCCGCCTTCACCTGGTCCACTGCGGTGATGTCGGCCCGGGCGTAGTGGAACCGGACACCGGCGGCCCGCAACCGGTCAAGGTTGGCGGCCAGTTCGGCGTCGTCGGCCGGGTCGGAGCGGCCGAGCAGGCCGACGGCGGTGCCGGTGTCCCGGCCCAGCGCCAAGGCGCACTCGGCGGTGATGCCCTTGCCGCCGCCGGTGACCAGCAGCACGTCGTCCGGGCCGATCCCGGCACCGCCGTTGGGTGGCAGCTGGATCGGCCGCAGCACCGGTTCATACCGCTCACCGGCGGCGTCGTAGTGCACCTCGCTGAACCCGGTCGTCGCACCGACGTCGGCGACGAGCCGGCGCACCAACTCGTCGCGCCCCTCGGCGCGGTCCGCCGGATCGTCGTCGACCGTCGGGTACTCCGGCAACGGCAGCAGCACCACCGTGGTGTCGATATCCGGATGCTCCTGGTGCAGCGTCTTGGCCAGACCGGCGGCGGACCGCCGGTCACCGACCGCGACGAACCGGACCGGCCCGCCGGCGGACAGCGCCGCGCGGGCGGCCCGCAGCAGCACCGGGACATGCTCCGGCTGGCCGTCGCGGGGCAGACAGAGCAGCACTCCGTCGCCCACCCCGGCCGTGCCCAGCGCTGCCGCCAGTGGCTCGGCGAGCGGGTTGTGACCGGCGGTGAAGACCTGCCAGTCGCCGTCGACACCCGACCCGGCGAACGGGGCGACCCCGGTGGGCACCAGGTCCACGGCGAACGCCCGGACCCAGGGAGCCACACCGGCGACGACCGGCTCCGCGTCGTCGCCGGCCGGTGCGGCACCGGCGGCGTCGTCGAGGATCTGCGCGATCTCGGCGACCGTAGCGGTGGCGTAGCTGGAGGTCAGCGTCGGCGCCGGTACGTCGAGTTCGCGGGCCGCCTGGTTGACGATCTGCCCGACGGTGATCGAGCTCAGATGCAGCTCGTCGAGGGGCCGGCTGTCCGGGCGTACCGCATCCAGCGGCAGCTCGGCCCGTTCGGCGGCGAGCCGACGGAGCACCTCGAGACTGTCAGCACCGGAGCGCCCCGCCGCCTGGTCCCGGGAGCTGTTCGCGGATCCCGCGGCGTGATCGGCCGGCTGGGCTCCGGCCTGCCGGGCGACGGCGAAGTCGCCGGCCGGGGCCGACTCGGCCGGGCTGGCGAGGAAGCGCAGCGGCCGACCGGGTTCCAGCGGTCGGGTGAACCGGCCCTGAAACAACGCATCGTGGTCGATCACCGCGCCCAGCGCGTACGCGGCCCCGACGGCGTTGAGCAGCCCGGACAGCGACAAGCTGTCGGTCTCCAGCGAGATCGTCGGCACGTCCGGGGCGATCTCGCCGGCCAGGCCGCGCAGGATCCGACCCGGACCGATCTCCAGCAGCAGGTCACTGGTCTCGGCGAGCCGGCTCACCGCCTGGGTGAACCGCACCGGGTCGAGCACCTGCCGGCGCAGCAGGTCGACGACGTCGGTGTCGGCCGGCAGCGGCTCACCGGTGACGGTGGAGACCATCGACCTGGCCAGCGGGGTGAACGACTGACCGGCCAGGTGTTCACCGAACGCCACCGCGGCCGGGGCGACCGCCTCGGAGTGGAAGGCGTGCGACACGGCGATCCGGGTCCAGAACAGGCCCTGCCGTTCGGCTCGGGCACCGACCTGCTCGACTGCGGCGACTGGGCCGGAGACCACGGTCTGCTGCGGGCTGTTGTAGCCGGCGATCACCACCGCCGTACCGGCGAGCAGCGGCTGCACCACCTCGGGCGCGGCGGAGATGCTGGCCATGGTGCCGTCACCGGCGCTGGCGTCGGCCATGATCCGGCCTCGGGCGGCGGCCGTGGCCAGTAGCGTCGGCTCATCCATCGCCCCGGCCCAGTGCAGCGCGGTCAGTTCACCGAGGCTGTGCCCGGCGGCACCGGTGGCCTCGATGCCCACCATGGACAGCACCCGCAGACCGGCGACAGATCCGGTGACGATCCGTGGCTGGGCGACCGCCGTGGCCACCAGGTCGGCACCGGCCGGTGGCTGGTACGTCCGGTACAGCGTGTCGACGTCGGCGAACCGGCGACGCAGTGCGCCACCGTCGGCCCGCCGCCCGGCACCCTGCCCGGGGAACAGGTACCCGATGCGCGGGTTGCCGCCAGCGGCGCCGAGGAACACGCCGTCGGCGGCGTCGATGACCGTACGCTCACCGGCGGCGACCGCCTCCGCCAGCCGGCTGAGCCGGCCGGCGGCCTGTTCCGGGGAGCCGGCGACCACTGCGGCCCGGACCGGCTGGCCGGCCAACTGCCCGGCCAGCGCGGCGGCCAGGTCGCCGAGTTCGGCGTAGGACAGCCGGGCCACCCACGGGGCCAGCCCGGCGAGTCGTTCGCCGAGCTCCTGCGGGGTCCGGGCGTCGAACAGCAGCAGCTCGGTGTCCTGCCGGGACCGCACCAGCGCCGTGGTCGCGGTCCCGACCCGGGTCCGCCGGCTGGTCTCGGCGGTCTCCACCACCACGTGGGCGTTGATCCCACCGAAGCCCATCGACGAGACCGCGGCCCGGATCGGCTTGTCCGCCGGCCACAGCTCGGCGGCGGCCGGCACCCGCAGCGCGGGCTGCTCGACGTCCAGCTCCGGGTGGGTCTCGACGTGCCCGGTGGCCGGCGGGATCACCTGTTGGCGGACCGCCAGGATCGCCTTGAGCAGGCCGGCCACCCCGGCGGCGGCCTTGGTGTGGCCGAAGTTGCCCTTGACCGTACTGATCGCGGCCGGCTCGCCGTCCGGGGCCGCCTCTCGGCGGGCCTCGGTGAACGCGCGCAGCTCGGTGGCGTCACCGACGGCCGTCCCGGTGCCGTGTCCCTCCAGGTAGGCGACCGAGTCGATGCCGAAGCCGGCCCGCTGGTACGCCCGACGGATCGCCAGCCGGTGGCCGCTGGCCTCCGGCCGGGTGATGCCGCCCTTGCCGTCGGAGGAGTAGCCCCAGCCGGCGATGACCGCGTGCCGACGCAGACCCCGGGCGACGGCGTCCTCGTCGCGCATCAGCACCAGCATGCCGCAGCCCTCACCGGGCCAGAAGCCGTTGGAGTTGCGGTCGTACACCCGCATCTCGGCGGTGGCCAGCGCGCCGGTCTTAGCGAAGCCGATCACCTCGAACGGGTCGATGCTCAGGTCCACCCCGCCGGCGACCGCCGCGTCCAGCTCGCCGTTGCTCAGCGCGTTGCAGGCGGTGGCGATCGACAGCAGCGACGACGAGCAGGCACCGTCGACGGTGTACCCGCCGCCCTTGAAGTCGAAGTGGTTGCAAATCCGCCCGGCGATGGTGTTGGCCAGCCCACCGGCGAGGGTGTCCTCGTCGATCGGCGGGAACGGCGCCTTGTAGCGCGGCTCCAGATCGTCCAGGAAGGCGGTCACCGCGGTGTCGTCCCAGCCCTGCTCGCGCAGGGCCGCGCCGACCGTGCGCCGGACGTACGGCCAGCGCAGCCGCAGCAGGTTCGCCCGGCTGAACTCACCGGTCAGGGTATTGCCGATGACCACGCCGGTGCTGGCCGCCGGCAGCCCTTCACCGTCGGCGAAGCCGGCGTCGGCCAGGGCCCGGGCGACGGTGTCCAGGGCCAGCCAGTGGGTCATGTCGGTGGACCGGAAGGTGCTGCCGGCGATCCGGTACTTGACCCGGTCGAATTCGAACCCCTCCAGCACCGCCGCCTTGGCCGAGTAGAACCGGTCCGGCGCGGCCGGGTCGGGGGAGTAGTAGTCCTCGTGGTTCATCCGCTCGTCCGGCAGCCGGCGGAAGGCCCGGCGGCCGGTGAGCACGTTCTCCCACAGTTGGTTGGGGGAGTCGGCGTCGGGATACCGGCAGGCGATCCCGACCACCGCGATACGGTCACTCATCAGATACCTTTCCTCACGCCGTCGCGCCGGCCACCGGCGCGGGGGCGGGTGCCACCGCCGCCTGCTGCTGGGCGCGCTTACGCAGGTGAACCATCCACCAGTAGATGCCGCGGGCGCCGCAGACCACGACGACGGCGAAGAACAGCGTGTAGACGACGTTGAACAGCATCAGTACGCCGTAGACCATGGCCACCGACGACCCGAACATGAACTGGTGGATCGGCTTGACCGGGGTGGTCCCCGGGTCGGTGATCATGTAGTTGGTGAACAGCACGAACGCCACCCCGGCCATCACGCCGAGCGCCGAGAACAGTGCCACGTCCCAGATCCAGTGCCGCAGCAGCGCCTGGATGGCGAAGCCGCCCAGCCAGCCGACGATCAACGCCACCTTGCGGGTCAGCATGGCGTTGATCACCGTACCGGCGGTGACGATGATGATCGGGATCATGATCCGGAAGAAGGTGTTGGCACCCTCGGTGAACTGGTACGGCGGGGCGATCGAGATCCACGAGCCGAAGCAGACCAGGGCCACGGTGATGCCCAGGTTGGACGGGTTCATGTAGTGCCGCATCCGGCCGTACACCGGGGCCTGGAAGACGTACTTGCCGGTGACCCCGACGATCACCGCGAACGCGATCGGCAGGAACATGTCGTTGGCGTACAGCAGCATGTTGCAGGCCAGCGCGGTGATGTGGGCGGGCAGCAGGAACTCGTACATGCCGCGTCCGCCGCGCCCGGTGTACCGGGGTGCCCGCTGCTGCATCCGGGCGCTGAAGGTCTCGAAGACCAGCTCGGTGGCGTAGCCCACCAGCACCGCCAGGATCGGCCACAGCCACGGCTGCTCGAAGCCCAGGACGGTGTACCCGAGGATGTTGAACACGGTCATCGAGATGGCGAAGTTGCGCAGCGCCAGGTAGCGGCGGTCCGGCTCCTTCGCCGCCGGCGCGGGTGGGCCGGCGGGGGCCGTCGTCGTGCCGACGGTCTGTTGGCGTTCGGCGGTCGTGGTCATCGGTTCGGAACCTCCTGGACACGGTCGGTCAGCACGAGGGTGTGCGTGCCGGCCGACAGCTGCTGAGTGGTGCTGTGCAGATCGCCGTCGAGGTCACGCCAGCGCAGGTCGACGGTGACCGGGCCGGTGGCGTCGCCGAGTCCGAGGTGGACATCGAAGCTGCGTTTGCCGCCGTGGCCACTGCCGCCGTCGAGCTGGGAGACCTGCCGGCGTCCGTCTGCGGTGGTGACCGTGACGGTGGCGCCGTAGGCCGGCGTACCGGGCAGGTCGGCGTCGGTGCCGTCCAGCGTCGGCCGGTACAGCCGCAGGTTGAGGTAGTCGCCGAGGTCCGGTGCCTCGTTGGTGTAGAACGCCGGGGCGGCCCACTGCCGGGCTACGGCCAGGTCGAGCGCGCCGGTCGCCCGGGTGTCGGCGGTGGCGATGCCGCGGGTCGGGATCGGCACGTCCAGGCCGAGCTGCTCGGTGATGTTGGTGAACTCGCCGCTGTCGGTCCGGGCGAAGAAGGCGAGCGGCTGGTCACCGGCGATGTCGTCGCCGGGCTGCATGTTCGGCCACATCGCCGGGTTGGAGAGCAGGTTGTCGTTGGACATCGCCATCTCCTGCAGCCACGGCCACCGGTCGATGTCGCCCTTGACGAAGCCGAGCGTCTGCACGACCTCCAGGTCACCGTCGTTGCGGAAGTCGGCGAACTTCACGTCCCAGCCCCAGCCGCTCCAGGCCAGGCCGAGCGGCCGGGCCTGCTGGATGAACGGCGCAGTACCGGCGGAGAGACTCTGCAGGGCCTCCTCCTCGGAGCCGGCCTGGTTCACCCAGACGAAGTTGCTCTCCTCCAACCCCCAGGCGGTGGTGATGTTGGAGACCACCATGTCGAAGCTGCCGTTCGCGTCCAGGTCGCCGAAGTCGACGCCCATCCCCTTGAACGAGTCCTTGCCCAGCTGGAACGACTTCGGCGTACCGTGGCTGCGCTCGCCGTACACCGCCTCGAACTTGATCTGACCGGGCCGGGAGACGTTGTGCAGCAGGGCGTCGAAGGTGAAGTCGTTCGCGACGTACATGTCCGGCAGGCCGCGACCGGTCAGGTCAGCGGAGCTCAGCGCCAGGGTCCAGCCGGTGCTCTTGGCGAACGGGACCGCACCGCGCTCCGGCACGAAGGTCACCGACGGCGTCTCGCCGGCGGTCGCCGCGTGCCAGCGCAGCACCTGCAGCCCGCCGCCGTTGGTCGCGGTGGAGAGCGAGTCGTTCATCTCGACGTTGTCCTGGCCGTCCGGGGCGAGCACATCGGACTCGGGGAAGTAGTTGCCAATCACCACGTCCGGCTTGCCGTCACCGTCGAAGTCGTTGACCGTGGCCGCGTTGGTGTGCCACTTCGGCCCGTGGTAGCGGCCGTCCGGCGAGTCCTGCGGCAGGATCTCCTGCCGGTGGTACGCGTCGTTGGCGGGCAGCTCGGTTCCGGCCTTGCGCAGGAACAGGATCGGCACCCGGCCCCAGTAGGTCACCATGATGTCCATCCGGCCGTCCAGGTTGTAGTCACCCGGCACGCAGCCCATCGGCGCCATCGTGTGGTCGATCGGCAGCGGCGCCGGGTCGAGCAGGAACGGCTCGAACCGGTCGGCGGCCGGTGCGGTCGGCGCGTAGGTGACCACCACCTCGTTGGTCCGCACGTCGACGAAGCACAAGCTGTTGGCCACCCCGTGGCCGGTCAGGTCGTTGACGGCGATGCTCGCGCCCACCGAGGAGATCCAGGACCGGATCTTGTGGTACGACTCGTTGACCTCACGGATGTTCCGTTTAGGTAGTTGGTCGTAACCTTCCGGATAGTCGATCTCAAGCTCGGTGAACCGGTACTTTTGGGCAACCTCGTCAGCGCCGGCCACCGACACGCGAGCATCGATGATGAAGAACATCACGACGAGAAGTAAGATCGCCGTTATCCCGGGGCTGATCGAGCGCAGGCGTTGACCCAGCACGGTCTGGTCTCCTTACTGCGGGAACCATCGGCTGTTGTCCAGGCCGACGGAGTTGACAGGGCGGACATCGTTGCCGCAACGCCGATCCGATGAATTTCCGGGAATGGCGTGCGGTGAACGGGAGCTCTCGCAGCTCCCGGCTCGCCGGGGGATCCTCCTGAAGCCGAGGGTGGGTGGAGATGGGGAGGCCGCGCGGCACGGTCGGCCACCGGGATCATCGTCCGACGGCCGTACGGTGCAGCGCTTCTTTCACATTGCCTCCGGTGATTCGCTGCATTCTGGGATCTGTCACAATCCGTCGCCGATCCGATCGGCTGGAAAGACGGCAATATTGCGAAACCCTCGGCGACAGGAGCTGGCTAGCCTGAGTGAGGTGTCGCATGACGCGTCATCCGGACACCGTGCACCGTCGTATTTCGGTCGGCTGTCCGGCTCACCGCGCAGAGAAGGAGCCGTCGTGTCTGTCGAGGGATTCTGGAAGGTTGCCGTGGCCACCCCGCTTGGTACCCGGCACACCGTGCTCGAACTGTTCACCAAGGACGGTGTGCTGCAGGGGATCTCCCGTGGGGAGAAGGAGGAACTGGTACTGCAGGACCTGCAGGTGGCCGACGACCGGCTGTCCTGGTTCCAGTCGATCACCAAGCCGATCCGGATGAATCTGGTGTTCGACGTCGTGGTCGACGGTGACGAGATGTCCGGCACCGCGAAGGGCGGCCCGATGCCGCCGGCGAAGGTCAGCGGCCGGCGCGAGCCGGCGACCCAGGCGGCCTGACCTCGGCCGCTGCGGCGATCCCGGGTGCCCGGCCTGTCCACCACGGCCGGGTTTCCGGGTGCCCCGGGACGTCCACCACGGCACGGAGATCGGATTGCCGACCGGGTCGCGCAACCGCCCCTCGGTCGGTCGTCGATGATCCGTATGACCGATTGACCTATGCGCATTTATCATAAAAAGTCATGGATATTCCGACCGGGGAGAGATCCATGACCGACGTGCCGCCCGCGACCACCCACCACCGGTATCTGATCGTCGGCGCCGGCCCGGCCGGGCTACAGCTCAGCTACTACCTGCAGCAGGCCGGCAGCGACTACCTCACACTGGAGCGATCCGATGGTCCCGGGGAGTTCTTCCGGCGGTTCCCTAGACACCGCGGCCTGATCTCGCTGAACAAGGTGCACACCGTCAGCGCCGACCCGGAGATCCGACTCCGCTGGGACTGGAACTCGCTGCTGCACGAGCCGTTCGAACTGCCCTTCTCCGACTACAGCCGGGAGTACTACCCGAGCGCCGACGACCTGGTCCGCTACCTGGCCGACTTCGCCCGGCACCACCGGCTGGCGATCCGGTACGGCGTCGGCGTCGAGCGGGTCGAGAAGACCGAGGACGGCTTCGTGGTGTCCGCCGGTGACCAGACCTACAGCTGCGAGTGCCTGGTCGTGGCCACCGGCTGGGGCCGGCCGAACATCCCCGACGTAACCGGTATCGAACACGCGGTCGGCTACGAGGCGATGAGCACCGACCCGGCGGACTACGCCGGCCACCGGGTGCTGATCCTCGGCAAGGGCAACTCGGCGTTCGAAACGGCCTCGGCGATCCTCGGCCACGCATCCATGGTGCACCTGGCCAGCCCTCGGCCGATGCGGCTGGCCTGGAACACCAAACACCCCGGGGACGTACGCGGCCATCACGGCGCGGTGCTGGACAGCTACCAGTTCAAGACGCTGCACTCGGTACTGGACTGCGTGGTCGACGAGATCCGCCCGGTCGGCGACCGCTACGAGGTGCACCTCACCTACACCCACGCCGACGGCGAGACCGCGGTGATGGAGTACGAGTCGGTGCTGCGCTGCACCGGCTTCGCCATGGACACCTCGATCTTCGGTGCCAGCGCCAGTCCGAAGCTGGTCCCCAGCGGCCGGATGCCGGCCACCGACCCGGACTGGCAGTCGGTCGACGTCGACGGCCTCTACTTCGCCGGCACCGTGGCCCAGGACCGCGACTTCAAGAAGGCGTCCTCGGCATTCATCGACGGGTTCCGGTACAACCTGCGGACCCTGACCGCGCTGCTGCGCGAGCGGTACGAGGCTGCGCCGCTGGGCTTCGACAAGGTCTCCGCCGACCCGGACTCGTTGACCCGGGCGGTGCTGGACCGGGTCAACTGGAGCTCGGCGCTGTGGACCCAGTTCGAGTTCCTGGTCGACGCCCTGGTCGTCGACCAGGCAACCGGTCACGTCCGGCACTACCACGACCTGCCGGAGGACTACGCGGTACGCCGATTCGGCAGCGAGAGCCACTACTACACGTTCGGGCTGCGCTGGGGGCGGGACGACTACCCGGACGTCTTCTCGATCGAACGTCACCCGCAGCCCGACCGGGCGTCCGAGAGCGCCTTCATCCACCCGGTGGTGCGCCGCTACCGGGGCGGCGAACTCGTCGAGGAGCTGCACCTGCTGGAGGACCTGCTGGCCGAGTGGCGTCGACCGGACCGGCACATCCAGCCGCTGACCCGGTTCTTCACCGCCGACCTGCACCGCTGACCCTCCGGGAAACCTGGTACCACTGCCGCCTACCGGCGGACCAGGACCTCAGACAGCGGCTTGCGGGTCAGCTGCGGCACGGTCACCCCGGCCGCCGGGTAGCCGACCGGCATCACCACGCAGGCCCGTTCCTCAGCGGGGCGTTCGCAGATCTCGTTGAGGAACTTCATCGGGCTGGGCGTGTGGGTGAGGGTGGCCAGCCCGGCCAGGTGCAGCGCGGTGATCAGCACCCCGGTGGCGATGCCGACCGACTCCTTGACGTAGTACGGTTTGGGCGAGTTGGGCCCCCGGTGCACCTCGAACACCACGATGACCACCGGGGCGGTCTCCAGGAACGGCTTCTGCCAGTCGGTGCCCATCGGCGCCACCGCCCGCAGCCACTCGGCGGACGCCCGCCGGGTGTAGAACTCCAACTCCTCCGCCTCGGCGGCCTGCCGCAGCCGGCGCTTGCGCTGCGGGTCGGTGAGCACGACAAACCGCCACGGCTGCAGGTTCGCGCCGCTGGGCGAGCAGGCCGCCGCCCGTACCGCGTCCTCGATGACCTCCAACGGCACCGGGTCGGGCGCGAAGTGCCGCACCGAGCGGCGGCTGGCCATCTGGTCGGCGAACCGGCGGGCGGTGACACCCATCGCGGCCGGGTCGAGCCGGTCGAGATGGAACGGGACCGTCGCGACGTTCTGCACGGGGACCTCCTGGACCGGTCGGGCTGTGCTTCCAGGATCACCCACCGCAGGCCACGGTGGTTGCCCTGGATTGCCGTTGTCCCGTACCTGTCGGCTCAGCTGGAGGTGCACTCGGCCAGGTAGTCGACGACGGCGGCCAGCCCGCCCGGCCGCCGCGCGGCGAGCCGCTGCCGGCGGGCGCCGGTGCCGTCGGCGAGCAGCCGGTCCACCCCGTCGACCACCATCCGGTGGGCGTGCTGGGCGTGCAGCTGCGGCTCCACCGCCGCGACCAGGTCACCGATCAGGTCGGCGGCCGGCCGGAGCCGACCGGTGCCCGGGTCCAGGCCGGCGCCGTCCAACCCGTCGCGCGCCGCCCGCCAGTACGCCACCCGCAGCAGCTCGTCCGGTACGTCGGGCGCGGGCACCCCCTGCTCGACCAGCGCCGACAGTCGGGTCACCAGGGCGCGGACCACGGCCGCGTACAGCGCGGTCTCCTCGACGGTGAGCGCGGCGTCGGCGACTGGGCCGCCGAGTCGAACTTCGGCGGCGGACCGGCCACCGGCCAGCGCGGCCAGGTCATCGTCCGCCAACTGGCGTAGCCGGAGTCCCGGTTGTCCCAGAACGGCGAGTTCGCCGTGAGGGTCAGCAGGACCGGCAGGTACGGCCGCAGATGGTTGCCGACCTGCACCGCCCGCTCCCGGTCAGGCATCTCCACGTGCACATGCAACGCGCAGATGGCCAGGTCGTCGTGCAGGCCGCGGAACGTCTCGACGCCCCGGTCCTGCCGTGGACCGGTGGTGATCGGCGGCGGCACCGGCCCGGCGACGGCGGCCGAACCGGTGGCCACCAGCCGCAGTCCGCGCTCCCGGGCGCACCCGCCGGCGACCTTGCGGGCCTCGGCCAGCTGAGCCGCCAGCTCGGTGGGCCCGACGCACGGTTCAGTGCGGGTCTCCACCTGCAGCGGGGTGATCTCCCCGGCCACCCGACCGGGCAGCCGGGACGTGGCGCCGGCGACGACCTCGGCGGCGCGCGGCACCGGGGCCCGGCTGCCCGCGTCAACGACGAGGAACTCCTCTTCCACCCCGAACCGGGGGGCGTTGTACCGGGAGGCGATGTCCGGCTGTCGGCTGGTCGGACTCATTGCGGCAGCGACCTCCACGGCTGGCTCGACGTCGGCCGCGGTCCGGCCGTCCGGAGCCTAACCGGTGGGCGCGTGGTCCCGTGACGTCGATAGTGCACTAAGCCGACGATCGTCCATAATGTCAATGATCATCGCAGCCAGCAATGCCGTCCTGTCCGACATCTGTGACAGGTCCGCCCATTCGCTACGGGCGTGCGACCCGCCGCCGACCACCCCCAGGCCGTCCAAGGTGGGTATGCCCATCGACCCGGTGAAGTTCGCGTCGGACGCGCCCGGTGCGCGTACCCCGACCAACGGTGGCAGCCCCATCCGCTGCCCGACCCGCTGGGCCACCTCCAGCAGCGGCACCGCCACCGACTCGGGCAGCGGGTACCGGTTCACCCCGCCGTCGACGTCGAGCGTGGCGTCGGCCAGCCGCGTCGGCAACGTCCGGATCATCCGGTCCACCCGGTGCAGTTCATCGCGGGTCCAGGCCCGTACGTCGACACTGAACTCGGCCGTCTCCGGCACCTGGTTGGTCATGACGCCGCCGTGCAGCACGGTAGGTGTGACCGTGGTGCCGTCGGCGGCCAACGACCGTACCGCCAGCACCTGATGGGCCAGCTCGACCGCCGCGTTCACCCCGCGGTGCGGCTCCACGCCGGCGTGCGCCGACCGGCCATGGACGGTGATCCGGTAGACCGAGCCGCCCTTGCGGGCCACCTTCAGCCCACCGTCCTCACTGCTCGGTTCGCCGACCAGCACCACCCCGGACCGGCCGGCCTGCTGCTCGATCAGCGGCCGGGAGGTCGGCGACCCGCTCTCCTCGTCGCAGGTCAGCAGCAGGCCGACCCGGGACGGGTCGGGCAGCAGCGCCAGCGCGCCGAGCAGCTGCACGATCCCGCCCTTCATGTCGCACACCCCCGGCCCGGTGGCGATCGGGCCGGACACGGTGAACGGCCAGTCGGTGACGGTGCCCGCCGGCCAGACCGTGTCGTAGTGGCCGAGCAGCAACACCTGCTGATCGGCCGCCGGCCAGAGCAGGTGTGGCAGCCCGTCGCGGACGATCCGCCGGGCCGGTCGGCCAAAGACCTCCCTGCCCCAGGCATCGAGCAGGTCGGCGCAGTCGTTCAGCAGCCGGACCGCGCCCGGCGGGGACTCGGCGGCCACCAGTGTGCCGAGTCGCCGTACCATCTCCGTCGCCTGGCCCCCCGCAGCGCGCCGGAGCTTGTCCAAGTCAGCCATGCGGCGATCGTGGCACCGGCTCTGAGCCAGCAGCAATCCGCTAGCGTGCCCACCTCATCGCTGTGCGTGTTGATCCTGGGTGGTGCGACCGACCGGGCACTTTAGAAGAACCGCGCCGGCCGGCGGCCCGGCATCATCCCTGTGGGACCGGGCCGCCGACCGGCGGCGGCCGACCGCCGCAGGAGGGCGCCGGATGGCATACATCGATCTTGGTCTGGACGAGACGGAGCACCCGGGGATCACCGGCCTGTTCCGGTACCGGCCGGAGACCGCCGCGCCGCTCGGCGCGCTCGCCGATGTGCTGCTGCACGCGCCGCACCCGACGCTGAGTCCGGGGGAGCGCGAGCTGATCGCCGCGTACGTGTCCGAGCGCAACGAGTGCTCGTTCTGCTCCGCGTCGCATTCGGCGTTCGCCGCCGAGCAACTCGACGGTGGAATGCCGATGGTGCAGGCGGTCCAGGTGGACGTCGACGGCGCCGCGATCACGCCGAAGCTGCGCGCCCTGCTGAAGATCGCCGGCGCCGTCGCCCGGTCCGGCCGGCAGGTCGACGCCGCGCTGGTCGACGCCGCCCGAGTGGCCGGCGCCACCGACCTGGAAGTCCACGACACGGTGCTGATCGCGGCGGCGTTCTGCATGTTCAACCGCTACGTGGACGGACTCGGTACGGTGCTGCCGGCCGACCCGGGCGTCTACGCCGAGCGGGCGCAGCAGGTGGCCGCCAACGGATACGGCGGTTGACCCTGCGCACACGTCACCCGGTCACTGCGGCCGCCGGCAGGTCAGCGGCTGTTGTACGGCATGGTGGGGAACCAGCCGTAGTCGAACATCGCCGGCAGCCGCACGTCCCAGTAGACGACCATGAAGACACCGAGCGCGATCAGCAGCCCGCCGGTGACTGCGGCGGTCCGGGCCGGGTCGGCGGCCAGCCAGCGGATCAGCCCGCCCCGGGTGACCATGACGAGCAGCGCGAACACCGCCGAGACAATGACGATGTTGCCCAGCGACTGCAGGATGAACGCGCCGGCGCCGTACAGCGGGTTGCCGCTGTCCACCGCCCAGACGAACAGCTTGTTGAACAGCGGGTACGGCCGGCCGATCAGGAAGCCGCCGACAAGCGCACCGAGGGTGACCACCCGGGCCACCGGGCGGCGGGCGAACGGATCCGGCAGTACGCCGATCGCGGCGAGCCCGAGGTAGGCGAAGGCCAGCCCGATCAGCCCGAACACCACCATGGACTGAATCAGGCGTACCGGCAGCCCGCCGACCGAGCCGGTCGACAGCTGCGGCAGCCGGTCGCCGAGCAGCACCCCGATGAAGCCGTACGCCCCGGCGACGGCGACCATGCCGAGGGTGAGCCAGCCGATCGGCCGCAGCAGGCTGCGCAGCCCGGCGCGGGTCGCCGCGCCGCCGCTGGCCTGGCTCATCGGACCGATCGACGCGGCCATCGCCACGTTACAGGCGGTGAAGGTGCCGGCTAGCCCGGTCACGAACGCGAACACCAGGCCGGCGCCGGTGCCGCCGATCGCGGTCGCCTTGGCGTCGTGGCCGAGCAGTGCGTTCGCGACATTGTCACCGATCACGTGGTCGACGAAGTCGTACGACCAGAGCACCGCGAGCAGCACTCCGGCTGCGGCGCCGAGCAGCACGATCCGGGTCCGGGAGACCGGGGCCGGATAGCCGGACACCGGTGGGATGATCTGGGGCTGTGGAGACCCACTCCTGGAGATGGTCATGCGCCGATCATTTGTGCGGCGGGAGCTGCTGTCCTCTCAGATCTTGCCCCGCTCGGTGCCGTTCGACGCGGATGACGCCCAAGACGGCAATCCGCGACAACTCCGCGACACCGGCAACGGCCAGGATTGAGCTATGCCGGTCACCTCGGACCAGTGGCGGTCCGCCGCCACCTCCGCTCCAGACGTGCTACGACGGCTGCTCACCCTGGTGGACGGCGTGCCCGCCGCCCACCCGGTGACGGCCCACTGGAGCCTCGCCGACACCATGGCCCATCTGGCCACCATCACCGCGATGGACATCGCGCTGGTCACCGGCGGTGTCCCGAACCTGCCGGTGCCGGAGATCAACGAGCTGCGGGCGACGACGACGGTCGACACCGTCGCCGAGATGAACCGGCGGGTGCTGGCACAGTTCACCGAGCGCGACGTGCCGGCGTTGTCGGCCCGGTTGCGCGCCGACGTCGCGGAGCTGACCCGGCTGGCCGACGCGGCCGACCCGGATCACGAGGTGAGCTGGCTCGGCGCCGCCCAGCTGCCGGTCGCCGGTCTCTACTCCCATCTGCTCAACGAGATGAACATCCACGCCTGGGACATCGCCCGGTCGGTCGGCGGACGCTGGCACACCGACCCGCACCAGGCGGCGCTGTTCGTCGACGTCTTCCTGGCTGGCGTCACGCGCTGCGGCTACGGCCGGCTGCTCGACCACGACCGGCCGGTCCGCACCGGGCGGATCTCGGTGACCTTCCACCCGCGTACCGGTGGCCCGACCACCCTGGCGCTGGTCGACGGCCGGGTGCTGCTGGAGCCGGTCGACCCGAGGCCGGACGTACGACTGCGCTACGACCCGGCGACGTTCAACCTGATGCTGTTCGGCCGGGTGGGCCGGCTGCGGGCGGCGCTCGCCCGCAAGGTGGCGGTCGGCGGTCGGCGGCCGTGGCTGCTGCCCACATTCATGTCGACGATGCGACTGCCGTCCTGACGTGCATCCCGTCTCGACGCGTATCCGTCGTGGTCACCCTGACCGCGCTGGGTAACAGCCTTGACGCAGAAGCGTAGTGTGACGTACACAACCATCGCTGTTCGTCGATCGTGGTGGGAGTCACCGTGATCGGCGGCGGAGGGAGCGTACGCCCATGTCCGACCCGGCGCCGTACAACCGGCGCTCATTCCTCAGCGGAGTGATCGCCACCGGGACCCTGGCCGCGGTCGCCACCTACGCCGCCCCCGGCGGCCGACTGCAATCGCGCGTCGAGCTGCGACTGTCCACAGGCGGAGACCCGACCGGCGCCCGAGACCTGCTGGTGAGCATGTGGAACGAGACAAACCCGCAGACCATCGTACGGGTCGACCCGATCGACAGCGGCTCCGGCGACGAACGCCGGATCATGCTGGAGAAGGCCGCCGCCGGTGAGGCCGACCTGCTCAACCTCGACATCGTCGACGTGCCCGAGTTCGCCACCAACGGTCTGATCGAGAAGATCCCGCCGACCGGCGGGCGGCAACTCATCACCCCCCTCGACCAGGTCAGCCGGGTGCCCGACGAACCCGGCGTGTACTGGGCCGCGCCGTTCAACACCGACGTCGGCATGCTGTTCACCCGGCTCGACGGCGACTCCACCGAGGCGCCGCCCCGCCGGCTGCCCGACCTGCTCGCCACGATCCCGGACGGGTCGCAGCAGTTCGTCGGCCAGCTGCGCCCCAACGTATCGGCGTTCTACGAGGCGTTCGTGGTCAACGTCCTGGAACACGCCGTTGCCGAGCGACCCGCCGTACTGAAACCACCGGGAACGCCCGGTGTCGAACGGCCCGCCGACCGGATCTCCACCGACCTTGAACTGTGGAAGGCCGCGCTGAAGCCGTTGAAGGACGCGATCGACGCTGGAAAGGTGCTGACATCCGGTGGCGAGCCCGAGTCACTCGAGGCGTTCGGCGCGGCCGACTCCACGATCCGGTACCTGCGCAGCTGGCCGGTCGAGTACCGCAAGCTGCAACTTGCCGGCAACCGGGACGTGGCAACCGGACGGATCCGGGTCGACCCGCTCAGCCAGGGCATCCTCGGCGGCCAGAGCCTGGCCGTCGTCGCCGGTTCGCGCTACGTCGACCGCGCCCTGGCGTTCATCTCGTTCGCCACCAGCGAAGGTGCGCAGAAGATCCTCGCCTCGCACGGCATCGCGCCGACCGCGATCGGCGCGTACAACGACCCGAACCTGCGGGCCTCGATCCCGCACCTGGTCAGAGTGCGCGAGGCGGTGGAGAACTCGCTGCCCCGGCCGGTGCACCCTGGTTACCGACGGTTCTCCGACGTGGTCAAGGAGCATGTCGAGCGGTTTCTCTACGAGGACCAGGACCTGTCGCCACAGTTCACCACGGAGATGGCCAGTGCGCTGGCCTGACCCCGGGGCCGGCGGCACGGTCCGGAGAGGTACGTCGTGCAGATAGAACCATGGCACGTCCCGCTGTTGGTGATGGCGGGCATCATCGTGCTCGAACTTCTCGCCGTCCTGGTGCTCCGCGACGCCGGACCGGCGGTACGGCAGTTCCTGCGCACCGCCGGCCTCGGCACGCTCGCCCTGGTGCTGCTGGTCGTCGTCGTGGTCAGCATCGGCCCGTCGCTGGCCGACCAGTTGGCCAGCGTCGCCGCCGCGATCGCCGGTATCGCCGCGCTGTGGCTGACCTACCGGTCACACCGGCCGTCGGCCGCGCCGCCGGCGGTGGCCGAGCAGGCCCGCACGGCGGAGCCCGGCGGCGGCCAACGATCCGCCGGGGAGGACGGCCGCGACCGTCAACAGGCGAGCTGACCCGCCCGTGGGCTACACCGCCGCGCTGTGGGCGGTGCGCAGCGCGGACGCGAACGTCTCGACCGGCTGTGCCCCGGAGACCCCCCACCGGTCGTTCAGCACGAAGAACGGCACTCCGGTGGCACCCAGCCGGCGGGCGGCCCGGGCGTCCGCGTCAACCTCGGCGGCGTACCCGTCGCCGAGGACCACCTGCTCGGCGTCGGCCCGGTCCAGGCCGACCTCGACGGCGAGCCCGACCAGGGTCTGCGGGTCGTCCAGCACCGCGCCTTCGGCAAGGTGCGCCCGCATCAGCCGCTCGTGCAGCGGCCCGCCGAGCCCGTTCGCCGAGGCGAACTGGTTCAACCGGTGCGCGTCGAAGGTGTTCACCGAGACCGCGCGGTCCAGTGCGTAGGTCAGGCCCTCGGCGACGGCCAACTCGCTGACCCGCTGGGTCATCGCCCGGACCTGGGCCGGTGACCCGCCGGTCCGGCGGGCCAGCATCTCGGGCACCGGCAGCGGCTCACCGTGCGTGGGGTCCAGCTGGAAGCTGCGCCAACGCACCTGCACCCGGTCGGCGTACGGGAACTGCTCCAACGCGGTGTGCAGCCGTCGCTTCCCGATGTAGCACCAGGGGCAGATCACGTCGGACCACACGTCGATCCGGACCAGGGGGGTGGCGGCGGCGTCGGCCCGGTCGCCGGTCGTTGAGGTCGTCATCGTCACCTTCCAGGCCCGGGTTGGTCCCGCCGAGGGTAACCGGGTGCCGCGTCGCCGCCGGGGGCAACGTGCGAGACACCCTCGTCGGTGACACCCTTCGGGACACATTTCCGGGGTACTGCCCAGTAACAGGTGGAGCGGCCGGCGCTCGGCTGACACGATGACGGCGCATCAGGTGGGTACGCACCGACCAACTGGGCCATGCGCAGCGAGTTGTTTTTCAACTACAGTGCGCGATAACCGGGCCTGAAGTGGGAACAACCGGGCCCAAGCAAGCAACAACCGGGTCGAAGCAAGCAGAAAATGGACTGCCGAATGAGCAGTCGAGCCGGGCAACGTACCTTTTGTGGAGACTGCCAGCATCACCAGCGTTGCCCGTACGGAACCCGGCCTGGCAGCCGGCGCCGACCCCGACCTGATCGGTGGGCTCCGGCTCCGGCCCGACGCCCGGGCCCTGCAGCTCGACCGGTACGGCCGGGTGGTGCGCGTCTCGGCCGGCCTGACCCGGTGGATCGGCTGGTCGGGCGCGCAGCTCGCCGGACGCCCGTTCGAGCTGGTGCTGCACCCGGACCGGCGGGCCTGGTTCCGCCACCGGTTCAGCATCCTGCTGACCGACGCGTACCCGCACTTCGTCGGCCTGGCCGAGGTGACCACCACCGACGGCCGCCTCGCCTCCAGCCACATCACCGCCGTGGCGGTCCGCGGGACGGAGCCGCCGGCCGACTCGGTGCTGGTGCTGCTCACCCCGGAGAACCGGGTACGCCGCCCGCAGCTGACCGAGGTCGGCGCCCGGGTGCTGGAAGGGCTCGCCGGTGGCGCCTCGACCGCCGAGCTGGCCGCCAGCCTGCATTTGAGCCGCAAGGGCGTCGAGTACCACGTGACCGCGCTGCTGCGCCAGGCGCGAGTGACCAACCGGACCGCGTTGGTCGCCTGGGCGTACCACTGCGGGGTCCTGGTGCCCGGCAGCTGGCCGCCCCGGCTGGCACCCGAGGCCCGGGAGCAGGTCCGCCCGCGCGCCCGGACCTCAGCCGCCGCCCAGCACGCGTAGGCCGGCAGCGCCGACGGTCCGGCCTGGCTCAGGTGCCGGCCTGGCTCAGGTGCCGGCCTGGCTCAGCGGCGGCCCCGGCCCGGCGGCGCCAGCGGTGAATAGCGGATCCGCGGCCCCGCAGCCTGCTTCACTGGGGTCCGCTTCGGTCTGATCCGTTCCGAGTGTGCCTGCTCCGAGTGTGCCTGGGCCGCACGGGCCTGGTCCGGGTGGCGGGCGGCCCGGTGCCGCATCAGCAACCAGACACCGAGACCGCCGAGCAAGGCCCCCATCAGGACCGCCAGCACCAGCCGCACCGTGCCGCCGAAGACGATCTGCCCGAGTGACGCGCCGACGATCCACCGGGCGATCCACGCGCCGACCGTCGACTCCGCCACCGGACTGGTGCCCGCTGCAACCGGCATGACTGCCTCCCCTGACCACGGTATCGATCCTTGGCGTTCCCGTGCAGGCCAAGCGGAAACCATGTCGGCAACTTGACGGCGGTCACACCCCTGCCGGCCGGACTATCCGGCCGTACCGTAGATGGTGTCCTTCAAGGAGCGGACCTGGGCAAACTGGTCACGGATCAGTGCGGTGGCGGCCTGCTGCACGCGTACCGAGAATTCGTCCTCCCGGAACCGGCGCAGGCTGCCCGGCACGATCCGCACCGTCCAGTCCCGCATCCCGCGAACCTCGATCTGCACCGAACCGTCGTCGGACCGGCCTTCGGCGACGATGCCGCCCCGGGCCGACTGGTAGTCGATATCGCGCGGCCCGACCGGCGGGTCCTCGCCGGACACCGGGGTGCCGAGCGCCTCGCTGACCGCCGCCCAGTACGCCTTCATCCTGCCTGCCCACAACAGCCGGCCCAGCCCGGCCAACTGCTGCTCGACGTAGCGCTCGTCCAGCCACTGGTAGCGGCCGGCGGCGAAGGCGACCCGTACGCAGTCGCGGCCGCGCAGCTCACCGGAGATCGCGCCGCCCGGCGCGAGCGCCGTCACGTGCATGTTGTCGAGTCGATCGGCCAGCAGTCCCACGATCCGTTCCCCCAGTCTGTGTCGTCGAAGTGGGTGTGTGGAGAGGCGTTGTGGATGGTCGAGCTAAACGGTCGAGGTGGGGCGGTCGAGGTGGGCGGTCGCCGTCAGGTCGAGTAGCCCATGAACAGCGGCCCGGTCACGTCTGACTGGGTCGCGTCGGCCAGCGCCGGCCGTTTCGCGACGAAGCTGTCCCGCTGCTGCGCCACGGCCTGGCAGCAGCTGGTTAGCGCGTGGGCGATCTTCTGCTCCTGCTCGCCGATGTAGCCGTGCAGCAGCCGGATCGCATCGCGCATCGAGTCGACGACCGCCGGCGCCGTCTCACCCTGGAACCGGACCGCCGGCGGGTCGTCGGGCACCCCGGCAGCCGCCACCTGTGACGAGGCCCCGACAGCGGTCAACCCCAGCGAGAGCCCGAAGCTGACCGGGGCGAGCGCCACACCGGCCACCGCCGCCACTGACGACACCACGGTGAAGGTCATCACCCACTCGTTCTTGCCGCAGTCGTCCATCCGGTCCAGCGCGGTGATCGTGTCGTGGGCGATCTTGTCGATGTCGTCGCGCGCCCGGACCCAGATCTCCCGCTCCGCGTCCAGCGCCGCCCTGAGGACCGCGATCCCCATGAACTGGTTGTAGACGATCGACGGGAACGGGGAGATGAAGTTGCTCTTGAACTCCATCGCGGCCCGACCCGTCCAGCTCTCGATGTGGCTCTCCGCGTCAAGCATCTCGTCGAGATCGTGGTTGGCGCGGTAGCTTGCGCGGGTCACTGGATCCTCGGAGATCCATCCCGACGACAATTGCTTGAGCGCTTGGTCGACAACACTGATCCGGCTGCTGAACGCTGCTGGGTCAGGCATCTCGGCGAACGCCTGGAACAGCTCCGGAATGTCGCCGAACATCTGCTCGACCCGCTGGCGGGTCTCCTGCTCGCCGTGCCGCGGTGCCAGTTGCGGTTCACCGGCCGGGGCTGCCGGGCGCGCCCCGGACTCGGTCAGCGCCTTCAACGTCGCCTGCTGTTGGATCTCGTACGCGTGCTGCATCAGGTTGTCGAAGCTCATCCGATGTCGGCCCTCGGCTCACCGTTGACCTCCAACAACCGGGCGAACTCACTGGCCGCTTCGTAGTCGGCACGGGCGTACTCGACGGTTGCGACGCAGAGTGCGTCCGCCGTCGCTTCGATGTTGTCGGCCGTGTCGTGGCAGATCTTCGCCAGGATGTTGTGCAGCTCGACCCACGGTTGGTACGCCGGACCGTACGGCACGCCGGGCAGATTGCCTGAGCGGACGAACGCCCCGGCGACGCCGACGGCGGCAGCATCGAGAGCGTCACCGGCCGCCGAGTAGACCGCCGCCACGGTGGGGAGATTGTCCCGGCCGGCACGCCAGAGCCCGTACAGGTCCGCGCCCAATCTGCTGCCGCTGTTGGGCTCACTGTTCGTCACGTGATCCTCCATCTGCCCGTCGAATGGCCGACCCTGCCAGCCGGTTAGTTGAAGGGAGCTGCCGTCGACCACCCCGGCGAACTGGGCGCGGGGCCGAAGTCGCAGTAGGGGTAGCTCTCGGTCCGGGAGTCGTCGATGTTTGACGGAATGCCGGTGTCGATGTACGTCACCTGCTCGCGCTGGTCAGTGCCGCACCGGCCGGGTCCTTTGTCGCCGTCGATGCTGCCGCCGACGATCTGGCCGGTGGCGTCCCGGAAGATGGTGCCGACGCCCCGGGTGAACAGGCCGGTGCAGTACGGCGACGCCATCCGGTAGTACAC
Source organism: Solwaraspora sp. WMMA2059 (assembly GCF_027497315.1). Taxonomy (GTDB): domain Bacteria; phylum Actinomycetota; class Actinomycetes; order Mycobacteriales; family Micromonosporaceae; genus Micromonospora_E. The sequence continues at coordinate 4,839,892 of NZ_CP114908.1, read as the reverse complement.
GATCCCACTATGCGACTCCGCGTCGACGATGGTGGTGCGGTCGTGTGTGGTGGTGACCCCGGCGACCTCGTCCGGCCGGTGCTCGACCCAGGTGGTGGCACCGAGCGTGGTGTCCACCTCGACTCGGTCGGCGGCGTCGGCCGCCTCGTCGACGTACACGGCGGTGCCGACGCCGGACCGGGCACCGGGCAGCAGCAACGGCACCTCCAGCAGCACCGTCCCGCCGCCGTCTCCGACCACGACGGTGTCGCCGGCGCCGTCGCGCACGTCGAAAGAGACCCGGGTGCGGTAGGCGACGTACCTGCTGGTGTTCTCGACGATCACCCCGATGCTCGCGGTCGCCGAGCCGGGTCGACGCACCGGCGGGACGATCGTCACGCCGGATTCGACGACCCGCAGCCCGCCGCCGTCGGGTGCCTCGGCGGACGGGCCGGCGGTGCCGGTGAGTGGGCCGTCGGGTGCCTCGATACAGGACGCTGCCGGGTCGGGCTCCGAGTCGGGTGAGCAGGCGGCGGTGACGGCGGCGGCCGCGATCAGGACGACGGCGAGCGCCGCCGGCACGGTTGGCCGGAGCCGGATCGATGCGGGCATGGCGCGCCTGTTCCCCACTCTTGAGCCGATGGACTGCCGCGGTTACCCCAACGTACTACATGGACACATTCCGTAGGTGGTGCAGGGAGGTTGCGGTGACTCTAGGTGAGGATGATCAGTCTGCTGAGCTCCTGTCGTCAATCCGTCACTTTCCGGTACGGCTCAGTCGGCGATCGCCTGCTGGCCCTGCCGCAGCGCGGCGGCCATCGCATCCCGGTATCCGGACAGTTCGGTACCGTGCCGGTCGACCGCAGCGTCCAGCGCCTTCTCCCACGCCAGCCGCTGCGCCTCACGCAGGCCGGTCCGGTCGGCACATCCGGCGTCTGCGACGGCGAGCCCGATCTCCTTCTCCCGGGCCACCTCGGCCGGCCACGGGCCGCCCTCCGGCACCGGACCGCCCGGCCGCTCACCGACCGGGTAGTGGAAGTACTGGGCGAAGCGCCGGGCGTCCGCCGGGTCGAGCAGCTGCGGTTGGCCGGCCTGCTGGAGGCAGTCCGACCAGGCGGCCGTCGCCGAGGTCACGGTCGGATCGGCGGCGTAACCGGCGCGTGCCGCCTCGTCGATCACGGTCACCGGGCTCGGCGGCGCGGCGACCTTGCCGTACACAGCGGACCGGGCCTCGCCGACGCAGCCGCCGAGCGTCGGGTTGCCAGCGTCGTCGGTGAGCGTCTCGCCGTCTGCGGCACCGGTCAGCGCCTCCTGGTAGCGGCGCTCCTCGGCCGGTGACGGCCAGGTGAACCGTTCGGTGGTGGCGCCCGCACCGGCATTGGCATCGGCCTCGCCGGCGGTCTCGGCAGCTCGGATGCCGTACCCGTTCGCTTCTGCCTCGTCCAGCGTCGGTGACTGCTGCGGTGGCACGACCGCCGGCCCGGGAAGCCCGGCCGGGAGCTGGGCGGGAAACCGGTCGATGCCGGCGTCGCGCAGGCATGCTTCGGTGAGCCGGCCGACGACGGCACGTACCTGCGGGTCCATCTCCAGCGTGGCGGCGAGCAGCGGATGCTGGCCCGACACCGGATCGGATCCGGCGGGCTGCCCGCCCGAACCGGCCGGCGACTCGGCTGCCTCGTCGGATGTCGACGGCTCCGGTGAGCAGGCCGCCAGCATCGCCAGTACGCCGACCATCGCGGCGGTGGGCAGCAGCTTGCCGAGGCGTTCGTGGTGCAGCATGTTCAGACCGTCTCCGTTGATCATTGTTGCGGGTCGTCAGGGGGCGCGCAGTGCTGGTAGACCTCGGTCCGGGTGTCGGCCGCGGCCGGCGGCAGACTGCTCGGCAGCAGCGTCGACCCGGGGTGCCGGCCGGGCAGGCAGGCGTGCGGCGAGACGGCGGGGTCGAAGCCCCCGCCGACCACCGTGCCGGCGTCGTCGCGGAACACCGCGCTGGTGCCGACTGAGGTCCACTTTCGGCAGTACGGTGAGTGGACCTCGTAGGTTACCGTGGCGTCGATCTGGTCCGTACCGTGCCGCCGGGTCTCCAGATGCCGGGTGGTGATTCCGCCGGCCGTGGTTGCCGCAGCGTCTACGGCCGCGTCCCGGGTCGCATCTGGCGTGTCTGCGGTCGCTGTCGCGGTCCAGGTCGCGCCGGAGACGGTGGCGTTCACCCGGGCGACCTCGACCCGCTGGCCGTCCTCGGACCGGATCCAGAACTGGCCGCCCACGCCGACGCGTTCGCCGGGGAGGATGACCGGGATCTCCCGGGGCTGGTCGAGGATCGTGGTGAGGACTGCGGACTCACCCGCACTGTCGAGGACGTGGAAGGTCACCAGGGCACGATGCGCGGTGTGCGTACTCGTGTTGGCGACGACGGTGCCGATGCTGACCATGGAGTTGCGGGTGATCGGCGCCGAGCTGCTGCCGAGCTGGGTGAAGCCGGACTCGACCACGTCGAGCCCGTTGCCGTCCGGCGCGGCAGTGGCTGTCGCTTCCTCTGCCGCCGATGGTGTCGCTCGATCCGGCGGGCCGATGCACGGCGCGGTGGGGGTTGCGGTCGCGTCCGGCTGACCTCGCATCTGCAGGGCGACAGCCGCACCGGCGGTCACCACCGCGACGAACACCACTACGGACAGAGGCATGAGGATCTTTCGCCTTAGTCGGCTGGGATCAGGGGCATCCACGGTCGGTGTGGCCATGAAGCGTACTCCCACTTTCCAATGCGGACTGAAGGCGGCTCTGCCACGGTACAGCCTGGCAACCGTCGATGCCGACCGCAGCGCGGCCGGCTGCTCGCCGCCGCCGGTCGCAGGTGCGGGTGGGCGGCGTGCCGCTCGTCATGGCTCCCGGGGCAGGTGTCGCCACAGTCTTGATGCCACAGGTGCATCAAGATGCACCTGTGGCATCAACCCCGAAGGCATACCAGCCCGCCGGCCGGTAACGCTGCGTACAACTTCGGCCCCCTCGCCTGTGACGACGGCTCATCTGTCGGGACGGATTCCAACGGGATCCCGAGTGGGGTCGGCACGCTCCCACTCACCTTCGTGGAAGTGGTTCGCGAACACCATGTGGTTGGTGTTCTCGAGGTAGCGCTTGCGGCGCTGAAGGCGGCCACCCGTGTACGTCCATCAGTGACGATTAAGGCATGCCAGACGCTTATCCGGTCCCGATCCTGGGCAGGAACGTCGCCCGAGACCAGGCACCCGACCATCGGTGGCAGATCGGCCTTACGGCGATGATTTGCCCGAGCGGATTGCTCGCCACCTGGCACCCGCTTGGTGTGGCAGGTCCGTCCTTGCGCGATCGTGGGTGCCGACCGAATGCCACCGACCGCCGGCTCGGGCGGAGGCGTAGGCGGCGGCGATCACCTCCGCGACGGTCAGCGCGGGCGCAGCCAGCGCCCGTACATCGCTTGCGGAGACGACGTGGCGGAGTACCTCGCGAGCCATCTCCGGCATCCAGTCAGCGTGGGTGTGACCGTTCCTGGTCTGAGCCGGGACCGGTCCGGTGACCCGGCCGCCAGGCACCGCACCCGACTGGCCGTCGAGGACGACTGCAGCGGTGCCGTACTCGCCGATGACCCGGTACGCGGTCCGTCTGCTGACCGCACGCCAGTCGAGCGTGACCATCGCGGTGAGACCGCCGCCGAGGCGTAGCCGCAACTCGCTCCAATCATCGATGCCGGAAGCGCCGTACCGGATCCGGCAGGACACCTGGCGGATCTGCCGGTCGCAGAGCCACTCGGTGAGGTACACGCAGTGTGCGCCGTGATCGACCAGGATTCCGCCACCTGCGACGCCACGGTCGCTGCGCCAGCCGGGTCGCCAGTCCGAGATGCCGGGGGCAGGCCGGGTGCGGTCGATGGTGATCTCGACCCGCTGCGGCCGACCGATGCGTGCTGGTGAGCACTGTTCGCGTAGCGCGTTCAGGACCGGCGCAAAGAGGTAGTTGTGTCCAGGGAAGATGATCCGGGCCCGAGCGCTGGCGAGGTCGATCAGTCGTCGGCCGTTGACCGGGTCGAGGAAGACGGGCTTTTCGCAGAAGACATGCGCACCGCGCAGCAAAGACTCTTCGATGTACGTCTCGTGGCTGCTCGGCGGGGTGCAGATCAGCGCCAGGTCGACCTCGGCGCTGAGCTCGGTCAACGACCCGACGACCTCTGCGTGAGGGTGGTGGCGACAGGCGATCCGTCGCCTCGTCGGAGTCGAGTCCACGACCGCGACGACAGCCGCGTCCGGCATGGCGGAATAGCAGCGTGCATGGGCCTCGCCGCAGCGGCCGTAGCCAACCACCGCGACTCTGATCACTGCTCGTCCCAGTGCCGTCGGAGCACTTCGGACAGGGTGTCGGCAGCCGCCATCAGTTCGGCCTCGTCAGCGGTCAGCGGCGGGTACAACCGGAGCGTACGCCCTCCGGTCATGACCAGGACCCCGGCGCTGAGCAACTGGTGGAAGACGTGGCGCAGTTGCTCCTTGTTGGCGATGTCCAACTCGATCCCGATCGCGAGGCCCCGGCCGCGCACCTCGGCGACCGGTGGAAGATCGACCAGGCATTCCGAGAGCCGAGCGAGCAGCCGTTCGCCGAGCAGGCGCGCCCGACCGGCCAGATCCTGCTCCCGCACGGCCTCGGCGACAACCGCGACGGCCCGGCAGGCCAGAGGGAATCCGCCGTAGCTCGACGAACTCGCGCTGGGCGCGCCGAACGGTCCGCGTTGCATGAGTTCCAGCGACGAGCAGACTGCGGACACCGGGTAGCCGTTACCGAGCCCTTTGCCGAGCACCATGATGTCCGGGCGTACGTCTGGGCGGTCGCTGGCGAAAACCTCGCCGGTACGCCCCATGCCGGTCATCGACTCGTCGGCGATGAGCAGCGCTTCATGCTCGTCGGCGAGTTGCCGGAGTCGGGCCAGATAGCCGGCTGGCGGCACCACGTTGCCGGCCCGGCCCTGCACCGGTTCGACGAGTACGGCGGCGAGTGCGCCGCTGGACTGCTCCCGCAGGACGTCGCGTGCCAGGTCGACGCAGGCGAAGTCGCAGCTGGGATAGGACAGGCGCAGGGGACATCGGGCGCAGTCGGCGTACGGGGCACTGATGCTTCCAGGCACCGGCGGGCCGAGGCCGTTGCGGGCACCGCTGGTGTGGGCGAGGCTGCCCATGGTCCGGCCATGGAACGACTGCCAGAACGAAAGGATCTCGTACCGTCCGGTGGCGGACTTCGCCAGCCGGATGGCGGCCTCGACCGCTTCGCTGCCGCTGCTGTAGAGCTGGATGCGGTTGAGCTGCTCAGGCAGCAGACGCTGGAGCTGCCGCCCCATGTCCCGTCGGGCGTCCGATCCGTGGGCACCGATCGTCCAGCGTTGCAACTGATCTGCCATCGCCCGGACATAGCCGGGGTGCGAGTGACCGAGCAGGTTGACACCGGCGGAACCCATGAGATCGGTGACGCGACTACCGTCCGGCTGGATCAACTGCATGCCGCGAGCCTCGGCGATAACCAGTCCTGCCCATCCAACGGCCTCGGAGATCCCAGGACCCAGGACAGGATCCTCGGCCGAGAACGAGTCGGCACCCACTGTCGCCCGGCTATCCCGTACGCCGGACGACCGCGACGCGGAATCCGGTCGCCGGATGTCGTTGGGTAGCGAGCATCTGGTTGCGGGTGTAGGAGTTGGCGCACTCCGTACCGTAGTGGTAGGCGCCGCCGCGGATGACGTACCGCGCGTCGGGCGACGAGCCGTTCGCTTCCCGACCGTCGTCGGCCCGGTACGGGTAGTGGTATTCCGGTTGCCGTCCGGAGGCGCCCCACCTGCTGCGGGTCCACTCCGACACGTTGCCGATCAGATCCTGGCACCCTGCTGCGCTGTCGCCCTGGGGCGAGAACCGGCCCGGCGCGACGACCTCGTCGAGGCCGGTGGCGCGGATGTTCGTCCGGCGACCGTGAGGGTCGGCGGCGCTACCCCACGGGTAGGGATCGCCCCGCCCGTTACCGGCGGCGTACTCCCATTCGGCTTCGCTGGGTAGCACGACGCGCTGGTCTGCGGTCAGCCGGCCGATGGCCTGCAGATGTCGGGTGAGCCAGTCGCAGTAACGGACGGCGTCGTGCCAGGACACCATCACCACCGGCAGGTCGGGCTCATCCCACAGATGATTCTCACCGGTGACCCAGTGTCCGGGACAAGGCCCGTCAGTGGATGCGACGAACGCCAGGTACTGGCGGTTGGTCACCACTGTGCGGGCCAGCTCGAACGGCGGGAGTAGGAGCAGGTGCCGGGGCCGGCACGAGCTGAACCTGCTGTCTGGCGAGTCGAAGCCGATGACGACCTCGCCACCGGGGTGGGACACGAAGTCGGGCAGGGCCGGCCGGTGCAGTGCGTCGCTGATCCCGGCGGCCGAAATCCGCCCGTTGTCGAGGAGTTCCTGCAGCGTGGGCTGCTCTGACCGGCGGTCCATGGAGTCCGCGTAGCTGCGCACCTCGTCGGCGGTGTCGTGGGTGGCAACCCGCTGCAGACAGATCCGCGCGTACACGCTGCTGGGCGCGAGAGTGGCCAGTTCTGCGACGGCGTCGAGACGCGACCCTGCGTGCGGTGAGTAGAGGTCCTCGCGCACGTAGTCGGGCAGCTGCTCTTCGGGGTATTTCCCGCTGAGAACGATCGGTCGGTCGACGGTGCTGACATGCACCGCTACCCCGCTGGCCCGGGTGCGGTCCGCCGCACGGTGCAAAACCTCGTTCAGCGGCCGGAGCTCGCCGGAAGCGGCCAGGTCGCCGAGTTCGGCGGCGAGGGCGTCGTGGCAGGCGTGCCCGACTGCGGCTGCCGGCCCGGGGATGGACGCCAGCAGGTGCACGCCGGGTATCGGCGACAGCGGTGCGCTCCCGGTCGGCGCGGTGGTGAGATCGGCGCAGATCACGACGCTTCCTGTCGCGTCGCAGCCGTGCAGCCCGGCGACCAGGTCGGCCATCGGCAACATACTGCCGGGACGACCCGGCACGGAGTTCGGGAGTACGAGGGAAACCAGGCCACCGGTCCTGCGGTCAAAGTGCACGACGTGACCGGCCAACGCCACGAGCAGCATGCCGGCGCCGCCAAGTTCCCGAACTGCGGCTCTGACCGCCCGGAGCGTGCCGGTCGGACTGCCGAACTGCCCGGACCTGAGCACGACCGGGCGCACGTCGAAGTGCTGACGCAGCTGCCACTGGAGGTCCTCGCCGGTCCTGCCACCGCGTTGACCGGGGATGGTGGGAAAGGCCGAGGACCGCTGGGGTGCGAGAAAGAGTGCTCCGACTGTCAGAGATGGGCCGCGATCCATGTCACCGTCTCGCGGTGGACGATTTCTCTCTCGTGCGGCCGTTCCAGACAATGATCGCCGCCGTCGATGACAACCACCTTCCTCGCTCCGCCGACGAGCTCGGCCGCTCGCACGCTCTGCTGGAAAGGTACCTCCCGGTCGGCCGTGCCGTGAATGAACAACACCGGTGTGGCGAGGCCGACGAGCGGCGCACTGACATCTACGACCTGTTGTAGTTCGTGGAGGAAGTCCAAGCCGATCTGCTCGCCGTCGATCTCGGAAAATCCCTCATGTTCTGCCACTTCGAGGTGGGCTGGGTGCAGGTAGGACTCGAAGGTGCCGTCCAGCAGCCAGATGGCCGGCCACAGCATGACAATCGCCTTGTACGCCGGATCGAGGTCGCTCAGGCCGATGGTGGCCCCGAAACTCTCGCCGATCAACACCCACGCGCCCGGCCGGAATCTCTCGTCGACGAACTTTCGCACAGCGCGCATCTCATGAACCTGCCGGCGGATGGTCATGTCGCGGTAGCGGCCGGTGCTCTCGCCGCAGCCCCTGAAGTCGAACCGCACCGACGCGATGCCAAGCTCGGCGAGTTGCCGAGCAAGGTTCGCGTACAGCTGCTCGGGTCCGTCCTTCTCGCCGCCGGGTCCACCGTGCAGCATCAGCACCATGCATCTGCCTGCCCTGCCTGTCGGCTGCGTCACCACCGTTGCGAGTTCGTCATCTTCAACACTGACGCGATACCGCAACTCCTCCGCTGTAGCTGGCATGCTCTGAGCCCTCCCGGTGTATCTCAATCGCCACCTACGGTCATTTCGGTGAATCGGATTCTCGGTTTCCGGAACACAACAAGCCACAACCACGGCCAGAACAGGGCGCGGACTGCGTACCTTGCTAGTGCCTCCGCCTCGGCCTGCTCGCCGATCAGCGACAAGCTGTGAGCGTCGGCCGCTGCCTGGAGCGCGTACCTCCTGGCCCTGATCATCCGACCTTGGAACAGGTGTAGGCGAGCATCTGTCAGGTCGACTCTCACCAACTGGCGTACATCGCGGTACCTGACAGCGATGCGGCGTGCCTGATCGAGAAGCAGCATGGCGTCCTGAAAAGCGCCACCCATCATGGTGACTTCGGCGAGATCACGAATCGCGTAGGCCTTGCCCCGCTCCCAGGGCAGCTCTTCGCATGAGTCGAGGAACCGCCGTACGGTCCGTGCACACTGATCGACTCGACCCAGATGCCAGTAGGCGGCCCCGACCAGCGACTGAATGTCGATCATGTTGTTGAAGTCGCCGACGGACCGGGCCATCTCCTCGGCGTCCTCACCGGCGTTCTTGACGACAGCCAGCGCCTCGACCGCCTTGCCGGCTCGGAAGAGTTGAAACCCGACACATCTGAGCTGACGTGCGATTTCCTTGACCGAACCGATCTCGCGGGCGATGCGGAGGCCGAGATCGGCGGTACGGGCAGCGGCTGCCTCTTCGCCCCGGATGGCATGCGTCGACGAGATCACGGACAACGCGAGCGAGCGTTCTTCGCTCTGCCCGCGTGCCGTCGCCGCCTGGTAGGCCACCCAGCCGAGGTCGATCCGATCATCGAAGAGCCCCAGCGTGAAGAAGATGTCGAGGGTGACTTCGAAGAGCTTGAAGCTCTGCTCGAACGCTCTGTTGTGGTGCCGATCCCGGATGAGCAGTCGGATGGCGTCGAGGTGGGCTTCAGCGCCGGACGCATCCTCCCAGTGCTGGCCGAACCGACTGATGAAGTGGTCGGCGAGGCAGGTCGCGATTCCGTTGAGCTCCTCCTGTGACGTGTGGTTGAGCACGAACAGGCGTAGCGCTGCCGAGCAGGTATAGAAGGTGGTGTCATGCCGCTGATGTGAGGAGATCAGCCCGTCCGACCACAAGCGTTCCGCGAGGTCCTCAACCTCGCCCTGCGGCAGATTGAGAGCAACGCATAGCTGCTCCGCGTTCGCGCTTCCGTTAAGGAATGCGCAAACGCTCAGCAGGCTTCGCCCGGTCGTACTGATGTCATGCCACACCGCAGTGAACAACGCGTCAGTCAGCTGTGTGGATCCGGCCTCCAGCTGACCTAATCTGATCGAGAAACTCCGGCCTTCGTGTGCACACGCCAGAGCGAAGAGTTCGATCGCTCGCGGGTTCCCTCCCAACAGCTCGTGTAACCGGGACAGCGTCGCTCGGTCGGCGTTGAGGATGTCGGTCACGCCGCGGCGGGTCGCCTCCCGGATCAGCAGCTCCTCTGTGTATCTCTGTTGAAGTTCCTGGAGCATTACACGTGGTGCCGGCAGCCGGCCCGGGGTGTTCGCGCTGACGATAGCAAGGGATCCACTCGGCAGGGTCCGTAGAAAGTCGACCAGGTGGTGGGCGTCCGTCGCAGTGAGCCGCAGATTGTCGATGACCAGTACCGCCGGGTGACTGGCGAGAAACGCGCGCAGCACCTCTGCCTTGTGCTCTGCTGGTGCCGCAGACAAAGTTGGGTCGCCGGCGGCCAACCCGAGGGTACGAGCGAGATCGGCAAGGCCGAGCGCGCCGTTGTGCGCGTCGAACCAGACGAGCGAGGCGTATGCCCGTGCCTTCTGCCGGCCGGTGCCGCGCTGCGCTAGCCGGTGGGCCACCTCGGTGGCCAGCGCACTTTTCCCGGCACCAATGCTGCCCTCAATGGAGACGAGGTACTCGCCACGGTCGAGATGCTGCAGGACCTGGGCAACCTCGTCGGTACGGTCGACGAGCTGAGTGCGTGAGGGCAGCAGGATCTTGGGTGGTTGGCGCCTCGGCTGTCCGCCACGGCGCCATCGTCCGATCAACGGGGGCAGGGCGAGTACCGCCGCGATGACCGCCAGCAGCGCGGAGAGCAGGCCGAGCAGCTCGTTGACACCAGCGGTGATGCCATCCACAGCCGTGACGCCACCTTAAGCACCAGAAGGTCGGTCAACGCCCTCGACGTCGCGAAGGTCGTACCAGTCTGCGGGAGGTGCTTACGGTGCGCAATGGCCTAGTCGCCGAACAGTCACTGACCTGCGCCGTTGGAGATCAAGGTAGACGGAGGTCTGCAAGGCGCAGCGGTCCGTCCGAGGTGGCGCCTCCGCGCAGCGGCTGTGGTGGGCAGTGACTTGTCCCCGTTCGACAGAATGTCGGACCCACGGGGTAGACATGCTCGATCACTTTCCACGTCACTTATGGAGTGCCACTGATGTCGCTTGCTGACCGCCTGCTCGACGCGGTTCACGAAGATCGTTCGTATGCGGGCATCGTGTTCAACGGGGTGTACCAGCCGGTGGGCGGGCCGGGCGGCAAGATCATGCCGCCGACTTTCCCGATACCCGACCGGGAGAAGGCCGCCGCCCAACGCGAAGGCCGGGAGCCGGTGCCGTACGCGGTCGAACGCCGGCTCATCGACGAGACGCTGTGCGACACCGTCATCGTCGACCAGGTGCCGTCGCAGGCCAACCGGGTCGAGGAGGCGTTGCTGGCGGCGCGCGACGGCGGCCGCCTCGACCTGCCGATCTTCGAGCTGACCATGAAAGAGGAAGGCGTACGGCTGACCTCGTTGGACTTCCCGCACCGGTATGCCGACGCCTACCTGCGCGACAGCGACGTGAACGGCGAGCGATTCGACCGTAGCCCGGTCGGCAAGGCGCTACGCTCGACCTCGGCCACCGACGTACGCCCGCTGTACCAGCGGGAACCGTATTCGTTGATCTTTGGGGCCTGGGATTCGCATCGTAAGGGGCGGTGGCCGAAGTTCCCCCGCGTCTACTCGTCGTCGATGTTCGGTATCGACTGGTCGATCGGGGACCGGCGGGCCGGCAAGGTCGACCCGGTCAACCTGACCGGCGCCATCGACGACAAGGGCAAGGCCGAGCGCGACTGGCGTTTCCTGCCGGAGGGCACGAAAGCCAAAGGCGGCAAGCTCAGCGAGATCGGGCATGGGCACATCGCGCCCAACACTGTGCACGGCGGGGTGACGGTGCGGGAGATCCGGCGGTACGGCTGGATCTCGCTGGCCGGTCTGGAGCGGCTGCGCTTCGGTGACGCGTCGGCCGAAGCGGCGACCGCAGCTCGGGCGACGCTCGCCGCCCTGGCCCTGGTCGGCGACCGGCTCGCCTTCGGTCGGGCCTCGCTGTGGCTGCGGTCCGGCTGTGACCTGACCCGCCATCGCGAGACCGTCTCCTTCGAAGGCGACGGCGGCTCGCTCGACCCGGTCGACGTGTCGACGGCCGAGGCGATCGAAGCCTTCCGGGAGCTGCGCAGCCGGGCAGCCGCCGCCGGGGTTCGGATGGACGACGACGTCATCGCGATCACCCCGATCAAGCCGCTCGCTGAGGCGATCCGGCACGCCCTCACCCAGTCCGTGGCAGAAGAGGCGTAGGTCCGGTGGTGCTGAGTATCACCGTACGGCTGAGGCAGGCCCGCTACGACGCGGCGGCGACCACACCCGTCGACGCGGAGTGGCCACCGCATCCAGCACGCCTGTTCAACGCGTTGGTCGCCGCCGTCGAGCACGGCAGCGGCAGCCCGGCCGAGTCCGCTGACCTGGCGGCGCTGCGCTGGCTGGAGCAGGCCGGCCCACCACTGGTCGCGGCGGTCGCGCCGACCGACGTGCACACCAGCGTCCGCAGCGGCTTCGTGGTCACCAACGCGACCGAGGCCAACGCTGGCAGCACGTTCTGGCCCGGCCGTACCAACCGTTCGAGCAGCCGCAGCAGCGCGCTGCCCGCCGACGACCGGGTCGCTTTCGTCTGGCCGGCCGCCGCACCCGACGACGGCGTGCTGTGGCGGCTGACCCGGCTGGCCCGGCGGGTGCCGTACCTGGGCCGGTCCACCGGCAACATCGAGATCACCGTGCACGACGAGCAGGTGCCGCACCGCCCGAGGTGGACGACGTACCAGCCGACCCGCATCGGCGCGCCGAGGTCGATCGAGCTGCGGGTGCCGTACCCCGGCTACACCGACCAGCTGATCGCCGCGTACGACAACGGGCAGCGGGCCTGGGAAACCGCGCGGTCGATCGCGTACGCGGTGGGCAGACCGCCGGAGCCCGACGAGCCGCCAGCACCGGCCGACGCGACCGGCCCGTACCGGACGCTGCTGGTGTGGCCGGTGCGGCGCGGGCACGTGCCGATCCGCGGCGACCGGATCCTGCAGGTCGCCGGCCTGCTGCGACGCACCGTGATGGACCGGGTGGCTGACCCGCTGCCGGCCCAGGTCAGCGGGCACGGCGCCGACGGCCGACCGCACCTGGCGTACCTGCCGCTGCTCGACATCGGCCACCGCCACGCAGACGGACACCTGCTCGGCGTCGCCGTCGCGCTGCCCACCGACCTGCCCGACACCGACCGCCGGGCGGTGCTGGCCGGACTGTTCGGCCGCACCGGCGACGACCCGATCCGGACCCTCACCGGCAACCAGTTCGGCCCGGTGCGGCTCGCTGACCCGGCTGAGCCGCCGACGACCTGGGGTGTGCGCGCCGACCGGTGGACCGGGCCGCCGCCCGGCGTACACCGATGGGTGACCGCCAGCCCGATGATGCTGGACCATTTCCCGAACCGCAGCCGCAGCGCCGCCGACATCGTCGCCGACGGGCTCGTCACCGCCGGCTATCCCCGGCCGGCGTCGGTGACCGTGCTCGACGCCCCGGTGCTGCGCGGCGCGATCAGCGCACCCCGGCGCGGCACCCTGCCGAAGCAGCGGCCGTCCCGACCACTGGTGCACTGCCGGATCAGCTTCGGCGAACCGGTACGCGGCCCGGTCATCGCCGGTGCCCTGCGCTACCTCGGCTGCGGCGTGTTCGTCCCGGAGGTGCCCGTTGCCCAACGATGAGCAAGCGGAGCGAACAATGCCCGGCACCGGCCGACAGGCCACCACCGAGGAGCTGACCGCCGCACACTTCGCCGACTTCGTCGCCGAGGCACACGGCGGACGCCGGCCGTTCCCCTGGCAGCAGGCGCTGCTCGACCGGATCCTCGCCGACGGGCGCTGGCCCGACGTCATCGACGTACCGACCGGGCTCGGCAAGACGACCGTGCTCGACGTCGCCGTGTTCGTCGCCGCGCTGCGCCCCGACCTCGCGCCCCGGCGGACGTTCTTCGTCGTCGACCGACGCCTCGTGGTCGACGAAGCCCACGAACACGCCACCGCCATCCAGCAGGCGCTGGGGGCGGATGCCGCCGGGCCGGTGTGCCGCGCGGTCGCCGACCGGCTGCGCGCCGTGGGTGACCCCGGTGAGGTGCTGACCGTCGCCCGGATGCGCGGCGGCGTCACCTGGGACCGCGTCTGGTTGGAACGCCCGGACCGGCGGGCGATCATCACCGGCACCATCGACCAGGTCGGCAGCCGGCTGCTGTTCCGGGGGTACGGGGTCAGCGAGTACGCGCGCAGCATCGACGCGGCGCTCGTCGGCACCGACAGCCTGATCGTCGTCGACGAAGCCCACCTGGCCACCGCGTTCCACACCACCGCCCGCGCGGCGTTCGACCTGGACCGGTGGCCGATCGCCCGCCGGCCGGTGCTGGTCACCATGTCGGCGACCAACCTGGCCGACGACGACCGACCGGCGGCCCCCGACATCGGTACGCCACCGCCGGCCCCCGACATCGGTACGCCGACGGTGCACACGATCAGCGCCGCCGACCTCGACCACCCGGATGCGGGGCAACGGTTGCGGGCCGGCAAACGGTTACGCCTCGTCCAGGTCGACACCAACCGGCGCAAGGCCGCCACCGAGGTGCCGCAGGTGATGGCCGACCTCGCCGTACGGCTGGCCGACCGGGGCGTGGTGGCCGTCGTCGCCAACACGGTCGCCCGCGCCCGCGCCGTGTTCGACCGGCTGCCGGCCGGCACCGACGCCGTCCTGCTGACCGGGCGGATCCGCCCGATCGACCGGGACCTGCTGCTGAAACGCCACTACCAGCGGATCAAGGTTGGCCGCGACCGCTCCGACGACCGCCCGTTCATCGTCGTGGCGACCCAGACGATCGAGGTCGGCGCCAACATCGACGCCGACGCGCTGATCAGCGAATCAGCCCCGCTGCCGGCGCTGATCCAGCGACTCGGCCGACTCAACCGGCTCGGCCAGCACAACGCACCGGCCCCCGCGTACCTGGTGCACGACAGCACCGTCGACGCCGACGACCCGGTCTACGGGTCCGCCCGTCTCGCCACCTGGCAGTGGCTCGCCGGCCGGATCACACCAGCTGCGCCGGCCACCCCCCACCACGGCGAGTTCCGCGACGTGTCGCCGGCCGCGCTGCGCGACCTGCGCGCCCAGGCCCCGGCCGCAGCCGTCACCGCCGGCGAACGGTACGTGCCACTGCTCAACCAGGGCACTTTGGACGCCTGGACCCGCAGCTCACCCACCCCGCACCCGGACCCGCCGGTCGCCCCCTATCTGCACGGCATCGGCACCGAGCCGCCCGCCGTCACCGTCATCTGGCGAGCCGGGCTGCCCGCCGATGAGACCGAACACTGGCCGGCCACGATCGACATCGTGCCGCCGGTCGCCGACGAAGCCATCGAGGTGCCGATCCACGCGATACGCCGGCTGCTGACCGGCACGGACCCGGCCGACCTGACCGCCGACGTCGACCTCGCGGCCGCGCCGGACGAGCCGACCCCGACAACCGGCGGTACGGCCGACCGGCTGGTGCTGCGCTACCCGCGCCGGGGCGGCGGCGAGGTGATCCGCGCGGCCCAGATCCGGCCCGGCGACACCATCGTCCTACCCGTCGAGTACGGCGGCTGCGACCAGTTCGGCTGGCACCCGGCCAGCCGGGAACCGGTCGTCGACGTCGCAGACCTGGCCCGCCGCCGAGGCCGACCACTGCTGCGCCTCGGCGCCCACCTGCGCCCACTCGTCGTCAGCTACCGGCCCGACCCGCAGCAGCCGCTGACCCCTGACATCGAAGCGGCCCTCGACGCGCTGCTCGCCGCACCGACCGCAGACCAGGACCCGACCGACCCGGCCGGCTACCGCGAACTCCTTCGGGCGCTCGCCACCGCGCTGACCACCGACCATCCGCTGCACGACCGCACCCTGCAACCCCTGCTCGACACCGACCTGCACGTCACCCGTACCGCCACGGTCCTCGACGCCGAGACCGGCCGGAGCTGGCAGCCGCCGTTCCCGGTGCTGCTCACCACCGCCCGACAACCAGCGGCCCGGCAACCAGCCGGCGGCCAGAGTCCCGGCTACCGGCAGGCCGAGGACGACTCGGAAGCGGGCAGCTCCGCCAGCGCGTACCCCGGTCGGCGCATCCACCTCGACGACCATCAACGGGCGGTCGCCGCCCGCGCCGCCGAAATGGCCCGCAACCTCGGCCTGCCCGCGCCACTGACCGCCAGCGTCGAATCCGCCGCCCGCTGGCACGACGACGGCAAACGCGACATCCGCTTCCAGGCGATGCTGCACGCCGGCCGACCGGAGCTCGCCGAGCTCGCCCCACAGCCACTGGCCAAATCCGGCCTCGACCCGGCGAACCTCGCCGAAGCGCGACGCGCCCAACACGCCGCCGGCTACCCACCAGGGATGCGACATGAAGCTCTGTCGGCGCGGGTCGCCGCCGCCCGACTGGCCGGGCACACCGGCGACCACGACCCGGAGCTGGTCGTGCACCTGGTCGCCAGCCACCACGGCCGTAACCGTCCACTGCTGCCGCCGGTCGTCGACGACCGGCCGATCAAGGTCGCCGTGCCGGGTCTGCTGCCGCTGTTCGACTCCGCCGACACCGTCGACTGGTCCGCCCCGGCCCGGTTCGCCCACCTCAACGACACGTACGGCCGGTGGGGTCTGGCACTGCTGGAAACCGTCGTGCGACTGGCCGACATCTGGGCGTCCGCCCGCGACGAGGAAACGCCCGCTGGCGACCAGGAAGGGACAGCCCTGTGACCGACCCGATCGAGCTGCCGGCTCTGGACGGGCGGGACCCGCTCGGGTTCCTCGCCGCGCTGGGCACCCTGCGGCTCCTGGCCGACCACCACGATCCCGTCACCGCGCTGTCGTTCGACGACCGGACCGCCGTCGCCCGACTGCACAGCCGCAGGCTGACCGCACTGGATGACCTGGTGTCCACGATCGTCGGCATCCTCGACACCATCCCGCCCGACGGGGTGATCCCTGGCGTGCCGGCAACCTTCCCCGCGTCGAAGGTCGGCGTCGCGGCCGACCCGATGCGGGTCGCCCGCGACGAGTTCCGGACTGCGGCCGGCACGCTCACCGGCGGCGAACCGGCCGCCGCACGGTGGCTGGCCGCCCTCGTCACCGACCTGGCCGCCGACGCGAAAGGCCGCGCCGCACTCACCCCGTACACCGCGCCCGCCGGTCAGCAGAGCCTGCGCTCGCTCTTCGCTAAACCCCTCGAAGAGGTACGCAAAGACCCGACGACACTGATCCGACAGGCGTTCACCGGCTGGCGGCGCGTCGACGGCTACACCGGCGAATACCTCGACCACCGTGTGGTACGCGGCGCGGCCGACCACCCGTCCGGCAAGTCCGTCGAAGCCGGCGTGCCCGGTGCCACCTGGCTGGCCATCATGGCGCTGTCGATGCTGCGGCTGACCGGCGACGGCAGCACCGTCGCAGCAACGGGCTGGCATCAGGTGCCCGGCCGACGCCAGCCGGTCATGCTGTGGCCACTGTGGCGGCAACCTCTCGACCGGTACGCCGTCACCGCTCTGCTGGAGCACCGCGACCTGCGACTGGGCGACGGCGTCACCGTCAACCCGGCCAGGTGGGCGCCGCTCGGCGTCTTCACCGTGGCCGCCGCCGCCCGCCGACCCGTCGAGGGCCGCAAATCAGCCGGCGTGCTCGCCCCGATCCCGGTCACCATCAACGGCCCGACACCCACGAAACCGTGACAACAGGGCGTACGGGTCACCAGCCACCACAGCGACGCCAGCGATTACGTCGGTGCCGCCGAGTACGCTGACCTCACTTCCACCGCGTGGACGGTCACGGAGTCGTTTGATTGACAAATGAACAGATGCGCCCGATACGTCCACCGACCTCGGAACCCCCGGTGGACACGCCTCACGCGGGAGGTTCCGAACCCGGATATGCAGCCAAACCGGACCAACCAGACCGGCAACTCGATTGAACTCCATCGCGAACTGGCTATATAGCCAGTTCGCGAGCTCCGTCACCGGCCCTCGCGGGCCGGTCTCCATTGCGACCAGCACGGCCGGACGGCCCACTGGGAGCAGGCCGGCCCCGTCACCGGCCCTCGCGGGCCGGTCTCCATTGCGACACGGGCGGTGTTGATACTCTCTTGCGCAGACACGGTCTCCGTCACCGGCCCTCGCGGGCCGGTCTCCATTGCGACGAGACAGTGAGAGCGGTGATGTCTACGTCGGCGGACCGTCACCGGCCCTCGCGGGCCGGTCTCCATTGCGACCCGTGTACGGGCCCGCAACCCCCATGCCGTCGGGGTTCCGTCACCGGCCCTCGCGGGCCGGTCTCCATTGCGACATTCTCGACAAGGAAGGCAACCGCACCACCGGCGACGCCCCGTCACCGGCCCTCGCGGGCCGGTCTCCATTGCGACCGCCGTACCGCCACGACAGCGGCCCATAGTTGGTTTCGCCGTCACCGGCCCTCGCGGGCCGGACTCCATTGCGACCTTCCGGAGAGGTGAATGGCGCCCAGCGCGGAGCGCCCGTCACCGGCCCTCGCGGGCCGGTCTCCATTGCGACTCGGGGGTGACCGTCGGGTCCGGGTAGGTGATGTACCCGTCACCGGCCCTCGCGGGCCGGTCTCCATTGCGACTGCTTCTGGGCCATCCCTTACCCCCCGGCCGCCTGCCCGTCACCGGCCCTCGCGGGCCGGTCTCCATTGCGACTGCGGGGCGATACCCTGCAACGCCCGCTGAATGCGCGCCCGTCACCGGCCCTCGCGGGCCGGTCTCCATTGCGACTCCGCCGTGTCCGGGCCTTGCTCGGCGTACGCCTCATCCCCGTCACCGGCCCTCGCGGGCCGGTCTCCATTGCGACGACGGCCTCGACACCCTCCTCACCGGATCGTCGACCGACCGTCACCGGCCCTCGCGGGCCGGTCTCCATTGCGACGATGCTGTTTCCGTGCGGGTCGGCAGCGTCGGGCTGTCCCGTCACCGGCCCTCGCGGGCCGGTCTCCATTGCGACGGGGACGGCCGTCTCCGGCCGACGGTGGGTGACTGCCCGTCACCGGCCCTCGCGGGCCGGTCTCCATTGCGACGGCCAGATCACCCCGTCCGGGGAGTGGTGCAGTCGGCGGCCCCGTCACCGGCCCTCGCGGGCCGGTCTCCATTGCGACCGAAGCGTGGCGGGGTGCGGAAGGCCAACGGCGAGCACCCGTCACCGGCCCTCGCGGGCCGGTCTCCATTGCGACGAGGACGGGGCCGATGTGCAGCAGGGCGCGCCGGGTCCCGTCACCGGCCCTCGCGGGCCGGTCTCCATTGCGACTCTCCTTGACCGATGGAACACTTACGGACCTTGTCTAGCCCGTCACCGGCCCTCGCGGGCCGGTCTCCATTGCGACATGGACGGCCGGCCGATCATGCTCCGCCTGCGGGACCCGTCACCGGCCCTCGCGGGCCGGTCTCCATTGCGACTCCGTCTGCATCAACGCGTGCGGCGGCACGCCCAACCCGTCACCGGCCCTCGCGGGCCGGTCTCCATTGCGACGAGAGTTCGGTCAGCTCGCACAGGTCATCCACGGCCAGCCCCCGTCACCGGCCCTCGCGGGCCGGTCTCCATTGCGACAAGATCGTGGACGTGCTGGCCCGCTGGTGTCCGGACCTGCCCGTCACCGGCCCTCGCGGGCCGGTCTCCATTGCGACGGGGCGACCGACCCCGGGTTGCAGGGCATGGGCAGCGTCTGTCACCGGCCCACACGGGCCGGTCTCCATTGCGACTTGTGGAATGATCCGGACAAACGGTCCCGGGTGCGATTCTGTCACCGGCCCACACGGGCCGGTCTCCATTGCGACTTGTGGAATGATCCGGACAAACGGTCCCGGGTGCGATTCTGTCACCGGCCCACACGGGCCGGTCTCCATTGCGACGTCCCGGCGTCCCGGTCGTCGATCGGTGTGGCGGACCGTCACCGGCCCTCGCGAGCCGGTCTCCATTGCGACCGGTCCCGCACCTCATCCGCCACGTACGCCGACGCGGCCGTCACCGGCCCTCGCGGGCCGGTCTCCATTGCGACCCCGCCCGGCACGGTGCGGAATGCCGATCGGGTCATCCGTCACCGGCCCTCGCGGGCCGGTCTCCATTGCGACACGAATCGACCAGCCGGGTGCGTCCGGTTCGCGGTACACCGTCACCGGCCCTCGCGGGCCGGTCTCCATTGCGACGCCCGGCCTGCGCCGTCAAGCCGGCGCAGCTCCACCGCCCCGTCACCGGCCCTCGCGGGCCGGTCTCCATTGCGATCCCATGTTGGACATCTGAAACGTGTTGTCGGCCCCGGCCGTCACCGGCCCACGCGGGCCGGTCTCCATTGCGACGGATTCGGGCTGAACAACCTGCGCTACCTGGCGTACCGTCACCGGCCCTCGCGGGCCGGTCTCCATTGCGACACCAAAGCAGCCGGAATGTGCTTCCGCTGGATTTCGTGCCGTCACCGGCCCACACGGGCCGGTCTCCATTGCGACTGGGGCAGCAGGGCGAGCATGTAGCCGGCGGCTGGCCGCCGGCACCGGCCGACGCGGGCTGGCCTCCATTGCGACAGCGCGGCGAGATGCGTCAGCAGCAGCGCCATCTGTTCCGTCACCGGCCCACGCGGGCCGGTCTCCATTGCAACCCGGCACCCACTGCGCATGGCCGCGAGATCACACCGTCACTGGCGCACCGGGGCCGGTCTCCATTGCGACTGCCAGCATGGTGTGGAGCTCTCCGTCTACGACCTGGCCCTTCACCGACTCGAGAAGTCGGTCTCCATTGGGGTGCGGGGCGGCTGCCGTTGGTGCCGGACGACGCGCACTCATGGACAGCGAAATCCGGTTCCTGGGCCAATCGAGTCAGAAGGGATCAAGCCGCGAGCGCCGGTCGCCTCGCCAGCGGTGGGCTGGCGAGGGCGACCGGCTGCGGGCGTAGCGGCAGGGGTCAGTCAGCGGGCGGGGGTGTGGGTGAGGAAGGTGGTCCAGGCGGTGGGGGAGAAGGTGAGGGTGCCGCCGTCCCGGTCCTTCGAGTCGCGGACCAGGACCCGGCCGGGCAGGTTGCCGGCCACCTCGACACAGTTGCCGCCGGTGTCGGTCGACCGGCTGGACTTGCGCCACGCGGCGGCGACCTCCACACAGTTACCGCCGGTGTCGCCGGAACGGCTAGATTTGCGCCACTGCAGGCCGTCAGAAGTCGTCATGGTGTCAGCCTATATTTTGCGATGATGCGCAGCGACGCGCTGGTGGAGGCGGCGTCGCCGAGCAGCCTGTCCCACTTGCGGTTCAAGAACTGGATCGTCTCCTCGTCGTCGGCGACCTGGCCTTTGGCGACGTTCTCCAAGTATACGGCTGGGTCGATGTCGTGAAGATCGGCGAGGACGAAGCCGCCGCCGAGACCGACGTGCGCGCCGACCTCGGTCGGCAGGATGTGGATCCGTACGTTCGGCATCTCAGCAACCTCCTGGAGGTGCTGGAGCTGCCGGTCGAGGATGGCATGGTCGCCTATTGGCCTGCTCAGGATCGACTCGTCGAGCACGAAGGTGCACTCAGGCGGCTCCTCGCGGGTCAGCAGCTCCTGCCGTTCCATCCGGAGCCGGACCAGTTCCTCGGCCTTGGCCGGTGTGTGCAGGTTGCCAGCGGTGATGATCGCTCGGGCGTACTCCTCGGTTTGTAAAAGGCCAGGGACGACGCCCAACTCGAAGTTTCGGAGGCGGGTGGCTTCGGACTCGATCTTGCGCCAGGCGATGAACCAGGCGGGAGTGCGTTGGCGTTCGGCGCGGTCCAGCAGTTCGGTCAGCAGGCCGCCGGTGTCCAGAGCTACGTCGGCTTCTTCGGCAAACTTGAAGGTCGGCTTGCGTCGGCCCGTCTCGATCGCGGCAATCGTCGACGCACTCCAGTTGATCTTTTCGGCGAGCCCGTCCTGGCTTACTCCGGCGGCGACCCGCGCTGCTTTGAGCGCGCGTATCCACATGATCATGTCCACCGCTTACCCCTCCGTACGTGAGTGATTTCACGGGTATGCCGCTCCATCCTTACGGGAGAGTGCCGGCGGAGTCCAGAGTGTTCGTAGGAGAAGTTTCCGAGGATCAGCGGAGGGCAGAAAATGAGCGTCCTGGTGCCAGGTTCCCAACCGCCGGCCATCCCCGAGTTGAGCGAGGAGCAGACCCGTGACGTCGCCATCCGGTACGCGACAAGCGTCGTCACCGACCACTGGCCTTCAGCAGAGTGGGCCGGCTGCCCGGTCTGCCTGACCGACGGATGCCGCCCGATGGACACCGCGCTGCAATTTCTACGCGTGGAAGACTTCGGAGCGTACGAGTGGTTCGCCGAGCTGCTGCGCGACGGCAAGCCGGTGGAAATGATCAACGATGAGAAATGACCCGCTGGTCAAAGTCGGCGACACGGTTTCGCTGAATACCGGCGACTACTGCTACGGCCTCGGTCGGCTCGTGCTGCGGGTCACCCGGGTCGACGACGGCGCACAGCATCCGGGGATCGAATGGGTCCACCTGGTCGGGGTCGAGGTCGTCGGCGGTGAGGACCAACGCTTCCGCTTCATCGTCGTACGGGCGGACGCGCTGCGCCGCCCCGGCGCGGTGACCCGGCCGGCCCGTCGCCGCCCGTGAACTCGTCGAGTGGAGGGCTGGGGTACGTAATTTCCGCCGAATTACGTACCCCAGCCCTCCACTCGACGCGCGGTGGCGCAGCGGCGGTGCGACTACGCGGACAGTCGCTGCGAGAAGCGGATGTTGTTGCCGGACGGGTCGCGGACGCCGCAGTCGCGTACCCCGTACGGCTGGTCGATGGGCTCCTGCATGACCTCCGCCCCGGCGGCCCGGACCCGATCGAACGTCGCGTCCACGTCGTCGACCAGGAAGATCAGCCCACTGAGCGAGCCCTTGGCGAGCAGTAGTTCCAGGGTCTCCTGGTCGGCGGCGCGACCCATCGCGGCGACTTCGAGCACGATCTCGACGTCCGGCTGTCCGGGCGGGCCAACAGTCAGCCAGCGGACGCCCTCGAACGGCACGTCGGTGCGGACCTCCAGGCCGAGCACGTCGCGGTAGAACTTCAGTGCCTCGTCCTGATCGCGGACGAGCAGGAACGTGTGGGAAAGCTTGATTGTCATGCCAGCGACGCTACGCCGGCCGGCTGACCTGGGCTTCTCCAAACCGACTTGATACTCCGGCCGGTCCTGGACAGGCCGTCGCCCGGTAGCCTGAAGCTGATGGTGCCGAAGTGATGCCGAGGTTCGGAAAGTGAGGTTCGCGTTGTGGGTACCGGCTACGAACCGATGAGTCTGGCAGTGCTGGCCAGCCATCTGGCATCCACAGACGTCGACCAGACCCGGTGGAAGTTGGTGTGGGAGTTCCTGGAGGAGTTCCGCTGGGAGCCGGCGGACACCAGGGTGACGCTGCTGCTGGACGAACCGGAGCAGACCGGGGACGAGCGGTGGGACGCGCTACTCGCGGCACTCGCAGAGCATCTGCTCGCTCAGGCGGACGTCGCCCCGCCGCAATGGGCTGAGGCGCGGGTGCTGCGCCGACCATGGTTTCCTGCCGAACTGGCAGTCCACCGGGCAGATGCGTTGGCGTGGGCGCCAGCCGCCCTTCGCAAGCATGGGGTGTACCTGTCCGTCCACGACCTGGCAGCGGCGTGACCGGCTCAGACGGCGTCCTGATGGGGCGCGCGGAACTTGAGCGAGCGTTCAGTAGCCTGGGTGATCGGCTCGTCCGTCGAGGGGTCGTTGCTGACATCTTCGTCGTCGGTGGTGCCGCGATGGCGCTGGCCTATGACGCAAGACGGGTGACCAGGGACGTCGATGCGATGTTCGTGCCGCACGGCGTCGTTCTCGACGAGGCGCGTGCGGTGGCCGACGAACTAGGACTGCCCCCGTGGTGGCTCAACGAGCAGGCCAGTGTGTACGTGTCTGGCAAAGAGGACCCGGGGCGACGGCGGGTCTTCGACCATCCCGGCATTCGCGTCATGGCGGCTTCGCCCGAGCACATCTTCGCGATGAAGGCTCTCGCGGCACGGGCACGCGACGTGGACGACCTTCGTACCCTCGCTGCACTGGCCGAGGTCGCGACGGTGGACGATGCCGTGCGGTTGTGCCGTGACTTCTATCCGGACGAGGCGATCTCGCCACGAGCCATGGGCGTGATCCGTGAGCTGTTCGGTTAGCTCCAAGCCTCGTTTCAGCCGTCAATGAACAGTAAGGCGCAGCGCGGCCGGGCGGGTCGGGCGGGTGACGGCCTTGACGTAGCAGGCCGGGATGGCCGCGCTAGCGGCGTGTGACCTGGCCCGGTACGCGCTGGGCGACTCGCCGACCAGCTCGGTGAAGCGGGAGCTGAACGAGCCGAGCGAGGTGAACCCGACCGCCATGCAGACGTCGGTGACGCTCAGGTCGCCACGGCGCAGCAGCGCCTTGGCCCGCTCGACCCGCCGGGTCGACAGGTAGCCGTACGGGCTCTCGCCGTAGGCGGCACGGAACAGCCGGGTGAAATGCGACGGCGACATGTACGCGGCCCGCGCCATCGCCGGCACGTCCAGCGGGCGGGCGTACTCCCGGTCCAGCAGGTCCCGGGCGCGGCGCAGCCGGACGGCTTCCTCGACGTTCACCCGGTCAGGGTGCCACGCCCCACCGACATCCGGCTTCGTCGTTCAGCCCGACGGAGTCAGGTCAGGCTGACGGAGCCAGGTCAGTCCGACGGGGTGAGGCCGCGCCGGATGTCGGCGGATGATGCGCCGTGCAGGTCGGGCCGGTTGACGCCCAGCTGCCCGACCACTTGGCGGGCGGCGGCCACGTCCTGGTGCAGTCGGGTCAGAGCGTCCGCCACCTTGGTCTCGTCGTCGACGAACTTCTCGTTCTGCTTGGTCAGCGCGCCCTGCACCGCGACCGCGACATCCTGCGCGGTGATGCCGCCGATCTCGATGGGCTCGGCGTCCCCGCCGACCTCCAGCCCCTGCGCCAGGGTGCTGGCCGAGATGATCACCGCGCCGACCCAGGCCGCCATGCCACCGGTGGCGGCGATCAGGGTGCCGGCGGCGATGCCGACCAGCGTGCTCCAGACGTGGCCCTTGGCCGACTTGCCGCCCGCGCCGAGGTCACCGAGCGCGGTGAGCGCCTTGTCGAGCAGGTCGAGGACGGCCTTCCGTTGAGCGATCTTGCTGATCTTGTTGGCTTCCAGCAGCTCCTTGGCGATGCGGGCGGCAGCAGCCTGGCAGGCCAGCCCGTTCTCCAGCGGGGCCACGAAGTTGCCGATGAAGGTCTGCTGGAACGAACCCTCCCAGTGGTTCTCCATCTGGTCGCGGACGGTCTGCAGGCCGGTGAGCCCCATGTCACGGTTGCCGAGTTCGCCGGCTTCGGCGACCGACCCGCCGAACATGGTGGCGATCGTGCCGAGATTGTCGATGGCCAGGTTGGCCTCGTCCGGGTCCGGCATCAGGTAGCTATTGAAGGTGGGGACAACCCAGGCGTAGTGTTCGTTTTCGATCGCATACTCCCACTGCCTGATCTCCGCCTCGGCGAGGACCACCTCCTCGTTCGGCAGCCCGGGGCCTTTGTTGATGACGACGGAGAACGCCCCGGAGGTGATGGTGTACGCCCGCCGGTCCGGGTTGGCCTTGTTGTACTCCTCCAGCAGCGCATCCAGGTAGGAGCGCATGTCCTGCAGGGTCTGCCGGACAAACTCCTGCCGCAGCTTTTCGGCCTTATCGGTCAGATCCGAAACGAATTTCGGATTCGCGTACTCGGCCGGGGTGTCGGCGTTGCCCATTGTCGCCCCCTTCAGGAAGCGTCGGACCGGCGTGGGGCGGGGATCGGCGTACCGGGGTCGTCCTCGGACCCGGGTGCGGGCGGTGCGATCGCCGGGTCGGTGGAGTTGCGCCACGGGTCGGCGAGAAGCGCCTGAAGCTCGCTCGCGGCCTGCGCGTCGGTCGCCTCGTACGCGAGGCGGGCGTCCCGCACGGCGGTCGCGCCGTCCAGCACCACACCGCCGATCTCGGCGTACATGTCCTGCAGTTCGTAGCGCAGCGTGTTCCACATGGTCAGGGCGAAGGTCAGCCCGGATGCGCCGTCCGCCGCCGCGACCAGCCGGTTCGCGTCGTAGTAGACGTCCGCCACGCGCGGCAGCAGCGCCTCAGACACCCGCCACAGCGCGTACAGGTCCCCGCCGGTGACATCCTCCGGCATCACCATCACCCCCGGTCGATGGTCGGTGGAACCGCTCGGGCGGGCTGCCGAGCGGTGGTGCGTTCATGCTCTACGGCGGCGTACCGCGACGACCGCCACCAGCAGCGTCACCGCGACGGCGGCCACGGCGGCCAGCACCCACCATGGCCGTACCGCGCCGTCGGGATCCGCGTCGCCGCCGTTGCCCGGACCGGCGGCGGAGATCGCCGGAAGCTCCAACCGGTACACCTTGTGCTGGCGTGGGTCGACCAGGTAGCCGAGCTGGTCGTCCACCATGGCCAGCGGGCCGGCGAACGACGGATCCGCCAGCAGGGTCTCCACCCGGCCGTCCGGGTGGAGGCGGTAGAGGCCGTCGTCGGTCGACAGGTACCGGGCGTTCGCGGTGGCGGCCAGGTAGAGGGTGCCCTGCCAGGCGCCGGCGGGGATCTCTGCCGACTGCGATTCGGAGTACGTCCACCGGCTGTCGCCGTCGCGGACCACCGCGCGCATCACGTCGTCGGACAGGCCGTACAGCAGGGTGCTCGCCACCCAGCGGCCGCCGGCGGGGCCGTCCGCCGTCGAGATCGGCGCGTACGGGAAAGTGAACGTCGCCGCGTCGCCGCCCGCCACCAGCCCGACGTCGCCGCTGCCGATCAGCGTGTCGATGACGCCATCGGCGTCGATCCGCCGGACCCGGTAGTTGCGCAGGTCGCCGAAGACCAACCCGCCGTCGGCGTCGACGGTCAGGCCGCTGACGTCGCGCAGTTGCGCCTCGACGGCCGGCCCGCCGTCACCGGCGAACCCGGCCCCGTTGTCGCCCGCCACCACGGTTACGTCACCGTCGGGCGCCAGGGCGAGGATCCGGGCGTTGCCGCTGTCACCGATGTAGACATCCCCTGCGCTGTCGACCGCCAGACTGCTCGGATAGCTGAGAGTGAACTCGCCCACGGGGACGGTGCGGATCACGCCGTCGGTGGATATCGCCCGGACGACCCCGTTGCCGGTGTCGGCGACGTACACGACCCCGTCCGGCGTGACGGCGACCCCACCGGGCTGGTTCAGCGCCGCCGCCGTGGCAGGACCATCGTCGCCGGAGTACCCGGCCTCACCGGTTCCGGCGTACAGCGTCGCCGTCGATCCGTCGGCCGGAGCCGCCTCGGCCGCCAGCGGCTCGACCGGAGACACCGCGTCGGCTGCCCGTGCCGGCAGCGGGATTCCGACTGTCGCCGTTGCGACGAGTGCCGCAGCGAGCCCACGCGCAGTTCGTTTCACCGCCTAGTCCTAACACAGTGTGGCAATCGACTGTCGTCTCGTTGCCGTCGCTGTCCGGGGCGGATTTCGACGGTGGCCAGGTGACCTGCGGAGCGGGGGAGAGATGAGCGAGCCCGACCTTGACCGCCGCCCGCCGATCTCCGCGTCGTCCCCGGACGGTGCGATCTGGGCGGACACCACCGACGGTACGGACTTGCGGATCAGCTTCAGCTACGCGGCGTACGGTCGCTACACCGACGACACCCTCGCCCACCAGCTGAGCCGGCTCGGGCAGGCGATGTGGGTCGCGTTCCAGCGGTCCCAGGACGATCTCCACGAGCGACGGTCGGCGTCGTTCCGGGTCGTCGTCGACCCGCCGGCCCGACCCGAGCAGACACCAGGGCAGGCCGCGTACGCGCGGGCGCTCAACGAGGTGGTCGCGTCCGGCGGCTCACCGGACGGTTCGATCACGGTACGCACCACCGGCGCCCTCTCCTGGACCGTGCAGCTCGCCGAGGGCACGGTCACCCGGCTGGGCGAGAGCGCGTTCGTCTCGCAGCTGACCGCGGCCGTGCAGGCGATGCTGGCCGACCGGGAGCGGAAGATCGCCGCGTTGAAGGCCGAGTTCCTCGACCTGGGGGTGCCGAAGCGCTGGACCGCCCTGCTGCACCAGCTCCGCGAGCAGAACCGCGCCGAGCGTTGACGACGGCTTGCACGTCTGTCAGACGAGCCCGGCGGGGTCAACGGGATGAGGTGGGGGTCTGCCAGACGGTGGTGGCGTGCCAGTCGCGCAGGAACGCGCTGACCAGGTCGTCGGTCGGGAACCCGCCGCCCGGGTGCTGGACAGCGGCGGCGCGGTGCTCGGCCCGCAGCTGCTGCTGTTCCGGGTCGACCCGGCGCGGGTCGACCCGTACTTCCTGGCCGGGTTTCTGCGCGCGGCGCAGAGCCGGACCAGTGGTGCGGTGCGCAGCTCGTCGGCGTTGGCCCGCACCGACGCCCGACGGGTGGTGATCCCCCGACTACCGTTTGCCGAGCAACGCGGCTACGGTGAGGCGTTCCGGCGGCTGGTCACCTTCGAGGACAGTCTCCGGCGCACGGTGTCGCTGGGGGAGGCGTTGATCCGGCAAGGGTTCGCCGGGCTTGCCGACGGCACCCTGCGACCACCGTCGACTGCTGCGGAGAGGTAGCGAGAGGTGAGCCTGCCGGCGTTGAGCGAAGGCCGTTACGAGCTGGAGCAGATGATCGCGCGGGGCGGGATGGGCGAGGTGTGGCTCGGCCGGGACGTGAAGCTGGAGCGGGAAGTCGCCGTCAAGTTCATCCGGTTCCCCGACCTCGAACCCGACCCGGAGCTGGTGAAACGGTTCTTCCGGGAGGCTCGGATCACCGCCCGGCTGCAGCATCCCGGGGTGCCGGCCGTGTTCGACGTCGGCAGCCACGACGGCCGGCCGTTCCTGGTGATGCAGCGGGTCGGCGGGATCAGCGTCGCCGACCTGGTCGCCGAGCAGGGCCAACTGCCGGTCGGCTGGGCGGCGGCGATCGCCGCGCAGACCTGCGCGGTGCTGTCGGTGGCGCACCGGGCGTCGCTGGTGCACCGCGACCTGAAACCGAACAACCTCATGGTCGAGCCGGACGGCGGGGTGAAGGTGCTCGACTTCGGGCTGGCGGTGGCGTTGGACCGTACCGACCTGTCCCGGATCACCCGTACCGGGTAGAGCCTGGGCACCCCGGCGTACATGGCGCCGGAGCAGATCCGCGCCGAGTTGAGCAGCCCGCAGACCGACCTGTACGCGCTCGGCTGCACCCTGCACGAGATGCTCACCGGCGCACAGGTGTTCACCGGCTCCAGCCCGTACGTACTGATGAACCAGCAGGTCAGTGGGGTGCCGACATCGTTGCGGCGGCTTCGTCCGGACGCGCCGGACGAGCTGGCGCAGCTGCTGGCGGCGCTGCTGGCCAAGCGCCCCGACGAGCGGCCGGGCAGCGCCGACGAGGTGTACCGCCGGCTGTTGCCGTACGCGACGGATCTCGGCCCGCTGCCCGGGGCGCTGGCGCCGCCGACACGGCCCAGCCCGGTGCGGATGTACGCGGAGGTTCTCGGCCGGGTGCTGGCTGCCCGCCCGGACCCGGCGGCCCCAGCTGCGCCGGCTGCGTCGGAGCTGTCTGCTCCGTCGGCTGAGGCTGAGCCGACGCTCAGTCGTACGGCGCTGGACCGGGCCCGCAGCGAAGCCGGCCGCCTGGTCCGGCAGTCCCGGTTCCACCAGGCGGCCGAGGTGCTCGCCGATGTCGCCGGTCCGGCGTCGCAGGTGTTCGGCCCCACCGACGGTGATGTGGCGAGCCTGCGGTTCGAGCTGGCGAGCGTGCTGTTCGAAGGCGGCGACTACCGGGGCGCGATCCCCGTGTACCGGGAGCTGGCCACTGATCTGGCCGCCGCAGCCGGCTCCGCCGCGTCTGCGGGCGCTGCGGGCTCCGTCGCCGGCCCGGCGTCCGGCGGCTCGGCTGCTGAGTTGGCGGTGGCCTGCCGGCTCAAGGAGGCCACCTGTCATGCGTTGATCGGGCAGTCGACCGAGGCGTTGCAGCTGCTCGACGCCCTGCTCACCGACGAGGTAGGGCAGCACGGCGCAGACCATCCGGGTACGTTCGACCTGCGCCGGCAGATCGGGCTGCTGCAGCTGGGCTCCGGGCAGGTGGCGGCGGCCGCCGCGACGTTGCGCGAGTCGCTGGCCGTCCTGGTACGCGCGTACGGCCCCGACCCCCCGGATGTCGCCGAGGCCAGAAAGCTCCTGGCCGACCTGCCGGACGAGCTGGTCGGCTGACTCCGGCTCCGGGGTCAGCCCGGCTCGGTGACGTCGGGTCGACGAAGGCCCCGGGAGCGGGCGGCACGCCAGGCTGGGCCGACGACAGCCACCAGGCCGATGGCGCCGACGCCACCGAGCCACGCTGTGGTGATCGTTCGTCCCGCGTCCCGCCCGGGGATACAGGAGACGATCAGCGGCTCTCGCTGACCGAGTGGGTCGATGTCGACCTCGACCATCGAGCCGACCGGCTCGGCCGGCCCACAGAACGGAACCCAGCCGAGATCGTCGCCGCCGACGGAGAGCTGGTAGCTGGGGTGGCACAGTTCGGTGCCCGGCACGCACCCGTCACGGACATCGGTGACCTCGGCGGTGACCTGTTCGCCGTACGGCGAAAGGTTGCCTTCGCCGTACGCGCCGGCGAAGGCGAGACTGAGCGCTCCGACCGCGATCCCCAGCAGTGTGCGTCCGGTGATGACGACCGTCGTCAACCGGCTGGCCCGGTTACCGGAAGCTGCGCGAGCGGGCCAGATGGCGGCGACCACGTAGGCGGCTGCAGCTGCCCACAGCACCAGGACGGCCGTGACGAAGGTGAGTCCCGGTTCCTGGCCCAACAGGAAGCCGCTGAGGAGGGTCAGCAGCACCGCTCCGCCGAGCCACAGCATCGCCATGCTGCCGATTGTCCGGCCGGCCGGGCCGCCGCGCCAGGGCCGGCCGGTTGTCGGGTGCACGAGCCGAACACCAGATACCTGTCACCGTTGTTTTGACGTGTCTGGTGTTCGGCCGGCCAGCGGCAACCGACCCAGTGCCATGATCAACGTGGGCTATTCGGCGTTGTTCAAGAAGCCGCCAGGTGGTGTTCCGTTGTTCTTGACCGCCATGCCGCGCTTCCCCGGCACCACCACCCTGTCCGTCGGTGACGAGCATGAACCGCTCCAGGCCGGGGACGAAGATGTTGACCACGGCCAGGTTGCCGGTGACGTAGTGGTCTCGCTGCAGCGGCGTGAAGCCGCGTCTGACGAGGGCATCGATGAGCGCGTCGAAATGGCCAACCGCGGTGTCCGGCGCTTCCGTGTCCCGGTACGGCACCAGGATGGCGTCGCCGAGCCGGGTGCTGAAGTCGCTTCGGTAACAGGCATGGAGCGCGGGGTAGGGCGTCGTCCAGTCGTGCCGGACGGGCGCCATGGCCGCGAACGCGGAGTGGATGTTCCCGAGCGAGGACGCCAGGTGGATTTGGACCAGCTCGCTCACCGCACGGGCGATCGCATAGTGGCGGGAGAGTGAGGCGCCGCAGCCGCGGATCCGGGCCGGTTCGCCATCCTGCGTGGGAAGGTAGGCGAAGATCGCCGGCACGCCCAGATCGGTGGTCATGTCGATCAGGTACAGCCGCTGACCGGTGATGGTCTCCGCCGCCCAGCCGTTGTTGCAGGAGTAACGGCTCACCCCGGTGTAGTCGTAGTGGTCACCCAGACTGTCCCGCAGCGGGTCGGCTTCCTCGTCGAGGTAGTCCGGCACGGAAGGAACAGCGGCACGTCAATCTCGGCGCCGCTGGTCACCACCCGGAAGGGTAGGCACCCCATCGGCCCGTCGGGCAATTCCCCGAGCAGGCCGAGCGCCACGTCCTGGCTGAGCGTCACGTCGCGGGAGATCTCACCCGCGCGGCGTAGCGTCGTCCCGCCGCCAGCGAGGCCGCGCAGTCCACCAAGGTGGTGCTCCAGCGCCTCGAAGATCGCGCTGAGCCCTACCGTGGACGGTCTGCCGAGGCCGAGGGCGCTTGCCGGGAGGCCCTGGACTCGTTCGACGACCTGCTGGACGACGGCGCGACCGCGTACGCGTGGTATGTCTTCGGGTTTGCGGCGGTCGACCAGCAGCGGTACGAGGACGCCGTGTCATGGTTCGGCCGGTGCCTCGATCTGTGTGTGTCAGCCGGTCTGCACGTGCGGGAGGCGAGGGCGCGCTACCGGCTGGCGGATGCCTTACGGGAGACCGGCGAGCTGGAGCTCGCTCTCCGGCATGCCCGGCAGGCGGCCGGGCACTGCGAGCGGCTCAGTGACCAGCGAGATCAGGCCTACGCTTATGCGGTGCTCTCGCGGGTGCTGCACGCGCTCGGCGCCGACCAGGAGTCCCGCGAACAGCTGATCCTGGCCCACGACCTGTTCACCGTGCTCGGCCTGCCGGAGGCTGCCGAGACCGGACGGCAACTCGCCCGGAGTCCCTGACCAGTCCGAAGGGGACGGGGCTAGCGGCGGAGGATGACAGTGTCCA
The DNA here is from genome assembly GCF_027497315.1 of Solwaraspora sp. WMMA2059. GTDB lineage: Bacteria > Actinomycetota > Actinomycetes > Mycobacteriales > Micromonosporaceae > Micromonospora_E. The sequence goes on along the minus strand of NZ_CP114908.1, from coordinate 4,807,963 downwards.
GGATGTCGAAGGTGGCCGGGGCGTCGCGGCGGCTGCCGACCAGGAACGCCACCTCGCGGCCGGGCTGGCACAACGGCCACCAGAACTCACGTGCCAGCGCGCGCCGCAGCGGCAGCCCGCAGTATTTCTGCCGCGCGCGTTGGTATGCCACCACGTCCCAGTCGCGTAAGTCCTGTACGTGACTGCGGCAGACCGGATGGTGGCAGTGGTAGCGGTAGGCGACGGTGAACGGCGGTCGGCGCAGCAGGTCGTGCACCACCGGACGGAACAGGTCGGGCTCGGTGCGGCGCCAGGTGGCGGCGGACCAGCGTTCGGCCGGCGGTGCCACCGGGGTCCGGTTGACCCGTACGTAGCGCAGTTCGGCGACCCGGATCAGCGCCAGTGACTGGGCGTCGGGGTGCCGTGCCGCCGAGTCTTCCAGGTCGCACATGGACCATTCGGCGTGCCGGTGCAGGACCGCGGCGCGTCCGGGCCACCGCCGGGCTTCGTGACGGACCCGCAGGGTTGCGTCGTGGACTCGCCAACTCTCCGGGCGGGGATCGGCCGGGTCCGGCTTGGCGATGGCTGAGACGATGTCGTACCGCCGTACCGGCGCGGTCTGGCTGAGCGGGTGGGCGGGGATCTCGTCGAACCGGATCCAGCGCTGGGGGCCGTCGAGGCGTAGGCCGACGAGGGTGGTCATCGCGCCGTGTGTCGCGGACGGCACCGGCGGGGTGATGCCGGTGACCAGCACCTGCATCGGGGTCGTGTCGCTGTTTTTGCCTGGTGGTGGTTGGTGGTGCGGCGTCCGGTACAGCTCGCTCACGCACGCCTCCGGCCGAGGGGTAGCCATTGGTGATCGGGCGACTACTTATTGCAAACAGGGTCGCACGGGTGGCACCCCGGAATCCAGAGCCGATCTCGCGGACCGGGTTGGCGTGGTAGATTGTTGGGCGGTCGCCCAATACGAGCGTCCAGGGCAATCGCCCAACAGTCGCCGTTCCGGAGGTGAGACGTGACGCAGACCGCCGCCGAACGCGGCCGGCAGGTACGGGCCCGGCTGCGCGCCGCCGCCGTCGCGTTGATCGCCGAGCGCGGCTGGGCCGCCGTCAGCACCCGGCTCGTTGCCGACCGGGCCGGGGTCGCCCCCGGGCTGGTCCACTACCACTACGCCTCGGTGCGGGCGCTGCTGATCGAGGCGGCCACCGGCACGATGACCGACCTCGCCGGCGAGCTGGACACCCTGCTCACCGGGGCCGTGAGCCCCGAGGCCGGAGTACGGGCTCTGCTCGCCGCCCTCGACGGATACTCCGGCACCGACCCGACCTCGCTGCTGTTCGCCGAGGTGTACCTGGCCGCCGCCCGCGACGCCGAGCTGCGCCAGGTGCTGACCGGCATCCTCGACGGGCTGCGCGGCCGGATCGCCGACTGGCTGGCCGGCCACGGCGTCGCCGACCCGCCGGGCAGCGCCGCAGTGCTGGCCGCCGCCCTCGACGGCCTCATGCTGCACCGTCCACTGTCATCCGGCCTCACCTCGGACGCGGTCGCCGGACCGCTGATCCGCCTGGTCACCAACGACATCACCGACAGCTCAGCATGAGCACCACCGACAACGCCACGACGGAAGGGGACCGACAGTGAAGGCGGTCATCTGCGGCGCCGGGATCGCCGGGCTGGCCCTGGCCCACCGGCTGGACGCCGCCGGCTGGGCGGTGACCGTCCTCGAACAGGCGCCGGCGCCGCGTACCGAGGGCTACATGATCGACTTCTTCGGGCCGGGCTACGACGCGATCGAACGGATGCGGCTGCTGCCGCAACTGCACGAGTACGGCTACCAGGTCACCGCGCTGACCTACCGGGACGATCAGGGCCGCCGCCGGGCCAGCCTCAGCTACTCCCGGTTCGCCGGCATCGTCGACGGTCGGCTGGTCAGCATCATGCGTCCCGACCTGGAACGGATCCTGCGCGAGGCGCTGCCAGGCCGGGTCGCGCTGCGCTACGGCAGCCGGCTGGCCCGCATCGACCACCGCGCCGACCGGGTCGACGCCACCGCCGTCGACGGCACCGTCCACCGGGCCGACCTGCTGGTCGGTGCCGACGGCATCCACTCCACCGTCCGTCGGCTGACCTTCGGCGACGAACGGCACTACCTGCGCCACCTCGGCTTCCACACCGCCGCCTGGGTGTTCGACGACCCGGCGGCCCGCGACGCCATCGGCGACGAGTTCGCCCTCACCGACAGCACCCGGCGCCAGCTCGGCTGCTACGTGCTGCGCGACGGGCGGATCGCCGTCTTCGCCGTGCACCGGACCACCGACCCGCAGCTGCCGGCCGATCCCCGGTCGGCCCTGCGGCAGGAGTACGCCGGCCTCGGCTGGATCGCCCCGCGGGCGCTCGCCGCCTGTCCACCCGCCGACGACATCTACTACGACCAGGTCGCCCAGATCGAGATGCCGGCCTGGAGCCAGGGCCGGGTGGTCCTGGTCGGCGACGCCTGCCAGGCGGTGTCCCTGCTCGCCGGGCAGGGCGCCTCGCTGGCCGTCGCCGGGGCGCAGACCCTCGCCGCCGAGCTGACCCGGGCACTCGACCCCGCCGCCGGCGCCGACCCCGGCGTGCTGGCGATAGCGCTGCGCCGCTACGAGACCGCGATGCGGCCGGTCGTCACCGACAAACAGCAGGTGGCCCGGCGCGGGGTCCGCTGGTTCGTGCCGGAGCACCGGTGGTGGCTGCACGTACGGCGGGCCGCGTTGGCCGCCGCCGGGCTGCCCGGCATGGACCGGGTGATCGCCGGAGCCATGGTCGGCAAGTCCAACGCCTGACCCGGGCCAACGGTCGGCCGGGTCCAGTGCCTGACCTGGGTACGCTCGTAGCATGCCGACCCCGACCCCGCCGAGCTGGATGATCCGCGGCCGCGAGCTGCTGTTCGACCTGGCCATCGTCGCCGTCGTCGGTTCCGCGTGGGTGCTCGCCAACGGCCCGTACGGCCTGACCGGCAGCTGCCACCGCGATGGCGCTGGTGATCGGCATCGGGCTGGTGACAGCGTTCTCGGTCGGCGGGCACAGCGTCAAACGAGCGGTGGAGCGGGAGGTTGACGTCCGGATCGGAGCCGCCTTCCTGGTGCAGTCCGACCTGGACCCGGTGCCGCCCGAGCTGATCGACCGGCTTCGTGACCTACCGGAACTCGGCGTGGTGCTCGACGGCGCCGAGGTGTACGGCGCTCCGGGCGGTTTCGACGTGGCCGCCGGCCACCCCGACCTGCTGACCAAGGCGGAGCTGGCGGTGGCCGACGGGGACGTGCGGGACTTCGGGCCGGGCCGGGTGATCGACGTCACCGCCGCCTACCCCGACATCGACACCTGGCTGGTGCAGCTCGACCCGGCAGCCGGCGTCGGTGCCGAGGCCGCCCGCGAGGCGGTGGAGTCGATCGTCGTCAGCTATCCGTTCGTGGCGTTCGTCGATCGGGCGGCGTACGCCGAGGCGCGGACCAGTACCGTCGACACGGTGCTGCGGTTCGTGCTGGCGCTGCTGGCCCTGGCGATCCTCATCTCGCTGCTCGGTCTGGCCAACACCCTGACCCTGTCGGTGGTCGAACGGACCCGGGAGAACGCCTTACTGCGGGCCGTCGGTCTGACCCGGGGCCAGCTGCGCCGGATGCTCGCCACCGAGGCGGTGCTGACGGCGGTCAGCGGTACGGCGTGCGGCATCGCTATCGGGGTGGCCGGGGCGGCGAGCGCGCTCGCCGTGCTCAACAGCGCCGAGGACGACATCTTCCGGCTGGACCTGCCCTGGACGCAGCTCGGGGTCGTCGTCGCGGTGGCGGCGGTCGCCGCGCTGCTGCCGGCCCGCCGGGCGCTGCGTCAACCGGTCGTCGAGTCGCTGGCGGCCGACTAGGTCGGCAACTGTTGATCGCTGATTGCCAGATCAACGCTTTCCTGGATCGGGAACTGCCCGGAGTCGTTGCGGGGGCGCCTCCGGGCAGTCCGACAATAACAGATATCTATAGACAATCATTGATATCTAGACCAATGGGTGCGATAGTCGGGTGGAAGCGCCCGCACCCGTATGAGCGCCCAGGAACGGAGGATGTACCGTGCGTTCACGCAACCTCGATCAACGCGGTCGGCGATCCCGACCGGCCGCCCGCCAGCCTGTTCGAGCGCTTTTTCTGCTGCTCGCCCTGATGGCCGGCATGCTGCCGTTCACCGGCGCGGCGCAGGCTCACGGCACCATCGTCAACCCGGCGAGCCGCGCCTACCAGTGCTGGCAGGACTGGGGACACCAGCACATGAACCCGGCCATGCAGCAGCAGGACCCGATGTGCTGGCAGGCCTTCCAGGCCAACCCGGACACCATGTGGAACTGGATGAGCGCGCTGCGCGACGGGCTCGGCGGCAGCTTCCAGGGCCGCACCCCCGATGGTCAGCTGTGCAGCAACGCCCTCTCCCGGAACAACAGCCTGAACCAGCCCGGACAGTGGAAGAAGACCAACGTCGGTCGCAACTTCACGATCCAGTTGTACGACCAGGCCAGCCATGGCGCCGACTTCTTCCGGGTCTACGTGAGCAAGAACGGGTTCAACCCCGCTACCCAGCGGCTCGGGTGGGGAAACCTCGACTTCATCACCCAGACCGGCCGGTACGCGCCGGCACAGAACATCAGCTTCAACGTTTCGACCTCCGGTTACACCGGACACCACATTGTCTTCGTGATCTGGCAGGCGTCCCACCTCGACCAGGCCTACATGTGGTGCAGTGACGTGAACTTCGTCTGATCGGCAGAGCCGACGAACGACGGCACGGCTCGCCCACCTACCCGGGACCACCGCGTCCCGGGTCGGCGGTCCTGCACACTCGGGGGCTGTCCGGCTCCCGCCCGCACCGGTACGGTGTGCCGGGTCTGCCGACCCGGGGAGCGTGCACATGGCCGACATGTCAGCGGAGATCGCCGCCGAACAGGCGTACTTCGACGCCGCCGCCCGGGAACGCGACCGGCGGGTGGCCGCACTCGGCTCGCTGGCCCGCAGCGGGGCCGACCGGGCCACCGCCGCCCGACTGCGCCACCACGCCGAAGCCGTCACCCGGGCTCTCGGCGGCGCCGCCGACGCGGTCGCGTTCGGCCGCATCGACGACGAGTCCGGCGAGGCGTACTACCTCGGGCGGCACCTGATCGGCTCGCCCGACGGCGGCGACCCGCTGGTGATCAACTGGCAGTCGCCGGCCGCGGCCCGCTACTTCACCGCCAGCCCCGACGAGCCCCAGGGCCTGGCGCGCAAACGCGGATTCCAGTGCACCGGCAACGTCATCGACCACCTCGACGACGTCCTGTTCGCCGGGATCGCCGCCGGGATCGCGGGCGGGTCGACCGATGGGTCGGGTCGGGCCGGCGTCGACGCGCAGCTGCTCACCGAGCTGGCCCGGGGCCGCACCGGCACCCTGCGCGACATCGTCGCCACCATCCAGGCCGCCCAGTACGAACTGATCCGTGCCCCGCTGCAGCAGGTCCTGGTGATCGAGGGCGGCCCGGGCACCGGCAAGACCGCCATCGCCCTGCACCGGGTCTCCTGGCTGTTGTTCCAGCACTCCGAGCTGACCGCCGACGACGTACTCGTGGTCGGCCCGCACCCGACGTTCATGCGCTACATCGGCCAGGTGCTGCCCGGGCTCGGCGACGCCGAGGTCGAGCTGCGCGACATCAGCCGGCTCGCCCCGACGGTACGGCGTGGCCGGGCCGAGCCGGCGGCGGTGGCCCGGATCAAGGGCGACGCCCGGATGGCCGGCCTGCTCGACCGGGCGCTGCGCAACCGGATCGGCACCCCGGACCCGGCGGAGCGGCTGCTGCTGGGCAGCCGGTTCGTCACCCTGCCCGGCGAGCAGGTGCAGCAGGCACTCGACGCCGCCGCCGCGGCCGACCTGCCGTACAACGGTCGCCGTCAGCTGTTCCGTGACCGGCTCGCCGACCTGGTCCAGGACCGGTCAGGCGTCGACCCGCGCGGCGAACCGGCGCTGGCCAACCTGGTCGAGCGGCTCTGGCCGCAGCAGAGCCCGGCGGCGTTCCTGCGCGGCCTGCTGGCGTCCCGGCCCCGGCTGCGCACCGCCGCCGGCCCGGCGGCTGCCGCCACTGGCTCGGCCGCCGACGGGCTGACCGCCGACGAGTTGGCGCTGCTGCACCGGCGCGGCGCCGACCGGATCTCCGAGGAGATCTGGTCCGCCGCCGACCTGCCGCTGCTCGACGAGCTGGACCAGCTGATCGACGGCGGGCCGTCGCGCCGGTACGGGCACGTGGTGGTAGACGAGGCGCAGGACCTGTCACCGATGCAGTTGCGGGCGGTGGCCCGGCGCAGCCGCACCGGCTCGTGCACGGTCGTCGGCGACCTGGCCCAGTCGACCGGCGGTTGGGCCCGGGACAGCTGGGACGAGGTGACCCGGCATCTGCCGTCGACCTGCCCGGTGCGGGTCGCGCCGCTGCGGTACGGCTACCGGGTGCCCCGCCAGGCGTACCAGTTCGCCGCCCGGCTGCTGAAGGTCGCCGCGCCCGGCGTGACACCACCGGAGGTGGTCCGGGACGGTCCGGCTGAACCCGGCGTGCATCGGGTCGGGCTCACCGATCGGGCCGGTCGGGTCGTCGCGGTGGCCGGCGAGCACGCCGCGCGGGGCGCGTTCGTCGGCGTCGTCTGCCCGCCGCGCTGCCGCCGCGAGGTCGAGGCGGCGCTCGCCGACAACGAGATCGCCTGGAGCAGCGCCCAGCAGGGCGATCTCGGCGCGGCGATCAATCTGGTCAGCCCGGCCGAGGCGAAAGGCCTGGAGTTCGACGCCGTGGTGGTCGTCGAGCCGGAGCAGATTGTCGCCGACGACGAACGCGGCCACCGGATGCTGTACGTCGCGTTGACCCGCACCACCGGCCACCTGGACGTGGTCTGCGTCGGCGACCCCCTGCCGCTGAACACGCCGTACCGCCCGGATCCGGGTTCGGCCGACGACCAGTCCGAATTCACCGAACGGTCCACCCGGCTGCTCGCCGAGCACCTGGCCGGTCAGTTGCGCGCCGGCGCGCCGGCCGCACACTGGGCGGAAGTCATCGACGAGGTACGCCGCCAGCTCGGCGACTGACCATCCGCAACCGACTTGCCACAGTGCGGAGCTAGTGACCGGGCGGTGCTGCGCTGTCGTCAGGAGCTGCTGGCGGGGCGGCTGAGCACCGCCGAGGTGAGCCGCCGGCCGACGGTCGCCTGGACGATGTTCTGCTGGATGACGGACTTGGCGGCCCGGCTCGGCAACGCCACCCCGAGTTCGGTGGCCAGGGCCCGTAGCTCGGCGACCTTCAGCCCGAGATCGTCGAGGTAGCGTCCGGCGGCCACCCGGTCGTCGATCGCCGCCAGGTCGGCGCGGATCCGGTCGCTGTCGACGACGACCGCCGGCTTCGCCGCCTTGACGGCCCGGCTCCGGCGGGTCGGTGCCGGTGCCGGTGCCGCAGGCTGCTGTGGCCCGGCGGTGGCGGTGGCGGTGGCGACCGTCAGCTGCGCGGTGCCGTCGGCGAGTGCGGCCAGTTGCTCCGGCGGCAGGGTACGGAGGAAGTCCGCGACCCGGATCAGGACGGCGTGGGACAGGTCGGCGGCGCTGGTCACAGGACTCTCCTACGGGCGGATCTTGGCGAGGAACTCGCTGGCGAGCTGTTGCAACTCGTACTGGACGTTGACGTTCGCGTCCGGCATCAGGACCGCGGGCAGGCCGTGCTCACCGGCGGAGGCGAACACCGTCTTGTTGTCGCGGATCATCTGCTGGAAGCGCGGGATCTCGATGGTCGCAGGATGGCCGATGAAGTTGCGCAGCGCCAGCAGCGGCCCGTGCCCGGTGTACTGGACCATCGTGAAGACGATGCCGAGGATCTCCGGGCTGATCTGGTCGGCCCGGCCCGCCGCGACCCGGTTGTAGTCGGTCACCAGCTCGGAGACCTTCTTGCGCAGGTAGTCGATGCCGAGCGTGGACAGGTAGTCCGGCCGGGCCGGGATCAGGATGTGGTCGCTGGCGACCACCCCGGTGCGGGTGACCATGGTGAAGTTCGGCGGGCAGTCGACCAGGACGACCTGGTAGTCGGTGAACGCTGGTGCGGCGAGCGCATCGGCGAGCGCCCGGTGCAGGGACAGGAAGCGCGGGCTGCCGTGCTGGAACCGAGATCCGCCCAGGCTGGCGGCGAAGTCGAGGTCGGCGTCGGTGAGCATCAGATGGGACGGCACCAGGTCGAGCCGACCTTCGCTGTGCTGACCGATCACCTCGTTGACGGTGGGCGGGGTGAGCACGTAAGGGTCCAGTGGTGCGGCCCCGCCCCGGTCCAGCACGTCACCGAACCACTGCAGGATGGTCCGTTCGTCGGCCAGCTCCCGTTCCCACATTGTCGGTTCGACGAAGGAGAAGGTCAGGCTGGCCTGCGGGTCCAGGTCGATCAGCAGCACCCGGTGCCCGCGGTACGCGAGTTCAGCCCCGATGTTGGCAGTGAGGGTGGTCTTCCCGACGCCACCTTTGTAGTTGATGACGGACACCACGGTCATCGGCCGCTCCGCACACGCATGGTCAGCAGCATGCCACGCGGACGCCATCGCCCGACCCCGCCGGCCGGAATGATCCGGCGGGCGGCGTCGTTGTGCATGGTCGCGCCACGCAATCCGGCCCGCGGCTCAGGCCGCCGGCCGCCGGTCACCAGGCACAGGCCCGTAGCCGTCAGGCACCGGCCGGGCGGCCCGGCGGGTGGGCCCGGTCGGGAATCGTCGACGGGCCGGCGTGGTTGTACATGGTCACGGCGCGCAGCAGCGCACCCGCGCCACCGCGTCTGACCCCCGTACCACCCGGATGACCGTTTACCGCGCACCCGCCCGCTGTGCCGGGTGTGCCCCCTCGGCAAACGGAAGGTGGACCCCCATGACCACGATCATCACCCGTACCCTGCGTACCAGCCTGCGCACCACCGCCCTCGGCATCGCCGGGCTCACCCTCGCCGGCGGCGCGGTCGCCGCCCCCGCCCTGGCCGCCGACCACGCCCCCACCGCCCTGACCGCACCCGCGGCCGCCGCGAGCAGCGACAGCGTCGACACCGACAAGCTCACCCCGCACGGCGTGCAGGGCGAACAGTCCCGCATCAGCCTGTCCGGCGAGCAGACCGACAACGTCAAGGGCATCATCGCCGCCACGAAGAAGGCCGGCATGCACGAGCGGGCCGCCGTGGTCGCCATCGCCACCGCCCTGCAGGAGTCAAAGCTGGAGAACCTGGGCCACCTCGGTGACCGCAACGACCACGACTCGCAGGGCCTGTTCCAGCAGCGCCCGTCGTCGGGCTGGGGCACCGTCGAGCAGATCACCGACGTGGAGTACTCCACCACCGCGTTCCTGAACGGGCTCAAGGCCGTCGACGGCTGGCAGGACATGCCGCTGACCCAGGCCGCGCAGACCGTCCAGGTGTCGGCGTACCCGGACCACTACGCGCAGTGGGAGACCCAGGCCGCCGAACTCGTCGCCCAGCACTGGAACAGCTGACCCGAAACACCCCAAGCTCAGCGCGAAGGGCCGGACCCCGTACCCCGGGGTCCGGCCCTTTGACGTATGCCCCGGCCGGGTCAGCCGGGGCCGACCCCACCACCGGTGAACGGGTCCGGCAGGTTCCGCCAGCCGGCCTCGCCGTCAGCGAGTTCGGCGTCGGTGAGCAGGCAGGCCGCCAGCCGGCGGTGCAGGTCGACCGGATCGAAGTCGACGCCTACGAAGACCAGGTTGCTGTGCCGGTCGCCGTAGTACGGGTCCCAGTCCAGCGCGGCGGCCAGCCGGCGCTGCGGGCTGGCCTGCTCCCACTGCTCGTCCGGCAGGTCGACCAGCCACCGGCCGAGGGTGCGCAGGGTGAGTCCGCCGCCGGCGCACTCCCAGCCGATCACCGCCTCCGGCCGGTTGGCCAGCCAGAGGTGCCCACGGGACCGCAGCGGACCCGCCGTGACGTCGGCCAACGCGGCGTACAGCCGGGCGGGGTGCAGCGGGCGGCGGGCCCGGAACACCGCGGAGACGACGCCGCAGTCGGCGACCGGCTCGTGCACCCCGATCAGGTGACCCTCGACGCCACGGTCCAGGACCGTCGGCGTTTCCGGCCGGTGCCGGTCGGTGTGCCGCAGTTGGCCGGCGAGCCGGGTGGCGTCGATCGTCGGCTGGTCGCCGGCCCGTAGGTGCACCGCCCACGGGGCCATCCGGGACAGCAGCACACCAAGCCGGTGCGTCTCGAAGGCCTGGTCAATCGACCCGCCCCACAGCACGACCGTGTCGGCGTACTCAATCTGCCGGGCAATCACGTCGGCAAGCCGACGGCGGTCGCCGGGGGCGGCGGCGATGCCGAGTTGACCGAGGTCGTCGGTGCTGGCCAGGCCGTCGAGCAGGTGGTCGGCGGCGACGACCGTGACGTACGAGTCGAACCGGACCAGGTCGCAGACCGTTCGCCCGGCCACCCGGCCGTGCGCGCAGGCGGCGGCGAGCGTCTCCGGTTCGACCACTTCGGGCAGGACCAGCACGATGTCCCGGCCGGGTCGGGCGGCGGCGAGCCGGGCCAACGTGGTCGGCGCGTCCGCCCGCAGGGTGCAGCAGACGCAGCCGTCGACGAGGTCGAGGCGGACGTCTTCGACCGGGCCGGTGCCGTCGCGGAGCACCCGGTGCGGGGCACCGTCGTGTGCCGGGCCGACGTCGTAGCGGACGACGAGCAGGGCCGGGTCGGCGGCGAGCAGGGTCCGGGCGACGGCCATCGTGGCGGCGGGCCAGAAACCGGACAGTACGGTGACCGCCGGGCGGGTGGTGGCGGCCCGGTGGGTGGTACGGCCGACCGGAGCTGACGGTGACGGCATGCACGCCCCCTCGACTGAAATGAAAACCGTTGTCATTATAACCGGATGGACGCCACCCTTCGAGCCCACCTCATGGATCTGCTGGAGCACCTGGCCGGCGAGCAGGTGCTGACCGGTGCCGACCGCCGCCCGGTCGCGGGACCGCCGGCCGGCCATCCCGTCGGGCACCCCGCACTACGGATCTACCCGGAGGCCAGGATGGTGCTGCTCGGAGCCGACGAGATCCAACTGACCCGTCGCGAGTTCGATCTGCTGCACTGCTTCGCCAGCCACCCTCGGCAGGTGTTCACCCGGGCCCAGCTGCTCGACCGGGTCTGCGGGCACCGCCGGTCCGGGCCGCGCAGTATCGATGTGCACATCCGCCGGTTGCGAGCCAAGCTCGGCGACGACCTCCCGGTGGTGCGAACCGTCCACGGAGTGGGATACCGCCTGGACGGCGCTTTACCGGTCACCGTCGCCCGGCTGGCCGGCGCCGACGACGCGATCGGCAGCCACATCGGCGACAGTCGGGTAACGTGGAGATTTGACTGATTGGTGGATGTCCGGCACGGTGGGCGGGTAGACGGCCGCTGACCGACCCAGTCCCTGGAGCTTCCGCCGCCCGCCCTGACCGCCCGCCGCGCACTGTCCGCCGCGCCGTCAGCCCCAAACCCGACATTGCCGCTGAGCCGCCTCGCCGCGTGAGCCATCACCTGTTTCCGGTAGTTCCGAAATCCGATCAAGGAGTTGTCATGCTGACCATGACCGACAACGCGGTCTTCGTGATTCGCGAGATCACCACTCAGCAGCAGGCACCGGAGAGCGCCGGCCTGCGGATCTCGGCCGACCCGACCGCCGGGTCGCTCACCCTGACCGTCGCCGAGCAGCCGATCGCGGGCGACCAGGTGGTGGATTCGTCCGGTGCCCGTGTCTTCCTCGACGCCGAGGCGGCCAACCTGCTGCAGGACAAGTCACTCGACGCCGCAGTGGACGACGACGGCGGCGTGCGCTTCGGGATCGCCGAGCAGCCAGCCGGCTGAGCGAACAGGACGTCGCAGAGCCGTTGGCGGGCACCGTACCGACGGGTGTCCGCCAGCGGCTGACCGGCCGCGATGGAAGGTCCACCCGGTCAGGTCCCTTGTAAACTCGCCGACAGCCTGCCTTGCGGTATCCGTCACGGACGATAGATTCCGCCGGTGGCAGCAGACAGACCTGGCGGGGCGCGTCGTTGGGCCGTCGTCGCCGGGGTCCTGACAATCACCGTCGAGGCGGGGTGGCTGCTGGCCGGCGGCCCAGCCGCTGCACTGGTCAGCGACCTCGGCGCAATCACCGTCGCCAGTTGCGCCGCCACCGCCTGTGGGATCGCTGCCCGCCGCCACCCACCGCAGCTTCGCCGATTCTGGGTGCTGCTGGCGACGACCATGACCCTTGCCGCCATCGGCCGGGTCGTCTGGACCGTCGGCCGGCTCACCGCCAACGCACTGCCACACACCCCACTGATCGGCCTGATCTTCTTCGCCGGCCTCGTCACCGGAACCGCCGCGCTGCTCAGCGCGGTCTCCGCACCGCGTAGCGCGGTCGGCCGGGCCCGGGTGCTGCTGGACGGGGTGATCGTCGGGCTGGCGCTGCTCCCGGTCGCCTGGGTGGTCGTGTACCGGGACATGGCCAGCGCAGAACTGGACGGTACGGCGACGGCGCTCGGCATGTTCTACCCGATGCTGGACCTGATCCAGCTTGTCGTCCTGATCTCGGTCGCCGGACCGGCTCGACCGCTGTGGCCGGCGCTGACCCTGCTCGGAGTCAGCCTCGCGGTGCGGGCCGGGGCGGACGCCGTCTACGTTTCGATGATCGCCCAGGGCACCTACCAGCCCGGTCACCCGGTGGACGTCTGCTGGCCGCTCAGCTACCTGCTGGTCGCGCTGGCCAGCCGGCACCCGCCCCCAGCCGACCTCGATCAAACCGACGAGACCGCCGAGCCGCCGCCGCTGCCGTGGTGGCGGGTCGCGCTGCCGTACCTGACTGTCGGCGCGGCGATCGCAGCGGTCCTCACCGCCGGCGAACCGTCGTCGGTGATCTATGCCAGCGGTGTCGCGCTGCTCGCCGCGCTGGCCGTCCGGCAGGCCCTGGCCGCGAACGAGAACCGCCGGCTCGCCGCCCGGCTGCGCCGGCTCGCCTATACCGACCAGTTGACCAGGCTGCCGAACCGGCTGCTGTTCACCCGCCAGCTGCGGCAGTCGATCGCGGCACTGACCGAGCCGGGCCGCGTCGCCGTCCTGCTGCTCGACCTCGACGGGTTCAAACAGGTCAACGACCGGTTCGGTCACGCCACCGGGGACGCGATGCTCAGCGAGGTGGCGGCCCGGATGCGGTCCGCCGTTGGCGACGCGGGGCTGCTCGCCCGGCTCGGCGGCGACGAGTTCGCCGTCCTGCTCGACCCGGCCCGGGACCCGGCCGGGCTGGCCGACCGGCTGCTCGCGGTGCTCGCCGACGGCACAGTCACCTCGGCGAGCATCGGCATCGCCGAGTACGGGCCGCACCACAACGGCGACGCCGATCTGCTGCGCGACGCCGACATCGCAATGTACGCGGCGAAGGCAGCCGGCAAGTCCGCGTACCGGTTCTGTACGCCGCAGCTGCGCAGGGCGGCGGTCGACCGGGCCGAACTGATCGCCGACCTGCGTCGGGCGGTCGACGACGGCGGCCAGTTCGAGCTGGCGTACCAGCCGATCGTCGATGTCGGCACCGGTCGGATCGGCGGCGCGGAAGCGCTGGTGCGGTGGCGGCACCCCCGGCTCGGGCTGCTCAGCCCCGCCCGGTTCCTGCCGCTGGCCGAGGAGACCGGTCTGGTGCTGCCGCTGGACCGGTGGGTGCTCGCCACTGCCTGCCACGACGCGGCCGCCTGGCAGCAGCTGGCGCCCGGCACCACGGTGGCGGTCAACCTGGCGCCGGCCCAGCTGCGCCGCCCGGATCTGATCGCCATGGTGGCCGGGGCAGTGTCGGTGGCCGGGCTGGCCGCCCCCCGGCTGACCCTGGAGCTGACCGAGACGGCACTGATCGACAGCACCGACGAGGTGCTGTCCCGACTCGCCCAGCTGCGTGAACTCGACGTACGGATCTCGATCGACGACTTCGGCACCGGCTATTCGTCGCTGAGTTACCTGCACCGCCTGCCGGCCACCGACCTGAAGATCGACCGGTCTTTCGTGGACCGGCTCGACTCGCCCGACCCGAAGGCCTACGCCACGGTCGAGATGGTCACCCGGCTGGCCGACGCGTTCGGGCTGGTGGTGGTCGCCGAAGGGGTGGAGACCGAGATGCAGCACGGTGCGGTCGCGGCGATCGGCTGCCAGCGGGCGCAGGGCTACCGGTATGGCCGGCCGCAGCCGGTGGCCCAGCTCCGTGAGCTGATCATCGCACGGTGACTGGAACTTCCACATGCGAGCATGGTCATGTTGATCTGCCGTGGTTATGCTGGCAAGCCGTCGAATACGCCCGATCCGTGAGGGATACTACAGATGGTCGATGAATCCAATGGCGGCTCGCGCCCGGTGCCCAAGTTGGACACCTCGGTGCCGCAGACGGCCCGGATCTGGAATCACTGGCTGGGCGGCAAGGACAACTACGCCGTCGACCGCGAGGTCGCTGACCAGATCAGGGCGGCGTTCCCGCAGATCGTGGAAAATGCCCGGCTCTCCCGGGGCTTCTTGGTCCGGTCGGTGCGCTACCTGACCGGGCAGGTCGGGATCCGGCAGTTCCTGGACATCGGCACCGGCCTGCCGACCGCCGACAACACCCACGAGGTGGCCCAGGCGGTGGCTCCGGAGACCCGGATCGTCTACGTCGACAACGACCCGCTGGTCCTGGCGCACGCCCGGGCGTTGCTGACCAGCACGCCGCAAGGCGTGACCGACTACGTCGACGCCGACCTGCGCGACCCCGCGTCGATCCTGCGCGAAGCCGGCCGTACCCTCGATTTCAGCCAGCCGATCGGTCTGATGCTGATGGGCATCCTCGGGCACATCGCCTCCGACGACGAGGCCCGCGACATCGTGCGCAGCCTGCTCGATGTCCTGCCGTCCGGCAGCCACCTCGCGCTCTACGACGGTGGCGACACCAGCCCCGGGGTGGTCGAGGCCGCCCGGATCTGGAACCAGTCCGCGAACCCGCAGTACCATCTGCGCAGCCCGGATCGGATCGAACGGTTCTTCGACGGGCTCACTCTGGTGGAGCCGGGGGTGGTGTCGGTGACCCGGTGGCGGCCGGAGCCGGAGCAGGCACACGCGCCCGCCATCGACCAGTACTGCGGCGTCGGCCGTAAGCCGTGAGCCGATGAGCGTCGTCGGGCACCGGGAGTACGCCGCCGGCGGACCGACGGTCCGCCGGATGCAGCTCGGTGCTCGGCTGCGCCGACTACGCGAGGCCAAGGGGATCAGCCGGGAGGACGCCGGCTGGACCATCCGGGCCTCCGAGTCGAAGATCAGTCGGATGGAGCTGGGCCGGGTCGGGTTCAAGGAACGCGACGTGGACGACCTGCTCACCCTTTACGGTGTAACCGACCACCTGGAACGCGACGAGCTGATCACCCTCGCCCGGGAGACCAACCAGCCAGGCTGGTGGCATCCGTACGGCGACCTGCTGCCCACCTGGTTCCAGTACTACCTGGACCTGGAGTCGGCGGCCAGCCTGATCCGCACCTACGAGATCCAGTTCGTGCCGGGGCTGCTGCAGACCGAGGAGTACGCCCGCGCGGTCATCGACATCGGGTTCAGCGAGTCCGGTGTCCGTGAGGTGGACCGCCGGGTCGAGCTGCGGATGGCTCGCAAGCGGGTGCTGGACCGGGCCGACGCACCCCGCGTCTGGGCGGTGATCGACGAGGCGGTGCTGTGCCGGCCGATCGGCGGAGCGCGGGTGCTGCGCGGGCAGATCGAGGCGCTCGCCGAGGCGAGCGAGCAGCCGGGCGTACGGCTGCAGGTGGTCCGGTTCCGCAGCGGCGGGCACGCGGCAGCCGGCGGGGCCTTCAGCATCCTGCGCTTCCCGGAGCAGGAGCTACCCGACGTGGTCTACCTGGAGCACCTGACCAGCGCGCTCTACCTGGACAAGCGGGAGGAGGTCGACCGGTACGCGGCCGCCGTCGGGCGGCTTTTCATCGAGGCCGACCCGCCGGACCGGAGTCGGGACGTGCTGCACCGCGCGTTGCGCGACCTGTGACGGTGACCGGCCGCCCGAACCGGACCGGCACGCCGGGGGAGTAGAGGACGCTCACCGGCGGGCCCTCCGGTGCCGGCAGCCCGCCGGCGGTGACCAGGTCGTCGGCCAGGTCGACCAGCTCAGCCCGGTGCAAAGGCCACTGTGGGCGCGGTCCAGCCGCATCCGCGACCACAGGTACGGCAGCCGCAGGATGGCCATCGCCACCAGCACCGGCAGCAGCCGGGCCGCGTCCAGGGACCGGAACACCACCCCGCGCCGGCCGGCGTCGTCGACCGAGTAGAGCCGTACGTTCGTTTCGCAGAAGGTGCCCAGGTACGGGATGCCCGGACCGGGACCCAGACCGACGCCGACCATCCGGAACCCGATCAGCCCGACATAGCTGGTGCCGTAGAGGGTGTCCGGGCGGGTGCCCGGCGGCAGCAGCGGAGCGACCACCGCCGGGTCCACCGGCCAGTGCAGGAACGCCAGATCGTGCCAGCCCTGCACCAGGACCGGCCGGCGGACCGGGCGCGGTGCGGTGACGGTGACCGGCTCCGGCGGCGGCATCTCGGTACGGCTCATACGATCATCCTGACAGCCCAGCACACCCGTCTCCGCAGCCGACTGCGGCGAACCTGAGGAGCCGTACACATGGCACGTGCCATCGCGACGAACACCCGCGTCGACCGGGCCGGCCTGGTCGATTTTCTGCGGACCCGGCACCGGGCGGTCCTGATCACCACCCGCGCCGACGGCCGCCCGCAGGCGTCCCCGGTCACCTGCGGGGTCGACGCCGACGGCCGGCTGCTGGTCGCCACCTACCCGGACCGGGCGAAAACGGTCAACATCCGCCGTGACCCGACGGTGTCCGCCTGTGTCGTCTCCGACGACTGGAACGGACCGTGGGTGCAGCTCGACGGGGTGGCAGCGGTGATCGACATGCCGGACGCGCTGGACGGGCTCGTCGACTACTACCGCTGCGTCGCCGGCGAGCATCCGGACTGGGACGAGTACCGCGCGGCGATGCGCCGGCAGGACAAGTCGTTGATCCGGATGGTCGTGGACCGCTGGGGGCCGATCGCCACCGGCGGCTTTCCGCCGCACCTCGCCGACGACTGACAGCGCACCGGTCCGGTCACTCGGAAGGTCCGGTCACTCGGAAGGTCCGGTCACTCGGACGGCTCGGGGAGGTCGCAGTCGATCTTCGGGTTGACGCCAATGTAGTTCAACGGTCCGGCGATCACCGTCACGACCGTGGTGCCGGCATGGGCACAGTTGGTGTCGTCGCGTTCGAAGTAGCCGCGTTGCACCGCCGCGACCACCCCGATCACCAGCCAGATGAGCACGATCACGCCGGATATCGAACCGCCACGCATCACTGCCTCCTCAACTCGTCGACGCCGTACCGGCCCCGCCGCACCTGCTGGTGGTGGGATCCGGCCGGCGGATGGGCAACCTGGTACCCAGTGACGTCGCTGAGGTAACCGTCCTCACGGCCCGGCCCGGCGCCAGAACTGCCGCCCGCCGGCGCAGCGCCGAGCCAGCACCGACCCGGCGAGCAGGCCGACCGCCGTACCGCTCGGTCGCGCCCGGACCGACGACCACCCGGCCACCGCCGAACGGACCAGGCGATGTCACGGCGCCGGCTGCTGTCCCGGCTGGAGCTGAACAACCGGGTGCAGATCGCCGTACTGGTGCACGACGCCGACCTGACCTGAGTACGGGGTCGGCGGTCACGCGTCGAGGACCCGGCCGGCGAGGTCACCCCGGTCGAAGGAGACGAACACATCGCCGAGCCGGTCCAGCAGGTACCGCCGTTCGTCGGCGGTGAGACCACCGACGAAGTCCTGCACCGTCTCGGCGATCACCGCGGTCTGCTGGTCGCCGCCACCGGTCAGCTTCGCGGCGACCTGTTCGAAGGTGTCGTCGAGCAGCGACGTCAACGCGTCCGGGTGGTGCATGAACCAGTAGGACCGAGCGGTCGCCGGGTCGGTGAGCACCTTGTCCCGCAGGTAGCCCATCTGCTCCTGCTCCAACTGCTGCCGCAGCCGCTGCATCCGCAGCTCCCGGGTGAGCTTGTCGACCGTCTGCGTGTCCTGCTCGGCCTGGGCGTCCACCGCCAGTCTGACCGTGCAGCCCAGGAGCCGCAGGTGCGAGGCGGTCAGATCCATCTGCGGCAGCCGGGTGTTCAGCTCGGCCTCCAGCATGGTCCGCTCGGTGACCCTGCGCGGGGCGGCGATCCGGCGGGCCGCGTCCAGCATGCACCAGCGGACAGTGGCGGCGGCCCGGTCATGCTGGCGCAGCGGCTGCCACGCAGTGGCGAACGTGGCGACGAACTCGGTGCCGGACAGCGCTGCCGGTAGCCGGTCGGTGAACTCGTCCTGGTCCGGACCGGGCAGCACCGGTACGGGGCTGCTACGGAACACGTCGAAGAAACCGGGCATCACAACTCCTCGGCGGCACTGGAGAGCAGAGACGGCAGTAGCGGTGCGGGCCGTGGGCGGGCCGCGATCGGGTTCGCACGGCGCAGCTGGTCGACGAGGTGCCGGCGGAGTTCCGCCTGACGCGCCGGGTCGTCGGTGGCCGGCCAGGCGGTCAGCAGCGCGCGCAGCCGGGCCACCCGCCGGGCGGCGGCGGGACCGGCGGTGACGGTGCGGCCGAGGACGTGGGTGAGCGCGTCGACCAGCCCGGGGTCGGCCGCCGCGTCGTCGAACCACCGGTGCAGCAGAGCTTCGACGCTGCCCGGCAGCTGCCGGACGTCCAGCACGCGGCCCAGCGCCACCCCGATCGCGTCCTGGACCACCGGGGTGGCCACGACGAGTTCGGCGAGCACCCGGTCGGGCTGCCGGACCGGCGCCTGTGGCCCGGTGGGCTGGTCGGCTGGTCCGTGCGCCGGGTCGACTGGGCCGTGCGCTGGGCCGTCGCCGGCCCGAGGCTGCTCCGGCCGGCCGAGTAGATTCAGCGCGACGGCGGCGAGCGCGGCCCGCCGCGGCTGGTCGTCGGCCAGCCAGTGCGCCAACCGCAGCAGCACCGGCTGGCGCAGCGCCGGCCGCCGCCACAGTGCCGCCAGCGCGGTGAGTACCGCCTCGTCGACCTCGGCGATGTCGTGCCGGGCCAGGTGGCCCAGCCGGACCATCGCCTGTTCGACGTAGAAGTCGGCGAACTCGCCACCGCAGACCTCGGCCACCGCGATCAGCACGGCCGGGTTGCTGCTGCCCTGCGCCCAGCGGTAGAGCTGCTGGCGGACGGCGGCACCGATCTCCGGGCTGAGCGCGGCGATGCCCAGCACGTGTACCAGCGCCCCGCGCAGCCCGGCGCGCCGGCTCCAGGCCGGTGCCACCTGGCTGAGAATCTCGGGGGTACGCCGCCGGAGCGCGGTGTGCAGCACCAGTTCGGCGCTGCGGGTGGCCAACGCACGGTCGACGGGACCGCGCCGCTGTCCGCCCCGCAGCGGCAGCTCGGACACCCACCGCCACAGTTCGCGCTGGAACGTGTCGGCCCGGTCGGTGATGACGAAATCGAGCACCGCCTCGGCGTACCGGGCCCGGCGGTAGCGGACCGTGTGATCGTCGTCGAGGTACGCGTCGACGGTCTCGACCAGGGTACGGACGCCAGCGTGCCCGAGGCTGGCCGGTGGTGCGTCGGTGCCGGCGAGCCGGGCGTCGAGCGCCTCGGCGGCACTGAGCACCCGTCCCGCCGGGGCACCCTCCAACGCTGCGGCGGCGACCAGGAACGCCCGGTGGCGTGGGTCGGGATGGTGGTGGAACCAGGCGGTCAGCTCCACCTCCCAGTTGCGGTACGCCGAGACCAGCGCCTCGACCAGTTGCCGGCCGGCGTCGGTTCCGGCGGTGACCGGCGGGCCGGCCGGCCCAGGCTGGGCGGTCAGCACGTCGGCGGCGAGCTGGGCCAGCCGGACCGCTTCGGCGGGTGACGCGTCAACCAACAGCTCGGCGATCTGCGGCTGACCGGTCAGCCAGTCGAGCGCCAGATCCGGCCGAAGCTGATGCAGCCGCCGGCCGAGGACCAGATCGGCGGGTGGTGCCGCCACGTGCAGCACCGGGCCGTCGCGTACCGCGCCGAGCTGCTCCCAGGTCGTACCGGTGACGGTGACCGCGATGGCCGAACCCCGCCGGGCCAGGCTGTCGCAGTAGGCAGCGATGTCCCGGGCAAAGCCGTACCGGATGTGCGGGGCGTGTTCGGGCAGTTCGAGCAGGTACGCGTAGCCCGGCGCGACCGGCAGCTCCGCGATGGTCAGCTGTTCGCCACGGGCAGGGTCGAAAGTCGGCCGGATCTCCCGCAGCCGTAGCCCGGTGCCGTGCAGCAGCCGCAGCGCGGCCGTGTACCGCCCGGTCCCGGGGCCGCCGACCAGGATCACTCCGCCGTCCCGACGCATCCGGGCGACCGCGGTCTCGGCGGTCAGCCGGTCGCCTGCGACGGTGCGGTAGCCCGGGTCGACGAATCCGGCCAGCCGGTCCCGCACGTACTCGGCACTGAGCTCGTGGTAGTCCCGTACCCGCTGGACGTACTGGTGCAGACCGCCGTAGACGACATTGGCGACCTGCCCGTCGTTGTGGTCGACGGTCACGGCGGCACCGGTGCCGCCGGCTGGCAGGTCGGTACCGCCGCCGTCGAGCTCGTCCAGCGCGTCGAGGTCATCGAGGTCAGCCAGCTCCGGTAGGTCCCGGTCGGCGAGCTCCGGTAGGTCCTGGTCGGCCGGCTCCGGCCGGTCGGGCTCGGCGAGTTCCGGCAGGTTCCGGTCGGTACGGATCATCCGTGACGTCCGCCCCGGGACTGCCACATCCCACCGTTGACCTGGTTGGCCGCCTGCCCGGAGTTGCTGCGGATTCGCAGCTCGCCGGTCTGCGCGGGCTGTCGACCGCCGGCGTTGCCGGTGGGTGCGCGTTCGCTGTCCGGTGCCGCCGGGCCGCCCGCTGACTCGGGCACCGTCGGCTGCGGGGCGAACCGTGGCACCGCCAGCAGACTGCCGGACGGCTCCGGCACGTACAGCCAGGCCTGCTGGCTGAAGCTCTTGCCCGGCACGGTCGCCGAGACCTCGATGAAGTGGTCCGGATGCCGGCTGGTGTAGCCGGCCCGGACGACGTCGGTGAAGACCCGGTCGGACAGGATCGCCGCGACGTGGGTGATCGTCGGCTGGGCCGAGTCGAGCATGATCCGGACCGCGTCGGAGTCGAGTAGCCGGTGCGTCTCGTTGCGGGCGGTGCCGTTGCCGGCCCGCTCCGGCCGGTCCGGATCGACCGGCAGCGGCCCGACGTGCAGGCTGGCACGCAGCCGGATGACCGGCTGGCCGCGCGAGACACCGGCGTTGTATTCGGCCAGCACGTGCTGCAGCACCGCCAGGAACGGGTGCACCAGGGCGGGGAGCAGCCGGGTCGGTACGCCGATCGCGAGCCCGTCGCCGCTGTCGCCGTAGAACAGCGGGTCCTGCCAGGCTTCGCCGATCGCCGCCGCGTCGAAGGCCTGCTGGACCAATTGGGGAATGAGCTGGTTGATGTCCTGATGGGTGCCGCCGGGCTCGGCGGTGAAACCTTTGGCGTCGACGGCGAGGATGCCGGTGTATGGCGGCAACTCCCGGGTCACGGTGAATGGCGGAGGGGTGACGACCACCGGTGCTCCTGTCGAAGGTCGAGTTTCGTCGGCTCCGCATCGTGCCCAAGTTGCCCGATGTTTTCTGCCAACCAGTGGGCAACGCGGCCATCAATGGACCAAGATGGTCACCGGGTGGCCGGTCCGCGACCCGGACCGAACTGATCGCGGCTCCGCCCAGACAATCGGTTTCCCAAAGTCTGCTGTTCGGTCGACAGGCATTCAGGCCGGCGGATACTCAGGTCGACGAGTGGCTGCCGGACCGTGGTCCGCTGTATCCGATCCGGGCGAGCCGGCCGAGGTCGAGCAGCATGAACCGGCGGGGTGCGGTCGCGATCAACCGGTCGTCACGGAACCGGCTGATCGCGGTCACTACCGCGTTGCGGGACGCCCCGATCAGTTGGGCCAGGCCGTCCTGGGAGAGCCCGAGGTCGAGCGAGACCTGGTTCGGGCCGTCCGGGCTGGCCTTGGCGAGCCGGAGTAGCGCCCTGGCGAGCCGTTGCGGCACCGGCAGCGAGGCGATCTCCACCCGCTGCTCGTCGGATTCACGCAGCCGGGCGTTGGTGTAGCGGCGCAGCGCGGGGTGCAGGTCGCGGTCGTCGACCACGGCGAGGAACTGTTCGGTGGTCAGCTTCCGGGCAGTGACCGGGCGCAGCACCGAGACACTGGCCGACCGGGGCGTGCCGTCCAGCGCGGCGATGTCACCGAGCAGATCCCCAGTAGACCGGACGGTCAGCATCGTCTCGCTGCCGTTGGCCTCGGTCCGGTACACCTTGACCGCCCCGCCGAGCAGCAGGAACACGTCGCGGCTCTGCTCGTCCTGCAGGAAGAGACCATGTTTGCGGCCTAGCTGGACCGGCTGCCCGGCCTGTTGCAGTGCCTGCCAGTCGGCGGCGGTGACGTGATTGGTGAAGTTGACCCGGACCGGGTACGCGGCGGTCATGGAGACACCGTACCGATGTGGACCGTGCGGCGGGAATCACGGTGACGGATGTCCCGATGAGTCGGACGGTCAATCCCGCTGGACGGCGTCCGGGTTGGCCAACAGGTAGTCGTCCAGTGTGCCGGTCCGTACCGCGTCGAACATCTCCAGGCTCTCCGGCGTGAGCCGTTCGGCCGCCGTACTGCTGAATCCGGCCGGATTGAACCCGCCACCGTTGGTCTTCACCATGATGAGGTCGTTCGCGGTGATCCCGCGCAGGGTGAATACGAAATCGGCGATCGGGACGCCGCCGGTGTCCAGTACGAAGGCCTTGCCGGCCGCGGTGATCACCCGGTCGATCTTCGCCGGGTTGGTCAGTACGCCGGTGCTGCTCGCCTCCTGCACCATGGCCTTCAGCAGCTGCCGCTGGTGACGCTGCCGGTCGTAGTCCCCGTTCGGCAGGCCGTAGCGCTGGCGGGAGTAGTCCAGCGCCTCCCACCCGGCCATCCGCTTGCAGCCCTCCTCGTGCCACAGCTCCTCGCCGCCGCCGACCTCGCGGGCCTCGGCCAGCCAGCTGGGCTCGCCGTCGACCAGCCGCATGTGCTGCGACTTCACCCGCTGGTCAACGCACATCCGAACCCCGCCGAGTGCGTCGATGACATTCCGGAAACCGCCGAAGTCGATGATCGCCGCGCCGTCGAACTCGATGCCGGTCAGGTCCTTGAGGGTGAGTGCGACGAGTTGCGCGCCGCCGGCCCGGCCGACTCCGTTGCGCGAGCCGGCCCGGAACACGTCAGTGATCTTCGACTCGCCGCCGGGGTATCCGCTCGGCTCGAACGCCGGCGCCTCGACCCAGGTGTCCCGGGGGACCGACACCAGGTACGCCTGATCGTGGGTGGCCGGCACGTGCAGGATGATGATCGTGTCGGAACGCATCTCGCCAGGTCGGCTGCCCCGTTCGTCCACGCCGAGCAGCAGCATGGTGATCGGGCCGTCCAGCGCCTCGCCGTCGGGCTCCTGTGGGACCTTCGCGGCACCGGCCAGCAGGTCCTGCTGCTGGATTCGACTCGTGTACCGGTCGATCAGCAGCTTGCCGCCGACGACCGCGGTCGCGCTGGTCGCCATGAGCAGCGCGCCGACGGCGATGGTCAGCACCGCCCAGATCGGCGTTCCGCGGAGGGCTCGGAGGGCTGTCGTGGCGGGCGCGTCCGGTGCCGACATGCCGATGCTCCAGTCGAGGGGTGACGAGGGCAGGACAGCTCTGTCTTACCCGAGAGATTATCGCGTCATGCTGCGAACCTGCTGAGAAGATCCAGCTCAGTGCGACTATCTACTGTGATTCATCGATGGTTGTCCGGTGCTTGACGCAATGGGCGTCGTTGCCTGGTTCTGGCATGGTGGTAGGAGAGGGCCGACAGTGCGGTAGGGGCGGCCAGCCGACCGGTACAGGGGGTATGCGGTGGAAATCGACGGAATCTTCTCGGCGCTGATCATCGGTCTCATCGTTGGAGCGCTCGGGCGGCTGGTCGTCCCGGGCAAGCAGAAGCTGAAGATCTGGGTCACCTTGCTGATCGGTGTGGTGGCGGCGCTGCTCGGCACCCTGGTCGCCAGCCTGTTCGGGGTGGCCGAGACCCGGGGCGTCGACTGGATCGAGCTCGCGTTGCAGGTGGCGCTCGCCGCAGTCGGCGTGGCGGCCATCTCCGGAGCGGCCGGCAAACAGGGATAGCGGCGGTCGGCAGGCTGCAAGCCAGCGGGCAGATAGTCAGCAGGGCCGGCTGGTCAGCCAGGTGCGTTCGATGGCCCCGAGGTAACGGTCCCGGTGCTCCTCGCGGGCCAGTGACCGCAGCAGGAAGTCCATGTGGTCACAGATCTCCCGGGCCCGCCGACTCGACTTGCAGGTCTGGTAGAGCACCGCGGCGTGCAGGTCGGCCTCGGCGTAGTTGCCGCGCAGCACCTCGTCGGTCCACCGGATCAACGACGCCCACATGGGCTTGATCTTGGCCCGGCGTTCGCTGGAGTCGAGCCGGCTGATCGCTTCGGCGGAGCGGTCCCGGGCGTGTGGCAGCGCCTGGCCGTGGGCGGCGAGCAGCGCCAGGAAGAACGGGGTGGAGACAAGTTCCTGGTCCAACCGGTTGGCCTGCTGGTGGGCATCCCGGGCGGCGGTGAAGTCGCCGTTGTCGCGGAGCAGCAGCCCAAGACAATTCCAGTTCTGCGCGTCGTGCGGGCCGTGCTTGGTCGAGTTGCGGGCGTAGGCCAGCGCCCGGTCCGGCCGTGCGTAGCGGTGCAGCAGGGCCAGCGCCCGGTCGGCGGCGTCGGTCGGCAACCGGTGCGCCATGGCGGTGGTCAACTCCTCCTCGGCGGCGGCGTCCTCGCCGAGGTTGGTCAGCGACCGGCCCAACCGGTAGCGCACCCGGGGGTTACGCGGATCGAGTTCGACCGCCCGGCGCAGGCATTCCACCGCCTTCTCGTAGTAGCCCTCCCAGTACGCGGCCTC
Source organism: Solwaraspora sp. WMMA2059 (assembly GCF_027497315.1). GTDB lineage: Bacteria > Actinomycetota > Actinomycetes > Mycobacteriales > Micromonosporaceae > Micromonospora_E. Next base: position 4,782,939 of record NZ_CP114908.1, on the reverse strand, counting down.
TCCCTGATTGAACAGGTAGGAGACCTCGACCTGGGTGGTCAACCGGTGATCGAAGTCGCTCAGCCGGGACCGCATGTCCTCGATCAGCAGGTGTACCTGCTCGGACTGGCGTTCGGCCCGGCCGACCGCCGTCTCCACCCGGCCGACCAGCGTGTCGGCCTGCTCGGAGAGGGTTTCCGCCTGGTCGATGGCCCGGTCGGCCTGCGCGACGATCTCCTCGGCGACCACCCGTTGGCGGTCGAGCTCCAGCCGGGCGCGGGCGCCGGTGCGCCGGATGGTGCGCAGTTCACGGACACCGACGAAACCCGCGAAGACGAAGACCACCGTCAACGCAGTGACCAAAAGGGCAAAAGCCGCGATTATCCCACCGGACCAGGCGATCACCAGTTCGGCGATCTGGATCGGGTCGGGGGAGTCCGGCTCCATGTACCCAGAGTAACCACTATGTGCGCCCGTTTGACTACTCTGAGTGGTGCAATCTGTGTCCGCCGGGTGGCGGAGGCGTGGCGATCGGGTCACCCCGGCCATAAGCTGATCATCATGAATATGAGAGATTCTCGATCTTATGCGTTGGCTGGTTGGCGGGTCGCCGCGACGACACTCGCCGCGACCGCGCTGGCGCTGTCCGCAACCGCAGCTCACGCCACGCCGTACACCGACCCGCACGCCGAGCCCGCCGACCTCACCTCGGCGGCGACCTCGGCGGCCGCCGAGGTGCCACTCGACCAGATCTCCGTCACCAGCACCCAGGTTGCCTTCGGGCTGCAACGACCGACCGCGATGGTGGCCCCGGACGACGGCAGCGGCCGGCTGTTCATCACCGAGAAGGCCGGTCGGGTGCGCATCTACCACCCGGCCTCCGGCCTGGCCGAGGCGGCGCTGCTGGACATCAGCGACCGGGTCGACACCTCCGGCAACGAACGCGGCCTGCTGGGCATCGCCACGTCCCCCGGATTCGCCGCCGACCCGGCGATCTACCTGGCGTACACCGCGCTGCCCGACGGCGCGGTCACCCTGTCCCGGCTGCCACTGGAGGCCGCCGACCAGCAGCCGGTGCCGGCCGACCGGGAGGAGATCCTGCTGAGCCAGCCGCACGCCGAGTACGCCAACCACAACGGCGGACAGTTGGCCTTCGGCCCGGACGGCCACCTCTACTGGAGCATCGGCGACGGCGGCGGCGCCGACGACGTGCTCGGCACCGGTCAGGATCTCGGCACCCTGCTCGGCAAGATCCTCCGGCTGGACGTCTCGGCCGCCTGCGGCGACCTTGCGTACTGCGTACCGACGGACAATCCGTTCGTCGACGAAGCCGGCGCCCGCGCCGAGATCTGGGCGTACGGCCTGCGCAACCCGTGGCGGTTCTCGTTCGACCCGGCGGACGGCTCGCTGTGGATCGCCGACGTCGGACAGGGCAGCTACGAGGAGGTCAACCATCTGCGCGGGGTGGCCGGTGCCAACCTCGGCTGGTCCTGCCGGGAAGGCCCGGTCGAGTTCGATCCGCAGCGGTGCGACCCGGCCGCCGAGTACGTCGACCCGGTGTTCCATTACCAGACCTCGGTCGGCGGCTGCGCTGTGATCGGCGGCCACGTCTACCGGGGCAGCGAATCCGCCGCCGCCGGCACCTACCTGGCCACCGACTACTGCTCGGCGACCGCGTACGCGATTCGGCCCGACGCGGACGGTGGGTACGACACAGCGGTCATCGGCGAGCTGCCGATCCAGCCGACCACCCTCGCGGTGGCTGCGGACGGCGAGTTCTACCTCGCCAACGACCTGCCCGGCCAGTTGCACCGGATCACTTTCGAGGCCGACGAACCGGATCCGGTCGCCGAGTGCCTGGTCGACTACCGGGTGGACAGCGACTGGGGATCGGGTTTCACCGTGACGGTGGGCGTCACCAACACGGGTGACGAGCCGATCGACGGCTGGTCGCTCGGCTGGTCGTTCGCGGGTGTACAGCAGGTCGCGGTCGCCTGGAACGCGGTGATCACCCAGGATGAGTCGACGGTGACCGCCACCAACGCCGCCTGGAACGCGTCACTGCCCGCCGGTGGCCGGGTCGAATTCGGCTTCCTCGGCAGCGGCGGCGCAGGTGCCGGACCGGCACCGGCCGGGTTCACTCTCAACGGTCTGCCCTGCGACGCGGCACCAACCGTGACCACCGGCTAGAACCGTCTGAAATCAATGCCCGCCCCGGGGCGGGGGTGCCGGTCGAGCTCGATGCCGCAGGTGCATCTTGATGTACCTGCGGCATCAGCCCTGGCGAGCGAGGTCAGTTCAGTGGCCGGGCGACCACCGGCTCGTCGGGCGGGAACTCCTCCGGGTCGACCACGGCGATCGCCCCGCCGCCGAAGAAGCCGTGGTTGACCAGGACCAGCCGGTGACAGTCCGGGTCACCTGTGCGTTGCGGCAGTTGGCCGGCCAACGCCCGTACCTTGGTCGCGGACGTCTCGTCGAGGGTGAAGCCGTCCGGCCCCCACACCCCGCGTACCTGGAAGAACTCCTGCTCGCTGCGCTGCACGTCGCCGTTGAGGACGATCATCCGGTCGGAGCCGGTCAGCGCGCTGGACGCCTCGTTCAGCCCCCACGCCGAGTACGTCGCGCTGCCGGACTCGGGTGCTTCGCCGATCCCGATCCCGGTGCACCCGGCGATCGACAGTACGGCGACGGCCGACACCAGCCAGGCGGCGAGTCGCACCGCGACACCGGTGCGGGCGATATGCCCGCGATGCCGTTTGGCAACCATTTTGCGATCGTCGCATACGCCGGAGGGCTCCGCTCGCTTGCCGGTCAGCCGTCCGCCGGGCGGGGCGTGACGCCCAGTTGGGCGCAGGCCTCCTGGTACATCCGGACCACCTCGTGGCGGACCTGGACCCGTTCGGTGAGTCGGTACGCGAACGGCACCCGGACCGGCACCTCGACGCCGGCCACGGTGGCCGCGAAATCGATGCCGTCGGCGTCCAGGTCGGTCATCCGGGCAGCCGACGCCTGCGGGGTGCCACCCAGCGACCGGCAGATCAGCAACGAGTCGGCGGCGTGGTCGTCGTTCATGTGCCGGGCAACCTGGGCGACCACCTCGGCGGTGAACGGGTCGGTCGGCTGGCCCTGCGTCGGCCCGGCCTGGCCCTGCGCCGCGCTCACGCCGCCGACTCCATCGACTCCGACGCCACCGACTTCGGCTCCTGCTCCTGGCCCAGCTCGGCGAGGACCGCCGAGTTGTGCCGGTAGGCCACCGCCACCTCACCGACCAGAGCCGCCTCGGCGGTGACGTCCAGCGGCAGGGCGTCCAGCCGGGCCCGGTACGCGTTCTTGTACCCGCGCGGATCGTCGATGCCGGCGAAGTGGTAGAACGCCACGCCGCCCTCCTCGGTCAGCCCGTATGTCTGCGCCACCTGACGGCCGATGAACAACCCGCCGGACAGGTCGCCGAGGTACCGGGTGTAGTGGTGGGCGATGAACGCCGGTGCGAAGGTGAAGCAGACCTCCTGCATCCGGGCGACGTAGCGGCGGGTCGCCAGGTTCGGGCCGACCCGGCCGGCCCAGTCCGGGCCGAGCAGGTACGCCAGGTCGGCTTCCAACGCCGGCAACCGGGTCAACCGGTCGTCGACGAAGTCGCCGGCCAGCGGATCCTCGCGCATCGCGTCGGCCGCCTCCTCCAGCACCTGGTAGATGAAGTGGTGCTGGGCGACCAGGTCGGCGTACCGCTGTCGGGGCAGCTCCCCGGCGACCAGCGCGGAGACGTACCGCTGGGACTCGGCCGCTTGGTGGTCCTGCCAGCTTGCCGCCCGTAGCCGGGCGGAGAAGGTGTCACTCAACTCGGGGTTCCTTTCCTTGCCGGGTCGGATGCTGCCGTCGCGGAACGACCAGCGGGAGTCGGGTCTCGGGGTGCGGCAACACCTCGATGTCGTGCCGGTATACCTCGCTGAGCAGCGCACCGGTGAGGACCTGCTCGGGCGGTCCGACGGTCCGCAGCCGACCGGCCGACAGCAACGCGATCCGGTCCGCGTACGCGCCGGCCAGACCGAGGTCGTGCAGCACCACCACGACGGCGTCACCGGCGGCGGCCCGCTGTCGGGCGAGCCGTAGTACCAGCTCCTGGTGGTGCAGGTCGAGCGCGGCGGTCGGTTCGTCGAGCAGCAGCGCGGCGGCCCGCTGGGCCAGCACCCGGGCCAACGCGGCGCGGGCCTGCTCGCCGCCGGACAGCGAGGTGAAGGTGCGGCCCGCGAACTGCGCCACGTCGGTGGCGGCCAGACACTGGTCGACGATCGGATCGTCGGACTCCTCGGCGGACAGCCCGGCCCACGGTGCCCGGCCCATCCGGACCACCTCGGCCACGGTGAACGGGAATGACAACACGCTGCGCTGGGTCAGCACCGCCCGGCGCAGCGCCAGTTCGGTCGAGCTCCAGGCGGACTGCGGCCTGCCGTCGATCCGGATCCCGCCGGCGGCCGCCGCGACGTCGCCGCCGATGGCGGCGAGCAGAGTCGACTTGCCGGCACCGTTGGGACCGACCAGGGCGATCACCTCGCCAGTGTGAACCACCAGGTCGACCTGGTCGAGCACCGCTCGCCCGCCGAGTTCGACCCGCAGCTGGTCGATCTCGATCAGCGCGGTGCCGGCCGGCCGGGATGCCGGCACGCGGACAGGCGTGCGCCGGCCGAGCAGCCGCGCCGGCGGCGGGCTCATCCCCAACCTCCGGCCCGCCGCCGGGTACGGCGCAGCAGCCAGAAGAAGGCCGGACCGCCGACCACCGCGGTGAGCACCCCGAGCGGCAGTTCCTGGTACTCGACCAGGGTCCGGGCGGCCAGATCGGCGGCGATCACCACCACCGCCCCACCGAGCGCGCTGGCCGGTAGCAGCACCCGGTGCCCTGGTCCGGCGACCATCCGGACCAGATGCGGCACCACCAGACCGATGAAGCTGATCACGCCGGTGAAGGCCACCGCGGCGGCACCGAGCAGCGCGGTGACGACGATCATGCGTACCCGCAGCCGTTCCACGTCCACCCCGAGATGACGTGCGGAGCGTTCGCCGAGGGCGAGCAGGTCCAGCTTGCCGGCCGAGGCGAGCGCGGCGGCCAACCCGACGATCAGGCAGGGCAGGGCCACCGCCACCGCGTTCCAGTTGGCCTGGGCCAGGCTGCCGAGGTTCCAGAAGGCGATCGCCTGCACCCCGGCCGCGTCGGTGACGAACATCAGCAGCCCGATCGCGGCACCGGCGACGGCGTTGACCGCGATGCCGGTGAGTACCAGGGTGACCACCTCGGTACGTCCGTCGGCGCGGGACAACGCGTACACCAGGTAGGTGGTGGCCAGCCCGCCGACGAAAGCGGCGGCGGCCAACGTCCAGCCGCCGAGTGCGGAGAACCCGGTGACGATGGCCAGAGCGGCGCCGACCGCCGCTCCGGAGGAGACTCCGATGACGCCGGGCTCGGCCAGCGGGTTACCGAAGACGCCCTGCATGACGGCGCCAGCGCAGCCGAGCGACGCGCCGACGACCGCGGCCAGGACGACCCGGGGGAACCGGACGATCCACAGCGCGTTCTCGCCGTGCGGTGCGGTCGGCAACGCGCCGATCTCCAGGCCGAGCCGGTGCAGCACCGACGCGACCACCTCGGCCGGGGCGATCTGCACCTGTCCGGAGCCGGCGGCGACCACGCCGACCACGAGCAACGTGCCGGCGAGGCCGGTGAGCAGCAGCGGCCGGCGGGCGGCGAGTACCGGGAGTGTCATGCCGTCACCGGCATCCGTGGATGGCACGGGCGAGAGCCTGGATCGCCTTGCCGGTGCGGGTCCCGAAGTTGAGCAGCACGGTGTCGTCCATGTCGACAATCCGCCGCTGCTGACCAGCTGGGGTCTGGGCCACGCCGGGCATGGCGACCAGTCCGTCCACCCCGCCGACCGATTCGAGGCCCTTGGTCATCACCAGAATGATGTCCGGCGCGGCGTTAATCAGACCCTCGCTGGTCAGCGGCCGGAACCGGGCCAGTCCGATGGTGGTGCCGGCGTCCTCGCCGCCGGCCGCGGCGATCATCGCGTCCGAGCCGGCGCCTTCGCCGCCCATCAGGTAGACGCCGGCGGTGCCGCGCAGGTAGAGGAAGGCGACCCGGGGTCGCTCGGCGTCGTCCGCGATGCCGTCGCGGGCGGCGGCGATCTCGCCCTCGACCCGGGCGACGAGTGCCTCGCCGGCGTCGGCGACGCCGAGCGCGGCGGCGACCTCCCGGATGTGCACCGGTACGGCGGCCAGGCTCTGCTCGTCGCCGATGCGTACCACCGGGATGCCGGCGGCGCGGAGCTGGTCGAGCACCTCGGGCGGGCCGATGCTGTCATCGAGCAGCACCACGCTGGGGTCCAGCGCCATGACCGCCTCGGTGGACAGGTCGTGCCCGCCGGGAGTGACCAGCGGCAGGTTGGCGGCGGCCGGGAAGTCGGTGGAGGTGTCCCGCCCGACGACCCGGCCACCGAGGCCGAGGCTGAACACGATCTCGGCGATGGAGCCGTACAGGTTGACGGCCAGGATTCGGCCGGCGTCGGTCACCGTGACCCGGTCGCCGGCGGCGTCGGTGACGGTGACCGGCAACGCCGGCTGCGGTGCCGGGTCCAGCGGCGTCACCGCGTCGTCGACGACGGCGGTGACCGGCCCGCAGGTCGTTGGATCCGGTGCCGCGTCGGTGTCGGCGGCGCTGTCGGCGCAGGCGGCCACCGGGCCGGCGAGTAGCGCGGCGGCGAGCAGCCCGACCAGCCTCGGGCGGTTCACGACCAGTGTCGGGCGGTTCACGACCGGCTCCGGCGGCGGCGGACAGCGGACAGCCCGGCCAGCGCCAGCACGCCGAGCGCCAGCAAAATCAGCGTGCTGCTCCACCACCGACCAGCCGGGCCGACGGTGCTGACCCGGGTGACTGCCAACCCGGTTGGGTCGGTTCCGGTGACGGCGACGGCGGTCGGGCCGCCGTCGCCGTCGGTCGGTTGGCCGGTGGCAGCACCGGCAGTTGGTGCGGAGCTGCTGACGTCACCGGCCGTACCGTCGGTGTCGGCCGGGCCTGCGGCGTCGCCGGTTGCCGGGGCTGGTGGCGCGGTGGTCCGGTCCGGGCTGCCAGCCGCCGGGGCGGCGCTGGTAAGGGCGGGCGCGGCGGCGGCAGCGAAGCTGATCGGGACGCGTACGTCCTGACTGCGGTCGCTGGTCCGGGTGTGGTCGGCTCGGGTGACCACCGAGCAGGTGCGAACGGTGCAGTCGACGTCGCCGATCCTCGCGGTCAGCGGGACTCGGACCTGGAACGAGCCGCCGTCGCCGTACGGCACGGCCAGTCCTTCGCCGTACGACGGGGGGTTGCTGGAGATCCAGTGCGAGCTGCCGCTGCCGCCTGAGGTGTCCACCCCGCCGCCGCACGGTGTCGGCAGCGCCCCGGCGCCGTTGTCCACACAGAACCCCACGTAGATGCCCTTATCGGTGTCGTACCCGGTGCCGGTCACCGTGACGGTCGCACCGGAGCGGCTGATGCCGGTGGAGTCGGAGACGGTGAGTCGCTGGCCGCCGGATCCGGTCGCGGAGGTGTCCGCGTGGGCCGGCGACGCCAACAGTGGTGCGGCGAGTACGGCGGCGGTCGCGGCGGTGGCGGTCACGACCGCCAAGGTCGCGGTGACGCGGCCGCTGAGCAGCGGCGTTGGCATGGGTGATCCCTCCGACGATCGTCGGTTGAGTTCTCAATGAAGGTTTGCCTAACCTAAGTCATCGCCGCAGGTCGGGACAAGGGTCCGACCGGTTCGAAGATCAGGCACCCGCGCCGGAGCCGAGATCTGTTAGGTATGGCTAACCTAATCCCGATCACATGCCGTGTTCACAGTGGAAGTAGAACACGGTGAGTAACCATCCGGAAAGGACCAGTCGATGATCACATCCAGAGCTGGTGCTCTGGGGCGACGGTCGGCAACCTGGGCGGCTGCGGCCGTACTCGGCGCCGCGACCGCACTCGTTGGCGCCGCACCCGCCGTGGCTGCCCCTGCCGACATCACCGAGGCAAGCCTGAACTGGGGCTTCAAGGAGTCGTTCCGCAACTACGTGTCGTCCGGCGACGGCAACCCGCCGATCGCGGCGAGTGACGGTGCGTCGATCGACGCCGATGGAACGTTTGCCTTCCCGTCCACCGGCGGCAGCTACGACGCCGAGACCGGTGAGACGAACGCCACGTACGGCGGCACGGTCGTCTTCTCGTTCCCGGCGCACACGTTCACCATCACCCTCGCCAACCCGACGGTGGCCATCTCCGGCGGCACCGCCGTCCTCAAGGCCGACGTCGAGTTGGTGAGCACCGCGTTCCCGTCGGTCGACGTCACCCAGGCGGTCATCGCCGACCTCACCACCACCAGCGCCAACCTGGTGGCCGGTGCGGACGGGATAACCGGCACCGACCTGGCCGCCACCCTGACCGCCGATGGCGCCACCGCCTTCGCCGGCTTCTACCCGGCTGGCCAGGTCCTCGACCCGCTGTCGTTCGAGGCGTTCACCTCCGGCGGCGGTGGACCGGCAGCTCCGTCCGTCGACGCCACCCCGGACACTGGCGTCGACCCGGCCGGCGCCACCATCACCGTCGACGGCAGCGGCTTCGACCCGCAGGCCAACAACGCCGCAGGGATCTACGTGTCGTTCGGCCCGAAGGTCGACGAACACTGGACCAACGCCAGTGTCCTGCAGGTCACCAAGTGGGTGAGCAGCACCAACGAGCCGACCGACGCCCGGGACACGATGAACCTGGACGGCTCGTTCAGCACCACGCTGCCGATCAGTGCCCAGTACACCGACCGCAACGGCAACGCGGTCGACTGCACTGTCACCCAGTGCTATGTGATCACCTTCGCTGCGCGCGGCTCCGCCGACCGCAGCCAGGACACCTTCACTCCGATCAGCTTCGCGGCCCCGGTCGGCGGCGGCGACGCCAGCCAGCAGATCGCCGCGACCGTGCTGGCCGGCGGCCCGCTCACGCTCAGCGTGGCCGGTTCCTCGGTCACCCTGCCGCCGACCGGCAACGGCGCCGTCACCAGCGGCGAGCTGAACACCGCCACCGTGTCCGACCTGCGCGGCACCAACGCCGGCTGGAGTCTGGTCGGCCAGGTGGGTGACTTCGTCGCCAGCGGCGACGCGGTCATCGCGGCGGACAACCTCGGCTGGGCGCCCACCGCGTCCGTGGTGGACGACCCGCTGATCGGGGCGACCGGCACGGTCACCCCGGGCGCGGTGGCCGACCCGGGTGCCGGACTCGGCACCGCTCGGGCGCTGTGCACCTCGGCTGCCGGCGCCAGCGCCGGCAGCTTCACCTGCGGCGCGCAGCTCAACCTCGGCGTACCCGCTGGGGCGGTGTCGGGTGACTACACCGCGACCCTGACGCTGACCTTGTCCTGAGGATCAGCTCCCAGCTGACCTTGTCCTGAGGATCAGCTCCCAGCTGACCTTGTCCTGAGGATCAGCTCTACCGGCCGGTGCGGGGCCGCAACGGTCCCGCACCGGCCACCGGACCGACTGGAGTGCCCGATGTCCGCCCCGCCCGCCCGTCGCCCGCACCGTCGCCGCGCCGCCATCGGCCTGTTGGTGGCCGGGCTGCTCGCGTTGCCCGGCGCCACCCCGGCCGCCGCGCAGCCGGCCGGTCCGGCTCCGGCCGACGCGGTCACCTGGGCGGTACAGCCGTCCAGCGCGGACGGGCCGACCGGACGCAACTACTTCGTCTACGACCTCGCCCCGGGCGCGGAGATCACCGACCACGTCGCGGTGCGCAACCTCGGCGACCAGGACCGGACGTTCACCGTGTACGGCACTGACGGGTTCCTCACCGACGACGGTGCGTTCGCCCTGCTCCCGGCCGACCAACCGGCCACCGACGTCGGCACCTGGATCCACTTCGACCAGCGGGAGTACGCGATCCCGGGCGGTGAGCGGCTGGACATCCCGTTCCGCCTGACGGTGCCGGCCAACGCGACACCCGGCGACCACGCCGGCGGGGTGATCGGTTCGATCGCCCAACTCCGTACCGACGCCAGCGGCCAGCAGGTCAACGTCGACCAGCGGGTCGCCGCCCGGGTCTACCTGCGGGTCGACGGCCCGGTCCTGCCAGCGGTCAACATCGAATCGATGAGCATCAGCTACGACGACCCGGTCAACCCGCTGGGCGACGGTGACGTGGAGGTCACCTACCAGGTGCGCAACACCGGGAACATCCGTGTCGGTGGTACGGGCGCGGTGCTGCTGGACGGCCCGCTGGGCTGGGAGCTGGCCCGCACCGATCCGGTCGACCTGCCCGAACTGCTGCCCGGCAGCACCTTCACGGTGACCGAGAAGATCACCGGCGTACCGCCGGCGCTGCGGCTGACCGCCACCGTCGACCTGGCCCCGACCACCGTGGACGAGGCGTTGCCACCGGTCACCCGTACCGCCGGTATCTGGGCACCGCCGTGGTTGCTGCTCGCCACGATCGTCGCCCTCGCCGGGTGGTTCGGGGTACGCCGCTGGCGTGCCCGCCGCGCGGCCGCAGCCGTGGCCACCCCGGCTTCGCCTGCGGTCACCCCCGCCTCGAACGGTTCGCCGGACGTCGAGCCCGCCGAAGACGGTGCCGCCTCGTCGTCGCCCGCCTCGTCGCCCGCGCGATGACCGGTCGCCGGACCTCGGTGGGTGCCCTCGCGCTGGTCCTGATCGCCGGGGCCGGCGGTCTGCCGTCGGCCCCGGCGGTCGCCGCCCCGCCGCAGGTCAGCGTGGACGCGGCCAGCGCGGCGGTCGGCGAGTGGCTGACCGTCACCCTCACCGGCTGGCCGGCCGGGAACGTTCAGCTGGAGATCTGCGGCAACCGTGCCGCGCGCGGGTCGGTCGACTGCGCCGCCAGCGAGGCCAGCCAACTGCATGTGCCGGGGGCCGACGCGGTGACCAGTCGGCTCGTCCTGGTGGAGCCCCCGGTGGCCTGCCCATGCGTGGTCCGGGCCCGGACCGTCGACGCCGGTGGGTCCGGCACCGGGCCGGTGCTGCCGGTTACCGGCAGCGTCCCGATCGACATCGTCGGGTCGGCCGCCCCGCTGGCACCGACGGTCTCCGGCCCCGCCCGGCTGCACATCACCGACGTGACCGTTGTGCCGACCGGCTGGGACTGGCCGGCGCTGTTCGGTCTGTCCAGTGAGATCCGGCTGGATGTCGACGTTCGCAACGACGGCCCGGTCGACGCCGACGAACTACGCCTGTCACTGCTGTCCGGCCGGCCCGGGCGGCCGACGGTGATCGTCGAACCGCCCGGGCCGGCGTCCGCGCCGTTGGCCACCGGTGCGGGCCGAGCCATCGTGGTCACCGCGCCGGTCGACTTCCCCGTCTACGGCCGGTACGCGGTCCACGGTCAACTGGGCACCGGAGTCGGTGGCGATGGCACGGTGGCGTTCGTCGTCGAGACCGAACGCTATCCGTGGGGCTGGCCGGCGGTCGCGGCGGTACTCGTGGTGGTTTTGCTGCTGCGCCAGGTCATCGGCCTGCGCCGGATCAGCCGGTCGCCGTCGGGCACCGAGCGATAGGCACCCGGCGTCCGGCGTTCAGTGGACAGGGAACGGTCAGCAGCGGTTGATGGTCGAGTTGTTCAGGGCGATGTTGCGGATCACGATGTTCTGCCCGCACGGGTTCTCGTTGATCTGCGAGTTGGTCAGCGTCAGGTTCTGCAGGGTGATGTCGCGCGACACCGGGAACTCGGTGCGCGAGGCGATCCGTACGTCCGAGCCGTTGACCGAACCGGAGACCGCCGCGATGGTCACGTTGTAGCAGTTCTCCAGCAGGATCGAGTTGCTGCCGGTGCCGGAGATGTCGATCCGGTCGATGACCGCACCGCCGGACTCCGACACGCAGAAGATGCCCCGGCCACCGCCCCGGGCGATGACCGTACCGACCCGGATGTTCGTCGGGTAGCTGTCGCCGACCCGGCCGTTGCGGTTGGCCATCCGGAACCCGGCGTACCCGGTGCCGGTGCCGGCGCCCTGCGCGTCGACGGTGCCGACGGTCGCGTTGATGGTGTCGTTGAGTATCAGGCCGGAGTAGCCGGTGTTGCGTGCGGTGACGGTGCCGACCGTCAGTCCGTCGACCCCGTACGTCTCGACCCCGTGGTTGCTGGTGCCCTGCACGTACACGTTGTCGATCCGCACGTTGCGGGAGCGCTGGCTGCGGTCACCGTGGTTGTCGATCCGGATGCCCAGGCCGGCGGTGACCCGGATGTCGATCTGGCCGAGGGTGATGTTGTTGCCGTTGCGGATGAAGATCCCGTACAGCGGATTGCCGGTGATGTTGAGCCGGGTCACCTCGACGTCGGTGACGCCGCGGGCGTACACCACGGCCTGGTCGCCGGAGCCGGAACCGGTCACGTTGACCGTGCCGCAGACCTCCAGGACGGTGTACGACGGCAGCGACAGCCGGGAGCCGGCGCTGATCGACCCGGAGCCGCGGACGACGACCTTCTGCTTGCTGTTGCGCCCGGCCGACAGGCTGTTCACCGCGGCCTGCATGGCCGACAGCATGCTGGAGCCGGTGTAGACGGTGCTGCCGCCGTTGCGCGCCGTCCAGGTCGACCCGTTCTGTACGGCTTCGGCGTTGAACGAGCCGGACCCGCAGCCGCCGGAGCTGTCCAACCGGACCATCTGCCACTGCTGGTTCCAGCCGTTGACGTCCTGGTACTGCGAGATGATTCCGCCGTCCGAGGTGGACCACTGCCACACATCGAGAGCCTTGTTGCTGTGCCGGCTGATGAAGCGGACGTAGCCGCTGTCCGAGTCGGCGAGCCGGAAGTGCTGCCGGGTGCTGCCGTTGTCGTAGTTCTGAATCAGCTGGGCCCCGTCGACCGCGTTCGGTAGCTCCAGGTACTTGCCGCTGTGCCGAGATCTGATCTTGTAGTAGCCGCTGCCGACGTCAACGAACTGCCACTGCTGCGCCGCGCTGTCGTTGCGCGTCCACTGGACGATCGGTGCGCCGTCATGGGTTGCCCCGCCGTAGAGATCGATTGCCTTGCCGCTGTGCCGGCTCAGCATCACGTACCAGGCGCCGGTGTCGACGGTGGCAGCTGCGGCGTACTGCACGCCAACCGCCGCGCCGGTTGCGACCATGGCGGTCGTGGCGAGCGCCACGACGCCGGTACGCCAGCGCCGCCATCTGGTGGCTGTCATGGAACCTCCTGGATCTGTCGGAGACTGCTGCCGGTTAGCGCCCCCACAGTGAGGCGGGAAAGGGCTTTCTCATCGTGACGGCAATGTATCGACCACATTCGATGGAGTCAACCAGGCTGCTGTTCTCTGGAAAAGCTGACGTCGGATGTCAGGTTTTGCTGGCACCGTCAGCGGCATGTCCACACCACTGAACGGCAGGACGGCGCTGGTCGCCGGAGCGACCCGGGGCGCCGGCCGGCGGACCGCGATCGAACTCGGTGCCGCCGGCGCCACCGTCTACGTCACCGGCCGCAGCACCCGACGGCAGCGTTCCGAGATGGACCGTCCGGAGACCATCGAGGAGACCGCCGAGCTCGTCGACGCCGCCGGCGGCACCGGCGTCGCGGTGCCCACCGACCACCTGGACCCGGACCAGGTCCGTGCCCTGGTGCAGCGGATCGACCGCGAACAGGGCCGGCTCGACGTGCTGGTCAACGACATCTGGGGGGCCGACCACCTGACCGACTTCGAGTCGCCGATCTGGGAACAGCCGCTGGACCGCGGCCTACGCACACTGCGGCTCGCCATCGACACCCACCTGATCACCAGCCACTTCGCGCTGCCGCTGCTGATCCGCCAGCCGGGCGGGCTGGTGGTTGAGATGACCGACGGCACCGCCGACTACAACGGCACCCACTACCGCGAGTCGGTCTTCTACGACACGGCCAAGAACGCCGTCATCCGGTTGGCCTTCGCTCAGGCCGAGGAGCTGCGGCCGTACGGTGCGACGGCGGTCGCGCTCAGCCCTGGCTGGATCCGGTCCGAGGCGATGCTGGAGCACTTCGGGGTGACCGAGGCGAACTGGCGCGACGGCACCGCCAAGGACCCGCACTTCGCCATCTCCGAGACACCGGCGCTGGTCGGTCGGGCAGTGGTCGCGCTCGCCGCCGATCCGCAGGTGTCCCGGTTCACCGGGCGGTCACTGTCCAGTGGGCAGCTGGCCCGCGAGTACGGCTTCACCGACGTCGACGGCAGCAGCCCGGACGCGTACCGCTACATCGTCGAGGTCGTCGAGACCGGCCGGCCGGCGGACACCACCGGTTACCGCTGACCGGCGGTCTCGCCGTACAGCGCGGCGAGCCGGCGGGCGGCGTCGCGCATCCGGTCCCGTAGCGGGGGCGGGGCGAGCACCTCCACCTCCGGACCGAGCGCCTGCAGTTGGCTGTACGCCACGTCGGGCGACTCGACCGGCAGCCGGGTGTGCACCCAGCCCTGAGCGTCGGGTGGCCCGGCCGCCTCGTGCGCTGCCTGGGCGGCCGGCGCCTCCACCGCCCAGCGCAGCGCCCGCAGCCCGGCCGGACTCAGCCGTACGGTGACCTCGTCGACCAGCACGCTGCGGACGAAGTCGGCGGTGCCGGCCGCCCACACCGCAGCCAGGTCGAAGCGGTGGTCGCGGTCGAAGACGTTGCCGGTCGGGTCAACCACCGCGATCCGGTCCACCCGGTAGATCCGGTGCCCGTCGTCGACCCGGCCGGGGTCGGGGACCCGGCCGACGTCGTCGACCCGGCCAACCAGGTACCAGGTGCCGTTCTTGAGCACCAGACCGTACGGCTGAACCGTTCTGACCACCTCGGTGCCGCTCCGCCGGTAGTTGAGGCGGACCACCTGGTCCTGCCAGGTGGCGCGGGCCAGGTCGGCCAGCGCAGGCGGCGGATCGGCCTGCCGGAACCAGCCGGGCGCGTCCAGATGGAACCGCTGGCGGGCCCGGCCGGCGGCGTCGCGCAGCCCGACCGGCAGCGCGGCGGTCACCTTGAGCTGGGCTACCCCGAGTACGTCGGCGAGGCCCATCTCATCGGCCGGGCCGGGCAGCCCGGACAGGAACAGCGTCTCCGCCTCGGCCCGGCTCAGGCCGGTCAGCCGGGTCCGGTAGCCGTCCACCAGTCGGTACCCGCCGGCCCGGCCCTGGTCGGCGTAGACCGGCACCCCGGCGGCGGACAGCGCCAGCACGTCGCGGTAGATGGTGCGCTCGGAAACCTCCAGCTCGCGGGCCAGTTCCGCAGCAGTCATCGTCTCCCGGGACTGCAGCAACAGGACCAGGGAGATCAGCCGGGCGACCCGCACGGTCAGCGCCCGGCGGGCGAGCGCAGCGGGGATCCGTCGGCCACCCGCAACTGGTACGCCCGGTGCGGTGCCCAGCTGGCGACCAGGCTGAACCGGTCGCCGCGGACGAAGGTCTCCCGCCATTCGACGGGCCGTCCGTCGGTCCGGCCGATCCGTTCGACGGCGAGCAGGCCGCCGCCGCCCAGCCGTCGACGCTGTTCGGCGGTGGGCACGATGGCGTGGATGCGTTCCTCGCCGTCGGTGACCCGGACGCCGTGCCTGGCCAGCTCGCCGTAGATGCCGGTACCGGTCAGGTCGGCGGTGAGCAGCGGCCGGGCCAAGTCGGCCAGCAGCCAGACCCGATCGACGGCCAACGGTTCGTCGTCGGCGAACCGGAGCCGCTCCAGGTGCACGAATCGGGTGTCCGGTTCCAGCCCGAGCCGGGCCGCGATGGGGACGTCAACCCGTAGGTCGCGGCCGAGCACCTCGCTGCGCTGGCGCATCCCGCGCGCCTGCACTTCGTCGAAGAGCGAGTAGAGAGCGCCGAGCGGCTGCTCGATCCGCTGCTGGTGGACGGCGGTACGCCGACCCCGGGCCGAGTCCAGCACCCCGGCCTGGCGTAGCCGGCGCAACGCCTCCCGTACCGTGTGCCGGCTGACGCCGTACTCGTCAACCAGTTCGTGCTCGCCGGGGAAGCCGGCGGCGAACCCGCCAGCGGTCAACCGGCGGACCAGGTCGTCGTGCAGCTGTGCCCACAGCGGCATCGGGTTGTCCCGGTCGACCGGCCGGGCCTGGTCGGTCATCAGAGTCCTTCCGCGGAGGAAGTCAACGGCTACCTGATCGCTCGCGTCTGGTGTCCGGTCTTCTGGTGCTGTCCGGTTGTCTGGACAAGGGTACGCCGTAGCAGGTAGGTGTCCATGATCCAGCCCTTGCGGCGGCGGGCCTCGGCGCGGGCGGTGACGATCCGGTCGGCGACCCGGTGCACCGGGCCGGCGATCAGGATCTCGTCCGGGGTGCCGAGGTACGCGCCCCAGTAGATGTCGATGCTGTCGGCGTCGGCGAGTCGGGTGAAGGCGCACTGCGCGTCGAGCATCACCACCAGGTCGTCCACGCCGGTCGGGAAGCCCTCGTCGGCGAGCCGACGGCCGGTGGTGATCTGGACCGGGCAGCCGATCCGGTTCAGCGCGATCCGGTGCCGGGCGGTCAGCGCGGCGACGCTGCTGATGCCCGGGATCACCTGGTGGTCGAACTCGACGACGTCGCGTTCCCGCAGATCGTCGAGGATGGCGAGGGTGCTGTCGTACAGCGCGGGGTCGCCCCAGACCAGGAAGGCGCCGCAGTCGCCGTCGGGTAGTTCGTCGCGAATCAGCTGGGCGTACCGGTCGGCGCGGCGTCGGCGCCAGTCCTCGACCGCGGCCCGGTAGTCCGTCGCGGTCCGGTCCCGCTCCGGGTCGGCGATCTCGACCGCCCGGTACGCCCCGGTGGTGTGCCGGCGCAGGATCTCCTGCCGCAACGCGGCCAGGTCCTGCTTGACCGCGCCCTTGTCGAGCAGGAAGAACACGTCGACCCGACGCAGCGCCTCGATCGCCTGCACGGTCAGGTGGTCGGGATCGCCGGCCCCGATTCCGATGATCAGTATCTCTCGCACCAGGGGGAGTGTGCCGTACCTCGACCGGGCAGCGACAGTCGCGGACTACAGCGAATCCGCCCGATTTTAACTATTTATCACATTTCTTCTGTATTTATCATTAATCATCACTGCATATGGTCGAAAATGTATTTCTATGCTTCGATGGGTCGGAGGCGCGCCGTCCCCCGGTCGGTGCAGAGCATTGAGGAGGAACAGTCATGCCACAGCGTGGTTCCGGTCGACCAGCGACCCGATTCCGGGCCAGCGCCGTGCGGCAACGCGGCATTCCCGGGATCGTCACCGCTGCGGTCGGCACCGGACCGTTGGCCATCCTGTCCGACCAGGACAGACAGTTGTTCCGTCGGTTCGGCTACGGTCCGGCTGAGCCGATCGTCTCCACCCACATCCAGCACGCGATCGAACAGTGGGCCGTCCTCACCCCCGACACGGTCGCCGTCGAGCACCTCGACGAGCGCATCACCTACCGACAGCTGGACCGGCAGGCGGACCGTCTCGCCGCCCGGCTGATCGCCCACGGGGTAGGTCCGGGTGACCGGGTCGGCGTGTTCACGCGCCGGTCGATCCCCATGGTGGTCGGCATCCTCGCCACCCTGAAGGCCGGCGCGGCGTACGTGCCCCAGCACGCCGGGGTGGCCACCGAGGCCCACCTGCGGCACGTCACCGACACCGCCGGCATCCGGATCGTGCTGACCACCACCGAGACGGCGGGTCAGCTGCCGCACCTGCCGGGCCGGATGCTGATCGCCGTCGACGAGCTGCTCACCCAGCCGCTGGCGGACTCGGCGTACCCGGTCGTCCCGACCGGTCCGACCAGCCCGGACGACGGCTGCTACGTGCTGTTCACCTCCGGCACCACCGGCCGACCCAATGGGGTCACCGTCACCCATCGAAACGTGTGCAACCTGCTCCTGACCGCCCCCGGCGACCTGGGCATCCAGCCGGGGTGGCGGGTCGGGCAGATTCTCAGCATCGCCTTCGACATGGCCGCCTGGGAGATCCTCGGTTGCCTCAGCCACGGCGGAACCCTGGTCGTCCGGGGGAGCGACATCGCGGCGACGGTCGAGACGGTGGACGTGGTGATCGCCACCCCGAGCGTGCTGGGCGCCGTCGACCCGGACCGGTGCCCACGGGTCAAGGTGGTCGCCGTGGCCGGTGAACCGTGTCCACGGGAGCTGGCCGACCGGTGGGCCCGACAGGCGGTCTTCTACAACGGCTGCGGACCGACCGAGACCACCATCGTCAACACCATGCACCGGCACGACCCCGCCTCCGAACAGCTCACCATCGGCCGGCCGACCCCGAACAACACGGTGTACGTGCTGGACGCCGACCGCCGGCCCTGCGCGATCGGCGAGGTGGGGGAGATGTGGGCGGGTGGTGACTGCGTGTCGGTCGGCTACCTCGGCGATCCCGAGCTCACCGGGCAGCGGTACGTCCCGGATCCGTTCCTCGGCGGTGGACGGATGATGTTCCGTACTCGGGATCTCGGACGCTGGACCCCCGACGGTGAGTTGGAGCACCTTGGCCGCACCGACGACCAGGTCAAGGTCCGTGGGTTCCGGGTCGAGCTGGATTCGGTCTCCGCCGTCCTGGAAGCGGTGCCGGGTTGCCGTCGGGCGGCGACGATCAAGGTCGACGACCGTACGCTCGTGTCGTTCGTCGCCCCGGCGACCGTTGACCCGACGGCGGCGCGGGCCGCGGTCGCCCGGACTCTGCCGTACTACTGCGTGCCCGAGCGGGTGCACGCCCTCGAGTCGCTACCGGTGACCGATCGGGGCAAGATCGACAAGGGGGCGCTGCGCCGGTCGCTGGACCGCCCGGCCCCGCCCAGCAACCCGGCCCCGCCCAGCAATCCGGCCCCGCCCAGCCATCCGGCTCGGTCCGACCTGCCGGCTCCGCTGCCGTGGCAGCGCCGGATCCTCAGCCATCCCCGGCTGATGCCGTACCACCGGCTGGCCGCGCTGGTCCTGGCCGGCAACGCCGCACTGCTGTACTACGCGCTGACCACCGGCGGCTGGTGGCAGGCGACCGACGGCGGCCTGGCGAACCTGTCGTACGCCGCCCTGGCCAACGTCGCCCTGGCGGTGCTGATCCGCCAGCAGTACATGATCAACCTGCTGTTCTGGCTGGCCACCCGGGCGCCGACCCGGTGGCCGCTGCGGGTGCGCTGGGGGTTGGGCAAGGTCTACCACTTCGGTGGGCTGCACGTCGGTGGCGCACTCGCCGGCACCGCCTGGTTCGCCGGGTACGTCGCCGAACTCACCCGGCAGGCGTTGGCCGGCCGGGCCGTCACCGCCGTACTGGTGCTGTCCTACCTGTTGGTCGCGCTGCTGCTGGCGATGGTGACGACCGCGCTGCCGCCGGTTCGTGGCCGCTGGCACGACCTGTTCGAGCGGGTCCACCGGTTCGGCGGGTGGGCCGCGTTGATCCTCCTGTGGGCCCAGACGGTGCTGGTGGTCGACGGTGCCCGCGACGGGAGGCCGTTGGCCGCCGCGCTGCTCGGCTCGCCGGCGCTGTGGACCCTGGCACTGCTCACCGTCAGCGTCGCCCTGCCGTGGCTGCGGCTGCGCCGGGTGCCGGTGCAGGTGGACCGGCCGTCGAGCCACGTGGCCATGCTGACGTTCGGTCACACCACCCCGTTCGCCGGATCGTCCACCGCGATCAGCCGTCGTCCGCTGCTCGAATGGCACTCGTTCGCCAACGTGCCGGCGCCCGGTGAGCGCGGCTTCCGGCTGACGGTGTCCCGCGCCGGCGACTGGACCGGCTCCCTTATCGACGACCTGCCGAACCGGATCTGGGTCAAGGGCATCACCACCGCCGGCGTGGCCAACATCGAAACGCTGTTCACCCGGGTGGTGTACGTCGCCACCGGCAGCGGCATCGGGCCGGTGCTGCCGCATCTGCTGGCCGGCAAGGTGCCGGCCCACCTGGTCTGGTCCACCCGCAGCCCGCGGACGACCTACGGCGACCAGCTGGTCGACGAGATCCTGCGGGTGCAGCCCGACGCCACGATCTGGGACACCGCGCAGCGTGGCAAGCCGGACATGGTGGCCCTGGCCTACCAGGCATGGCAGGCCACCGGCGCCGAAGCGGTGATCTGCATCGCCAACCAGAAGCTCACCCGGCAGGTGGTCCACGGGCTGGAACGCCGGGGGATCCCCGCCTACGGCGCGATCTGGGACTCGTGAAACCGGACTGGGCCGACTGAAAACGGACCATCCGACCGACGACCCTGCGAATCCGACTGGAGGAACCGACATGCATCTGACGACCGAGCGGGACGGTGCCGTGGTCACCGTACGGCTGCACCGGCCCGCGGCCCGCAACGCACTCACCACCGCGCTCTGCGACGAACTTCTCGCGACCCTGCGACCACTGGACCGGGACCCGGACATCGGCTGTTTCGTGATTACCGGGTCGGACGGCTTTTTCTCCGCCGGCGCCGACATTCGAGAGATGGCGGCGATGAGCCCGGTGCAGGCGATGACGGCCGATCTCTTCGCCGGCTGGGAGGAGTTCGCCGCGTTCCGGACACCGAAGATCGCCGCGGTCGCCGGCTACGCGCTCGGCGGTGGCTGCGAACTGGCCATGATGTGCGACCTGGTGTTCGCCGCCGAGGACGCCCGGTTCGGTCAGCCCGAGATCACCCTCGGGGTGATCCCCGGGATCGGCGGCACCCAGCGGCTGACCCGGCTGGTCGGCACGGCGAAGGCGATGGATCTGATCCTCACCGGGCGGATGATGCCGGCCCGGGAGGCGGAGCAGTGCGGCCTGGTGTCCCGGATCGTGCCCGCCGACCAACTGCTCGTCGAGGCCCGGTCGGCGGCGGCGGTGATCGCCGGGCACAGCCGGCTCGCGGTCACCGCCGCCCGCGAGGCGGTCCAGCGGGCGCAGGAGGTCGGACTGCGTGAGGGGCTACTGTTCGAACGGAGGGTCTTTCACGGATTGTTCGCCACCGCCGACCGAGCGGAGGGGATGTCCGCGTTCTTGGAAAAACGGCCGGCACGGTTCACCGGCAGCTGAGCCGACCGAGCTTCACTGGCCGGACAGGCTGTCACCGGCCGGCCGGCCGGCTGCGGCGGACGGATCCGGCGGGATTTGATAGTTATTGTGCGTACGGATGAGGCGCGGGCTGGCTGAACCGGCAAGGATCGGCATATGAAGGTTCTCTTCCTGGGTGGCCCGTGGCATGACCAACGTCGCGAGGTGACGCCCCGCCGCCTCGCCGCTGCCGCGGACACCTTGCCAACGCAGTACACGGTGCCGCTCCGACCCGGGGTCAAGCCCGTCACCTACACCCGCCGTTACGCCCGCAGTCAGGGCGAGCGGCTGCCGGTCTACGTCGCCCCCGACTATTCCGGCCCGGCCCGCGCCTGACAACTGCGGCGCCGACGCCTGAGCCGGCCGCCGTCACCGGTCGAGCCCCCGCAGCCGGTCGGCCAGCTCTCGCTCGAAGAAGTCCAGGAAACCGTCCGGGTCGGGCCCGGCGTTCTGCAGCACGATGTGGTCGAAACCGGCATCGACGTACGGTTTGACCGCCTCGAGGTGCACCGCCGGGTCCGGCCCTACGCTGAAATGTGCGGCGATGTCGTCGGCGTCGACCATCGCCGAGGCCGCCTCGAAGTTCACCGGGTTGGGCAACTCGCTCATCACCTTCCAGCCGGTCAGCGCCCAACGGCTGGACTCCCAGGCCGCTTTGACCGCCTGCTCCTCGTCAACCGCCCAGGCCATCGGCACCTCGGCGTAGCGTGGCCCGGCGCCGCCGGACCGCCGGTAGTGCTCGACGATCGAGCCCTTCGGCTCGGTGGCGAACAGTCCGTCGCCGAGCTCGGCGGCCAGCCGGGCGGACTCCGAGCCGCTGGCGGCCACCGCGATCACCGGCGGGGTCGGCGGCAGGTCGAACACTCGCGCGTCGTCGAGCTGCAGGTGCTTCCCCTGGTACGAGTGGTAGCCGCCGGACCAGAGCAGCCGGATGATCTCCAGCGCCTCGCGGAGCCGCTCGTGCCGCCCGTGCACACTCGGGAACGGTTCCCCGGTGACGTGCTCGTTGAGCCGTTCGCCGGCACCCACGCCGAGGGTGAACCGGCCGTCGGACAGCAGCGCCACGGTCGCCGCGGCCTGGGCGACGATCGCCGGGTGGTAGCGCAGGCTCGGGCAGGTCACGCCGGTGGCCAGCCCGATCCGGTCGGTACGGGCGGCGATCGCACCGAGCACACTCCAGGTGAACGGCGAATGGCCCTGGGAGTCCAGCCACGGGTGGAAGTGGTCGCTCATCTCGACGAAGTCGAACCCGGCCTGCTCGGCCCGGACAGCCTGAGCGATCAGGTCGGCCGGTCCGAACGCCTCGGTGGCCAGCTTGTAGCCGATCCGCATGTCGCCTCCCCGGTGGTCGTCCGCGTCACGTCCAGTTGTCCGTGGCGCCGTCCAGGGTTGCCCTACCCCTGCCCGACGGATCTATTCGCGTTCACGGTCGATCCGCAGTTTCCATCCAAGCTGCAGTAGACCGATGGTCCGTGCACGTTGGGAGTGAGCACCGACAGCACCAGGAAGCCGGCGACGTCCGGCAGGCTGCGCGGCCGACGCCGGCAGGCCGCGCAGTACGGCGGCTGTCACCGGGATGCGGGCCAGTGCCCACCCTTCAGCACGGGGGTGGGGGCGCGCGTGGGGAGGCAGTCGATGCCTGAGGCTGAGCAGTGGCGGGCCGGACCGGTCTACCCCAAGATGTCGTTGCGCCTGCGGACCAGGTTTGCCACCGCGATGACGCGTGGGCGGCGGCCGCCCGCGACGTCGAAGCCAAGGCCATGGCGAAAGATCTCTGGAATCCAGTAGTGGTCCGCCTCGCGGAAGACCACGCCGTTTGCGTCGAGTAGTTGTGCCTGCTCTGCGGTGAGACCGACAGATTCCAGGGTGAAGGGGAGCTTGCGGCGATCGGCGTCGAGCGACCTGAGACGGTCCAAAAGTGCACCGACCGGCCTGTTTTCGAGACTGATGGCTTCGATCTTCTGGCTACTGCATCGAGGTAGTGCGCTACGCATCGCGACCGGTGTCAGTATTCGATCCGACCATCGGTCGGTGCCCGTCGATGCGGTGGCCGCCTCGGATAGGAAGGAGACGATGTCGCGGGCCTGGATCTGTTGGCGGAAGTCAGAAAGTGCCGCGAAGAACCACACATCTGATCGAGCTTCCTTTGATTTCGGAGTCCCCATCTTGTCGCCCCATACAGTGCTCATCTGGTCGGAGAGTTGATCGGCGGTGGCGGTGCGGACGCTGTCTGCGGATGCGGTGAGCGCGCCGGCCCTCTGACATACCCATGCCGCCAGTCTGAGCGCCTCCTCTCTGTTCCAGCGCAGTGCATACTTCTCATATCTTTTCTCGAACTGTGCCACGTTCTGGTGGATGGCCTTTTGTACGAGGTCCCGTCGGACGAAGGTCACCATTCCCAGTGGGCGTCCCCGCAAGGTGCGGAGCCACTCCGGACAGTCGACTAGCAGGGCGCGCAGGGCTCGCTGTTGACGGCTGTCCTCGACGAACTCCGGGAACAGGTCCTCAAGCCCGTCGATGACGAAGATCACTGAATTGGAGCGGGCAAAGGAGGCCAATGATTCCTCGACCTGTTCGGGGGTGGTGTCCAGGCCGATTGCGCGGGCAAAGCAGGTGAGCCATACTCGCCGCCAACCTCCCGATGTCAGCTCGCCGGACAGGGCGTCCTCGACGATTTCGCGGACCGCCTGCGATCCGGCCGCTACGCCGCCGGTAAGCCTGTTGGCTTCCGCGATGCGTCTCTCGTTGATCGCTGTGGCCGATTGATCGCCCAAATTTGTTGACGCCAGGACAGGGATTGTTGGGATTCGCAGGGTCGCATCGTCGACTCCGGCTGCAGCCGCAAAATCAGCCCATGTCGTCCTCCGGCACAGCTGGAGGTACGTGAAGGTCTTCCCGGCACCTTTTCCGCCGACGACGATTTCGATTGGTGGCTCGGTCCGGTGTGCTTCGGCGAGGTTGCGTAGTGCGTCGGTGACTAGGAAGTCAACCTCTGGAGAAGTCTCTGCGAAGACCAAGTTTCCCGCGACCGCCGCGAGTCTCGACCTGATCGCGTCGAGATCGGCGGGCTCAGGTTCTGCTGGCACAGGCGCACCGGGGTTCAAGCGGGGCAACGAATCGATCAATGGGGTCAGCGGCTGTGCGAGTCTGGCGCGTTCGGCCAGTCCGGTGACGGCTTCCCACGAGGCTGGAAGATTTAGCAGTATCGGATTGAACTCGCTTGTCATTGAAGGAATCGCTATGTCGGCGTCAACCGTGGAAGCTGCTTGGCTCGTTGACGATACGGCGTAGGCGGCGCGCCGCAGGTCGGCGGCTACCTCTGCCAGCCGATCGCCATGGTCCTGCCCGCTGAACTGCGTGAGTAGAAGTGCGCAGTCGGGGTCGTTCTCCATGCGGGCAGGTGCGCGTTGCGCCAGCTCGGCGAGAACTCGTTCGGTACCCTTGACCGACTGGTCGCTGATGGTCGTGACGAACACCCTGAATACCCGCGGATCCAGTAGGAGGGGTGCGCTCAGTTCGCTCACGCCGGCTCTCAGATCGACCATGATGACGTCGGCACCGAGCGCGTGGCCGAGTCGAGCAAGTGCATTCGAAAGAACGTAAGGACTGCGATCGGGGGTCAACAGGTCGACCGGCTCAATCTGCGGTGGTGATATCCGGCTGTGATCTCGGCGGGCCGGCATCACCACCACGCCGTCGATTTCCTGGTTCACCAAGAACTTCCGGCCGAGGCTGATTGCCTCCGTGAATGATGAATCAACCGAACCTTGCACGAGGGCGAGGAAATCTTCGTAGGCAAAGTCGATGCGAATCGACTCGGCAATCATCCAGGTTATACCCGGTGCTTCGAGATCGGCATCAATCAGCAGTACCCGTTGCCCGCTTGAGGCAAGTTTCTGAGCCGCCGCCACACAGTGCAAAGTTCGACCGACGCCGCCCTTGAATGAATGAAAGGCCACGATCGGGATGTCGTGCGGCAATGGCGTTGTCGGAACGGGCAGCGGGTTCGCCAGCTCCGCGACCACCCGCCGATCCGTCCAGCGCGGACGCCGATCGCCAGGCGCGGGCGGGTCGTCCTGATCGATACTCACCGCGAGCGGTCGCTCCTCGCCAGCGTCATCGAGTAGCAGGCACCCGCGAGCGGGTTCGACGGTAAGTGGTCCGAGCACTTCGCGCAGCCAATGCCAGACATCGTCGGGCGGCGTCAGCGGGGCGACGGAGACCCGCACTCCGTCCCAGTAGGCGTCGATCTCCCGCAGCCATCCCGGCCACCGGCCTTGTCGGGCCAGCGCGGCGAAGTACAGGTTGACATCGAGCCAGGTGAACAGGTGGTCAGGATGCGAGGGACCAGAAACGTCCAAACGCTCGTTCACCGGCCCAGCTCCTTCCGACACCACTGGCCAAGGGATACCAAGCCTGCCACACAGCTCCGCTCGCCACCGGCATCCAGGCCCGCGCCGTATCGCCATGCCTCATGCAGCTGTGCTACCGCAACGGGCGGGGCGGGCGCGTTCGCTACGGCGACGCGCTTGCAGTCCACGAGCCGCTGGTACGCGGCTGGCGTGAGCCGGAGCTCTTTGGCGAGCCGCCGCAGGTCATGGCTGAGCAGGTCCGAGGGCAACTGATCGGTCCGCTGTAGGTTCCTCCGCCGCAGCGCTGCGGCCTTGAGTCCACATTCCACGGCATAGAACTGGAGCAGATTCGAGACCTGGCCGGCGGTGACCTCTGCGGACTCGAGCAGCCGAACGAAGCTCTTCACAAGATCACGATGGGTGACATGAAGGGGCACCGAGTGATACTACTGATCCCCGAGGCGCTTGCCGGCCGACGGTTCGCCGTGACGGTTCCTAGGGCGGTCGGGAGCGGGCCGCACGGGTAATAGTTGATCATTCCCAGTCCGGGTCGCGGCGCAGCAGCAGGGCGCTGTTGAAGCCGTCGAAGCCACGGGCGGCGACCAGCGCGGCGTGCCCCGCGCACTCCCGTGGCGTACGGACGAAGTCCAGGTCGCAACCGGGGGCCGGGCGGCGCGGCGCGGCGGTCGGCGGCAGCAGCCGGTGCCGCAGCGCCAACAGCGCCGTCGCCACATCCAGCGCCGCACTGCCCTGGTGTGCCCGCCCGGTCAACGGCTTCGGCGTGGTCACCGGCGGCGCCGCCGGGCCGAAGACCGCCCGCACCGCCCGCGCCTCGGCCCGGTCGAAACGCGGTACGCCGAGCGCGTCCGGCAGACAGACGTCCACCTGCGCCGGAGCCACCCCGGCGGTCGCCAGCGCCCGGCGCATCGCCCGGGCGTACTGGTCGGCGTCCCCGCCGGTGCGCCGGTCGGTGTGCCGGGCGTCGTGGCTGGCACCCCAGCCGGCGACCTCGCCGTAGATCACCGGGGCGCCCCGGGCCAACGCGTGCCCCAGCTCCTCGACGACCAGCACCGCGCCGCCCTCACCCGGCAGGTAGCCGGCGGCGTCGACGTCGAACGGCAGGTACGCCGACTCCGGGTCGGTGCCGGTGCTGAGCAGCCCGCTCCGCAGCTGGCAGGCCAGCGCGTACGGGCTCAGCGCGCATTCGGTGGCACCGGCCAGCACCACGTCGGCGCCCCGGCGGATGGTCCGGGCGGCGTGCGCCAGGCTGTCCAGCCCACCGGCCGCCTCGGCGACCAGCACCCCGCAGGCGCCCTTGAACTGGTGGGCGATGGAGAGCTGGCCGACACTGGCGGCGTAGAACCAGGCAATCGACTGGTACGCCCCGACGGTACGGCCGGGCCGGCTCCACAGCCGCTGCAGCTCCCGCTGGCCGAACAGGTTGCCCCCGGACGAGCTGGCCAGCGCCACCGCGTACCGGTCGGGGTCGTCGGCGGTGTCCGGCAGCCCGGCGTCAGCCAGCGCCAGCCGGGTGCCGGCGAAACCGAGATGGGTCCACCGGTCGGTCTGCACCGCCCGCCGGTTGTCGGTCCACTGCAGGGCGTCGAAGTCGGCCACCTCGCCGGCCAGGGTGACCGGGTACGGCGCCGGGTCGAACAGGGTGATCCGCCCGGTGCGGACCTGCCCGGCCAGGGTCGCCTTCCAGTGCGCGTCGGCACCGAGTCCGGTCGGCGCCACCACGCCGATCCCGGTGACCACCGCCCGCCGCCCGGGTGCAGCGGCCCGCTGACCGGGCAGCGCGGCCGGGGGGCCGTCGGCGCTCACCGTACTGTCCTGTCCGGTCGGGCGAAGACCATCGCCGACTGGAATCCGCCGAATCCGCTGCCGACCGACAACGCGACGTCGACCGGTAGCTCACGGGCGGTGTTCGGGACGTAGTCCAGGTCGCATTCCGGGTCGCGGGTGCGCCAGTTCGCGGTCGGCGGGACCACCCCGTGTGCCATGGCCAGCGCGCAGGCCGCCATCTCGATCGAGCCGATCGCGCCGAGCGAATGCCCGATCATCGACTTGATCGAACTGACCGGCACCCGGTACGCCGCGTCCCCGAGCGCCCGTTTGAACGCGGCTGTCTCGTGCCGGTCGTTCTGCCGGGTGCCGGAGCCGTGTGCGCTGACGTACGACACGTCGTCCGGGTTGAGCCGGGCCTGGTTCATTGCGTCCACGATGGCCAGTGCCATCTCCGCGCCGTCCGGGCGCAGCCCGGTCATGTGGTAGCCGTTGCTGCGGGTGGCGTATCCGCCGATCTCGCAGTAGATCCGCGCGCCGCGCCGCCGCGCGTGGTCCAGCTCCTCCAGCATCAGCACGGCGGCCCCTTCGGCGAGTACGAATCCGTGCCGGTCGTTGTCGAACGGCCGGCTGGCGTGCGCCGGGTCGTCGTTGTCCGGGCTGGTCGCCCCGATCGCGTCGAACGACGCGACGGTGACCGGGGAGATCGGCGAGTCGGCGGCGCCGGCGAGCATCACGTCCGCGTCCCCGTCGACGATCAACTGGTGGGCGTAGCCGATCGCGTCGATGCCGGAGGTGCAGCCGGTGGAGATCACCTGCGCCGGCCCGTGCAGCCCGTGCCGGCAGGCCACGTCGGCGGCCAGGCTGCTGGGCACCAGCGCCTGATAGAGGTACGGCATGGTGCAGTCCGGGTCGACCAGCCAGTGGCTGCCCGCGTCACTGGCCACCACGTACTCCTGTTCCAATGCCACAGTGCCGCCGACCGCCGAGCCGAGCGCCACCCCGGCCCGCTGCCGGCCGGCGTCGTCGAGGCTCAGCCCGGCGTCGGCGACCGCCTCGATCGAGCAGGCGAGGGCGAACTGGACGTACCGGTCGGCCCGTCGCCGCTCGCGCGGGCCGAGCCCGGCGTCCGCCGGGTCGAAGTCGCATTCGGCGGCGATCTGGGACCGGAACGGGGACGGGTCGAAGACGGTGATCCGGCGGGTCGCGGTACGCCCGGCGGTGATCGTCGCCCAGAACGCCTCCCGGGTGGTGCCGCCGGGGGCGACCACCCCGACCCCGGTGACGACGGTACGCCGGGGCGACCCGGCCGCGGTCACGGCCGGTGTCCGTTGGGTGTGGTGGTCCGGGTGCGCGGCACCGGCCGGCGGCCGGGCCTGGCACCGTTCGGACCCGGGCCGGCGGCGGCGTCCGGACCGGGACCGAGCACCGCCGGTCCTTCGGTGTCGACGTGGCCGAGTTCGGGGCGCGGCGCCAGCGGGCTGAGGTGGAAGACCACTTCGGCCGGTGCCTTGCTGACGTTGCGCAGCCGGTGCCGGGTGTTCATCGGCACGAACAGCCCTTCGGCGCGGTGCACCGCCACCGGCAGGTCGTCCAGGTCGACGACGATCTCACCGCGCGCGACGTAGAGGAATTCCTCGCTGTAGGGGTGGTAGTGCTCGGCGATGCGTTCGCCGGGGCGCAGCACCGCCAGGCCGAGGAAGCCGGAGGTGCTGCCGACCGTGCGTGGGCCGAGCAGGACCCGGAGTTCGCCGCCGCGTCGCCGGTCGGCGGCGAGGTCGCGGGCGGCGACGAGCCGTGGATCGTTCATGGGGTGCCTCCGACGGGGTCTGCGGTGCGGGCCAGGGTTTCGATCCGGTCGCGGATGATGTCCAGCTGGATCCGGCTGTTGGTGTTGATCCGTTCGGTCATGCCGGCGTTGTCGAGCGGCGCGGCCGGTCGCATTGCGAAGTCCTGCACCCAGGTCATCCGGGTGCCGCCCAGGACCTCGGCGTAGTCCCAGCGAATCCGCATGTACTCGAACGGTCCGGTCTCCACCCGGTGGGCCAGCACCCGGCGGCGGCTCCGGTCGGCGGTGCGTTCGCTGACCCAGCTCCAGACCGTTCCGTTCTCGTCCGGGTGCATGGTCAGCCGGAACCGCACGGTGTCCCCGTGCCGGTGCACGATCTGCACCGACGCGTACTCGGTGAACAGGTCGGGCCACCGGTCGACGTCGTTGGTGACCGCCCAGACGAGGTCCAACGGGGCGGCGATCACCACGCTGTTCTCGGTGTGTCCGGGGGGCTGTCCGGTGGCGTCCGCCGCGGCCGTTGTGGCCGGGCCGGTGTCCAAGGCAGCTCCGGCGTCGTCGTCGCCGGTGAGTTCGCTGGCAACCAGCTCGGCGATCTCGACGATGGTCAGGTCCGCGCTGTCTGGCGGGATCCGCACCTGGTACCGGTCGGCCACCACGGCCTGAAGTTCCAGCAATGCCAGCGAGTCCAGGCCGAGTTCGGCCAGGGATGATGCCGGGGCGTCGGCGGCACCGGACGGGTCGAGCCCGCAGTTGCGTACCAGGATCGCGGTGATGTCCGCGGCGGTGACCTTCTGCTGATCATCGGTGATACTCATCCGCTCCTCCTCGGGCGTGTGTGGTCAGGCCGTACGGATCTGCGACGGCTCGTCGAGCAGCCGGCCGACCAGGCCGGTCGAGAGCCGTCCTTTGCGGAACATGGCGTCGTCCAGCACCCGGCGCAGGAACGGGATGGTGGTGTGGACGCCGGGCCCGCGTACCTCGAACTCGCTCAGCGCGCGTTCCATCCGGTTGAGCGCCAGTTCCCGGTCCGGTGCCCAGACCACCACCTTGGCCAGCAGCGGGTCGTAGTGCGGTCCGACGACGTACCCGGTGTGACCGTGGGTGTCGACCCGGGTGAACGGGCCGCCGGGGATCTCGAAGCGGTCCAGCCGGCCGGGGGTCGGGGTGAACCCGCGCTGCGGGTCCTCGGCGTTGACCCGGCATTCGACCGCGACGCCCCGGGGCCGGATGTCCGGCTGGCGCAGCCGCAGCGGCGTACCGCAGGCGATGTGGATCTGTTCCTGCACCAGGTCCACCCCGGTGATCATTTCGGTGACCGGGTGCTCCACCTGGATCCGGCAGTTCATCTCGATGAAGTGGAACTGGTCGTGCTCGTCGACCAGGAACTCGAAGGTGCCGGCGCCGACGTAGCCGACCGCGAGCGCGCCGCGCAGCGCCGCTGCGGCCATCTCGTCGAGCATTGCTGCCGGCAGCGTCGGTGCCGGACCCTCCTCGATCAGCTTCTGATGCCGCCGCTGCACCGAGCAGTCCCGGGTGCCCAGGTGCACCCCGTTGCCGTGGCCGTCGCAGAGCACCTGCACCTCGACGTGCCGGGCCTGGGTGAGGAACCGTTCCAGGTAGACCCGGTCGTCGCCGAAGACCGCCCGGGCGGTCTGCCGGGTCCGGTGGTACGCCGGTGCCAGGTCCGCTTCGTCGGTGACCACTGTCATTCCCCGCCCACCGCCGCCGGCCGCCGCCTTGATGATGACCGGATAGCCGGTTTCGGCGGCGACTGCGGCGGCGTGGGCACTGCTGGGCACCGGCTCCCGGCTGCCCGGCGGCAGCGGCAGGCCGGCCGCCCCGAACACGTCCCGGGCCTTGGCTTTGTCCCCGAGGGCCTGCATGACCTGCGGCGGCGGCCCGATGAAGACCAGGCTGTTCTCCGCGCAGATTTCGGCGAAGTCGACGTCCTCGGAGAGGAAGCCGTATCCGGGGTGGACGGCCTGGGCACCGGTGCGCCGGGCCGCTTCGACGATCGCCGCCGCGTTGAGGTAGCTGGCCCGGCTCGGCGGCGGGCCGATCTGTACCGCCTCGTCGGCGAACCGGACCACCGCCGAGTCGCGGTCCGCGGTGGAGTGCACCGCGACGGTCCGTACGCCAAGTTCCCGGCAGGCCCGGGCGACCCGCAGCGCGATCTCTCCCCGGTTGGCGATCAGGATCTTCTCGAACACGGTCACCGCCTCCTCAGCCCGGTGCCACGGTGATCAGCGGCTGGTCGAACTCGACCGGATCGCCGTCGCCGGCCAGGATCTCCACGACCACACCTGGCCGGTCGGTGGTGATCTCGTTCATCAGCTTCATCGCCTCGACGATCCCGATCACCTGACCCGGCTCGATCGAGTCGCCGACCTCGACGAACGGCGTTCCGCCGGGCTCCGCGGCCCGGTAGAACGTGCCGACGATCGGTGATCCGATCCGGTGCCCGGCCGCTGGCGCGGCCTGGTCCGCCGCCGGTGCGGTCGGTCCGGTCGCCGACGCGTCGGCCGGGGGCGACGGCGTGGCCGCGACCGACGTCGTCCGGTCGTGCCACTCGATCTCGATCACCGTGTCGCCGTGCCGGACCTGGACCCGGCGCAGCGGACCGGTGAGTTCACCGACCAGCGTCCGGGTCTGCTCGGCGAGCCGGCGCAGCTGGCCGGCCGGCTCCGGCCCGGCCGGTGTTCCGTTGGCGGCGGCAGTGGTCATCGCGGCATCACCTGGATCGTCCGGTCGGTGTCGGGCTGCGGTACGGCGGCATCGACGGTGCCTGCCCCGTACCGGCGGAACCGGCGGGAACGTCGACGCAGCAGGTCGGTGGTGGGCACGGCGAGCAGGTCGGACAGCGCGGCGGTCAGCGCCGCCCGTACCCGGTCGGCGGCGCCGGCCGGATCCCGCTGCGCGCCGCCCGGTGGTTCGCCGACGATGCCGTCGGCGACGCCGAGGCGTACCAGGTCGGGCGCGGTGAGCTGGAGCGCGGCGGCGGCCCGGG
Organism: Solwaraspora sp. WMMA2059; assembly: GCF_027497315.1. Taxonomy (GTDB): domain Bacteria; phylum Actinomycetota; class Actinomycetes; order Mycobacteriales; family Micromonosporaceae; genus Micromonospora_E. The sequence goes on along the minus strand of NZ_CP114908.1, from coordinate 4,751,072 downwards.
GTGCGGCGGCCCGGTCGTGGAACAGGATCGCGGCGCAACCCTCGGGACTGATCACCGAGTAGACGGCGTTCTGCAGCATCAGCACCCGGTCGGCGACGGCCAGCGCGAGCGCTCCGCCGCTGCCGCCCTCGCCGGTGACGACGGCGACCACCGGGGTGGGCAGCCGGGCCAGGGTGCGCAGGCAGGTGGCGATCGCGGCGGCCTGGCCCTGTTCCTCCGCGTCGACCCCCGGATGTGCGCCCGGGGTGTCGATCAGGGTGACCACCGGTAGTCCGAGCCGGGCGGCGAGCCCCATCACCCGCAACGCCTTGCGGTAGCCGGCCGGGCTGGCCATGCCGAAGTTGCGGGCCAGCATCTCCCGGGGGTCGTGGCCCTTCTGCTGCCCGATGACGGCGACCGGCTGGTCACCGAGCCGGGCCAGTCCGGCGACGATCGCCGGGCAGTCCGCACCGAGCCGGTCGCCGTGCAACTCGACGAAGCCGTCGAACGCCGTCCGCAGATAGTCCAGAGTGGTCGGCCGGGCCAGGTCCCGGGCGGTACGCACCGACTGCCAGGCGGTCGGCGTCGCGTCGGCCCGGTGCGTCGGCCTGGGGCGCGGAATCGGCCCGGATCCCGGCACCGTCGGTTCGGCCAGCGGACCTGCTCCGGCCCGGCCACCCGCGGCCAGCGCGAGCAGGGCGCGCAGCCGGGGGCGTAGGTCGTGGCGTTCGACGACCATGTCGACCTGGCCGTGCCGGAGCAGGAACTCCGCGGTCTGGAAACCGGGGGGCAACGCCTGGCGGATCGTCTCCCGGATCACCCGGGGGCCGGCGAACCCCATCCGGGCGCCGCGTTCGGCGATCACCAGGTCGGTGTTGGTGGCGAACGAGGCGGCGACGCCGCCGTACGTCGGATCGGTGACGACGCTGACGGTGAGCAGTCCGGCGGCGCGCAGTTCGGCGATCGCGCAGCTGACCGTCGCCATCTGCATCAGCGCCAGGACGCCTTCCTGCATTCGCGCCCCGCCGGAGGCGGTGACCAGCACCAGCGGATCCCGGGCGGCGAGTGCCTCCTCGGCGGCGCGGGTGATCAACTCGCCGGTGGCGCAGCCGAGGCTGCCACCGAGGAACCGGAAGTCCATCACCGCCAGGACGGCCCGATGCCCGCCGATCCGGGCGGTGCCGCACAACACCGCCTCCGCCATGCCGGTCGCCGCCCGCGCCTCGGCCAGCCGTCGCCGGTACGGCATCGAGTCGACGAACCCCAACGGGTCCACCTCGGCGGCGCGGTCGGCGAGCCTGGTGAAGCTGTCCGGGTCGACCAGTTGTCCGATCCGTTCCGCCGCGGTCAACCGCTGGTGGTCTCCACACTCGGGGCAGACCTCCAGGTTGCGGCGCATCCGTCGCCGGTAGACCAGTGCGCGGCAGGCGTGGCAGCGCAGCCAGCGGTTGCGGCCCAGGGCCGCGACGGCGGTCATCGGGGCCGACCGGTGGGTGCGTCCCAGTGGTAGAACCGGTGCGCCATCGCGTCCCGAGGTGACCGCCAGGTCGCCAGGTACGGGCTGATGTAGCTGGCGAGTCGGCGGCTGACCTCGTCGAACTCCGGGTGTCGCCGGGCGGCGGCCACCGCGTCCGGTCCGGTCTCGGCGGTCTCGATCAGATGCACGTACAGGTCGTGCAGCCGGTAGAGCGACCGGTGCCGTACCCCGGCCAGGTGGGGCAGGTCGGTCAGGTCCGATTCGGCGAAGATCTCCGCGACCTGCTGCTCCGCGTCGGGGACCACCTTGGCGATGATCAGCGAGCGATCCATGGTTCCTCCCAGCGGTGTCGGGCCCGGTCCTGGCCAACCTTGCCGCCGTCGGCGTCACCGGCGCGTTGTCCGTGCCGTCCGGGGCACCGTTCACTGGTGACGCCGAGGTCACGGCCTGTGAGTACAGTGCGTGATCGCTCTCGATGTGCGTCGGTATCGCTCCAGCTGCCATCGGGGTTGCAAAATGCCAGGTCAGATGGGATGGGGTCGGTGGGTCAAGCGAATCGGGTAGTCGACTGAATGTTGACTGAGAGTAACCATGATTGATAATCTTCGTGACGCGATGACGTGATGCAAGGGCGGCGACCGGTGACTGACGTGTGCAGGAGGTTCGGCCGTGACGTCAGAGGCAGGCAACGCGGGGGCATCAGTCCGGCTGCTGCTGCTCGGCGGCTTCCGTCTGCTCCACCAGCACGAGACCGTGTTGATCCCCCGTGGACTGCAGCGGATCGTCGCGGTGATCGGGCTGCGACCCGGCGCCACCCGTGCCCACCTGGCCGGTCTGCTCTGGCCGGAAGCCGCCGAGGACCGCGCACTGTCCTCGCTGCGTACCGCACTGTGGCGGCTGCGTCAGGAGCCGAACTGCCCGCTGCGGACCGCCGGCGACACCGTCCGGCTCGACCATCGGGTCCAGGTCGACGTCGACGACCTGGTCCGGACCGCCGCGCGGGTGCGCGACGGTGGGGATCCGCGACTGGCCGACGCGGTGCTCACCGCCGCCCGGCACGACCTGCTGCCCGGCTGGTACGACGACTGGGTGCTGCTGGAACGGGAACGGCTGCGGCAGCTGCGGCTGCACCTGCTCGAGCACATCGCCCGCTCCCATCTGGACGCCGGTCGGCACGACGAGGCGCTGCAGGCCGCACTGGAAGCGGTCGGTGCCGAACCGTTGCGGGAGACCCCACACCGGCTGATCGTGCAGATCCATCTCGCCGAGGGCAACGCCTACGAGGCGCTGCACGCCTTCTACGCGTACCGCGATCTGGCCCTGCGGGAGCTGCAGCTGGAACCGTCCCCGGCGATGGCCGCGCTGATCGGCGACATCCTCACCCCGATCCGGGACGCGCCGGCCCGGCGCACACTCGACCGGCGTCGGCCGGGTGAGTCGGCGTCCGGCCCGGTCAGCCCTCGCCCGGCCCGCTGACCCGTCCGGCGTCACCGCCGAGCGAGACCCGGACCAGGGCAGCGGCGAACCGGGGCAGGTCGCGCTCACCCACCAGGGCGGCCAGCCGCCGCGGTGAGGTCGGTAGATCCAGCTTGCGGGCCCCGGTCACCACCCGCTTGTCCAGGTACGGACGTAGTCCGGGCCAGACCGCCTGCGCCTCGCGCAGGAAAATGTCCGCTCCGGTCGGGCCGATGCCGGGGAACATGGTCAGCAACCGGCGCAGCACGGCCGGATCGTCACCGCCCTCAGCGTGCAGCCGCCGCAGGTCACCGCCCCACCGCTGGTGGCACAGTTCGGCTCCGTCGCCGAGCATCGTGGCGGTCCGTTCGTCGTACCGCCGGTAGTGGCCCCGGCCGAGCGCGTCGACGCGGTCCTGCCAACCGGCCGCGCACATCGCCGCCGGTGTGCGGTAGCCGGCCGCGAACAGTTCCCGAGCGCCGGCGACCGCGACCCCGGCCGAGATCCGGGCGCTGAGCAGGGTGGCCAGCACCAGCAGCTGGTACAGCGGGGCCGGCCGGTCGGCCAGGGCGATACCCGCCTCGACGCTGAACGTCCGGCCCTGCCGGTCGAGCAGCGCGTCGACCGCGCGTACCTGCCGATCCGCCATCGTGGCAACCTCCGTTCCCGGCCGACGAGGTACCCCCGGCGGTGCGCATGAAACGGAGCAGCCCGCCGTGCCCCCCCGCCGGCGTCGTCGGTCGCTTTCGGCGTCGGGTCAGCCCACGTCGCTCGGCACCAGCTCCCCGGTGCCGGCGCGGTCACCGTCCGCAGACCCGCCGACGCGGTCACCGTTCGCCGCTCCGCCGGCCTGGGCGATCCGCAGCGCCTCCACCAGGTCGCGGTACAGCTCGTCGGTGGCCGACAGCGTCTCGTGGTCGCCGTACGCCCGGATCCGCCCGCTGTCCATCACCACGATGGTGTCGGCGTCGATGACGGTGGAGAGCCGGTGCGCGATGGTGACCACCGCGCCGTTGCCGGCCTGCTCCCGGATGCAGTCGTGGATGGCCGCCTCGGTGAGTCCGTCGACCTGGGCCGTCGCCTCGTCGAGCAGCAGGACGTCCGGCCGCCGCAGGATCGCCCGGGCCAGCGCGATCCGCTGCCGCTGCCCGCCGGACATCGACGACGGAGTGAGCAGGGTGTCCAGCCCGTCGCCGAGCGAGTCGATCTTCTCGGTCAGCCGGACCGCGTGCAGCGCGCGGTGGATCTCCCCGTCGGTGGCGTCCGGATGGGTGAACAGCAGGTTTTCCCGGATGGTGCCGGGGATCACCGGGGTGTCCTGCTCGACGTACGCCAACCGGCTCCGGACCTGCTCGTGGCCCAGCGACGGGTACGGTCGACCGTCGAGCAGCAGCTCGCCCTGCTGCGGTGCGAGAAACCGCAGGATCAGCGAGAAAAGGGTGGTCTTGCCGGCGCCGGAGGGGCCGACGATGGCCAGGTGCCCACGGCGTGGCACGGCGAGATCGATGTCGCGTACCGCGGCCGGTAGGTCGGGTCCGTAGCCGGCGGTGACCTGCCGCAGTTCCAGTACCGGCCGGTCGGTGTCGTCGGTCGCCCGACCCGCCCGGCGGGCAGCCGGCTGCGGGCTTGTCCCCGGTGCCGGGGTAACGGCCGGGTCGGCCTCGGCCGGCATCGCCTCGACCTGCCGGATTCGACCGGCCGCGGCGATCCCGGACTGCAGCGCGGTGAGGTGCCGGCTCAGCGTGGTGACCGGCTCCATCAGCCCGAACGCGTACAGCAGGAACGCGATCAGGCTGGAGACCGGCAGCGCGCCGGTGCCGACCCGCCAGGCGCCGAGACCGAGGATCGTGATGATTGCCAACTGGATGCCGGCCCAGGCGACTGTCCAGGCGAGGGCTTCGCGGCGGATGGCCGCGATGCTCTGCCGGGCCGACTCGCGGGCCTCGCCGACGATCCGCTCCGACTGGCGCTGCTCGGCCCGGCTCACCTTGACCGTGCGGATCGCCCGTAACGTGCCCTCCAGCGCCGCACCCAACTTGCCGACGTGCTCCTGGGCGCGTTCGCGTGCCTTGGCGATGCCCGGCAGCAACAGGCTGAACAGGACGGTCATCCCGGCCACCGAGGCGACGGTGGCGCCGAGCAGCACCAGGTCGAGCACTGCCATCAGCACCAGAGTGCCGACCATCCTCACCGAGCCGTTGATCAGGCCGATCACGCTCGACGAGGCGGCTTCGCGCAGCAGCACCGTGTCCGAGGTGACCCGGGTGACGAACTCGCCGGTGGGCCGGGCGGTGACGGCCGGCACGGTGGCCCGGAACAGTCGGCGCACCATCGACTGGCGGGCGTCGAGGATCACCCGTTCACCGACGGTGCCGAGCAGGATCCACTGCCACAGCCAGATCACGACACCCAGGACGAGCAGACCGAGCAGCGCGAGCACCGGGCCGCGCAGCGACGCCGCCCCGGTCAGGGTGTCCAGCACCCATTTGGTGACCATGGGCGTAGCGAGGCCGGCGGCGGAGCCGACCAGGGCGAGGCACAGGCCGAGGCCCAGCGCGCGGCGGTGCGGCCGGGCGAACGACCAGAGCAGGCGGAGCCGGGGCAACCGGCGGTCGGCGACGGGGGGTTCGGCGGTCTGCGTGACGGTCACACCATCAAGTGGACCACGGGCCGCCGTCACGGTCGTCGCCGTCAGAGGACGGCGGGAGGGCCTTCGCCGTGTCGCCGCTGCTATCGAGCTGGAGCCTCCGCCGCAGCCTCCGCTGCTCGTCGGTGATCCAGTCCCGTCCGTCTGCGGAAACCGACTCCAGGATTCGGATCGCGGAGCTGATGCCGGAGGAACTGAGCGCCAGCTGCCGCAGCCGTGCAAGGTTCTCCTCCGGTCCCAGGAAACCCTTCTCGAAGTTCTCGACCAGTACGTTGATTTCGCGGCCCCCCGCGAGGTTGAGGTTAAATGCTTGGCGGGTTACGAGTTTGTTCACGTGCGGCCCAAATGCGCCTGCCTCCTGAGGTGAGAGAAGCTTGCGTTGTCCGTCGGAAAGTCGGAGGCCGAATTCATCTACCCGTACCGACTCAATCATGTCGTACCGGAACGTCTGTCGGCTTTCGTTGCTCAGCGTTCCGGTGGCGAAATCCATAGACATGGCGACCTGGCGGACGCCGCGTTGACTCAATAGAAAGAGGATCATCTCGTACTTCGAGTAACGAGGTGGCCCGTGCAGTACCCGGGCGCGCAATGCGTCCGGTGCCTCCTGGGTCATCAGCACATGCGTGATGACGTCGCGGTTCGACAACCCGTAGTCGCGCATCACCTCCATTCGGATGAAGACCTTGTCATAGTCGAGCCAGCGGGCCATCTCCTCGTCGGACGGCCGGTCGGCGAGCACCTGCGACCATCGGCCGAACTCGGTCCGCTCGGCAGCCAGTCGGGCAGTGGACTCCCGGCTCTCCTCCGCGTAGCGGATCCGCTCCGACTGCAGGGTCAGCAGCGCCTTCCACGATACCCACTCACCCGTGACGAGCAGCATCGCTGCGAGCAGTGCGTGCCACGGCATGGCGAACATTCCGAGAATCACGGCGGTAACGGTGGCGATGTGGAAGGCTGTCCATCCCGAGGAAACACCGACACGCACTGAAAAGGGAACACGTAGCCGTTCGCGGAACTCCGCCAGTTTGCCACGCCGCCACTGGTCGGCGGCGCGCCATGCGTACCACCGCACCAGCCACCGGATCCTTGCCACGTCCGCGTCGGGGTAGCCGTACAACAGCGTGAGATCGCGACGAAGGGTGGCGCGGATGCCGACAGTTAGCCCGGCCCACTGCACGTCGGACAGTCGTTCTCGGGGGCGGAAGCTTGCGAAACTGTCGCTGACGAGGCGTTCGAGAACGGAGCTGAACGGCTGTGGCGCGGACCAGCCGGCCGGTAGCGTGTCGGCGTACGAGCTAAACTCTCGTTCGCTGCGGGCGAGGCGGCGGCGCATCCAGTCGTGCCGGGGACCAAACAACGCGATGCCCGCGCCGCCGGCAAGCCAAAGAAGCGTGACCAGGGCGCTGCCGCCGAGACTCTGCCTTCCGGCGGTCAGGAGGGCGAGGGCTACGCCGCCGCCGACGGCGGCGAGGCCCAGCCCAAGCCGGATCCAGGCGTCGAGTCTGCTCTTTTCCGGGGCGACCGGCATCGGCTGCGGGGCCAGCGGGATCGGCTCAAAGAACATCCAGACCCGGTCGCGGCGGCCGTCTCCCATCCTTTGGGTGCTTATCTCGCCAGCCAGCTTGGCATCCAGCAGATCCTGGAGCTGCCCGGACAGAATCATGTCCAGGTGCCGGATTATTTCCTCTCGTCGTTTACTGTCAAGCTTCTGAAAGCGGTCCAGGATGCGGTGTATGCTGATCTGGGACTCGTCGGCTGCCTGCTGAGTTGAGTTTGCGACCATCATCTCGACGGTTTCCAGTGCTTCGGTCCACTCGTCGCGAGGTCGGTCTTTGGTGAGCTGAGCCTGTCCGTTGATCGTACGGAACTCATCATCAGACAGGTGGTCCACCGTTCGGCCGCTCAGCACCGCGACGAGGTAGTAGTAGACCACCTTGTTGGACGACTGCGGCGAGGTGATCAGATCTCGGAGCAGTTCGCGGGCGGAAGTGACTACACCGCCTCGGAGCATCCGCTCGGCGGCCGCGAGCCGCTCCTCGAAAGAGGCCTGCGGGTTGACCTGATATGTCTTGTTCTCAATCAGGACCTGTTTGCCGATGTTAATGTCACGAGCGGCGTACAGGTTCCGGTCGGTCGGCTGCCGTGGCTGCTGCACGGGTTGACTGAAGGCCCCGGTCGGCATGCTCATGCCCCGAAGGAACCCAGGATCGTCGCCACGTTCGCGCTGATCGCCAGCGTACCGGGAAGAATCTTCCCGATCCGGGTCAGCGCGGCCTGCAGCGCACGCTGCTCTTCCCGATCATCAGCAGGAAGTTGTTGCTGTGCGCAGATCAACTCGCGCTGCGCCGCAGCGTAATCTGCCTCGGCCAGTTCGCCTCGGGACCGAGCGTTGGCGAGCATCTCGCCCAGTCGCTCCAACGCCTCCTGTAACGCCACGACGCCGCCGAGATCCTCCGTACCGCCTGACTGCTCGAAGATGATCTGCTCGTTGATCTTGATGTCACGTCGAGCATTGAAGTTGGCCATCTGATCTCCAGATCAGGATCTGTCAGGTTGCGGGCAATGGCGCGACGACATGGCTCTCCGCCAGTGTGCGGCGCGGCGAATCGTTTATACCTCCGGAGTTCGAGCAGCGACAATCAGCGACGACGTCAGGCCGGTGTCAGATATTGGCAACACGGCCGGCTGGTTGTATCGCTCACGACGCCGGATCGGTGGAAATCGGCGACGTCCGGCCAGAATTCGCCGAGCGGCGGCCGTCGACACCTGGCGGGGCACTCGCCAGCGTGGGACCGGTCGGACCGAGGTCATCGCACCTGCCAGCTGCCTGGCGACGGTATCCGGCCTCGCTTCTGCGGTATATACGCTGGTCCGCGTGACGACGACTCACCGGCGGACGTACGGCACCGTTCTCGCCACCGCGCTGCTGGCCGCCGGCTGCGCCACCGGCCCTGCGGCGGCGCCCGGCGACAGCCGGGACGACGCCGTAGCCGGCGTCACCGGCCCACTCACCGTGCTGGCCGCCGCCTCGCTGACCGACGCGTTCACCCGAATCGGGGCCGACTTCGAGGCGGCCAACCCCGGTGTGTCCGTCACCTTCAGCTTCGCCGGCAGCTCCCAGCTAGCCCAGCAGATCACCGCCGGGGCACCCGCCGACGTGTTCGCCGCCGCCAGCCCGGCCACCATGGCAACGGTCGTCTCCGCAGGCGAGGCAGCCAGCGAACCGGCCGTCTTCGCCCGCAACCAGCTGGTCATCGCGGTGCCGGACGGCAACCCGGCCGGCGTCACCGGGCTGGCCGACCTCACCAGGTCCGGCGTCAAGGTCGCCCTCTGCGCTGAGCAGGTGCCATGCGGGGCGGCCGCCCGTACCGCGCTCGACGCCGCCGGCAGCGACCTCGTCCCGGTAACCTTCGAACGGGACGTCCGCGCCGCGCTGTCCAAGGTCCGCCTCGGCGAGGTGGACGCCGCCGTCGTCTACCGCACTGACGCGGCCGCCGCCGCCGACGAGGTCGACGCCGTCGAGTTCGCCGAGTCCGGCCAGGCGATCAACGAATACCCGATCGTCACCCTGGCTGCTGCCACCAACCCGCAGGCCGGGGAGGCCTTCGTCGGGTACGTCCGCTCCGCCGCCGGCCAGGCCGACCTGACCGACGCCGGCTTCCAGCGTCCGTGACCACGCCCGCGCCGCCCGCCGTCAGCCGGCGACGTCGCCGCACCGACCGGCGGCCGCCGGTCTTCCTCGCCCTGCCCGCCCTGGCCGGACTGGCCTTCCTGACGCTGCCGCTGGCCGGCCTGCTGCTGCGTACCCCGTGGGCGCAGCTGCCGGCCCGGCTCACCGCGCCCGGCGTCCTCGACGCGCTGCGGCTGTCCCTGCTGACCGCCACTGCCGCCACCGTGCTCTGCCTGCTGCTCGGCGTACCGCTGGCCTGGTTGCTGGCCCGCACCCGGTTTCCCGGCCGGGGCCTGATCCGCGCCCTGGTCACCGTGCCGCTGGTGCTGCCGCCGGTGGTCGGCGGCGTCGCGCTGCTGCTCGTCTACGGCCGGCGCGGCCTGGTCGGCGGCTGGCTGGACAGCGCGTTCGGGGTGACCCTGCCGTTCACCACCACCGCCGTCGTGCTCGCCGAAGCGTTCGTCGCCATGCCGTTCCTGATCATCGCGGTCGAGGGCGCGCTGCGCGGTGCCGACCCCCGGTACGAGGAGGCCGCCGCCACCCTCGGGGCCAGCCGGTGGACCACGTTCCGCCGAGTCACCCTGCCGATGGTCGGCCCCGGGATCGCCGCCGGTTCGGTGCTGTGCTGGGCGCGGGCGCTCGGCGAGTTCGGTGCCACCATCACCTTCGCCGGCAACTTCCCCGGCCGTACGCAGACCATGCCGCTCGCCGTCTACCTCGCCCTGGAGCAGGACTTCGACGCCGCGATCGTGCTGAGCCTGCTGCTGCTGACCGTGTCAGTGGTGATTCTCGCCGGGCTGCGGGAGCGCTGGGTCGGTGGTCTGCGGTGACCACGCGGCGACGGGCCGACGACCCCGTCCCCGACCCGGGGCCGGCGGCGGCGCTCGACGCACATCTGGTGGTCCGCCGCACCGGGTTCACCCTCGACCTGCGGCTGACCGTCGTCCCCGGGGAAGTGGTCGCGCTGCTCGGGCCCAACGGCGCCGGCAAGACCACGGCGCTGCGGGCCCTCGCCGGACTGCAGCCGCTGCACGCCGGCCACCTGCGCCTCGGCGACCGGACGCTGGACCAGCCGGACGCGGGGTTGCTGGTGGCACCGGAGCACCGGCCGATCGGCGTGGTCTTCCAAGACTATCTGCTGTTTCCGCACCTGACCGCGCTGGACAACGTGGCGTTCGGGCCGCGTAGCCACGGCGTGCCGCGTCGCGTCGCGCGCGACACGGCGGCTGGCTGGCTGGACCGGGTCGGGCTGACCGGGCACGCCCGCCGCCGGCCCCGGGAACTGTCCGGCGGGCAGGCGCAGCGGGTCGCGTTGGCCCGGGCGCTCGCCGTACGCCCGCAACTGCTGCTGCTCGACGAGCCGCTCGCCGCGCTCGACGCCCGGACCCGCGCGGAGACCCGCGCCCACCTGCGGCAGCACCTCGCCGCGCACACCGGCGTCGCCGTGCTGGTCAGCCACGACCCGTTGGACGCGATGATGCTCGCCGACCGGCTGGTGATCGTCGAGAACGGCCGGCTGGTGCAGTCGGGTGACGCGGCCACCGTCACCGCCCGCCCGCGCAGTGACTACGTGGCCCGGCTGGTCGGGCTCAACCTCTACCGGGGCAGCGGGGACGGGAGCAGCGTCACGCTGCCCGGCGGCTTCCGGCTGGTCGCCGCCGAGCCACAGCGCGGCGACGTGTTCGTGGCGTTCCCACCGTCGGCGGTGGCGCTCTACCGGCAGCGTCCGGACGGCAGCCCGCGCAACTCGTGGCCGGCCACCGTCAGCAGTGTCGCCCGCAACGGCGACCGGCTGCGGGTCGAGTTGGCCGGGCCGTTACCGGTCGGAGCGGACGTCACCGCGGCGGCGGCCGCGCACCTCGACCTGCGTCGCGGCGAGCGGGTGTGGGCGACGCTCAAGGCGACCGAGGTGGCCGGGTATCCGGCAGACCCGGACCGTACGATTCTCGGTGGAAGCCATGCTTCCGACGGCAATTCGTCTCCAGGAGGGAATCCAGGTGAGCACCGGGGTCGAGACGCGTGAGTTCCAGGCCGAGGCGCGCCAGCTCTTGCAGCTGATGGTCCATTCAATCTACTCGAACAAGGACATCTTCCTGCGCGAGTTGATCTCGAACGCCTCCGACGCGCTGGACAAACTGCGCTTGCAGGCGCTGGTCGACAAGGATCTCGACGTCGACACGTCGGACCTGCACATCGAGGTCGAGGCCGACCGCGAACAGCGCACCCTCACTGTGCGGGACAACGGCATCGGCATGTCGCGGGACGAGGTGGTCAGCCTGATCGGCACCATCGCCAAGTCCGGCACCGCCGAGCTGCTGCGCAAGATGAAGGAATCCAAGGAAGCCGCCGCGCAGGAGCTGATCGGGCAGTTCGGCGTCGGCTTCTACGCCACCTTCATGGTCGCCGACCGGGTCGTCCTGACCACCCGGCGGGCCGGGGAGACCGAGGCGACCCGCTGGGAGTCGTCCGGCGAGGGCACCTACACCATCGAGACGCTCGACGAGGCGCCCCAGGGCACCACGGTCACCCTGCACCTCAAGCCCGAGGACAAGGACGACCAACTGCACGACTACACCGAAGAGTGGAAGATCCGGGAGATCGTCAAGCGGTACTCGGACTTCATCGCCTGGCCGATCCGCACCACCACCGAGCGTCCCGGTGAATCCGACGGTGAGACCACCAGCGAGGTGGTCACCCTCAACTCGATGAAGGCGCTGTGGGCGCGGCCCCGTTCCGAGGTCACCGACGACGAGTACAAGGAGTTCTACAAGCACGTCAGCCACGACTGGAACGACCCGCTCGACATCATCCACATGAAGGCCGAAGGCACCTTCGAGTACGAGGCGTTGCTGTTCGTGCCGGCGCAGGCGCCGTTTGACCTGTTCATGCGGGACGCGCGGCGCGGCGTGCAGCTGTACGTCAAGCGCGTGTTCATCATGGACGACTGCGAGGCGCTGATCCCGGAGTACCTGCGGTTCATCAAGGGTGTCGTCGACGCGCAGGACCTTTCGTTGAACATCAGCCGGGAGATCCTGCAGCAGGACCGGCAGATCCAGCTGATCCGGCGGCGGCTGGTGAAGAAGGTGCTCTCCTCGCTCAAGGAGTTGATGGACAACGACGCCGACCGGTACCGCACGTTCTGGACCCAGCTCGGCCGGGCGGTGAAGGAAGGCCTGCTCAACGACTACGAGAACCAGCGGGCGATCCTGGACATCTCGTCGTTCGCCTCGACCCACGATCCGGAGCAGCTGACCACTCTGGCCGGGTACATCGAGCGGATGAAGGACGGTCAGGAGGACATCTACTACATGACCGGCGAGTCCCGCACGATGATCGAGAACTCCCCGCACATGGAGGCGTTCAAGGCCAAGGGGTACGAGGTCCTGCTGCTCACCGACCCGGTCGACGAGATGTGGGTCGAGTCGGTCGCCGACTACGACGGCAAGAAGCTGCGGTCGATCGCCAAGGGCCAGGTCGACCTGGCCGGCGACGACGACACCGCCGAGTCCGACCCGGAGCGGGAACAGCAGAAGGAAACGTACGCCCCGCTGCTGTCCTGGCTGGGCCAGACGCTCGACGAGCAGGTCAAGGAGGTACGGCTCTCCACCCGGCTGACCACCTCGCCGGCCTGCCTGGTCGGCGACGCCGCGGACATGACCCCGGCGCTGGAACGGATGTACCGGGCGATGGGCCAGGACGGGCCGAAGATCAAGCGGATTCTGGAGCTGAACCCGACCCACCCACTGGTCACCGGGCTGCGTGAGGCGTACGGTGCCCGCGCCGACGATCCGGCGCTGGCCGAGACCGCCGAGCTGCTGTACGGCACCGCGCTGCTCGCCGAGGGCGGTGAGCTGGACGACCCGGCCCGGTTCGCCAAGCTGCTCGCCGACCGACTGGCCCGTACCGTCTGAACCGCCGGTTCCGGTCCCCCGGCGGGCGTCGACCCGCCGGGGGACGCCCGCTGGCGGGACCCGCCACAGCTCAGGCGGTGACCGTTGCTTCGGCGGCGATCGCCTGGTCGACGGCGGCGGCGACGTGCAGCCGGCTGGTCGGGAAGAGCAGCAGCGGGGTGTCCTCTTGACCGACCAGCAGCTCGATCTCGGCGCAGCCGAGCACCACGCCCTGCGCGCCGGCGGCGATCAGCCGCTCGATCACCTTCAGGTACCTGGCCCGGGACGACTCGCTGACCACTCCGAGGCACAGCTCGTCGTAGATGACCGAGTGGACCATCTTGCGGTCTGCGGCGTCGGGCACCAGGACTGTCAGGCCATGGCCGGCCAGCCGCTCGCGTAGGAAGTCCTGCTCCATGGTGAAGGCGGTGCCGAGCAAACCGACCGTGTGCAGCCCGTGGCTGCGGACCGCGTCAGCGGTGACGTCGGCGATGTGCAGCAACGGGATGTCGATTGCGGCGGCGACCTGATCGGCGACCTTGTGCATGGTGTTGGTGCACAGCAGCAGCAGGTCGGCACCGGCCGCTTCGACCCGCCGGGCCGCGTCAGCGAGCAGGTCGGCGGCTTCGTCCCACTCACTGACCGCCTGCCGTCGTTCGACGTCGGCGAAGTCGACCGAGTAGAGCACGCACCGTGCCGAATGGTGCCCACCCAGCCGGTCGCGGACCAGTTCGTTGGCGAGCCGGTAGTAGTGCGCGCTGCTTTCCCAGCTCATGCCGCCGAGCATGCCGATCGTCATCATGCTGCCATCGTGCCACCGGGTGCCCGGGCACCGGGTGGATATTCGTCGGCGGACATCGACCCGGTCGGCGGCTGTCGCGGCCGTCCATGTATTGACTATTGTGGACTCACTTTGCGGACTACCGGCAGCTGTCCGAACATCAGGCGTGCCACCTGCGATGACCCAGCGACGGGCGGGAGGGGACCGTGGTGCCCAGGGACGTACCGGTACGGCGGATCGGCATGCGTGAGGTCGCTCGGGCCGCTGGCGTATCGGTCTCCACCGCGGCCAACGTGCTGAGCCGACCGTCGATCGTCGCGCCAGCGACCCGCCGCCGGGTGGAGGCCGTCATCGAGTCCGTCGGCTATGTGCCGAACGGTCCGGCCCGGCAGTTGCGCGGCCGGCCCAGCCCGATCGTCGCCAGCGTCACCCTTGACCTGGCCAACCCGTTCTACGCCGAGGTCAACCGGGGCATCGAGGACGAGCTCGCCGAGCACGGCTGTCTGGTGCTGGCCTGCAGCACAGACCTGCGCCCGGCCAAGGAGCGGCAGTTGCTGAAACTGCTGCAGACCCAGGCCGTACGGGGCGTCATCATCGCGCCGGTCGGTGCGGACCCGGCGTCGCTGCTGTGGATGAGTCGGCACGGGATGGCGGTCGTGCTGATCGACCATCCGCGTGCAGGGCTCGATTTGTGCGCGGTCGCGGTTGACGACGTCGCCGGTGGCCGGCTGGCCGGTGAGCATCTGGTCGGGCTGGGGCACCGCAGGATCGCGTTCCTCGGCGGAACCCGGGACGCCGGGCCGGTGGCCCGCCGTCGCGACGGCGTACGCAGGGCGCTGGCCGCCGCCGGTCTCGACCCGGCGACGGGGTTGCTGGACGTCCGCGTACCGCTGCATCCGCCGCCGCTGGTCGAAGCCGCCGCCTCGGCGTCGGCGCTGATTCTCGCCGCGACCCCGCCGGTGACCGCGGTGGTCTGTCTCAACGACACGGCGGCGCTGGGCCTGCTGGACGGGTTTGCCGCAGCCGGTGTCCGGGTGCCGGCGGACATCTCGGTCGTCGGCTACGACGACCTGCCGTTCGCCCGCCGGCTGGCGCCTGCGCTGACCACGGTCAGCCAGCCGAAGTATCGGCTGGGCCGGGCCGCCGCCGAACTGCTGCTGGACGAGGCCAGGCCGGGGCACGCTCACCGGGAGATCGGGTTCCGCCCGACGCTGGCGGTCCGCGCATCGACCGTCCCGCCGTCCGACGCGTCGAAACGCATCGATTGATAGCTATTGCCTCCGGCCGGGGTGCGGACGTAGCTTGTCGGCACACCGTAGAGCGCCGAGCCGGTCCTCGTACCCCCGGTTCACAAACGTTGCAACAGCGCGCCGCGCACGCCCCCGCTCCGGGTCCGTGCGCTCGGGCAGGCGCACCTCGCCCCGGGACTTCCCGGGCTCAACCTGAGGTAGGTCATGCGCGGGGTCAACCACCCGCACGTCTGGTACACCGGCGAGACCGACTCGTTCGCCGACATCAAGGCGCTCGGTGCCAACACCGTACGGGTGGTGCTGGGCAGCGGCCAGCGCTGGGGTCCGTCCAACGGCGTCGCCGACGTGATCGATCTGTGCAAGCGGAACCGGATGATCCGCGTGCTCGAGGTGCACGACACCACCGGGTACGGCGAAGAAGTGCCGCCGCCTCGCTCGACCAGGCCGTCGACTACTGGATCAGCCAGAAGAGCGCGCTGGTCGGCGAGGAGAACTACGTCGTCATCAACATCGGCAACGAGCCGATCGGCAACGTCGACGCCGGCCAGTGGACCGCCGCCACGGTCGACGCCATCGGGCGGATGCGGGCCAACGGCTTCGATCACCTGCTGATGGTCGACGCGCCGAACTGGGGCCAGGACTGGCAGAACGTCATGCGGGCGGACGCCCAGACGGTGCTGGACGCGGACAGCCACGGCAATACCGTGCCGTCGATCCACATGTACGCGGTCTACAGCAACGCCTCGTCGATCGTGAGCTACCTTGACGACTTCGAGGCCAACGGGTGGCCGCTGGTGATCGGCGAGTTCGGCTGGCAGTTCAACTCCGGAGAGGTGGACCAAGACACGATCCTGGCTGAGGCGCAGGCCCGTGGCCTCGGCTACCTCGGCTGGTCGTGGAGCGGCGACACCGACCCGATCCTCGACATGGTGCTCAACTTCGACCCGAACCAGATGACCACCTGGGGTGAGCGGATCTTCAACGGACCGGACGGCATCAGCTCCACCTCCCAGGAGGCCAGCATCTTCGGCGGTACGCCGCCGACGACCGCCGCGTCGTATGACGCCATCACGATCGAGGTGGGGGTCCGGCCGGGGTAGGTGGCGTTCCAGGCGGCCCAGCCGTTGACCGAACGCCGGGCCTCGGCCACCGCCGTTCCCGCCACGGCCACTGTCGCGGCCGTCGGTGGGGCGGACACCGGCCGCGTGGGGGCGGGTACGGACGCCGAGGCGGATGCCACTGCCGGCACCGGCGGGGTGGGGGTGACGGCGCGGGCGGCGGTGCCGGTGCCGACTCGGGTGCGGGTGCGCGGGCGGAACAGCGGCGCAGGCGCATTCACCGTGGCCCGGCCGGCGTTGATCACCGGCCGGTCGCCGCCGAAGGCCGCCGGTACGATCGGCCGACCGCCGACCAGCGACGGCCGGGCATGTCCGGTGAGGGCTGACCATCACCTCGGTCTCCGGCGGCGAGTACCTCGTCGCGTTGTCCAGCAGTTCGGCGAGCAGGTGCGCCACCTCGTCGACGGCCGCGCCGGCGACGGACAGCTCCCGGTCGACCGTGCCGATCCGTACCCGGGTGTAGCGCTCGATCTGGGAGAGCGTGGCCTGGATCACGTTGTCCAGCGGCACCGCTTCCCGCCGTACCCGGGAAGTACCGGAACCACCGAGCACCAGCAGGCTCTGGTTGATCCGTGCCATCCGGGCGGCGAGGTGGTCAAGTTGGTAGAGCTGTTCGAGCCGGTCCGGGTCGGTCTCGTCGCGCTCCACCCGGTCGACCTGGGCCAGCATCGCGTCGACCAGCCGCTGCTCGCGTCGGGACAGGTGGACGAAGATCTCCGAGACGTTGGCCCGCAGCACCGCCTGTACGCCGGCGACCCGTACCGCCTCGCGATGCAATCGCTGTGATCTTGTACGTCGGTGCCTGCCGGTAGGTCCTACGATGCCGCAGGTGGGCAGGGCGAACAGTCCGGTCGTCAATTCGTGGCAGGCGCTCACCCTCGACATCGGGCGGCGGGGCGCGGCCGGTCACGGCTTCACGCTTGCCTGCGTCACCTCATCGTCGAAGCGGCGGCGGGCGCGTTCAACCTCGGCGTAGTTGGCGGCGGTCCAGCCGAAGAGGGCGTCGACGAGGTCCTGCAGGGTCTTGCCCAGCGGGGCGATACGGTACTCGACGGCGAGCGGGCGGGTGCCGGTGACGACCCGTTCGACCATGCCGTTGCGTTCGAGCCGGCGCAGCGTGGCGGTCAGCGACTTCTGGGTGACCGCCGGGATCTCCCGGCGGAGCTCGTTGAACCGCAGCGGCCGCCCGCACAGCGTCTCGAGCACCCGCAACGACCACTTGTCCAGCACCTGGTCGAGCAGCTCCCGCTGGTCCCTGCTGAGCGGGGAGTCGGCACTGAGCTGGGCGTCAACGCTGATCGGGGAGTCGGCTTCCGCGAGGGTGGTTTCCGGCATGACACCTAGTATCGTTGAAGTTCCCTTCGGATACCAGGTAGACATCTGATACCTGATGACATCCGTGTTCGACGAAGGGAAACCCGCAATGACCACCGTGCAGCTGCTGTCCCCGGAGGGGATGGCCCAGCCCGTCCCGTACCACCACGTGTCGATCGCCACCGGCAGTCGCCAGGTGCACGTCGCCGGCCAGGTCGGGCGCGACGCCGACGGCAAGCCGGTCGGCGACGCCGACGAGCTCGCCGACCAGGTGGCGCAGGCGTTGCGCAACACCGCGCGCGGTCTCGCCGGTGCCGGCGCGAGCTTCGCGGACGTGGTCCGGCTGCGGTTCTACGTCACCGACTGGACCCCGGAGCAGATGGACGACCTGATGGCCGGCGTCGCGCGGGTCGCCGACGAGCTTGCGATCCCGCAGCCGTTCCCACCGTCGTCGCTGATCGGCGTCGAGGTGCTGTACGCCCCCGACGTGCGGGTCGAAATCGAGGCCGACGCGGTCCTGGACTGATGCGCGGCTGCCGACTCAGGCGGTGCCGCCGGACGTCGCCGGGCGAACTCGGCGATTACCCGGCGGGTCACCGTCTGGTCGACCAGACCGTAGCCGGCCGCCAGCCGGCGGATCGCGTCGATCAGGTCCTCGGGCTCGCAGTCCTTGAGGATGAATCCGCTGGCCCCGGCTTCGAGCGCGCCGAAGACGTACTCGTCGAGGTCGAACGTGGTCACCACCAAGACCGCTGGCGGCGACCCGGCCGCGTCGGCGAGGATCTGCCGGGTCGCGGTGAGCCCGTCGCCGCCGGGCATCCGTACGTCCATGCAGACCACGTCGGGACGCAGCCGCCGGGCGGTGGTGACCGCCGACGACCCGCTCGACGCCTCCGCCACCACCTCGATGTCGGCGACCTGCTCCAGCAGCACCCGGAAACCGGCCCGTACCACCGCCTGATCGTCCACCAGCATCACCCGGATCGTCCCGGCACCGGCATCAGCCCCGGCTTCCGCCCTGGTCACGACCGCTCACCTCCGTTGTCCGTCAGCATCACCGCGACCGACCAGCCGCCGTCGGTGGTCGGCCCGGCCGCGAGCCGGGCACCGATCAGCTGGGCCCGCTCCCGCATGCCGACCAGCCCGACACCGCTGCTGATCCGTACCGCAGGCTCCGGGTGTCGGGCCGGCGGGGCATTAACCACCGCCAGCGACACCTCACGCGACAGGCAATGCAGCGTGACCTGGACCGGCGCGCCCGGCGCGTGCTGCCGGGCGTTGGACAGCGCCTCCTGCACCGTGCGGTAGAGCGCGACGTCGGCGATCGGCGACACCGGCCGGGGCGGCCCGTTGACGCTGAACTCGACCGGCGTACCCAGGCCCCGGGCGGTGCGGACAAGTTCGTCGAGCACGGCCAGTCCGGGCACCGGAACGGCGCCCTCGCCGTCCCGTCCCGGACCGGCGCCGTCGGCCGGGTCCGCCGGGCCGGCACGCAGTACCCCGACAACCAACCGCAGATTGTCCAACGTCGCCTTGCCCTGCGTCCGGATCCAGGCCACCCCCTCCTTCGCTGCGGCCGGATCCCGGTCGATCAACTGCTGCACCGCCGCCGCCTGCACCACCATGCCGGACAGGTGATGCGCGGCGACGTCGTGCAGCTCCCGAGCCATCTGGGTGCGTTCCACACCGATCGCCGCCCGTACCTTCGCCTGCTGGGTCCGAACCGACTCGGCGGCCTGCTGACGGAGCAACCGCACGTAGCGTCCGCGGGTGGCGACGTAGCTGCCGACGAACGCGCCGCCGAGGTAGGACAGCACGCTTGACCCGGCCGGGCCGACCGCCGGCAGCAACAGGCCCGGCGTGCTCACCGCGGCGGCGCCGACCGCCGCCGCCACCTCGACCGCCACCTCGACCGCCACCGCCGCGCCGAGCAGCGCGAACGACCGCCGGGCCGGCGGCAGACCCGCGATGGTGTACGCCACGACAAACGGTGCGAATCCCCGGATCGTCGCGTCCGGTGGAGACGACGCGATCATTACGACCTGGACGCCGACGACGGCGGCGAGGCAGAGCAGCGGGTGGACCCGGCGCAGGCACAGCAGCAGCGCCTGCCCGACGGCGAGACAGACCAGCAGCCACTCCCGCGCCGCGGTGAGCGCGAACTCGCTCGGCGGCGTCACCACCCAGAACACTGCCGCCAGCATCGTGAACGTCAGCGCGGCGACGCCGGTCGCGAGTAGACAGTCACGGACGAACGGCCGGTCCTCGATGTGGTCGTACATCGTGTGCAGCATCCTCTGTTCCAGGTCGGGGCGGGCCGCGACGGGCAGTCCGGCCGGCCTCGGGACGGGCAGCTCGCACCGGATGCTCCTATAGATGTCAAGCTGCTAGTTCAAGATCTTTTGAGGTGATGAGCTGGTAAAGCTCGCGCGCGACGTAGCGCTTGAGGCAGCGGATGATCTCTTTCTTGGACAGGCCTTCCTTGATGCGCTGCTCGGCGTAGGCGCGGGTGCGCGGATCCCAGCGCAGCCGCACGAGTACGACGCGGTAGAGGGCGGCGTTGGCCTGTCGGTCGCCGCCGCGGTTGAGTCGGTGGCGGTTGGTCCTGCCGGACGAGGCGGGGATCGGGGCGACACCGCAGAGCATGGCGAACCCGGCCTCGGAGGTGAGCCGGTCGTGGTTCTCGCCGGCGGTGACGAGCAGCTGACCGGCGACGTCGGGGCCGACGCCGTGGGCGGCGAGCAGGCCAGGGTTGATGGCGGCGACGAGCGGTTCGAGTAGTTCGTCGAGTTCGGTGATCTCGGCGGACAGTTGCTGGTGGCGGCGGGCGAGCGAGCGCAGGGCGATCGTGGCTGCGGTGGCCGGAGCTGCGGCGTCGGCCGGGTCGAGCTGCAGGCTGGCGCAGGTGGCGATCAGCTGCTTGACGGCCAGGCCGCGCAGTTGGGCGCGTAGCTGGTCGGGGGCGGTAACGATCAGTGCCTTGATCTGGCGTTGGGTGTCGGCGCGCTGGTCGACGGGCGCTGCGGCGGGCCACCCGCAGGTTGCGCAGGGCTTCGACGCGGCCGTCGCGCTGCTTGGGGGTGCCGGTACGTTCGCCGGCCAGGGCGGCCTTGGCCGCTTGGATGGCGTCGATCGGGTCGGACTTGCCCTGGAAGCGGCGGGTTTTACGGTCAGGGCGGTCGACCTCGACCAGCTCAACCTGCTCGTCGCGGAGTCTGCGAGCGAGTCCGGCCCCGTAGGCGCCGGTGCCTTCGACCCCGACCCGCAGCAGACGGCCGAACCCGCGCATCCAGGTCAGCAGGGCGGTGTAGCCGGCCGTCGTGGCCGGGAACTGCTGGGTGCCAAGAACCCGTCCGACCAGGTCGATCACAGCGGCCGTGTGAGTGTCCTGGTGGGTATCGACTCCACCGACGACCTCGACCGCGGCGTTATCAGGTGTAATAGAGGGCATCGTCGTCCTGTCGTTCGTGACTGGGGGCAGGGCGGCACGCACCAGCCGGGCAACGCGGACAAGACAGAGATGGGGCCTCTGGCCAGGCTCCTATTAGGTCACAACGCCACGTCCGGTGAGTGCATGAGCACCTCCCGACCGAGGCCGACAAATCCCGTTAAGGACCCGAAGTCAGTCAGTAGGCGGGTCAGACCTCGACGGGAGGTGCTCATGAACATCATCTCTGTCAGTAGGAGATGTCCGGCGCGAGCAGCATGAAATCGACAGCGAACCATCCCGTACCGGCGAGGGCCAACAAAACCAGGGTGCTGCCAGCGCCATCTGGCGTAGGGTCACACTCGACCTACGACCTTGGTAGGAAGTCGGATCAGCCTCCGGTAGGCGGATCGGGCCGTGCCTGCTCCGGCCCGGGTCGGTCTGATTGCCGGGTAAACAGGTCGAGCAGGTCACCGACCTGCCGGTTGGCTTCGGCGGGGTGTCGGAAGTGCCCGGTCGGGTCGACGGTGTACTGGTTACGGCGGCCGACCCGGGTACGGCGCAGGTAGCCGGCGGCTTCCAGGTCGGCCACGATGCTCTGGGCCGCGCGTTCGGTGATCCCGACGGATGCGGCTACGTCGCGCAGCCGTACCGTCGGGTCCCGGGCGACGGCCAGCAGCACGTGCGCATGGTTCGTGAGGAAGGTCCAGCTCCGGGCGGCTGGCTGTGCGCCGGGATCGGCTGAGGCTGGCACCGACATGCTGACCCGCCGTCCCCTTCGCTCATCGCGCGTCCCTCGCCGTCGCACTTCTTCGAAGGCAACAGCCTTCGGACGCAATGTACGTAGGACAGTACGGGAAAGCCGGATCGCAGGTCCGGCGATCCGCCAGCCGTGCCGGTTGGCTGCCCGGAGCTTGACACGCGAATCGCGCTTCGCGAATACTGGTACGTAGTTCGAGGGGGAGTACCCGAGTACCACCGCGTCGTCGTCAGCACGGGCCCGGATCTGCCGCGCCCCGGCGACGCAGCCGCCACCCGGTGGCCCGGGGAGACCTTCGTCCAGTAGCGCCGGCCCTGACCACGGGTCGGCCGGGCGAAGGGTCTGTCCGTTGACCGTTTCCTGGTGGGTCTGGGCCGCGCTGATGCTCGCGGTCGCCGCGATGCTGGCCGTCGACCTGTTCCTGCACCGTGACAACCACGTCATCGGCTTCCGTGAAGCAGCCATCTGGTCCGGCGTCTGGATCGCCGCCGGCCTGCTGTTCGGCGTACTGCTGTGGGCCTGGCAGGGCGGCGAGGTCGCCGGCACCTACTACGCCGGCTACCTAATCGAGAAGGCGCTGTCCATCGACAACGTGTTCGTCTTCGCGCTGGTATTCAGCTACTTCGCGGTCCCGGCCGCGTACCAGCACAAGGTGCTGTTCTGGGGCGTCATCGGTGCCCTCGTGTTCCGGCTGGTGTTCATCTTCGTCGGCGCCGAACTGCTGGAGGCATTCTTCTGGACCGCGTACCTGTTCGGCGCGTTCCTCATCTACACCGGCTACAAGATGGCCTTCCGGCACGACGAGCAGACCCCACCGGACCGCAACCCGGTGGTCCGCCTGGTCCGCCGCGCCATCCCCACCGACCCGGCGTACCACGGCGAGAAGTTCTTCACCCGGGTCGACGGCAAGCGCGTCGCGACCCTGCTGTTCGTCGTCCTCATCGCGGTCGAGGCCACCGACCTGATCTTCGCCATCGACTCGATCGCCGCGATCCTGGCCATCAGCACCAGTACGTTCATCGTCTGGACGGCGAACGCCTTCGCCATCCTCGGGCTCCGCAGCCTCTACTTCTGCCTCGCCGGCCTGCTGCGCCGCTTCGTGCACCTGCACTACGGCCTGGCGGTGCTGCTCGCCTTCGCCGGCGTCAAGCTCATCCTCTCCGAGACCCCGGTCGGCAAGCTGCCCATCCCGGTCACCCTCGGGGTCATCGTCGTCACCATCGCGGTGTCGATCATCTGGAGCCTGCGCAGCACCAGCGGAACCGGCGACGCCATCGGCGGCGGTGGCGGTGGTGGCGACGGCGTCAGCGGGCCGGACACCGGTGCCTCCGGTGCCCGACCCGCTGAACCAGCTGATCAACCTGACCGTTCAGTTGTCAGGTGATGGTCCGGCCCGTCGTCAGACGACGGTGCAGGGCGTCCCGTTCAGGGTGAACGCGGTCGGCTCCGCGGTCCCGGAACCGGTGCCGTTGAACCCGATGCTCGCCGTGCCCTGCGGCAGCAGCGTCGAGTTCCACGTCAACGAGGTCGCGGTGACGTCCTGGCCGCTCGTACCGTAGGTGGCGGACCACCCGCTGCCGAACGAGTGCCCGCTGGGCAGGGTGAAGGCCAGAGTCCAGCCGTTGATCGTGCTGGTGCCGGTGTTCGTGATGACGATGTTGCTGGTGAACGTGGAGCCACCGCTGTTGATCGCGTAGGAGACCTGGCAGGTGCCCGCCCCCGTCGGGGTGTTGACGGTGACCGCCGACGAGAACGACGACAGGTTGCCTGCGGCGTCCTCAGCCCGTACCCGGAACTGGTAGCTGGTCCCCGGGGTCAGCCCGGTCGCCGCGAACGAGTTCGTCGCCGAGGTGCCGGCCGACGCGAACCCACCGCCGCCGGTGGCCCGCTCGATCTCGTAGCCGACCACCCCGACGTTGTCGGTCGACGCGGTCCAGGTGAGCGTGGCCGAGGTCGCGGTCACGCCCGACGCCACCGGCGTGCCCGGGGTCGACGGCGCGACGGTGTCGGTCACAGTGCTACCCGGGTCGGCGTACAGCAGCAGGTTCGGCGACCCGGTGCCGATGCCGGTCAGCACGTTGCTGGTCGCGGCGCCCAGCAGCGCCGCCTTGGCCTGGGCCATCGTCGCGCTCGGGTTGGCCTCCAGATAACGGGCCACCCAGCCGGTCACGTGCGGAGCGGCCATCGAGGTGCCCGACCAGTTGGAGGCGACCGCGCTGTCGCCGCTGTTGCCGGCCGAGGTGATGTTGTTGCCCGGAGCGAAGACGTCGATGCAGGAGCCGTAGTTGGAGCTGGACCACCGGCCGTCGGTGATGGTGGTCGCGCCCACCACGATGCCGTCCGCTGACCGAGGGTTGTTGTTGCAGGCGTCGCTGTTGTTGTTGCCCGCCGCGAACACCGCCAGCACCCCGGCGTCGATCATGTTCTGGGCGGCCGTGTTCACCACGCTGCCGTAGTTCTGCAGGCTGAGATTCGCCACCGAGCGCGGCGGTGCGTTCGTCGCCACCCAGTCGATGCCCTCGATCAGGTCCGCGTCGGTGCCGAAGTTGAAGCAGTCCAACACCCGCACGTCGCGGATCTGCACGTCCTTGGCGACGCCGTACGTCGTGCCGCCGATGGTGCCGGAGACGTGCGTGCCGTGGCCGTGGCAGTCGCCCGGACTGTTGCCGTCGTTGACCGCGTCGTAGGCCCACTGCGCCCGGGTGCCGAAATCGTCGTGCGTGGTACGGATCCCGCTGTCCAGGACGAACACGGTGGTCCCGGTGCCGTCGGTGTCGTAGCTGAACTCCTGGTCGAGCGGGAGGTTCCGCTGGTCGACGCGGTCCAGACCCCATGACGGGGGGTTGGGCTGGGTGGTCGCGCCACCGCCGGTCACCACGGGCTCGACGGCCTGGATCACCGCGTCGGCCTGGACGTACTCGACGTTCGGGTTGGCGCGCACCGCCTCGAGGGCGTCGGCGTCGAGTTTCGCGGAGAATCCGTTCAGCACCGTCGTGTACGGGTGGACCTCCCGGCCACCAACCCGCTCGGCGACCACCACAGGGTCGTTGGCCGCGCCGCCCTTGAGCGGCTGGTCCTTGAGAACGACAATGTAGCCACCATTTGGCGTACCATTCTCGGCAGGCAGCAGGGGAGCGAGAGAAGTCGTCGGTTGTGCCATCGCAGGGGTGGCGGCGAAAACTACCAGAAGTGCGGAAGTTGCGGCTGTCGCGAATGCCTGGCGACGGTATCGGTGCAGTCTGGACATAGGAGAAACTGGCCTCCTGGGCGCGGTGACGCATGGACTACCGGTGAATCGACGGCTTGCCCAGCTTGTCAGCTGCCGGGATCACCGGGCGCTGTGGCCGGACTGAGTGCTCGAGCCCCGTCTGCTGCAATGAGAGCACGGGTGTCGGCGTTCGCCAATGCCAAGACTTCTTGAAACGTGAATGAACTATGTTAAGAAGGCGGGGTGGCCAGGGGCTGTTCACAGGATCGAAAAAAGCGACTGCCCACGTGATTGCTCTCACGTTGCCAAACGGCGCGCGGGTCGATCTTCACCGGTCGTGCAACCCTCTCGGGACTGCCGGGCCACGGGGCCGCCGGGGTTGTCGGCGAGAGCGGGGTGGGCCGCCGGCTGCGGGCACCAGCAGCTCAGCAGGATAGGTGATCCGTCGATCCCGCGACCACCGGTGCTGTCGCAAGCCCGAGAACATCGGCCCAGCCCGGTCGCAGACATAGGTGTCACCGGTACCTTCGGCGCAGTCCGGGGCGGGGCGCCATGCCCGTCCACAGCGCGAGTGGTGTCGGGAGTCGGCAATGAGTGGCGAGCAGGTGCTGGTGACAGGAGGCTCCGGCTTCGTCGGGGCGCACTGTGTCGTACGGCTGCTGCTGCAGGGGTACCGGGTGCGTACCACGGTGCGTTCGGCGGGTCGTGCCGCCGACCTACGCACGATGCTGCAGGCGGGGGGAACGGAACCGGGTGACGCGCTCAGCTTCGCCGTGGCCGACCTCACTAC
Organism: Solwaraspora sp. WMMA2059; assembly: GCF_027497315.1. GTDB lineage: Bacteria > Actinomycetota > Actinomycetes > Mycobacteriales > Micromonosporaceae > Micromonospora_E. The sequence goes on along the minus strand of NZ_CP114908.1, from coordinate 4,725,306 downwards.
CGACGACGGCTGGGCCGAGGCGGTGGCCGGATGCGACTACGTACTCCACATCGCCTCTCCGGTGCCGCTGGCCGAGCCCCGCGACGAGAACGAACTCATCGGGCCGGCACGCGACGGGGTGCTGCGGGTGCTGGGCGCGGCACGTACGGCCGGGGTCAAACGTACGGTGCTGACGTCGTCGATCGTGACGGTGAAGTACGGCCACCCGGCAGACAAGCGGCTGTTCACCGAACAGGACTGGACCGATCCGGAACAGGGCCAGGTCTCCGCGTACGCGAAGTCGAAGCTGCTCGCCGAACGCGCCGCCTGGGACTTCGTGCGTAAGGACGGCCAAGGCATGGAGCTGGCGGTGGTGAATCCGGTCGGAATCTTCGGTCCGGCCCTCGGACCGGACAAGTCCCTGTGGTCAGATCAGATCGACCGGATGCTGACCGGCCGCCAGCCCGTCCTGGCCCGGATCCACATCGGTGTGGTCGACGTACGGGACGTCGCGGACCTGCACGTACGGGCGATGACCGATCCGGCGGCGGCCGGCGAGCGGTTCCTGGCCAGCGCCGGCACCATGTCGATGCAGGACATCGCGGTGTTGCTGCGTACCCGGCTCGATGACGGGGCTGACCGGGTCTCGACGCGGGTACTGCCGGACTGGGCGGTGCGTCTCGCCGCCAGGTTCAGCCCGCGGATCGCGTTCGTGCTGCCTGAGCTCGGTGCGGTACGCGAGGCGTCGAGCGAGAAGGCTCGTCGGATGCTGGGCTGGCAGCCTCGGCCGGCTGAGGAAGCCGTCATCGACATGGCGAACAGCCTGATCCGACGCTGATCAGGGCGACCATCAGATCGTCGACGGCGGCGGGAGCGGACGCGATCGCGAACTCCGGCGGGTCTGCGGATGTGCCGGGTGCAGGACGAAGGAGTACGTGACCGGCGTGGCGTCGCCCGACGAGACGAGGAGGACATCGCCGGAGGGCCTGATCCGACCCGGTCCGGTCGATTCGACGTGGTGGAGATGAAGCCGGGCAGGGTGCGAGTCCGTTTGTCGAGCGCCGCGATGATGAGCATCGCGCCGGATTTCGGCTGTGATGGGGGCGTCCAGCTCACCTGGCCGAGGAAGACCCGGGCGCCGTCGGTGGGAATCACCAGCTGCTGACCGTTGAAGGTGGCGTCCGCAGTCGCCTGGTCGACCAGCCGCAGCGTCGCGGTCGCGTTCAACACCTCCGGCCCGTACGGCGACCGCAGGCGCCACCACCGCCACCCGGTCAGGGTGACCACGATGACTACGGCTATCGTGCCGAGAGCCAGCATTCGCCGTCGTGTCACAGTGGAAGCTGATTACATCATCCGCACCATAAGCCACTACCGGTTCTCTTGGCAGCCGTTTTCCGCCTCCCAGAAGAGCCAAGGGCTAAGGGAGAGAGACTCCAGGGACACCATCGGGCGCATGCGTCACAGGGTTTGGAGAACGCCGTCCGGACATACCTCCTGAGCGCATACCGTCGCATCATGGCATCGAGGGCGAGAAGGCGGGAGTGTCCCCAACCGCCGAGAGTGGCGGAGGGGCCACCGCTGCGTGGATTCCTCTTTGGTGCCACATGGCGTCAGAACGTTCTAGCGCGCGCTGACTATCTCGAAAGCATGGCCGCACTTATCCGTGTCAGGGACTGTGCCGACATGAGGCGAGCGTCACTCCATAGCGTATACGAGTCTCTCAGAAAGGCCCGGAGTGCGGCCAGGCGTCGCGGAATTCTCAAGGGAACCATGGAGTGTGCATGGCTCAGTATCCAGGCCGCCGAGTTGTTGATCCTGGAGATGCTCGATACGAAGGATCTACAGGGCTGGCTGCCGTCCGTCCTGGAGTTGGCCAAAGGTCGTCTGAAGGCGGACGACTGTCGTGTCGTCGAGCTACGGCGGCAATCCTCTCGATGTGGGCGGTGGCTGGTAGGGGGAAGCCAACCGGAGGAGCTCCGGTGCGCCATGAAGGCCGTCCTGGTCGGCGTGCATCTGGCGATGAACAAGTATTACTCACGTATCCGGAGGCTGAGGAATGCAATGTGGTCCGCGACAATGTTGACTACGGCCACCGTTGTCGTGCTTGCCATTTGGGGTGCCTGTGCCCCGGAAACGCTCAGTCTCTGCTTCGGCTACCCGGACGATCTGGTCTGTCCGCATGACAGGGCGACGACGGGACAGGGCCCCGAGCGTCAAGTCCCAGCGGACGATCCACAGACTGAGCCGGACCGTATCGACGTTCTTTTGGTTCTGGTGTACGGTTTCATGGGTGCCGTTCTTGTGGGCATTGCAATGCTAGCCAAAATTCGCGAGTCGGCGGTGCCCTACGATCTGTCGCTCGCCTCGACTGTTCTCAAACTGCCGGTTGGTGCACTATGCGCTCTCATCGGGATAGTATTTGTTCGGGGAGAGTTCGTTCCTGGGCTGACGCAGCTCGACACAGGGGCACAGATCCTTGGCTGGAGCGCCGCTTTCGGGGGCGCCCAATACTCGGTCACCAGACTTCTCGACAAGCGGGTCAGTGAGGTTGTCAATGATTCGCGCGACGGGTCGGATCCCAAAGAAAGTCCGGATTCCAAGAATCGGTGGCGCGATGGAGATGAAGTCAGGGCTCTGCAGTAGAGGGCGACGATACTCCTGTGCTGGCATCGATCGTCATCATGGGTTCGCGGGACGCGGCTGTCATTAGTCTCCGGGGTGGGCCGGCGAGGTGCGCCTCTATCCCGTGTGCGCAATGTCGCCCCTTTGGGCTGGGGTACTGGTTGAGTCTGATGCCACAGGCGCATCAAGATGCACCTGTGGCATCAGGTCTCCGGAAGCGCCATGGGATTCCTCGGAGGAACCCGAGCCGGGCGGTCGAGTCGGCGGCAGCCCGGGCGGTGTGGCTGAGAGGGCTGCACTTCTCTCGGGCTGTATGGATAGTCTGGCCGGCATGGGTAAGGCGACGGGTGACGAACGGCCGTTGCTGGGCCGGACTGGCGGCGACCGCAGTCCTGAGCAGGCCGACGCCCATCGCTGGCACGTGTTTGGACGACGGGCCGTGTACGAGCGCCGGCCCTGGATTAGCCTCGACCTGGTTGACGTCCAGTCCTCCCGGCGGCGAGCGGTTCGAGCACCATGTCGTACGGCTGTTCCGCGCCGCCATTGGCGTCGTCGTCAATGATCACGATCAGGTGCTGATGCTGTGGCGGCACCGCTTCGTGTCGGACCAGTGGGGCTGGAGCTTCCCGGTGGGATCGTCGACGAGGGCGAGAGCCCGGAGACGGCCGTGGCACGCGAGGTCGAAGAGGAGACCGGCTGGCGGCCGAGGGCTTCTCGACCGGAACGAGATCCTGGGCTCCGGCTCGATCGTCGGCCTGCTGCACGTGTTGGCCTTCGGCCTGCCTGGTGGCTGAACCGCTGAGGGCTGCGACATGCGCTTTCGTCAGGCGGCTAGGCCGAGGAGTTCGGTGGCGCGGGTGGTGAAGTGGCGTACCTCGGGGAGGGTGGCGTACGGCTTCATGCGGTGTTGCAGGTCTTTGACGGTTCCGATGGTGCGGGACGAGTTGACGGAGGCGGCCAACTCGACGACATGAGCGGCGCGGTTGGCGGCGGCTTCGACGTCCGACCGGTCGAGGTCGGTGGTGGCCAGGGCGGCGTGGCTGAGGGCGGCACGTCGGGCGCGGCCCTGCCGGCGGGCACCTTCGGCGGACTCGGTGGCAAAGCGCACGGTTTCGTCGGGTTGCCCGAGGTCGCGGAAGCAGTGGGCGGCTTCGCCGTACAGGTATGGGGTGTCGATGAATCTGGCCCAGACGGGTTCGTCGTCGTGGTCGACGCGGGCGAAGGTCTGTTCGGCCTTGGCCACGGCAGCTGCTGCCGGTGCCGATTCGCCGAGTGCCGCGAGGGCGCGGGCTTCGAGGATGTGCAGGTCGGCGAGGCAGGCGGGGGAGTCGCCGTCGGCGAGTCCGCGGCGGCCGGCGCGGGCGAGCATGAGTGCTTCGCGGGGGTGACCGAGCAGGTTGGCCTGGTCGGACATGCCGGCGAGGACGTGCGCGCCGAGCGCGGAGTGGTTAGCGGCCTGGGCGAGCCGGAGCGCCTGGATGAGGTAGCGCTGGGCGAGGCCATGTTCGCCGTCGTCGTAGGCCATCCACCCGACGAGGTACGACTGCTCGGCGGCTGCCTCGTAGAGCGCCTGCTGCACGTCCGGCTCGTGCTCCCGCTTGAGCAGCGGTAGGACGTAGCTCTGCATGTACTCGACGAGGGCGGTACGGGCGTGGCCGCCGCCGCGCATCACGTCCAGCTCCTGGAAGAGGGCGAACATCTCCCGGATGCCGGCCACCTGCCGCATCCCGATCTGCCGGGGGCCGCGCTCCGTCGATGTTTCGTCGAGGGTGGCGAGCAGCCAGTCCCGGCTCGGTGCCCCGAGCGCGGCGAGTACGAATGGGGCTTTGACGATGTTGCGGCGCGCGACGTCAGCCTTGCCGAGGTCGATGATCGTGTCGACTGTGGTACGCGGATGGTCGGCGTACTGCAGGCCGCGAGCGGCAAGGGTTTCCTCGTCGGTCATGCCGAAGTCTGCCGGGGTGATCCGGCGACGCAGACGTTCACTGAGCGCCCGTGCCAGCAGCGTCGGCACCGGCGGTCGCGGACGTTCGCCGCGCTTTACCCAACGGTGCACCGCCGTGTAGTCGTAGCGCAGGGCAAGCCCTTCGTCCGCCCCGAGGCCGTTGACCCGCCGGGCCAGCCCGGCCCACGAGAAGCCCGCCTCGGTGATGAGCGAGGCCAGAGCATCGTTGGATCCGTTCACGGAGCACCCCTCCCAAGTGACTACCTTGGACGGTACCGGTCAGGCATTGACGCTGCATATGGCCACACGAAGGCTCGAATTTCGCACGGGTGTTCACATGGTGCCGGCGAGGGCGGTCGTCCAGTTGTCTCTGACGTGATGAGGGGATCTCAGTCCTCGCGTTGGGTGGGTCGGTGGATGCGGATCCACTCGGCGACCGCGTCGCGGGACCAGATGCGGCCCGTGGCGAGGACATCCAGCGGTGCGGGGAACGACGGACGGTTGACGATCTCGGATGCCCGCTGGCGGGAGACGCCACCGAGCATCTGCTGGATCTCGGACATCCCGGCCAACCGCATGTCAATGAACGTACGGAGGTGACGACTAGCAGCCCCGTCAACTTGATGCACTTGACACCCGTAAGGGGGATGGGTGATTCTCAGTCGCGCACATCTTCGGAGGAGGGGAGTTAACCGTGACGCAGATGGATGACGACCGGTGGCGGTCGTGTGGGTCGGACTGGGACGACCCGGGAACCGGCCCTCGGCAGGTGCCGGTCGACGTACCGCCGCCGGTGCTCATGCCCGACGCCCGGCGCGGTGACGCCGACGTCCGGCCCCGCACCGCTGCCCCGAGGGCGACCGGGCCGGGCAGCGCGCCCGCTGACCTCGGCGACTGCGCCTGATCCGGATTTCCGCAGCTCACGCGGCGGAACCAAGGTCTGCCCCGGTCGCCGTACCGCCAAGGAGGGCTGCGGTGATCGGGGCGGGGGTGGCCCCGCCCGAGTCGGCAAGGGGCAGGGCCACCCCCATCCACCACGCACACCACCAAAGCAATCACCGCACCACACAGGGGAGGAGCACTGATGATGCGAAGGATCTGGCAACGGATGCGGGTCCGCTGGGGACGCCGGCGGATGGCGTCCACCCCGCCCAGCCGCTGGCCGGCCGGCGGCGACCCCGGCGTGCACCGGGTGCCCGGCACCAACATGCGCTCGGCGGCGTACCGGCCGATCCGGCCCTGGCAGGTGCGCAACCAACGGTTCCGCCCGGTCGGCGTCACGGCCCGCGGCCTCGACCCGGTCGAAGTCGGCGCGTTCCTCGACCGCGTCGCCTACGACCTCGGTGTCCTCTACGCCGAACTCGACCGCACCTGGGAGCAGAACAACCGGATCAAGGACGCGCTGCGCCGCTGGCAGTCCACCCAGGCCGCGATGAACCAGGCCACGATCAACCAGGCCGCCGTCCGGTGACCGAGCCCGACAACCCTGGCGTCACCGTCGTCGACTGCACCACCTGCGACGGCGGTGGCGTCACCTCCCACCGGTGCAGCTGCACCTGGTACGGCGACCATCTCATCGTCGACGACGACCAGTTGACCGCCGGCAACCCGGGCGGTACGGCGTACCGCGACTGTCAGGTCTGTCTCGGCACCGGCACGAACTGCGTGACCTGCGACCGCTGCGCCGGGCTCGGCCGCCGCCGCGCCCAACTCGTCTACACCGTCGCCAACGCCGACACCGCCGCCGTCGCCTCCGTCAACATCGTGCCCGGCGCGCTCGACCCGGTGCACCGCGCCGGCCGCTGGTGGCTCGACCTCGACGCCGTCGTCACCGAACTGGCCGACCGGGTCGGCGCCGACCACCTCTACGACCCGGCTGCACCCGAGCGGGAACTTCTCGTCGGCGGGCTGGTGCTGCCCCGCGACTGGCGACCCGACCTGCCGCAGGCACGGCGGCACGCCCTGGAAGCGGCGGCGATCGCCAACTACACGTACCACCCGTGGCAGCTCTGGCTGGGCCGTACCGCCCCGCCGGACCGCCCCGACCCGGCCCGCCACCTCGGCCGACTCTGCGCCCTCGCCGAACTGCTCTGCCTCGACCTGGTCGTCGAAACCCGGCCCGATCCGTACGGCGACGACCGCTACGGCTGGCAGCTGCGCCTCGAACTGCCCGACACCGGCGTCGGCGACGCGTTCGCCAGCGGTGTCGGCAGCTCCGACAGCCTCGACGCGGCGATCGTCGCCGCCGACGCGACCCGCCTCGCCACCGGGATCGGCGACCGTGGTGTCGACGTACCCGCCCACTACCTGTGCCCCGGCCGACCCGGCCCGCCGATCGGGCCGCCGAAACTCGACCTGGACCAGCTCGAACGCCGCATGATCGCCGACTGCACCTCAGTCGGCACGGGTGAGGCCACCCCTGGCGCGCAGGCCATCTGGCGCGACGGCCGCTGGTGGCACACCAGCCTGCGGGTGGTCGCTGTCGTCGAGGAACTCACCGAACGCACCACCGGCCAGATCTCCCGGCGTACGGTCGACAAGCTCGCCCGCTCGTGGCAGCCGCCGCCGCCCAGCTGGCAGGGGCCGGCGATCCCGTCCGAACCCTGCCCGTACTGCGTACCGGAGCAGGGGTTGCGCCGCTGCGTCTGCACCGTCGGCGCGCCCGCCGCCGACCCGGAGTGCCGCTACTGCGGCGGTGCCGGGCGCAGCGGCCGGTACGCCGCCGGCCTCAGCCGCTGCTTCAGCTGCGGCGACACGCTGCGCATCCGGCACGGTGCCGTCGTCACCGTCACCGACGGGCAGCACTGGGCCCGCCACCTCAACTGGGCACTGCCTGACGAAGCCACCGCCGTGGTGCCGCAGATCGGCAGCCAGCCGGGCGGCAAACCCATCCACCAGGTGCCGCCGCAGTTCCGGCTCCCGTTCCACGTCGGCGACCTGACGGTACGCGGCCAGCCGATCGGCCCGGACCAGCTCGCGCCGCTCGACGAGTACGAGGTCCTGCTGGTGCAGGAGCTGTGGTACGGCCACGTCACCCTCGACCACCCTGGGCAGGACCTGCTGACCGCGTACCTGGCGAACGTCGCCAACGGGCACCCCGGCGGCCGGGTGCTGCTGCACGCCGCCGAGCCGGACGCGCCACCGCTGGCGCGGGTGCTCGCGTTGGCGTACGGGCTGGGGCTGGCGCTGATCGTCACCGTCGCCGACCACCGCAACGACGCCGGTACGCCGTACCGCATGCAGGGGGTGTCGTGGGGTGCGTACCTCGCCGCGCCCGGTGCCGCGATCGGCCTGCGGGCCTACCCGCACCGGCCCACCCTTGGGCACGCGCTCGCCCAGGCCGTCGAGTACGTGTGCGGCGCCACCCGCTCGGCGGTGCCGGTCGATCCGTCGACCGCGATCGCCGTACCGCAGAACGTGCCGCAATGCGTACCGCAGGATGTGCCGACGCCGGCAGCCGACGGCGACCCCGGCGACTGGGTGACGCCTGCCGACCTGGTGCCGTTGCTGTCGTTGCTCGCGGGGTACTACGCCGGCGAGACGGTGATCGTCTCGCTCGCCGCGTCCCACTGTGAGGTGCACGTACGTGAAGGTCCCGAGACCACCCGCCGGGTCGCCACCGCCGCCGACCTGCCAGCCGCCGTCGCCGCCCTGCGTCTGCGCCCACCCGCGACCTGACGACCTGCGGTGGCCCGCGCCCCGAGGTCCTGGTGCCTTGGCGCTCCGAGAGCATTGCTCATGTGGAGGTAACGTCCTGCGTGGACCATGGGATAACGGTACGACCGATCGCTGACCTGGCATACGTACTGCTCGGGCTGTTCTTTCCGGCATCGCACAGGATCGTGATGATCGGCGCGGCGGCGGCAAGCAACATCAAGCCATTGGACGGTTGCAACATGTGATTGTTGTCACCTTGGCTTTACCGTGTGTGCTCCTATGTGGCGGTCTTCCTGTGTTCCCTGAGGCCAGGCCTCGAGTGCTTGAGATCGTCGCTGATGGCCAGTGATCAACGGTGATCGAAGGGTGTTGACATGTGTGGACACCGCGCCGAGTAATTTAACCGCTGGCCAGCTCTCGTTGTCCTTCCAAAGTAAGCGGGGAACAGTGAAGAGGCTCGCGAAGGTCGTAACTGTTGCTGTGGGTGGCTTGGTGCTCAGTTTGACCTTGGTGTCGCCGGTGCGCGCTGAGCCTCGATCCACCGACGCGGTTGCCGCTGAATGTTGGTTGATCATTTCTGTATTGGGTGGTGCGGCGGGCGTGAGGGAGTCGCCGATCACGTGATCGGCTTGCTCCGAGGGTGAGTGTTCGGGGTGGAACGGGATTGTGGCCTGTGGTCGGGCCGCCTGGTTTCGGCTGGTGGGGTGTGGTCAGCCGGGTGCCGGCTGGACGGCGGTGAACAGGTTGTCGAACGCCGCCTGCCAGGGCCAGTACTCGGGCAGGTGTAGGTGGATGGTGCGGGCCCGGTGGGCGAGGCGGGCTGCGACGGTGATGATCCGGGTCCGGATGGTGGCGGGTCTGGCGGTCGACCAGGTGCCCGCGGCGAGGTGTCCGGCGGCGCGGGTGAGGTTGTGCGTGATCGCGGCGCAGGTCAGCCAGGCGTCGTTGGCGCTGAAGTGTCCGGAGGGCAGGTGGGCGAGGGGGCCGGCGATCAGGTCGGCGTTGACCTGCTCGATGATCGCGTGTTGCCGGTGCTGGGCTTCGGCCTGTACGAGGGTGTACGGGCTGTCGGTGAACACGGCGTGGTACCGGTAGGTCGGTAGGAGTTCGTCCTGGCCGGGGATCTGTTGCGGGTCGTCGCGGCGGACGCGGCGCACGATCAGCCGGGCGGTCGCCTCGTGTCGGGTGCCGGCGAACGCGGTGTACGTGGTTTCGGCGATCTGCGCGTCGGAGATCCACCGGCCGGCGTCTTCGTCCCAGACGGCCTGCGGATAGGTGATGTCGACCCACTGGTCGGCGGCGATGCCGTCGCACGCGGCGCGGATCTTCGGGTCGATGCGGCAGGTGACCGAGAACCGCACGCCACGACGCCGGCAGCCGCTGATCACCGTCTTGGCGTAGAACGCCGAGTCCGCTCGCACCATGATCTCCCCCGAAGCGCCGCATGCCCGGGCGGTCGTGATGGCCTCGGCGATCATGGTGGCGGCGCCCCGGGACGAGCCGGCGTTACCCGACCGCAGCCTCGTGGCGGCGATCACCGGCGCGGACAGCGGGGTGGACAGCGTCGCGACCAGGGGGTTGTAGCCGCGCAGGTAGACGTTGTAGCCGCCGACCTTGGCGTGGCCGAACCCGATGCCCTGCTTCTGCTTGCCGTACACCCGCCGCAGCATGGAGTCGATGTCCACGAAGCACAGGGTGTCGGCGCCGGTCAGGATCGGTGCCCGGCCGGTCAGACCGATCAGGGTGTCGCGGGCGGCGGCCTGTAACTGCCGTACGTGCCCGTGGGTGAACGTACGCAGGAACGACCCGAGCGTCGACGGCGCGTACACGCTGCCGAACAGCGACCGCATGCCACCGTGCCGGGCGATGTCGAGGTCGTCGATGCTGTCCGCGCCCGCGAGCATCCCCGCCACGACCGTGGCGACCTTCCCGGCGGGGTTCGCGCCCTTGTCCGTCGGCAGCCGCACCCGGTCGGCGACCGCGTCATGCAGACCGGCCTGCTCGGCCAGGCGCATCACCGGAACGAGACCGGCACACGACACCAGATTCGGATCGTCGAACGTCGCGCGCACCACCGGCGCGTCCTGGCGTATTCTCACCTGCGAGGTGCCCTCTCGAACCGAGCGATAGAAGCGTCAGAACTCCTATCCTTCCAGTTCAGAGGGCACTTTCTATAGCCGGGGTCCTGCCGGTCCGACCTTCATCGGTGGATCGAGGCTGAGGGAAGTTGGTCGAGTAGTGTGAGCGATGCCCTTACCGGATTCACATCCCGGGACTGGACCGACAACAACAGTGACTCGGCATCGACTCGTACGGTGTGGTCCGGTTGTTCGGTGGTAGCGGGAACCTACCAGAACACTACTCTCGACCTTGCTCGTAACAGGACCTGGCCGCTCCCCGATGTGACATACGGCGAGCGCACCTCGTCGTGTGGAACGTTCAATTGGGGTCGGATGACCGACGTCGGTAGCTACCACTGGACCATCAAGAAGATCAACGGATCGACCTCCGGCTGGCGAGTCAACGTAAACTCGCTGACCACCTACTACTGACCTGATGCCTTGATCATCTAGGATGGGGTGGCAAGTCAGCCATAAGGTCCTGACTTGCCGCCCCATGTCTGCCGTGTTCATGCCTCCAGAGGTTGACCCTGTGCCCGTACTGATCGCGGATTGTTCTTTCCGGTATCGCAAGGACATCCCGGTGTTCCGTGCCCTGACCGTCGAGTTCGAGCCCGGTGCGACCGTGCTGCTCGGCCCCAACGGTGCTGGCAAGTCCACGCTGCTGTCGCTGATCGTGGGGCTGCTGCAGCCCGACGCGGGCACGGTGCGAGTCGGTGACCTGGCCTCGATTCGTCAGAGGGGTTTGGTCCCTGCCTGACCGTTTCGGCTTGACTGTTTTGTCCTCTTGTGGGTGTACGGGCCGGCCGCGTCTCGCTGCGGGCGCGCCGGGTCTCCGGTCCCGGGGCTTGCCTTTCTGCTGGTAGGGGCAGGTTGGGTGGGTCAGGTGGTCAGCGGCAGGTGCAGGCGTTGCCAGCAGATCAGGAACGCGTCGGCCCAGGGCCAGGTGTCGGGGATGGACAGTGTTCGGCGGCGGGCGTGGGTGGTGAGTTTCGCGGGTAGGTGCAGTAGCCGGTAGCGCAGGGTGTCGGGTTCGGCGTGGGCGAGATCGGGTTGGTCGTGCAGGCCGAGTAGCCGGGTCCAGGCGGCCAGGTCGGCGGCGATGTTCGCGGCGAGGATCCAGCCGCGGTTGACGGTCCAGGACTTGCTGGGCAAGTTCCGCAGGCCCATGGCCTTGTTCGTTCGTACCTGGTCTTCCACGCCGGCGTGGGAGCGGTGCGGGGCGTCGAGCCACTGCGGGTGGTGCGAGCCGGGCACGCCGCCGATCCGACCGATGTTGGTGGCCACGATCGCGTACCGCCAGCCGGTCTTCTTCTCCAGGTCGGTGAGTTTCTTGGCGTGCCGGGCGGCCGGGCGGGTGCGCCGCGCGAGCAGCCGCAGCCCGGCGGGCCAGCCGCCGAGGCGGGTGTTGAGGCCGGTCAGTTCGGCGACCTGCGCGGTGTCGGTGGCGGTCCCGTCCTGACGCAGGCTGCTGTCCCAGGCCCGCTCGGGCAGGGCGGCGATCGCGATCTCGTCGGCGTCGGTGATTGTCCATCCGACGGTGAAGCGCACCGTGCGCCACAGCCGGTTCATCTGCTCCAGGTGGTGTAGCAGGTCGTGGGTGGCTCCAGCGCCGTCGACCCGCACGAGGATCCTGCGCCGGTACTTCACGGGGAGTTGGACGATCGCCTCACCGAGGACCCGGATATGGTCGGTGATGGTGTTCGATCCGGCGTTACCCGGGCGCAGCAACATGGTCAGGCTCTCGCCGGTGTTCGCGCACCATGCCCCCAACGGGTGGAACCCGAACCCGCGCTTGAACGTCGCGGCCGCGCCCTGCTTGTCGCTGTGGGCGGTGATCAAAGTGGCGTCCAGGTCGATGACCACCCACCCCGACAGCAGTTTGCCCGCCACGGCAAGCCAGGGGAAACCCTGCGGCCGACCGGCGAGCAGATCCCAGACCCGGGCCCGGACCTTCGCCCGTGCCTTGGCGACGCGGCGCAGCCCGGCCTCGTCCAGCCCCGCCAGGGCGCGACGCACAGTGGCCTGCGACGGCGGCTCGGCGAACACCAGAGACTGATGCGCCAGCAGCCCGATGTCGGACATGCTCGTCGCGCCGAGCACGATCGCGACCGCCAGGCAGACCAGGACCGTGCCCCGATCCCACCAGCCCGGCCCCTTCCCCCGCGGCAGCACCTTGTTCAACCCACCGGTCAACCCGGTCCGGTCCGCACACCGGCGCAGCAGGACCGCACCCGCGTGACCGACCAAACCCTTCCCACCCGAGGCCACGACCAGCCGTTGATCCCAACCGTTACTCTTACTCACCGGAAAGGTGCACCCGCTTCTGCTCTGGACTTGATCTAGACAATCACATCCTCGCAGGTCAGGTGCACCTTTCCTTCATCACCCTCGATCAACCAATTCCCCTCTGAACGGGGGAGGCTGGTCAGCGATGTCCGGCGTACCCGATCGCGGTACCGCCGCTCGGTCGGTTGGCTGCCACAGCACGTCGCCGCGATGCCCGGCCTGAAGGTGCGGGAGCAGGTCGCCTACGCCGGCTGGCTGAAAGGCCTCAACCGCCGTGACGCCTGGGTCAACGCGGCCCGCGCCCTGGGCCGTGTCGGCCTGCAGGACCTGGCGGAACGGCCCAGCAGGGCGCTCTCCGGCGGTCAGCTCCGTCGGGTCGGGATCGCGCAGACCCTCGTCCACGACGCGAAACTGATCGTCATGGACGAGCCGGCCGCCGGGCTGGACCCGCAGCAGCGGCGGGTGCTGCGCGAGGTGCTGAACTCAGTTGTCGGCGACGTTGACCTGCTCGTGTCGACGCACCAGACCGAAGACATCAGCGACATCTACCAGCACGTGGCAGTGCTGGACGACGGTGTCATCCGGTTCCACGGTGAGGTGCCGGCATTCCTGGCGCGGGCCAGGCCTGGCGTCGAGCCGTCCCGGCAGGCCGAGGACGCCTACGTGCAGTTCATCGGCGCCGAGGCATGAGCGCGGACGCGCACGGCGCCATGCGGACGATCTACCCCTGGCGTAGCCGCGCCGAGACCTACGTGACCGTGCCGATGCTGGCCCTCGTGCTGTTCCAAGGTGCGGCGGTCGTCGAAACGGCCACGCCCGGCTACTGGACGGCTGCGGTTGCCAAGGCCAACCTGATGCTGTTCATCGTGGTGCCGCTCTGCGCGGTCTGCGCCGCCTGGGAGGGGATGCGGCACCGCAGCGGCGGTATCGACACACAGACCATCGCTCGGCCGATGTGGACAGTCGTTTTCGTTGCGGTCGGCCCGACGCTGGTAATGGGGCTGGCCGGGGTCGTCGCGGCGGTGCTGTCGACCGCCCCTGCCGCAGTCGGCGCGCCCGGCGGTCCGCACCTCGGGCTGGTCGGCGTCTACCTGCTGGTGATGGTAGGGCACACCGTGGTCGGATACGGGCTCGGTCGCTGGCTGCCGCCCGCGCTCGCGTTGCCGGTCAGCCTGGGCGGCTCCTACATCTGGCTGGCCTACCCGGCCGCCGTCGAGCCGTTCTGGATCCGCCACATCAACGGGCTGTCCTTTGAAAGCTGCTGTGCGATCGATCAGCAGCCGGACGCGCGGGCGCTGCTGGCCGCCGCCCTGTTCGCCGTCGGTATCGGCGCAGGCACGCTGGTCGCCCTTGCCGGCGCCCGCCCGGCTCACGTCGGCGGTGCGTTGAGCTTCACCGCGTTGCTAGTGGTCGCGGTCACCGTGGCGGCACCGCTCGGCCCGTCTTCCGGCGGCCCGCGCGCCGGAGCGCCACAGTGCGTCGGGCAACGGCCCACGCTGTGCCTGTGGCCGGAGCAGGAGACGGCCCGGGATGCGATCCATCCGGCGCTGGCGTCGGCGTATCCCCGGCTCGCTGCGGTCGGCGTCACGCTGCCCGAGACGGTGACCAGCCAGGAGAGCAACGCGGCCGACGCTGTCTTCATCGTCCTGCCCGCCGAGTCGGACCCGCAGACGGCGGTGCTGAGTCTGGTCTCCAGCATCGTCCCGGACACCGTGCCCGCCTGCGCGGCCGAGGGGGAGTGGCCCGGTGCCCACAATCGTGCGGCGTTGCTGGTGTGGATGGCGCTGGCGGCCGGCGTACCGGCGTCGGAGCTCGGCCCGGTCGCGCCGCCGGAGCTGATCGACCTGGCGGTACGGGTGCGTCAGCTCGACGAGGACCGGCAGGCTGCCTGGTACCGAGCCAACCTCGCGCCGATGGCTGACTGCACCACCGTGCCGCGCCTCGACCCGGAACTTTTCGCGTCGGACGATCCGCAGTGATCTGGTGGTGGCGTACCCGCGCCCTGACGACGGTGACCGTCGCGTACGCCGCGAGCCTGGCCGCCGCGACGGTGATCGGCGGTGAGGTGCTGCCGCTGCCCAGCCTGGCCGGGGCGTTGCTGGTGCCGGTTGTGTTCGCCCTGCTGCTGCCGCTTGTCCCGATCGTCGTCCTCTGGCACGGCATCGACCGCAGCAGCGGTGACCTGGACACCACGGCGGTACGTTCGGTGGCCGCCCGCGACCTCGGTGTCGCCGCGGCGATGACGCTGATGACCGCGGTTGCAGTCGGCGTCGCCTCGGCGGTCGGCTGGTGGCAGCTCGGCCCCGGCTACCTGCGTAATCTCATCGGCTGCCTCGGGTTGGCCCAGATCGTCGCCCCGTTCGTCGGCGCACGGCTTGCAGCGGTGGTGCCGGTCGGCGCGGTGATCGTCAGTGCGCTGTTCGGCACCGGTGACGGTGGTCTGGTGCGTTGGTGGGCGTGGCCGATCGCCGATGCCTCCTCCGGGCCGGCCTTCGCCCAGGCCGTACTGCTGCTGGTGGTCGGTGCGGCAGTGGCGGTGTGGCGGTTCAGCCGAGGCTGGCCTGCCAGGCTAGGCGGATGGCGAGCAGGCCGATGATGCCGTTGCCGACCAGCGCCGTCACCAGCCGGCGCGTGGGCTGGCGAGCGCGCGGCCGAGAAGCGCGCCACCAGATGCCAGCAGGACCTGCCAACTGGCCGCTGCGACGAACACCGCTGCGACGAGTAGCAGGCTGCTGGTCGAATCTGTCGCTCCGCCCTGGTGGCCGACCACGAGAGCGGCGAAGTAGACGATGGTCATCGGGTTGAGCAACGTCAGCCCGACGAAGGCGGCGTACGTCCGGGCGATCGACCGCGCCGGTGCCGACTGCGGCGCTTCGGTCGCCGCTCGACGGGCCTGCATCGCTACGACGATTCCGCGTACCGCGTTCGCGGCGAGCACCACGGCGGCGGCTGCCCGCAGGATGCCGGTCGCCGGGTCGAGCAGTCGGGCGACGGCCGCGCCGTGCCGCAGCGACACCTGAGCAGAGACGGTGACGATCAGGACCCGATCGCGTCGACCGGGACCGCGATGCCGTAGCCGGCGAGCAACCCGGACGTCAGCGCGTCGAACACGTCAGGCCTATGTCGACCGACGTGCCGGGCCACAACCGGTTAGTGCCGCGCCGGGCCGGGCCGGGCCGAGCCAGGTCAGCGGCGGGTGGCGGCCAGCGCTCCGGCAGGCCGCCGAGCGTCACCGCGGCGACGGCACCTGCCATGAACAGGCCAGCGGTCGTGGTGCCGGCCGCGAGCAGCGCGAGTTCGACGCTGCGCCGGGCCAGAGACTGGCGACGATGGCGACCGTCAGGTAGTTCCAGCCCGAGTACCACCACTGGCGGCGTGGGCTGCCCTTGAAGCAGGGGAGCAGGAAGCCGAGGATCGCGGTGCCCGTCCACGCCGGCTGACGGTAGCAACGGCCTACCACCACCGCTGACCGGTCAGCTGATGGGGGTGCCGGATGTAGCCGCTGCCCAACGGGCGAGGGCTTCGCCGACCCGGTGGAAGCCATCGCCGACGGCGCTGAACGCGTAGCTGCCGTCGGCAAGGCGCTGGATCAGGCCGCGCCGCTCCAGGTCTGCCAGGCGCTGGGTGAGGGTGACCTGGTTGACCCCGGTGTCGCGGGTCAGGTCGGTGAAGCGGCGCGGCCCGACCAGCAGTGCGCAGTGCAGCTCAAGCATCCAGCGTTCCTGCATCAGTGACAGCAGGTCGTCGAGTTGGTGGTGGCGGGTGTCCGGGTCGCTGGTGTCGCCGGCCCAGGCCGCCATTTCGGCGAGCACCGGGCGCAGTCCGGTGCCGGTCGGCGTCAACGCGTAGCGGGTGCCCGGTGGGGTGGTGTCGATCACCGTACGGGTGACGATGCCGGCGGCCTCCAGCTCGCCGAGCCGGCGGGCGAGAGTGCTCGGCCCGATCGCCGGGACCGCCCGGCGCAGGTCGTTGAAGCCGGCCGGTCCGTCGAGCAGCGCGTGCACGATGTGCAGCGTCCAGCGCCCCCGCAGCCGACCCACGGCGGCCAGCAGTACGTCCTGCTCGACCTGCACGTCGCCACTGTATCCAGCGGCACACTTGTTAAAGGTCAGTAGCTAGTACTATTTTTTTAGTCATGACTGAGTCAACGAAGCGGGCCCTGGTCACCGGTGGCACCGGCGGCATCGGCCTGGCCACCGCCCGTGCCCTGGCCGGCCACGGCTACGCCGTCACGATCGTCGGGCGCGACCAGCAGCGGGGCGACGCCGCCCGCGACCAGGTGAGCGCCGCCGCCACGGGCTCCCGCTCCGCCGCTGGTCCGGTACCCGCCCGGTTCATCCGGGCCGACCTCTCCGCACTGTCCGCCGTCCGCGCCCTGGCCGACGACACCCGCGCCGCCGGCCCGCTCGACCTGCTGGTCAACAACGTCGGCGGGATCTACCGGCAGCACTGGCACACTGTCGACGGCATCGAGGCGACCTTCGCCATGAGCCACCTCTCCGGCTATCTGCTCACCGAGCTGCTGGTCGACGACATGATTGCCGCCGGGCACGGCCGGATCGTCAACCTCACCTCGGGCGCGATCCGGCTCGCCGACCGCACCCCGCTGGACCGGGTCGAGATGGCCGGGCGCTACTACGGCTTTCCTGCGTACGGGCGGGCGAAGCTGGCCAACCTCGCGTACACGATGGGTCTGGCCGACCGACTCGCCGGCACCGGCGTCACGATGCTCGCCGCCGACCCGGGGGCCAGCGCGACTGACATGGGCCGGTCGATGCGCGCGGACCTGTTCCCGATGCCAGCCCGGCTGGCCTTCCCGCTGATCTACCTCAACCTGTTCCGGGCCAGCGCGACCGATGCCGCCCGCAGCTCCATCGCCGCCGCCACCGCCGACCTGCCCAGCGGTACGGTGCTCGGCCCGAAGGGCACCCCGGTGCGGCCGGACGCCCGGGCCACCGATCCGACGGTGATCCGGGCCGTCACCGCGCTCAGCCAGGCGACCTGCGCCTCCACTCACACCGACAGCCGGTCAGCGACTGCGGGACAGGATGCGCTGCCCGAGTAGCGTCACGTGGACCAGGTCGGCGGTCTCGTCCGTACCGTCGCCGGTCTCAGCTCCAGGGTGTCGTGTTCGGCAGGTCGGCGGCCGTCAACCGGCTGCTGCCCGACCTGGCGGCCCGGCCGCAAGCGG